>DATKMK010000094.1:0-97992 GCA_035541895.1 Binatia bacterium | reverse complement strand
TACTGGACACTGAAGGAGTACCGCCGGACACCGGCACAGCTCGGGTTCGTCGACGACTACGAGCGCTTCCTCGACGAGCTGGACAAGGTCTGGCAGCATTGCTTCCGCGCTCTAGTTCCCGGTGGTCGGCTCATCTGCGTGGTGGGTGATGTCTGTCTTTCGCGACGCAAAAACAATGGACGTCATACCGTTGTGCCGCTTCACGCTTCGATCCAGGAACGCTGTCGTCAGTTGAAGTTCGACAACCTCGCTCCCATCATCTGGTACAAAATCGCCAATGCGGCGTACGAGGTAGAAAACGGCTCGGGCGGATTTCTGGGCAAGCCCTACGAGCCTAACGCGGTCATCAAGAACGACATCGAGTTCATTCTGATGCAGCGCAAGCCCGGCGCGTATCGCAGTCCATCGGTCACCACGCGTGTGCTCAGTGTGATCCCGGGCGATAAACATCGTGAGTGGTTCCAACAGATTTGGAACGGTTTGACCGGCGCCTCGACACGTAACCACCCCGCGCCGTTTCCGTTGGAACTCGCGGAGCGACTCATCCGCATGTTCAGTTTCGTTGGCGATACGGTACTCGATCCCTTCATGGGCACCGCCACAACCAACCTGGCTGCGGCACAGTGGGGGCGTCATAGCATCGGTGTCGAGATCGATCCGCACTACTTTGAGTACGCTTGTCACCGCCTGACGAACGCCACGCAAAACCTCTTTGCGAAGACAAGCATCAACATCGTGCGAGCCTGAATCAAGATATGCCAACTAGTGTCGATCCACGCCTCGCCGCGGCCGTTCGTCACTTCTGGCAAACGCGAAGGAGTCAGGGCAGTCGACAAGGAACCGCGACCGGCAACCGCGATCGCGGCAGCCGCACGGAGGTTACGGGCGGTAAACATCTTGATGGATTCACAGCGCTGCTGAACGACCTGCTGATGGAAGGCGGCTTGCCGGATGTTGCGATTCTTCGGCAACGGTCGAAAGTCGTGTTACCAGGGTTCTTCCGCCCGACGAAGCAGTGGGACTTACTGATCCTGGTCGATGGCATGTTACTCGGTACGCTGGAACTCAAGGCGCATGTTGGCTCCTTTGGAAATAATGCCAACAACCGAGCCGAGGAGGCACTCGGCAATGCGACGGACTTGTGGGCTGCGTATAGAAACGGTGCATTTCGACCATCGCCGCAACCATGGCTCGGATATCTCGTTTTGGTCGAGGAAGCGGAGGCGTCGACCCGTGCACTCAAACCCCGGTCGCCGCACTTCGCCGTCTTCGAGGAATTTGACAACGCCTCATACATCGACCGCTACAAGATTCTCTGCACGAAGCTGGTGAGGGAGCGGCTGTACTCCGCCGCTTGTTTGATCGTGTCGAACAGGGTTGGCGGACTACGCGGACTCTATCGCGAACCGTCGCCCGAGTTGAGTTTCGCCAATTTCGTCGGTTCGCTACGCGCGCACGCCCTGGGCCACGCAAACGCGACGCCTCATTGGAACTGACCGCCGCTCAATTCGCCCGCGAACGGACCGTCACGTGGTGGATGCTCGAGGGGTCGGGTTGGGAGAGCTGGAAGACGATGGCGCGGGCGGCGGTTTCGGGGGCGATCATCGGGGTGCGGGGATTGAGTAGGCCGAGCTCGCGCCAGCGGCTGAGCGCGGCGGGCAAGATGCTGGGGTCGAAGTTCGATGCGAAGTCGGTGCCGGCGACGTTGTGAATCTCGGTGGTCATCACCCGAATGCCGCGCTCCGCAACTTCGGCGCGTAGGCCGTTCGATAGTGTGTGCACCGCGGCTTTCGATGCCGCGTACACCGACAAATACGGCCAGGACTCGTGCGCGCTCGCAGACGTGACGTTGAGGATGTCGCCGCGGCCGCGCGGCAACAGATGCCGCAACGCCGCGCGGCACGCGACCAGCGTTCCGATCACGTTGGTCTCGAAAATCGCGCGCCATTCGTCGGTGCGCCCGTCTTCGATCAGCCGCAGCGTACCGATCGCCGCGTTGTTCACGAGCGCGTCGAGGTGGCCGAAGCGTTCGACCGCCATGTCGACGAGACGTTCCACTTGCGCCTCGCTGCGCAGATCCACGGCAACAAAGTCCGCGGCGCCGCCGGCGCTGCGGATCTCGGCGCAGACCGAGGACAACTGGTCGGCGCGGCGCGCGCCGAGCATCACCGCCATGCCTTCCCCTGCCAGCGCACGCGCGATGGCCGCGCCGATGCCGGCCGATGCACCGGTTACGATCCCGACTCGCCCGTCGAGTAGCCCCATCACCGCCCTCAGAACACGTCCTTCAGCGCTCGCACCTTGGCGAAGACGCTGACGCTGTCCATCGCCATGCCCGGGTGCTCCCGCTGCAACGTCGCGCGCAGCTCCTCGCTGGTCCACCGAAAAAACGGATTGGTGTCCTTTTCGGATCCGATCGTCGTCGGCGTCGTCGGTTGGCTGCGTTTGGTTTGCTCGACGACCTGATCGTACTTGCGCCGCAGCGCGGCGTTGTTGGGTTCCAGCGTCAGCGCGAAGCGCAGATTCTTCTCGGTGTACTCATGGCCGAAGTAGACGCGGCTGTCGTCGGGCAACACCATCAGTTTGGAGAGCGACGCAATCATCATCGCCGCGTCGCCTTCGAACAACCGACCGCAACCGCCGGCGAACAACGTGTCGCCGGTGAATACCGCCCGCTCGCGCTCGAAATAGTATGCGATGTGGCCGGTCGTGTGGGCAGGAATGAAAATCACGCGCGCGCTGAGATTCCCGACACGCACCATCGTCCCGTCGTCGACGCGATCGGTGAGGCCGGTGATGCGCTCGTCGACGCCGTAAACCGTCAGGCCCGGTTTCGCCGCGAGCAAGTCCTCGTTACCGCCGATGTGATCGTAGTGGTGGTGCGTTGGGAGAATCGCCGTGAGCTCGACCCCTTCGCGCGCCACCACCTGCAGCACCGGCGCGGCTTCGGCGCAGTCGACGATGCCCGCCGTCTTGGTCGCCTCATCGATGACGAGGTACGCGTAGTTGTCCATCAGTTGCGGGATCGGAACGACCTTCATGCAGCTCCTCTTCGTCGGTTCGTGGTCGCTGACTAGCCGAGGCCCGGGCGCGAGTCCAGGGTTGCGAGTCTCGAGTCACTCCTCAGCCTTCACGCCGCACCGCTCACCAGCTCCCGATAGCTCGTGAGCGCGATACTCAGCTCTTGAATCCGCTCGGCGATCCGCGCGCTGGTCAGCGCCACCAACTCGGCTTCGCTTTCGTAGTCGGCCGGCCGCCAGCGTCGCACCTCGGCGTCGAGGCGCGCGGGATGGCAGTAGATCTCGGTGACGCCGGGCTCGATGCGAGAGAGAAGTTGCAGCAGGTACGACTCGGTCAGGTGGCCGCTCCGATGCAAACCGAAGAGGCGATCGGGATGACGGATGCGGCGGGCGTCCATGCGCGGGCGCGCATAGGATGACAAGGCGGCAAAGGTGAGGCCTTCGGCGATCTTGCGCGCGGCATGACGCGGATCGATTTGCAGCGCCGCACGCAGCGGCTCGAAAGTGAGTCGCAGCGCGCGAATGTTGTAGCGCTCGGCGAGCTCCAACAAGATGTTGAGAATGGTCGGGTGCATGTGGATGTTGACGTGGCCGTCGACGTGCGACAGCGGCAGGCCGCTGGCGAGAAACTTCTCGATTTGCGCCGCAATCTCGCGGCGAACTTGGGCGCGCACGCCGGGCGTGAAGAAGTAACCGAGCGCGGCGCGGATTTCCTGATCGCGGAAGAAGCCGTCGCCGTCGACGAGATCCGGAATCTCGCGCGGCGGCAATGTGGCGCGGCCTTGCGCCAGCACGAGATGCAGTCCAACGCTCAGACGCGGCGCCGCGCGCGCGAGCGCGATGGCCTCATCCGCCGCCGCGCCGTTGACCATCAAGCTCGTGTCGGTGAGGACGCCGTCGGTGTGTGCACGCAGCACCGCCTCGTTGATGCCGGGCGACATCCCGAAATCGTCGGCCGAGACGATCACGCGTTTCGGCTGCATGCGGTGCGAGCGCCTCAATTGCCGATGGTCGCGGGGCCGGCGACGGGCCGCGGCTCGGCCTGAGCCCGCGACCAGATCAACAAGCCGATGCCGGCCCACGTCAACTCGCGAATGCGTCGCACAATCCCGAGCGACAGCCCCTTCGCCATGTCGAGTCCCAGCACGTCGAAGATCAGCACTTTGCCGCCTTCCTGTGTGCCGACTTTTGCGGGAACGAAAAACAACATGGCATCGATGGTCGCCGACAATACTTCGATCGCCACGGCGCGCTCGATCGTCAGCGGTACACCGAGACAGAACAGAATCAAGCTGACCTCAAGAATCCCGAGCGTCCAACCGATGAAGAACCAGAATGCGGAAAGAAAGAACCGACTGCCGGCGCGAGCGTAGAACCGCATGATTTCGTCATCCAGGCGTTCGAGTCGCCCGCTCAGCCCGGAAACCGCGTGCGGCAAACCCATTTTGTGCAGCATCGCCAACACCGGCGCGAACAAACCGCGCCGCTGCATCACCAACAGAACCATCGCGACCGCGACCAGAGCACTAACGCCCAGAAACAGACCGCGACGCAACGGCGGCGGGAGCGATACGCTCGGAAGCACGATCAACAAGCCGAGAACGATGAAGATCACTTGCCCGACGGTCTGACTCAATTTGGCGATGGCGACCGAGGCAACCACCGAAGTGGTCACGCCCTGTCCGCGCAACATCCGCACGCGTACGAACTCTCCGCCCAGTGTCGCCGTCGGCGTGACGTAGTTGACGGCGTCGCCGGCGATGCGCGTCGCCAGCAACTGGCTGAACGCGAGCGACGGACGCGGCGACGGAAAGGCGTACCACCATCCCAGCGTGTTGGCGGTGTAGGCGAGAACCTCTTGCGCCACGATCAGCACGATCGCCCAACCGACGGCGCGCACGTTGTCGAGCACCGCCGCAGCACCAATCTCGTGCAGCAACACCCCGAAGAGGACGACGCCGCCGACGAGCAGCGTGCGTTCGATCCTTCGACTCCACGCCGGACGGATCATCGCGGCGCGGTTCGGCCGACCCAGTCTTTCTCGTTCATCGGACAACAGTGCACCCGACGGCCTCTGCCACGTATACGGATTGCCGGGCCGCGGCAAGATTCGAGTCGTGTCGTTCATCGTGTTAGCACATCTCACTGGCGGTGCAGCGGGGAGGGCGTGGACAGAGTCCGATAGGAACTCTGTCCACGGGGGAGGAGCGCGGACCTACGAGGAGCACTCGGCGTTCGGACGCGGACGTGGCCGATCGGCAATCTATGCGAACTCAACGACCTCGCGGAACGGCAACGGTATCTTGCAACAGACCAAGCCGATCACTTTGCCGTTGCGTCGCACCGCGTATGCCTTCCAGCTCTTGAGCCACGTCAGCGTGATCATCGCGGGTCCCTTCGTACACGTCACTTCATCAGTGCAGACCTCATGCCAGCGCGGTGGGAGCCGTCCAGCACAAACCTACCGCTCCGCGTGTCGCATATCTCAGACACTGAGATGCCGGAGGATTCGCGTGCGTGTCGCAAACGACGAGGTGTGGCGCTCACTGCGCGTCGCGCCAACGGTAGACCCACATGAGTACGGCTGCGAAAGCATAGGTGCCGAAGGCGGCACCCCAAAAGAACCAGTGCAGCCGATTCGCGACGGCTAGCACGACCAACAGGTAGGCGAAATCGCGGTTCATCAGCGCTTCGAAGCCGCGCAGCACAGTGGCGCGGATCCGACCGCGACGACTTTGCGGCGGTTCGGTCGCGACCGGCGCGGCTTGTGGTGGTCGCAAAAAGCACCAGTAACAAGCGGCAGCAGCACACGCGAAGCCGCCGAGCAGCAGAACGATGAGCGTGTTGTAGTGACCGGCCGGATGTCGGCGTAACTGACCGATACCCACGCCGATAAAGATCGCCACGTGCACGATGTTGTCGGTCATGATGTCGAACTGCTTGCCGAACGCCGTTTCTTGAAATTTCAACCGCGCCACTTCGCCGTCGCAGCCGTCGATGATCGTCGCGCACACGAACAACAACGCGCCCAGCACGTCGAAGCCGTACGTGCCGCGGGCGAGACACCACGCACCAAACAGTCCAACGCCGGTGCCGATCACAGTGATGTGGTTGGGACGCAGCGGCGTGTGCACCAGCCGGCGGCTGATCCACTGCGACACGAAGCGATCGACGCGGGCGATCGGTCCGTCGGTGCTGGTGGTGTCGGCGCGAAGCTGGGCCAGCAAGCCGCTCTCGGCCGCGCGCGCGGAGCCGTCATCCACCACCCGGACGCAGAGATCGCCGTTCAGCGGTGCCGTTGTCGCGCCGAGCGCCTGAACTCGTTCGGCGCGCGCAACCGCGTCGCCATTGAGTACGCCGGCGAGGTGCGCCAGCGTTGCGGCGCGGCACAGCACCACACTTTCGGCTGCGCTCGCCCCTGCGAACACGATCGGATGCTCGTTGACGCGCGTATCGTACACCCGATCGAGCGTGCGCGACGTCACCAAGCAGTCGCTCGGCAGCACCGCGACTTGGCCGTCGCGAACCGAATGCGTCGGAGACTCCGTCGCCAGCTCCACGGAACGCGTCCGCCGGTCGGAATCGAACAACGCCCGCAGTCGCGCGCCCTCGTCGCCGGGAATCACGACCACGCGCTCGAAGCCGCTGCGCAGCGCGCTGAGCGCCGTACGCTGAATCAATGGCAAGCCGATGATCGAGCGGAAGCTGGATGCCGTCGGCGGCAGTATGAGGGCTGTGTTCACGGAAGATCGATCATGCCACTGCCGGCAGCTGCTCGGCACGCGCCGCGTTGGCACTCGACGCGTACGCCAGCGACAGCAGTTGCACGCACTGTTCGGCTTCGGCGAGATTCTCGCCGCGGGCGCGCGGGTCGAGAATCTCGCGGCGGAATGCATCGATGACGGCGCCGAACCATTCGGGATGATGTGAGCCCGCCGACAACGATTGCGTGCAGACGAACGATTCGGAATGTCCGTTGCGCCGCACCAGCACCCGATCGTCGGTGACCTCGATGCGGCCGTGCTGGCCCTCCAAGCGCCAGCGCGTGCGCCGTTCGCGTCCCGCCCAGGTCAGATCGAGCCGGCCGGTGAGCGACGGAAACTCGATCGTGCACTGTGCGCTGTCCTCGACGTCCGCGGCGACGTACCGCCGGCGAGCGAGCTCCGCACGAATCGCGCGCGGACGCTCGTTGACCAATCCCAGCATCAAATAGAACGCATGCCAGCCGTGATCGACGAGGATGCCGCCACCGGCGAGCGCGCTGCGCATACGCCAGTCGGTTCCGGCGCTCCCGGCACAGCCGTCGCGCGTGGTCTCGAACGCGATGCCGGTCAAGCGGCCGATCGCACCGTCGTCGAGCAAGGCGCGCACCCGTCGAAACGGTTCGGAGTACTTCCAGTTGTGCACCGTGAACAACGTCACGTTCGCGCGCATCACCGCATCGCGCACGCGCCGATACTCGTCGGCCGAAATCGCCAGCGGCTTCTCGCAGATGACGTGCCGCCCGGCTTCGGCGGCGGCGATGATGAACGGGGCGTGCAACGCCGGCGGCGTGGCGATGTCGACGAAATCGAGTGCGGCGTCGCGAAGCAGCGCATGCGGATCGGCAAAGACCGCCGCCGTCGGCACCAACGCGCGCGCACGAGCTTGACGCTCGGGATCGGGGTCCGCTACCGCCACGATGTCCATGTCACGGCGCGCGCGCCACGCGTTCAAGTGCCCGTGCTCGGCGACGTGACCGAAGCCGATGATCCCCCCCCGGAGTGCGGAAGTCATTGTCGATAGCGCCCGCTGCGTGCGATGTCGGCGAACACTTCGTCGAGGATGGCGATGCCGTCGCGCGCCTCGCTTTCGCTGAGAATCAGCGGCGGGTTGATGCGAATGCGCGAGAAGTATCCCATCAGCAACAGCCCACGTCGCAACGCGCCGAGAAACACTTCCTCCGAGACCGCGCGCGCTAGCGGCTCCTTGGTCGCGCGGTTCTTCACCAAGTCCACACCCAGCAGCAGTCCGGCGCCGCGTACGTCGCCGATGAACTCGTACTTGTCCTGCAACCGACGGAGTTCCGCGAGCAGAAATGCGCCGACGCGCTCGGCGTTGTCGATGAGGTCTTCGTCGAGAATCGTTTCGACCGTCGTCAGCGCCGCCGTCGCCGCCAGCGGGTTCCCCCCGTAGCTCGACGACGACGAGCTCGGTTTGGAAAACGGCTCGGCCGCGGTGATCTCGTCCGACGACATCAGCCCGGTCACCGGGAAGCCGTTTCCAAAGCCTTTGCCGATCGTCATCACGTCGGGCTCCACGCCGGTGTGTTGGCAGCCGAACAACGCTCCGGTGCGCCCGAAGCCGGTGATCATCTCGTCGACGATTAACAGTGCCGCGTGCTCGCGCGCGATCTCGCGCACGCCGGGAAGGAACTCCGGCGGCGGGATGATGTTGCCCGCCGTGCCTTGCATCGGCTCGACCAAAATCGCGGCGATCATTCCGGCGGTCGTCGTCTTCAGACTCTGGCGAATGAAATCGAGGCAAAACATCCCGCAATCGGGATAGGTCATTTTGAACGGGCAGCGGTAGCAGTCGGCGTACGGCACCAGGTGGGTGCCGCTGGCGAGTGGACCCCACTTCTGTTTCCACTCGTCGCCGATGAGTCCCATCACACCGCCGGTCTTGCCGTGGAACCCGCCCCAAAATCCGACGACCTCGTGTTTCTTCGTGTAGGCCTTGGCCAACCGAATCGCGGCTTCGACCGCCTCGGCGCCGCCGCTGTAGAGTTGTGTGCGTTTGATGGCGCCGGGCCCCAGTTCCGCGAGCAGCTTGAGCAACTGTACGCGCGGTTCCGAGGTGAAGCTGCCGACGGCGAGTCGTTCGATTTGATACGTCAGCGCCTTGACGAAGCGCGGGTGCGAATGCCCCAGACTCGCCACCGCGACGCCGGCGAAGAAGTCGAGATACTCGTTCCCGTCCACGTCGACGAGGGTGCACCCGCGACCTTTGTCGAGCGTGAGTTCCGAGAGCTGAGCGATGCGTTGAAGGCCGGGCGCGAGAAACTCTTGCTCGGCGGCGTAGAGCGCGCGCGATTTCGGACCGGGAATCGCGTTGGGGATCGGCGCAGGTTGACTGGCGGTTTTCACTCGTGGCTCAATTCGTTCGCGTTTCCAAATGCGTAGCGATTGCCCCCGCCGCGGCCACGCGGCACGAAGCGTAGCTAGGCCAGTCGTTGATGTCAATTAATTGTAACCGCTCGGTCATGTCGACGACACAATCGCCCCCGAAAACCTCCAGTCCCAAAGCGCGCGCGCCGGCGTGAGCCAAATTGGATAGTTCATCCACTTGATCGGGCGAGAGCGCGATGGCGCCACCGTCCGATGGACGCCACCAGAGAAACCCCGATACCGTCGCATAGAACTTGATGACGGTGCCCGGAACGTGGCGCTGGACGGCAGCCCGGGCGATGCTGCGATGACGGAAACCGGCGAGTGCGGCGCGCGCGGCTTCTGCATCGCGGACGAACACGACGTCGTCCGGCTCGGTCGCGTGTACATCGCCGCGCTTGATCCAGGCACCGTCGCGTTCAAGCCACTCCGGCCACGCGTCGAGGCTGGTGCGGTCAACGATGATGGTGGCCGGCGTCGCCACGCCGGCGTCGTGCAGCCGTGGCGCCATCCGATGGCGATGGCAGTTGCGAATCGCATCGACGGAATTGACGACCCGGATGCCGTGCGCCTCCCACCGATTCAGCGCGATCAAGGCGTCGTCGCCCTGGCTCATGGTGAAGACGGTTGTTCCGCGTCGCGGCGTCGGCAGCGTCTCTTCTGCACTGACCACGCGAACGCCATGGCCGCGCTGGCGCAACACCTCGGCGACGGCTTCGAGAATCGCGCGGTCGGCCGCGATTTTGCCGGGCGAAAAGATGCGCTCGCGCGTGATGCCGAGAAACTCGCTCATGCTTGATACCCGCTGGCAATGAACGCCTCGGCGACGGCAATGTCTTCCGGTCGATCGACGTCGACGCTCTTTGCGACCTGCGCGCCGCGCAGGTCGTAACCGCGGGCGACGAGGTGCGCCAGAAATTGTCTCAGTGCAGTGAACTGCTGCGCCCTCGCGGCCGCCACTTCCGCAAAGATGGTTGGGCGAAAAACATAAAAGCCGGCGGTGACGAGCGGACTGTCGGTCACCGTCGACCCGAGCGCGGTGACGCGACCGCCAGCGTCACAAATCACGCGCAACGGCTTTTCGTCGTCGATGAACGTGCTGAGTGCGAGCACGCCGTCGGCACCCGAACAGTCCTCTTCCGCAGCGCGCACGAAATCCCGTACGACCGCCGGCGCGACGATGGCGTCGACGGTCAGAAGCAAGAACGCGTCGTCGCGCAAATGCTGCGCAAGCGTGAAGAGGCTCTCCATCGAACTCGGGGTGGTGCGGCGCACGAAGGTCAGTCGGAGATCGCGCACATCAGCGCAATGGTCCGCGACCGCGCCGGATTCTTCGTTGATGATGCACACGACTTCGCGCAGTCTCGCCGCGCGAATTGCATTCAGCGTGTGCTCGATCAGCGGCACGCCGGCGACACGCACGAGCGGTTTGGGACCGAGCACACCGGCGCGCTGCAGGCGCTCGCCGTGCCCGGCGGCGATGACGGCGGCTTTCATTCAGATCAACTGTTCGAGATCGCTGAGTCGCACAATGCGCAGATCGCATCGAGTGTTGGCAACCGCGGACCGACCGGTGAGCCAGGCGGTGCGCAACCCTGCGGTGTGCGCCGGCACGATGTCGTGTTCGAACGAGTCGCCGACGTACAGCACCTCATGCGGAGCGAATCCCAAGCGCTCCGCCGCGAGGGTGAAGATCCGAGGATCGGGTTTGCTGATGCCCACGACGGTGGAGTCGAGCACCGTCGCCAGCAACGGCGCGAAACCGGCATCGGCGAGAATCCGCTCGACGTTGCCGTAGAAATTCGAGATCACCGCCAGATGGCGCCGAGCAGCCAAGCGCGTCAGCACCACTCGACTCTCGGCGAGCGCTGCTTCGGTGCGCGCGAGAAATCGCGCGCCGATCCGGTCGGCCGCGAGCGGATTTTCGATCTGGAGATGGGCGAACTGGCAACTCACGTGAAAGGCGATGGTCTCCCGCAGCGAAAAGCTCGCGACGGCGGCCGTGTGGTAGGCTTGCCGTGTGCCGTACCCCGCGGCTTCGTGCAAATCGCCGGGCGCAACGTCCACGCCGGCGTCGCGGTACGCCACCGCAAACCGCTCGACCCACGGCTCGCCCGGCCCATCGAGCGTGCCGCCGAAGTCAAACGCAATCGCCTCGCATTCGCGCACGGAGCGGAACGTATGCGGTGCACCGCTGCCGCGCAAGTCGGTCATGCGGTCAGAGAGAGGGCGCCGCGTTGACAAACTGCGTCAAGCCTGGGAAATGGGGCGCGATCTCTCACGCGCGGTATGGCCAGCCCGCTCGAATTCTCCCACCGGACTCGGACGCAGAATCTCGCGACCCTTGCGCGCGAGACGTTCGACCTGCTGGTGATCGGCGGCGGCATCACCGGCGCGGGCATCGCGCGTGATGCGGCGTTGCGCGGCTTGTCGGTCGCGTTGGTCGAGCGTCGCGATTTCGCCTGCGGCACCAGCAGTCGCTCCTCGAAGCTGATTCACGGCGGCGTGCGCTATCTCGCGCAAGGCGACGTCGGGTTGGTCATCGAAGCCGCCAACGAGCGGCGCGTCGTGCGCCGCCTGGCGCCGCACCTGGCGCGGCCGATGCAAATGCTGGTGCCGGTGCACAGCCGCGGCGGCTACGCCAAGCTCAGCGTCGGGTTGTTGGCGTACGACCGCTTGGCGAAGGTCAGCAAGGACGAGCGCTACCGGATGCTCGATCGCAACGCCGCGCTCGCGCACGAGCCATCGCTGCGCGCCGATCGACTCTACGGCGCCGGGCTCTACTACGAGTACGTCACCGACGATGCGCGCTTGGTGATGGCCACCATCAAGTCTGCGGCGGCGCTCGGCGCGGTCGTGACCAACTACATCGAGGTCAGCGGCTTCGTTGTGGAGAATGGCCGCGTGACGGGTGCCACGATCCGCGATGCGCTTACGGGTGCGGATGCCGCGGTCAAGGCGCGCGTGATCGTTAACGCTGCCGGCCCATGGGTGGACGACGTACGCTTGCTGTATGGCCACGGTGAAGCGCGCCGACTGCACCCGAGCAAAGGGATCCACATTGTCGTGCCGCACACCCGCTTGTCGGTGTCGCGCATCGTCGTGATGCCGACGTCGGACAATCGATCGGTGTTCTGCGTACCGCACGATGGGACCGTGTATATCGGCACCACCGACACCAACTACGTTGGTCCACTCGATGAGCCGAGAATTGGTCTCGATGACGTGACCTACTTGCTCGATGCGGCCAACGGAACGTTTTCGGTCCCCACGCTGACGGTCGCCGATGTGGTGGGCGCCTGGGCCGGTTTACGGCCACTGTTGCACGAAGAGGGCAAGAAGCCCACTGAGCTGTCGCGCAAGGACGAGATCATGGTGAACGCCGGCGGATTGATTTCGATCGCCGGCGGCAAGCTCACGACCTTCCGCAGGATGGCCGAGCGCATCGGTGCGATGGTGGAAAAGCATCTGCGCGAACACGGCCAAATGGGCGCGCCGGCGCCGCGCGGCGAGAGCGACACGGCTCGCCTAGTCGGCGGCGATACCGGAGATGACGTGGCGGGATATGCGGCCCGGCTGCAGGCGAACCACCCGGCGGTGCCGCGCGATGTCGTCGAACGCCTGGCGAACCTCTACGGCAGCGAAGCCGACGCTATCATCGAGTCGATGGCCGCCGACCCGACGTTGCGCGAGCGCTGCGAGCCGTCGCTTGCACTCACGCGCGGTGAGATCGCGTACGCGTTGCGCAGCGAGATGGTCATGCGTCTCGACGACTTTCTCGAACGACGCAGTCGGCTCATGCTGTTCGACGTGGACAACGGTCTGACCGTCGTGCAGTCGGTGGCACAGACGATCGGCGCGGCGCTCGGCTGGACGGCGTCGCAAATCGCCGACGAAGTGGCGAACTATGCCGCCCACGTCCGCACCGTGAAGACTTTCGAATCGCCGGAAGAGTCCGCGCCGGCGAGTGTGGCGCATGCCTGACGTTCGAATCGACCGGATCCGCAGCGAGCTGGCGCAGCGGCTCAGCGCCGACGCGGTGCGGTGGGACGAGGATACGCTGCGCGAGCACAGCCACGACTGGTGGATGATCGCGCAACTGCGCCTGCTGCGTGGCGACTTGACGGCGCGGCCCGCGTGCGTGGTGAGTCCCGCCGACACCGCGCAGGTGTCGCACCTGTTGGCGTACGCCAACGAGCGCGGCATCGCAGTGATTCCGTTCGGGGCCGGCTCGGGCGTGTGCGGCAGCGTGCTGCCGTCGGACGGCCAGATCGTCGTCGATCTGCGCCGCATGAATCAAGTGCTGGAACTCAACGAGACGGCGCTGACGGTGCGCGTGCAGCCTGGGATGATGGGTCCGGCGTTCGAAGCCGCGCTCAACGCGCGCGGCTACTCGATGCGACACTTCCCGCAATCCATCGATCTTTCGACCGTCGGCGGCTGGGTGGCAACGCGGGCTGCGGGCCAGTTCTCGACGCGCTACGGATCGATCGAAGATCTCCTGCTTGCGCTCGAAGTCGTGCTCCCCGACGGTCGCGTGGTGCGCACGCGCGTCGGCCCGCGCAGCGCAACCGGCCCCGACTTGCGCCAGATCTTTCTCGGCTCCGAAGGCACGCTGGGGATCTTGACCGAGTTGACGTTCCGCATCGTGCCGCTACCCGAGAGCCGCGTCGGACGAAGCGTCAGTTTCGCGACCTTCGACGCCGGGCTCGATGCGATCCACGAGTTCATGCGCGTCGGCTGGCGCCCGCCGGTGGTGCGCTTGTACGACGCAATCGAAAGCGCGCGCCACTTTCCCGAGGCGAGCACGGGCAGCAACTGCCTGCTCATCGTGATTTCGGAAGGGCCTGCGGCGCTCACCGCGGTCGAGATCGACGGGTGCAGTGCCGCGTGCGCGAAACATGGTGGGACCGACGCGGGCGAGGCACCGGCCGCGCACTGGCTGGAGCACCGTAACGAAGTGGCGGGCTTCGAGCCCTTCTTGAAGAAGGGCTTCGTGCTCGACACCATCGAGGTTGCCACCACCTGGGATCGCATCCACGATTTGTATCGCGAAGTGGTGGCCGCGATTCAGACGGTTCCCGGCGTCGTGCTCGCCTCCGGTCACAGTTCCCACAGCTATGCGCAGGGAACCAACATCTACTTCACCTTTGCGGCACGTCCGGATGATCCCGCGCAAGCCGAGCCGACGTACTTTGCGTGTTGGGACAAAGCGATGGAAGCCACGCTGCGCGCCGGCGGCACGATCGCGCATCACCACGGCATCGGGCGCGTGCGCCGACACTGGTTAGCCGCGGAAATCGGCGCGACCGGCGTCGACACGCTGCGGGCGCTCAAGCGCGCGCTCGATCCGAACAACATCATGAACCCCGGCGCGCTGCTGCCGGAGTAGATGCTGCGCACGCGCACGCCACGTCTCCCTTCATCGTCGCGGCCTGAATAGTTTGGTTTCGGGGGCCGTCTCTCAAGCCCATGCAGATTGTCGTCACCAGCTTCGGCTCGGACGGCGACTTCAATCCGCTGCTGGCCATCGCTGCGGCGTTGGTGCGTCGCGGGGTGACGATCACCTTCGTCGCCAATCCGTTCTACGAGCAGCGCGTGCAGAGCACGGGCAGCCGCTTTGTCGGAGCGGGAAAGTCCTTCGACGTCTTCGCCGCGCTCCACGCCAACCCACGCTACCTCAACAGCGGCAAGGGCGCCGTCGCGATTTGGAAGGAGCTGGTCGCCCCGAGTATCGGTGAAATCTATCCCGTCGTACGTGAGACCGTGCGCCGGGTTGGTGCGACGGCCGTCGTTTCGCATGTGCTGTCCTATGGTGGAGTGTGGGCGGCCGTGAACGCCGGAGTGCGCAACGTCGTCGTGACCACTTCGGCGTCGGCGTGGTTGTCGCGCCACCATCCGATGGTGGTCGCGAATTGGCGTGCCCCTCGGATGGTGCAGGCGGCGCTGACGGTGGCGTTGCGTGGTCTGGGCGATCTGACGCTGCGCCACGCGCTTCGCCGTTTGGCGCTCGCAGTTGGCGCGGGAGTGCGCGATGTCGTGCCCATTCCGGACCTGAATCTCGGCGTGTGGCCCGAATGGTTTCGCACCCCGGCGCCCGACGATCCGCCGCGAGCGCGATTGTGCGGCTTCGTCTTCGACCCTGTGGGCGCGTCGCAGCCGATTCCAACCGATGTCGCCCGGTTTCTTGCCGCCGGCGCTGCGCCCGTAGTGGCTGGCTTCGGCTCCGCCGCGAGTCTACACGCGGCCGATCGCTATCGGGTGGTGGCCGACGCGTGCGAGATCCTCGGACGCCGCTGCGTTCTGGTTGGCCGCTCGGCTCAGGCGGTCGCACCGACTGCGAACGTGATGGTGGTTCCGTCGGCTCCGTACGCGCGGATATTTCCGGCGGCGTCGGTGATCGTTCATCACGGTGGATTCGGCACCTGCGCCGAAGCGCTGCGCGCCGGCAAGCCCAGTCTCGTCACGCCGTTCGCGTTCGATCAGTTCGACAGCGCGGCGCGAGTGCACGACGCCGGCTTGGGTCGCTGGTTGGTAGGGAAGGCGCATGACGCCGGAGCCCTGGCGAGGGCGCTCGACTCGGTTCTCCGCAGCGAGTCCAGCAGAGCGGCGGCGCGTGACGCGGCGGAGAAAATCGCGACCGCTCCGGACGGCGCGGATCGCGCCGCCGAACTCATCGCGGCGCTCTCGTGAGGCGCGACATTGACTGCGCGGCGGTGAACGGCACGCTCGCGAAGCCGTGGACGTTACTCATGTGCACGCGGACACAGCGCGCTTCATCGACGTGATACCGCGGAAAGCGGCGCGTGAACTCCTCCAGCGCGATGCGGCTTTCGAGCCGCGCCAGGGAGGCGCCGAGACAGAAATGCACGCCGTAACCGAAGCCGAGCGCGATCGGGATTTGGCGTGTGATGTCGAACCGATCGGCGTCGCGAAATTCGCGCTCGTCACGGTTCGCCGAACCGGTCAGCAACAGGATGCGTGAACCGGCCGGTACTGTTTGGCCGTACCACTCGACCGCGTGGGTGACGGTGCGGCCCTGATACTGCGAAGGCGACCAGTAGCGAAGAACTTCTTCGACCGCGTTGGGGATGAGGACCGGATCGGCGACCAAACGCGCGTGTTGGTCGGGATGTCGCGCGAGCAAGACCGCGGCGTTCGCCAACAACTTGGTGACGGTTTCGTTGCCGGCCGCGCCGAGCAGGCTGCAGAAGCCGATGATCTCACCGTCGCTGAGCCGCGTCGCGCCGCCTGCATCGGTCTCCACCTCGGCGACAAGCAGCGCACTGATCAAGCCGTCGTTCGGCTGCCGGCGCAGCTCGTTGACCAGCTCGTACCAATACTTGGTCAAATGCATCATGGCTTCGACCGCGCGTGCGGGAACGGCCGGCGTATCGCGATCGCGATCGAGCGAGAGGTCCATCCAAGCCCGTAGCGGCCGGCGGTCAGCATCGGGCACGCCGAGCATGGTGAAGATCACTTCCATCGGCAGCGGCGCCGAGAACTCCTTGACGAAGTCGCCGCCGCCGTTGGCGTGCAGCGGGTCGAGCAATCGAGCGGCAGTGGCGCGAACGAACGGCTCCAAGGCGGCGACTCGCCGCGGCGTGAAGACGCTGCTCACCAGCTTGCGCAAGCGATCGTGGCGCGGCGGATCCATGAAAATCATCATCGGTGTAGCCTCGAGCAGGCGCGGATTGAGGCGCTCGACCACTGTGCCTTCGGCCGAGCTGTAGGTGCGCCAGTCCTGCGAGGCCGCGACCACGTCGCGGAACCGCGCCAAGGTGTAGAAGTCGAGCGTCGGGTGATAGTGGAGCGGCGCCTGATCGCGCAGCCAGCGGTACGTTGGGTACGGATCCTCGTGGAACTCGTGCGCGAAGGGATTGAGGTCCATGTCGGCGCCTGGTTAGCAGCAGCCCGACCGCCGGCGCAAACTTAAGTCCTTCGCGGTCCAAACCTTGTTGGCATTTCGTTGTTTTGCTAGCAGGCACTCGGAGTGTGTCGGCCTCCAATGGGGGAACCGAATGCGGTGCCCGAGCTGTGAGTTCGACAATCCGTCGGGAGTGAGATTCTGCGGCGCGTGCGGCGTGCAGCTCGCGAGCGGCTGTCCGCAGTGCGGCGCGCCGGTTCCGGTTGAGTTTCGATTTTGCGGCGCCTGCGGCGCGGCGCTGGAGCGACGCGCGCGCGCCCCGGTCGTCGCCGAATCCCCGGGCGAATACTCGGTTCACCGCCCGCCGCTGAGCGAAGCTGCAGGTGCGGCCGACGCGGAACGCCGGCAAATCACGGTGATGTTTTGCGATCTCGTGGGGTCGACGCCGCTTTCGGAACGACTCGACCCTGAGGACCTGCGTGAGATCGTGCGCGCCTACCAGCAGGCGAGCGCGGAGGTGATCGACCGCTTCGACGGACATCTCGCGCAGTACCACGGCGACGGGCTGCTGGTGTATTTCGGCTATCCGCGCGCTCATGAAGACGACGCGCAACGGGCCGTGCGCGCCGCCATCGGAATCATCGCCCGACTCGCCCAACTCAATGTCGATCTCGAATCGCGACACGCAACACGACTGTCGGCCCGCCTGGGCATTCATACCGGATTGGTGGTGGCAGGAGAGATGGGCGGGGGAAACCGAGTCGACCCGATGGCGATCGTTGGCGAGACTCCCAACCTCGCCGCCCGGCTGCAGGCGCTGGCCGATCCCAATACCGTTGTGATCAGCGCGACCACTCATCGATTGGTGCGCGGGTTCTTCGAGTTTCGCGATCTCGGCGCGCAGAGCCTCAAGGGCTTGTCCACGCCGATGCAGGTCTATCAAGTGCTGCGCGAGAGCACGGCTCGTAGTCGACTCGATGTTGCCGACGCAGTCGGTCTGACACCGCTGGTTGGTCGCGAACAGGAAGTCGGCTTGCTGATGGATCGCTGGGAGCAAGTCAAGGACGGGCTTGGCCAGGTCGTGTTCATCAGCGGCGAGGCCGGACTCGGCAAATCGCGCTTGGTCCAAGTGATGCGTGAGCGCCTCGCGACCGAGCCGCACACGTGGGTCGAATGCCGCTGCTCGGCCTACCACCAAGACAGCGCGTTCCATCCGGTCATCGAGCAAGTCGAGCGGTTGCTCGCCTTCCACCGCGATGACTCCGCCGGCGAACGAGCGCGCAAGCTCGAATCGGTCCTGACGCCATACGCCAACGCGATCCCTGAGGTCGTGCCGTTGTTCGCCGCGCTGCTGTCGGTGCCGCTGCCCGAACGCTACGCGCCGCTCAATCTCAGTCCGCAGGCGCAGAAGCAGAAGATCCTCGATGCGGTGCTGGCGCTGTTGCTCCAACTGGCCGACCGCAATGCGCTCGTGCTGGTCATGGAGGATTTGCACTGGATCGACCCCTCGACATTGGAGTTGCTCAGCCGACTGCTGGATCAGGGGCCGATGTCGCGGATGCTTGCCGTGCTGACATTTCGGCCGGAGTTCCATCCCCCGTGGCCCAACCGGTCGTACCTGACCCATGTGATGCTCAATCGCTTGCCGCGCAAGCAGACCGAAGTGATGGTTCGCCGCGTGGTCGGCGGGAAGACGTTGCCCGCGGAGGTCGAGCAGCAACTTGTCACCAAAACCGACGGCGTGCCGCTGTTCGTCGAAGAGTTGGTCAAGATGGTCCTGGAATCCGGACTCCTCCAGGAGCAGGACGACACGTACGCGCTCGCCGGCCCGCTGCCGCCGCTGGCGATTCCGACGACCTTGCAGGACTCGTTGATGGCGCGCCTCGATCGATTGGCAACCGTCAAGGAAGTCGTGCAACTCGGGGCGACGCTCGGACGCGAGTTCACCTACGAAGTCTTGCGCGCCGTCTCGTCGTTGGATGATTCAACCTTGCAGCATGAGCTGTCGCGACTCGTCGGTGCCGAGTTGCTTTACCAGCGTGGGACTCCACCCGATGCGGCGTATACCTTCAAGCACGCGTTGATTCGGGACGCCGCCTATCAATCGCTGCTGCGCAGCAAGCGGCAGCAGTATCATCAACAGATCGCGCAAACGCTGGCGGAGAAGTTTCCGATCGTCGCCGAGACCCAGCCCGAACTGCTCGCGTATCACTACGCCACCGCCGGCCTCGATCAGCAGGCGATCATCTACTGGCAAGTCGCGGGTCAGCGCGCCTTTCAACGCTCGGCCAACGTCGAGGCGATTCGCTACATTCGCAAAGGGCTCGAACTGCTGGCGGCGTTGCCCGCGGGACCGGAGCGCGCCGCGCAGGAGTTGATGCTGCAAATTTCTCTCGGCCTGCCGCTGATGGCCACCAAGGGATATGCGGCACCCGAGGCCGAGCAGGCTTTCCATCGCGCGCGGACGTTGTGCGCCGAGTTGGGAGACTCCGCGCAGGTGTTTCCGGTGTTGCGTGGTTTGTGGGAGTTCTACGTTGTCCGCGGGATGATCACGACCGCGCAGCCGCTGGCCGAGCAACTCTGGACGCTGGCGCAGAGCGTGGACGCGTCCGCGTTCCGGCTCGAAGCCACCTTCGCGATGGGCGAGACGTCCTTCTTCGAAGGCAAACTCCTGCCGGCGCTCGGGTATCTCGAACACGGCATTCGCCTGTACAACCAGGACGAACATCACGCGCACGCGTTCCTCTACGGCGAGGATCCCGGCGTGATGTGCCGCAACTACGCCGCGTGGTCGTTGTGGCATCTCGGCTACCCCGACCAAGCGCTGCAACGCAGCAACGACGCCGTCGCCATGGCGCAGGCCCAAGGGCATCCGTTCACGCTCGCGATCGCCCTCTGCTTCGCGACCGCCGTCCATCAACTGCGCGACGACCGCCGCGCGATGCTTGAACGCGCGGAGGCCGCGATCGCGCTGTCGAGCGAGCAAGGGTTTCCGTTGTGGCGCGCGATGGGACGCATCTTTCGCGGCTGGGCGTGGCTGCGGCTCGGGCAGAAGGCGGAGGGCAATCAAGAGATCCGTGAGGGCCTGAGCGATTGGCGAGCCACCGGCGCCGAGCTCGGCCTGCCGTTCGTCCTCGGCATGCTGGCCGACGCTGCCGGTGAGATCGGCGAAATCGACGAGGGGCTGGCGGCGCTTGACGAGGCCTTGGCGACGGTCACCCGCGGCGGCGAGCGCCACTACGAGGCGGAGCTTCATCGGCTGAAAGCCGAGCTGACGCGCAAGCGCGCGCGCAATGGCGCGGAGAGACCGAGCGCAGTCGATGCCGAGCGAGATCTCCGCCGGGCGATCGACATCGCCCGCGGCGACGGCGCCAGGTCGTTGGAACTGCGCGCCGCAACCAGCTTAGCTCGCGTGCTGGCGGATCAAGGGCGGCCGAAGGAGGCTCGGCGGATGCTCGCCGAGGTGCACGGGTGGTTCAGCGAAGGGTTCGACACGGCCGACCTGCGCGCGGCCAGGGCGGTGCTCGACACGCTGCCGCAATCCGCTGAGTTCTTCAGTGCAACGTGACGCCAGCGAGCGGGGGCGGCAACTCTTGTCGCCCAAAGAACGCGCCTTCCTGCTGTTCGAATCGCCCAACGCGCATATGCACGTCGGCGGTGTTTTCATCTTCGCCGGCGCCGCGCCGGCGCGCGACCAACTGATGGCGCACATCGGCGCCGGCCTCGATTCGCTGCCGCGGTACCGCCAGCGCGTGTCGCTGGATTCCGCGGGCGCCGTGCCTTGTTGGGTTGACGACTCGGAGTTTCGTCTCGAAGACCACGTTCAAGTCACCAGCCTCGCGCCTCCCGGCAACGAGGCGCAACTGCAACAGGTGGCGGCAACAATCTTTGCCGCGCCCCTCGATCGCCAGCGCGCACTCTGGGAGATCTGGGTGATCGACGGACTTGAGCACGGCCGCTTTGCCGTGGTCGGCAAGATCCATCACTGCGTCGCCAACGGCACCGACGCGGTCGCGTTGCTGCAGGTCTTGTTGAGTCCAAACCCCGGCGAACCCAACGGCGATTCGATTGCTGCAATTCTCCCTGCGCGCAAACACCGACCTTCAACAGCTCCCACGCCACCGCGCCCGCTGCCGACACGGTTGATCGAGGCATGGCGCACGGCGGTCGCCGTGCTGACGCGGCCGCTCGCGACACCGTTGAATCAACCGATCGGCCCGCGGCGACGGATCGCTTGGACGCAGCTACCTGCCGTCGATGTACAGGCTGTCGCCGCAAGACTCGGTGGTACAGCGAACGATGCACTGCTCACCGTCATGACCGGCGCGCTGCGAACGGTGCTCGCTCGTCGCGATGTGGACCTCGACGGGCGCGAGTTTCGGGCGCTGGTCCCGGTCATTCTGCCGACGAGAACCCCTGACCCTCACGCGTCGGTGTGGCTGCTGCCGTTGCCGATTCGCGAGGATGATCCGCGACGGCGACACGCGTCGGTGCGCGACGCCACGGTCCGATTCAAAGCGGCGAGACCGGAAGCCGGCGTGGAGGGGTTGTTGGCGTGGTTCGACGCCCGCGGTCAGCGCTTGTTGTCGTACGGCGTGCATCGGCTTTCGCGCCGACTCGCGTACAACGTACTCGCGACCAACGTTGCCGGTCCGCGCCGGCCGCTGTATCTGCTCGGGGCTTGCCTGCTCGCCGGCTATCCGCTGGCGCCGTTGTTCGAGAACCAAGGCGTTGCCTTCGCGTTCTTGCGTTATGCGCAGACGTGGTCGGTCGGCATCACCGCCGATGCCGACTTGGTGAACGACGTCACCGAGATCACCGCGGAAGTCGACGCCGCCCTCGATGAGCTGCGCGAAGCCGCGGCGCCGTCGGGTGCGTCGCAGAGGGGAGAAACCTCCTTCAAGCGACCGTGACGTCGCTCAGCGACGTCGAGCTGATCGGCGCCGTATCGACTCCCACCGCCTTCGGCGACATCAACGTGCGGTACGATTTCCAAATCCCGCTCAGCCAGCCGATGCGGCGGTACGGCAAGCCGTAGCGCCGACAAAACGCCTCGACTTCGGGTTGCATCTGCCGGTAGTGCACGTGACTGATCCCGGGGAAGAGATGATGCTCGATCTGATGGTCGGCGCCGCTGAACAACAAGTAGCCGAACCAGCCGACCTCGATGTTCAACGTGGCAGCGGCTTGGTGCCAAAAGAAATCGACGCTCTCGAGCGACGTCCGATCCAAGTAGACCGCTTCCGCTGGGAAGTGTGCCGGCGCGGCGACGAGGAACATGCCGTATCCGACCAGCACCATCCGCGGGACGTAGAGTTCCAACACCACCGGCAGTGGCGCGAACGCCAGCGGTACGACGACCCACGCAAGCCAGTGGAGGATGATCACCGTTAGATCGATCCAATGTTCGAGAGACCGCTGCGATCGATCCCGTAGTTTGTCGGCTAAGAAACGCCAACTGCTGATTTGAATGCCGAACAGGTTGAAACCAAGCGCCACCGGAAAGAACAGCCACTGCAGCCGATAGTACAACCGGGCCAGCGCCGGGCTGCTTTCCAGCGCCCGTCGATTCAGCACGAACCACGGCGCGAGGTCCGCGTCGTAGTCCACACCCATGACGTTGACGTGCGGGTGATGGGTCTCGACATGGTGATGCATCCAATAGCTGCGCGACACCCCGAACACGAAGGCGAAGCCGAAGTACGTCAAGACGGTGTCCAGCCGCGCGCTGGCGCTGGTCGCGTGATGCGATGACGTGTGGGAGTTCGACGCGACGCCAACGAGGCCGTAGGTGGACGTAAGGATCGCGACGAGCCGGACAACCGGCGGCTCGGCCCGCACAAAAGCCATCATGCCGCCGCCGACCAACGCCAGATTGACCGCCAGCTCCCCGATCACCCGCCCGGCCTTTTTCTCGTAGAAACCGCACTCGCGAAATCGTCTCGCCAGTTCGGCGAACCCCTCCCGTACCGATGGCGCCGAGGCCGACGACGCGATCATCGCGGCGCTCCGTGCAACCGGAGGGGCAGTGAATTGAGCCCGCGCGAAATCACCATCGGCTTCCAGTCCGACCATTCGCTGGCGGGCGAGACGCGAGGAAAGCGCCGGAGCAAGGTCGAAATCGTAGTCTCCGCTTCCAGGCGGGCCAACAATGCGCCGACGCAGGCATGCACCCCGGTGCTGAATGCGAGATGGCGATTGATGCGCCGTCCGACGTCCAAGCGATCGGCATCAACGAACTCCGCCGGATCACGGTTCGCCGATCCGAGCAGTACAATCACGAAATCTCCACGCGCCATCGTCTTGCCGTGCAGCGAGTAGTCGGCGTTCGCGATGCGCGCGGTGACTTGGACGGGACTTTCGTAACGGAGGAATTCCTCGATCGCGGTCGCCATCAAGTCGGGATGAGTCGCGAGCCGCGCCCGCTGATCGGGATACTGCAGCAACGCATGCACGGCATTGCCGAGGAGATTGGTGGTGGTCTGGTGGCCGGCGCCGAGCAACAGCGCGCAGGTCGCGAACAGCTCCAACTCGTCGCGGATCTCTCCGCGAGATTCGGCGTCGACCAACGTTCCGATCAGATCGTCGCGCGGTCGCCGCCGCCGATCGGCGAACACTTCCTGAAAGAACCGAAACATGTCGCGCGCGCTCGCTTGCGCGGGGTCGATGGCTGCGTGCGGAACAAACGGGTCGAGCAGGGCGCCGATCTCCTCCGACCACACCTTGAATTGTCGATGCTGCGAGGGCGGCAAGCCGAGCAGTTCCGCGACCACCATGACCGGCATGGGATCAGCGAGATCGCGGACGAAATCGAACCCGCCGTCGACATCTGCGCGCGCGAACGCCTCGTCGACGAGGGATTGGATGCGGCCGCGATGGCCGTCGACCTTGGCAGGCGTAAACGCCTTCGCCACCAACGCACGCACGCGCGTATGATCCGGCGGATCGGAGAACAGCAGGTTGCGCTTCAGCGCGTCGGCGAGTGGTTGCAGGTCCTCGCGCACCGGCGGTAGCGGCGAGGCGTGGATCAGGTCGCTGTTGTGTCGGTCGCTGCCGAAACGCGGGTCGCGCAGCAGCGCCGACACGTCGGCGTGGCGGCTCACCACCCACGCACGGAAGATCTCGCTGAAGTGCACCGGATCGTGCGTGCGCAAACGATCATACGTCGGGTAAGGGTCGAGCTGGTGTTCCGGAAGCAGGGGATTGTATTCAACCAGCATACCTGCCGATCGCACGCCCTTCGGGCCGAGGCTTCATCGCAGCAACGCGCGACGGCTGTCAACCGATCCGCTGTCCAACGGAGCTGGCTGTTCGGAGAGTCCCGCGTGCCTTGTCGGCACTCGGTTGCCTTGGTACGGAGATGTCCGATGGGCGCGCCGTGGGAGACTGCGTGCATCCTCACGCTGCGCCGAGCGGTGACGCTGGCGCTGCTCGCGATCGCGTTGCGGCCTACGGCGGCTGGAGCGGGCGACGATGGGCAACGCCTCTACGAAGATGCCTGCGCCACCTGTCACGGACTCGACGGCAAGGGAGCCCCCGAAGGGTCGAGTATTGCGGTGGCGCTGCCGGACTTCACCGATTGCAATACCGCCACGCGCGAGCCCGACGCCGACTGGAGCGCGCTGGCCGCGCACGGCGGCGCCTTTCTCGGGATGTCGCCGCAGATGCCGGCGTTCGGTGATGTCCTCAGCGCGGAGGAGATCCGTGCGATTCTGAACTACCTTCGACAGTTCTGCCGCGATCCATCGTGGCCGCGCGGCGAGCTGAACTTCCGCCGTCCGGTGTTTGTCACCAAAGCGTTCCCGGAGGACGAAGCGGTGATCGCGCCGAGCTTCGCGCAGGCGACCGGTGAACGTACATACGACGCCGAACTATCCGGCGAGATGCGCATCGGCGCGCGCGGTCAGGTCGAATTGACGGTGCCGCTGTCGCTGATCGACCCCGACGGCGGGCCGACCGTCGGTGGTTTCGGCGATCTCGGCTTCGCCTACAAGCACGTGGTGTTCGCATCGTTGCCGATGCGGACGATCTTTTCGCTTGCGACCGACTTGATCATGCCGTCGGGCGATCGGGGGCGCGGTCTCGGCGACGGCACGACCACCTTCGAGCCGGCGGTGCTGAGCGGCCACGGACTCCCCGGCGGCTTCGTGCTGCAGACGCAGTTCCGTGCAGTGTTGCCGATCGACGTGAATCGCGCGCCGCGCCACTTTCTCTATCGCTTCGCGCTGCAGTACCCCCTCGGTCCGCGCAAGAACGCGTTGGTCCCGGCGCTCGAATTCGAGTCGGCGCAAAAGATCGACGGCGCGTTCCAGGACTACACCGTGCTGGCCCCGACGTTATACGTGCCGTTGAGCCAGCGTGGTCATCTGGCGCTCGGCTTGGGTGCGCAAATTCCGGTCAGCGACCATCGCCCGTTCGACTATCGCCTCGGTGCGTTCTTCTTGTGGGAGTATCTCGACGGCGGCATCTGGTGGTGAGGCACTGCACGCCGTGCAATGACAGGCATGCGGGTCATGCCCGATGGGCGCGGGTGCGACGGCCGTGCACCGGTGGCACGTGCGCTGCTCAACTCGGCCCCAACTTCTGAGGGAGACCATATGGCGATTCAAGTTGCGAACGCAGCCTGTCGGGAAGAGGGTGGCCGGTGGGACCTGTTGATCGACCGATCCCGCTGCGAGGCCAAGAACGCGTGCGTGCGAGTCTGCCCGTACAACGTGTTCGAGGTCCGCAAGCTCACGCGGGCGGAGCGTGAAACACTATCGCTGTTCGCGCGACTGCGGGTGTTCGTCCACGGCGGCAAGCAGGCGTTCGCGGTCCGTGCCGACGACTGTCACGCCTGCGGCCTGTGCGTGAGCGCGTGTCCGGAGGACGCGATCAAGCTGGTGAAGCGGGAAATGGTGAGTCGTGAGTGGTGAACGGTCGGGGCGGGTCTGAGACCCGCCCCACGGCCCGCCTCTACGAATGCGTCACCGCTGCCCAGGCCTGCCGCTCGGCTTCCAGCGGTGCATGCTCGATCCGACATTCGGCATCGAGAATCATTGTCGCACGACGCGTTGAGTCGTAGGCGGGCCAGTCGCCGAGACCAAGGTGGCCGGGCCGGCCGCTGTGCGCGAAGGTCAACCAGGCTTCTTGGATGTGCTCGGAAAGCTGGTCGGCGGCGGGGCCGGTGCCGGCGAAGCGGCCCATCATCGGATCGCTGAACGTCCCGAAGACGAATGGCAGTTCAAGCGCGTGACAGGCGCCGAGCAAGCCCTCCATGAACGGCGACGGCCACGTGAAGAGATAGGTGTAGGTGTTCGGCTGGTGCGTCCGCTGCAACTCGGCGAGCCGCATCGCCGGCGTACGGAACGTGCGATCCGACTCGATCGCGAACCACAGCTCGGGCGGTTCGATGCTGGCGCGGCGTTCGGCGCGCGCACTCCGGTAGGTTGCGATGATCCGCTCGGCATGACCGGGGCTGTTGCGCTCGCACCGCTTGAGCAGCGCCGCATCATCCAACGAGCGCGCGCCCGAATCCATCAGACCGAACAACTTCATCTCGTCGAGATTGCTGCCGGCGAGCACGGACACGTCCTTGGCGGATCCGCCGCGAATTGCATCGAACGGCGATCGCGGCAGCACATCCTCGTCGATCGATGGCGCGAACGGCAGGCCGCGCAGTTGCGGTTGCAGGCGCAGGGAGACCTTCAATTGCGCGTCGAGTATGTGTTGCGATGGAAGTTGCCGCAGCGCGGCGAGGTCGCGGGCGCTCACGCCCAGCTCACGCAGGAGTTCGTCGGCGACGCGCGCGGACTGCTCGCGCGAGGCCACCAAGTTTGCGGAACCGCTTTGCAAGATGGCGCGATGAAAGAGCCCACGCGCGCGCGGCACGCCGAGAAGTGTCGCCACGCTGATCGAACCAGCGGACTCGCCGAAGATCGTCACGTTTCGGGGATCGCCGCCGAACGCCGCGATTTCGTCGCGCACCCATTCGAGCGCGGCGATCTGGTCGAGCACGCCCTGATTGCCGCCCGGTACACCATCACCGCACACGTCGTGGAGATTGAGATAGCCGAAGCTGCCGAGGCGG
The DNA here is from genome assembly GCA_035541895.1 of Binatia bacterium. Lineage (GTDB taxonomy): Bacteria > Desulfobacterota > Binatia > HRBIN30 > JACQVA1 > DATKMK01. Next base: position 70,887 of record DATKMK010000094.1, on the reverse strand, counting down.
TAGTTGATGCTGACCACCACCACGTCGCCGCGACGAGCCAATTGCTCGCCGCTGTACAACTTCTGTGACGCGGAGCCGAGCACGAACGCGCCGCCGTGAATCCACACCATCACCGGCCGCCGCGCGCCGTCACCCGCCGGCGTCCACACGTTGAGATAGAGACAGTCTTCGTCGGTCTGACCGACGTCGAACGCAACCGGGCCGAGCATGCTCGCGTTCTGCAACGCGGAGCGGCCGAAGGCGCTGGCGTCGCGCACACCCGCCCACGCCTGCGGCGGCTCCGGCGGTTGAAATCGGCGCCCGCCGATCGGCGGCTGCGCGAACGGAATCCCGCGAAAGCGGCACACACCATTGCGCTCGACGCCCGCGAGCTTGCCGTAGCTAGTTTCGACAATTGGGTTCATGCGGCCCCTCTCCGCCGGATTCGTCGCTCGACGTCGGCATCGAGCTTCCGGCCGCTGAATTCCTAGCCCGCGCGGAGGGGCGACTGCAAACAAGGAAGTGAAGAGCGATGCGGCGCTACGCCTTGACCACCTCCACCGTTGCGCCGCGCGGACCGTGGCTGGGGGCGTAGCCGAACATGCGGTAGCGGAGGTGACCGTAGCCGCCGGAGATGTGTTGCGGCTTCCACGGCGAGGGCACGGCTTCTTGGCTCTGCATCCAGTTCTTGAACTGGTGGTTCTCCCACGCGTGGTAAATCACCACCTGGCCGGGCTGCAACGCCGGGGTCGGCTTGACGTGAATGTGGAACGAGCCGACGTCGTTGTAGACCCTGACATAGTCGTGGTCGTTCAAGTCACGCGCCTTGGCGTCGGTGACGTTCATGTACATCACCGGCTGACCGCGTTGCAGGCGTAACAGGTGCCGCTGATCGCGCCAGATGCCGTGGATCGACCAGCGCGTGTGCCCGCCCGTCAACTTGAGCGGATAGTTGCCGCCGGCCATCGGCGGTTCCTTGTGCACCGGGAGCGCTTCACCGGTCTCGACGTACCATGACTGATCGAGCAGGAACTGTTGGCGGCCGGTGAGCGTCGGCCACGGCTCCTTCTTCTCGACGAACCACTGCTGCGGGTAGACGGTGTTGCCGGGCTCGAAGTCGCTGCAGATCGAGTTGTGCGGGCCGTAGCGGCCAATGGCTTGAATCGGCAGCGCGCCTTGCTCCTTCGCATCTTTCCAGGTGAATCCCTGGAGCACCGGCGACTTCTGGATGAGATGGTCCATCGCCGCTTCTTCGTTGTCGGCCTCCATCATGCCTTCGAGGCGATACTTCTCGTAGAAGTTCGCGTAGTCGCGGTCGAGACCGTAGTGATCCTTGAACGGCTTGACGTCGCGCGCCCGCGCGCGCTCTTGCAGCTTCTTCGCCAACATCGCGAAGATGGCGAACTCCGACTTCGCCTCCTCCATCGGCTTGACCGCTTCATCACCGAAGATGACGTACGGCACCAGACTCTGCGGGTACTTGAGACCGATCTTCTCGTAGTACGCCGCGGCCGGCAGCAGTACGTCGGATTCGAGACCGGTCGACGACATCTTGAAGTTCACGTTGACGATCATCTTGAGCTTGGGCCACAAGTGCTTGCGCGCCAACTGCGGCACCGGCCAGCGGCGCAGCGGATTCATCCCGGTGTAGAAGTACACGCGCGGCGGACGTTCGGGCGGCGGCGAGACCCGCAGCCATTTCTTCTCGATCGCTTCCTTGACGTACTCGGCGACACCGCGCGGCAGGGCCGGATCGTTGAAGTCCTTGCGATCGCACACTTCCTTCATGCCGGCGTGGACGTAGAGGAACGGCAGCGTCGGGGTGAACGGGCGCTCCCAACTGTGCTTCTCCAAGAACCCTTCGAAGTCGCGCGTCTTCGGCGACATCAGCTTGAGCAACCATTTCGTGTAGAAGGGAATCTCAACTTCCTGCGAAATTTCGTTCAAGCCGTCGACGCTGTACCACGCACCCGGACGGATGCCACCGCCGCGCTTGCCCTGATTGCCGGTGAGCGCCATCAGCAGGCACATCGCGCGCTGCGCCAAATCGGAGTGGTAGTGCTTGCACGATCCCCACGATGCGAAGATCATCGCCGTCTTCGCCTTGGCCATGTCGTGCGCCGTTTTACGAATCACATCGGCGTGGATGCCGCTGATCTTTGCCGACTTCTCCGGCGTGTACTGCTGCAGATGGTCGGCGAGCACGTCGAGCAGCGGACGGACTTTCACTGACTTCCCGTCGGCGAGCTTCACGGTGAACGTCCCGTGCAGCGCCGGGTTGACGGCGTTGAGATGCAGATCCTGCGTCTTGTGTCCCTGACTGCCGGGCGTCTCGGCGATTTGCTTGGTCGCGTCATCCCAGAAGTAGAAGATGTCGTCCTTTCCGCCGGTCTGGACGTCGCTCTGTCGCAGGTAGTGCTTGGTATCGTCACGGACGAGGAAGGGCAGGTCGGTCTGCTCCTTCACGTAGTCTGCTTTGAACAAGTTCTCGCTGACGATGACCTGTGCCATCGCGAGGCCGAGCGCCGCATCGGTGCCCATGCGCAGGTTGAGCCACCGATCGGCGTGGATGGAACTGGGATTGTAGTCCGGCGCGATCGAGACCACCGTCGCCCCGCGGTAGCGCGCTTCCCACATGAAGTGGACGTCAGGGATGCGGGTGTAGACCGGGTTGGCGATCCAGATCAGGATATAATCGGCGTTGAACCAATCGTCGGAGGTGCCGTCGGCGTTGAAGTTGCCCCACGTCTGAATGCAGCCCATGGGCAAGTCGCCGACGCCCGCCCACGAGTCCATCACCGTCGCGCCGAACATGCCGAAGAAGCGCATCTCGGCGCCGGTGCCGGTACCGAAGTCGATGTTGGTGGTGCCGTGATCGTAGACGACGCAGTCGGGTCCGTCTTTGAGCGCGACATCGAGCAGCGTGTCAGCCACCTGTGCGAGCGCGTCGTCCCAGCTTTGGCGCTCCCATTGCCCCGAGCCACGTTCGCCCTTGCGACGCATCGGATACTTGAGCCGCGACGGCTCGTACATCAGTTGGCTGTAGCAGCCACCCTTCTGGCAGCCGCGTGGATTCATGTCGGGGACGGTCGGATGACTCGGCTTGTAGATGGCGTTCTGCTCTTCGCGCCAGACGATGCCGTCCTTCACGAACAGATTCCAAGAACACGCGGCGATGCAATTGGTCCGCAGGTGAGTGCTCTTGACGACCTTGTCCCACGTCCACCGTTTGCGGAAGACGTCCTCCCACTGCCGGTAGTTCGGGATCGGCGGCATGCCCAACTGTGCGGCTTCTTCAGCCGCTGCGGCTTCATTGCCCCAGACGAAATCGAGATTGGCAAGTGTCAGCGTCGCAGCCGCGCCGGCACCGCGAAGGAAGGCTCTGCGGGAAATCTCCATAGACGTCACCCCTGGGGGACGAGTCTACCGAACGGTCGGACGGCAGAGATGACACGCGGCGCGATGAAAGATGATGCGCGTCAGCCCAGCACGGAGTCCTGCCGCCGCCATCCGAAAGCCGCCTGGTCCCTTCCATCCCGTTGCGCCCGACTCCGCGCCCCTATGAGCGACGTCATCGCCATTCGTGACCAACTCCATCGGCGCGCTCCCTACCGAACGGTAGGAAGGCTGCGCGCGCCCGCCGCGCGCAGGAGGAATCACCCCATGGGCAGACAAATGGCGATGGTGTTCGACCTCAACAAATGCATCGGCTGCCAAACCTGTTCGGTCGCGTGCAAGGTCTTGTGGACCAACGTCGACGGCAAGCGCGACATGTGGTGGTGTTCGGTGAATACCCAACCCGGACGTGGCACGCCGCGCGATTACGAAGACATGGGCGGCGGCTACGATGCCGACGGCGCACTGGTCCTCGGTCAATTGCCCACCGCAGCCGAATTCGGCGGCGCGTCGCAATTCAACTGGTCGGCAGTGCACAGCTCCGGCAACGGCCATCGCACGCATCTGCAGCCGATCAACGGCGAGCCGTCGTGGGCGATGAATTGGGACGAAGACGAAGGCGCCGGCGAATACCCCAACGCGTACTACTTCTACATGCCGCGCATCTGTAATCACTGCTCGAAGCCGAGCTGCGTCGAAGCGTGCCCCAACGGCGCGATGTACAAGCGCGACGACTTCGGTGTCGTGTTGCGCGACGAGAAGAAGTGCAAAGCAACGCAGCAGTGCGCGCAGGCGTGCCCGTACAAGAAAATCTATTTCGATGCGGTCAGCAGCACCAGCCAACACTGCATCGGTTGTTTTCCGCGGCTGGAGCAAGGCGTCGCCCCCGCGTGCGTGCGGCAGTGCCCGGGGCGCGCGATGTTCGTCGGCTTCCGCGACGATCGTGCCGGCGCGATTCACGCGCTGGTCGAGCGCTTCAAAGTGGCGCTGCCGCTACACGCAGAGTGGAACACCGAACCGAACGTCTTTTACGTTCCGCCGCTCTCCGCATTCGTGGTGAACCCCGACGGCACGATCGACGAGTCGCAGCGTCGCATCCCGCTCGCCTATCTCGAATCCCTGTTCGGCGACCACGTCGGTCCGGCGCTGCGAACGCTCGAACAAGAAATGGCCAAGCGCAAGCGTGGCGAGCGATCCGAGTTGATGGACACGTTGATTGCGTACCGGTGGAAGGAACTCCTCGGCCCGTTCGACCGCGACCCGGCGACGATCGCGTGGTGAGCGCGAACTCGCGCAAGGAGCAGACACATGGCGACGACACACTCGAATAAGGAACATCAAGTCACCGAGGATGCGTTCCGCAACCAGTGGAAGTGGGACAAAGTCACGTGGGGCTGCCACGCGGTCGACTGCTATCCCGGCGGCTGCCCGTGGCGGGTCTATTCGAAGGACGGGAAGATCGTTCGCGAGGAGCAGGCGGGCATCTATCCCACCATCGAGCCCGGTGTGCCCGACATGAACCCGATGGGCTGCCAGAAAGGCGCGTCGTGGAGCCAGCAACACTACAACGAGGAGCGCGTTCTCTACCCGATGAAGCGCGCCGGCAAACGCGGCGAAGGCAAGTGGCAGCGCGTCTCGTGGGAGACCGCGTTCAACGACATCGCCGACGCCATCCTCGATGCGGTGCAGGAACAAGGCCCGGCGTCGCTCTACCACATCGGCACCCCGGGCGAGGGCGGCACGCAGCAAATCCTGTGGAGCAACTTCTCCGCGCAACTCGGCTTTCAAGTCACCGACCTGCAGGCCGAGATCAACGACTTCAGCCCGGGGATCTACACCACGTTCGGCAAATTCGATCCGGCGCCCGGCGCCGACGACTTCTTCAAAACCGAGTTGGTGCTGATCTGGCACGCCAATCCGGTTTACACCAACATCACGTGGTACCACTTCATGCAGGAGGCGCGGTACAACGGCGGCGAGGTCGTGACCATCGCGCCCGACTTCAGCCCGTCGGCGGTACACGCCGACTACCACATCCCCATCGACATCGGCACCGATGCGGCCTTCGCCAACGCGATGTCACAGGTCGTCATTGCCGAAGGCTTGGTCGACCACGACTTCGTGAAGAAGCAGACCGATCTGCCGCTGCTCCTGCGCACCGACACGCGACGCTTCCTGCGCGCCGCGGATCTCAACGGCGGTGCCGCTGAGCAGTTCTATTGGCTCGATGCCAAGACCAATCAGGTCGTCGAAGCGCCCAAAGGCACGCTCAACCCCGGCGCGGTGGCCCCCGCGCTCGAAGGCTCCGCCACAGTGACGCTTGCGGACGGGAAAGTCGTCACGGTCCGACCGGTCTTCGAGTTCCTGCGTGACATGCTGAACGCACAGTACACGCCCGAGAAAGCGCAGGCGGTCTGCGGCGTGCATCCCGACACCACGCGCGCGCTCGCGCGCAAGATCGCGGCGAAGCGCACGCGCATCATGATGGGATGGAACTCCGGCAAGTACTACCACGGCGATCTGATGGAACGGGCGATGATGCTGATCCTCGGGCTCACCGGCAATTGGGGCAAGCACGGCACCGGCGCCCGCAGTTGGGCGGTTGGCCTCAACGACGGCATGTTCGCCGTGTTGCTCAAGTCGCAGGCCGGTCCCGAGATGACGCTGGCGACGCGCACGATGCGCGACGCGATGCTGCAGTCGATGATGGAGGCCGATCCCACGCTAACCGACGAGATCGCCCACTATGAAGTCGAGAAGCAGATGATGCAGATGCTCGGCTTCATGACCCCGCCGGCGTTCTTCTGGTACCACCACTGCGGCTACCGCGAGATCTGGAATCGCCCCGGCTACAACGATCCCGCGATGAAGCGCAGCTTCGACGACTACTTCAACGAAGCGTGCGCCAACGGTTGGTGGGCGGGACACGCGGACCGCGCGACGTCGGTGGAGCCGCGCTTCCTCATCGAAGTCGGCGGCAATCTCCTCCGCCGCCAGCGTGGCGGTGCGCGGCAACTGCTGGAGCACTTGTGGCCGAAGTTGAAGATGATCGTCTCGGTCGATTGGCGCATCAACACCACCGGCCTCAATGCCGACTACATCCTCCCGGCCGCGCAGCACTACGAGAAATACAATCAGCCGTACTCCAGCCCGATGCACTTGCACGTCTTGCTCATCGAGAAGGCGGCCGAACCGCCCGGCGAAGCCCGCAGCGAATGGCAGATCATTCAGGGCCTGTCGAAAACGCTCACCACACGCGCGGCCGCCCGCGGGGTGCAGCCGTGGACGCGCAAGAACGGCGAGCCGGTGCAACTCGCCAATCTGTGGAACTGGATCACCAAAGACGGCGCCCTCGCCGACGACGCGAAGCTGATCGACGAAATCTTCCAGGACAGCGGCATCCTCGGAACCATTCCCCCGGACACGTCGCTCGAGTCGATGAAGCAGAAGGGTGCCGTGCGTGCGATCGGCTGGGGCGGCTCGTCGATGATGATGTGCCAGCAGTCGCCGATCGAACCGAACAAGACCCATACCCCGTGGCGCAACCACGTCGAGGCCCTCAAACCCTACCCGACGCTGGTACGACGCGCGCAATTCTACATCGATCACGACTGGTACCTGGAAGCCGGCGAAGAGCTGCCGGTGCACAAGGACAATCCGCATCACGGCGGCGAGTATCCGCTGCGGCTCACCAGCGGCCATCCGCGCTGGAGCATCCACTCGATGAACCATACGCAGCGGGTGATCCTCGGCACCCATCGCGGCTACCCGGTAATGTACATGAACCCCGACGACATGCTGGCGCGCGGTTTGAAGAACGACGACGAGGCGCGCGTCTTCAACGACCTCGCCGAGATGCGCATCCGCGTGCGCCGTTCGCCCGGCACCAAGCCGGGTCAGGTGGTGATCTACAACGGCTACGAGCCGTTTCAGTTCAAGGATTGGAAAGGCCCCGAGACCGTCGAACCCGGCATGGTGAAGTGGCTGCACTTCGCCGGCGGCTACGGTCACCTGCAGTATCGCGGCCTGCACTGGCAGCCGATTCCGGTCGACCGCGCGGTGCACCTCGAGGTCGCGAAAGCGTGAGGGGATGGGTGGCTCGTGGTGAGTGTGAGTGGGCGGAGAGACGTTGCTCGTACGCTCCGCCCACTCACCATTCACCCACAACACGCAGGACGACCCATGAACGCGAAGCAATTGCTCGAATCCATGGCCGAGATCGAATCGCGCATCGCCGTCATCTATGAGCGCTTCGTCGTCCGCTTCCACGATGTGCCCGACGTGACCACGCTGTGGGAGAGTATGAGTCGCGAAGAACTGCATCATGCGGAATTGCTGAGTCTCGCGGCCGGTGCGGCCACCGGTGCGCCGGTGGATGCCGCCGCGGTTCGCCACGTCGAAACGCTGCAGACGTTCGTGACCCAGCAGGAGGCGGCGCAGCCGGGCGTGGCGCACCTGCAGGACGCGCTACGCGTCACCGCCGATCTGGAGGAAGCGGAAGCGGAGCATCTTCACGCAACGCTCGAACATCTCGGCGGCGCGGCGAGCGGATTGCTGACCAACCCGGCGATGGCGCATCGTTCGCGCGACACCGTCGAGCACGTCATTCGCGTGTTCGGCGGACCGGCACTGCAAGAGCGGCTGGCGTGGCGCCGCTTCTACCGTTGAATCGGGCGGCGAGCATGTCGCGCCCCGCCCAGATTCGGTTTCTCTCGCGCTTCGCGCCCGCCTACGATCCGGTCGTTCAGTTCATGGGATTCCGGCCGTTGTGGCGGGCGATGGCCGAGATTGCGTCGCCGCAGATCGGCGAGCGCGGACTCGATGTCTGCACCGGCACCGGGGGAGTCGCACTGGAATTGGCGCGGCGCGGTGCACGGATCGTCGGCGTCGATCTCGCCCGCGGTATGCTGCAGCGGGCGCGCCGCAAACATGACAACACGCGGTCGGCCAGCGCGCAGTTCCTGCCGATGGATGCGCGCCAGCTCGCGTTCGGCAATCGATCGTTCTCGCTGGTCACCGCGTCGATGGCGTTGCACGAGATGGCCGAAACGGAACGCGAGCAGGCCCTGCGAGAGATTGCGCGGGTCGCCAGCGATCGCGTGGTCATTGCGGACTACCGCGTTCCTCACGATGCGCCGAGACGATTCCTCTTCCGGGCCACCCGTTGGTTCGAACACCTCGAAAGCGACGACTTCGGGGCGTTCGTGACATGCGCCGTCGGCGATCGCCTCGAACGAGTCGGATTGCGGATCACGGAATCGGTCGACGTTGGACCGTATCGGATATGGCGCTGCGAGGTGCCGCGATGACCGACTCCGACACGAACGCGGGCAGTCTGCGCGCTGCGCTGCCGTTGATCGTCGCCGGGTTTGTCATCTCATTCGTGCTCGTCGGCGGTGGGATCGACACGGTGAGCGTGTTCTTGAACGCGATCGCCAAGGCGACGGATTGGTCGCGCGCATCGTTGTCGTTGGCGGTGAGCGTCGGTGCGCTGAGCGCGGCCCTGAGTACGCCGATCATCGGTGCCGCCGTCGATCGCGTCGGCGTGCGTAGTCCGATGCTGGCGGGCGTGGGGCTGCTCGCCATCGGGTTTGCCATCGTGATCGTCATGAACCACGCCTGGCAGTTCGTGGCGGCGAACGTGTTTCTCGGTGCTGGGTTCGCCGCGAGCGCCATCTTCCCGATCACCGTGGCGGTGACGATGCGCGTTCCCGATCGCACGGCGCTGGCGCTTGGCATCGTCGGGGCCGGCGCCAGTGCCGGCGCGCTGGTGCTCGCGCCGGCGATTCACGCCGTGATCGCCGCGGTCGGTTGGCGGAATGCGTACGTCGTCATGGGAACGGCGGTGGTGCTGACGCCGCTGCCGTTCCTTGCGCTCACGTTGCCGCGGGGCCAACTGCGTCGCGATCCGACCGCCAGCGCCGATCCGACGACCGCCCGTCTGATTGACGGACTGCGACGCCCGGGCGTGGCCGCGTTGGCGGCCGTGATGATCCTGCCCGCGCTCGCCGGGTTTTCGGTTTCGGTGCACTTGGTCCCGTATCTCACCAGTCTCGGTCACGGCGGCAGCACCGCCGCGGGCGCGTTGGGCGGCACCATCGGCATCTCGGCGATCGGCAAGGTCGGCGGCGGGTTCGTCGCGGATCGCATCAAGCCGTTGCCGACCTTGCGTCTCGCGCTGGTGCTGTGGGCGTTCGCGCTGGGCGTTCTGCACTACGCGACCACGCCCGCGATCCTGGTTCTGTTCGTGGTTCTGTACGGTCTCGCCTTCGGCACCCAGATCGCCGTGATTCCTCCGATCGCCGTCGGCGTGCTCGGATCCGAGCGGTTCGGGGCGCTCTTCGGAGTGTTGCAGTTGGCGGCGATGCTGGCATCGGCGATTGGACCAATCGCGTCCGGTCTCATCTTCGACGGCACCGGACGCTACAGCGGGGCGGTGATCATGTGGCTGAGCGCGGTCAGCCTGGCGGCACTGGTCGCATGGTCGATGCGAGCCGCGGAGGCGAAGCCGTTGCCGCTGGTAGAGGCCGCCACATGAACGAATGCACAATCCGCCTGACGCGCCGGCAGGTGCTCATCGGTGGGGCCGCAGGGACGTTGGCGTTATCGCTCGCGCAATTGGCGCCGCGCGCGAGCACCGCATCGGCAACCGAGACCGGCGCAGAGCCCGCGGCAGCGGCGCCGCTCGACTATCGTTCGTGGGAAGACGTCTATCGCCGGGCCTGGTCGTGGGATCGCGTGGTGCGCGGCACACATCTGCGCGCTAACTGCTTCAGCGCGTGCGCGTTCGATCTCTACGTCAAGGACGGCGTGGTCTGGCGCGAAGAGCAAGCCGACGTGTACGCGCGGCAGGCCGCTGGGTTGCCCGACTACGCCCCGCGCGGCTGCCAGAAGGGCAATTGCTACAGTTCTCTCGCGCTCGCCCCCGGCCGTTTGACCTATCCGCTCGAACGCGTCGGCGAACGCGGCTCGGGCCGATGGCGGCGGATCTCGTGGGACGATGCGCTGACGCGCATCGCTGATGCGGTCATCGACGCCGCACAAGACCGCGGCATCGAGACCGTCGTCTACGACAACGGGACATCGAACGTCGATTGGGGACCGAGCACGGTCGGCGAAATGCGTTTGTTCGCCCTGCTCGGCGCGACCATGCTCGACGGCTTCGCGGGCACCGGCGACTTGGCGATGGGGGCGATACAGACCTGGGGCACGTCGTTTGTCGACGGCAGCAGCGACGATTGGTGCCGTGCCGACACGCTGATCTTCTGGCACTGCAATCCGGTTGCGACCCGCATCCCCGACGCGCACTTCGCCACCGAAGCTCGCTATCGCGGCACCACTGTCGTCACCATCACTCCCGACTTTTCGCCGAGCGCGATCCATGCGTCGCTGTGGCTCAACCCGCCGCCGGGCACAGATGCCGCGCTGGCGCTCGGCCTGGTTCGCGCGCTGCTCGAACGCGGTGCGGTTGACGCGGCTTACGTGCGGGAGCAAACCGATCTGCCGTTTCTCGTCCGTGACGACACCGGCCGGTTCTTACGCCAGTCGGACATGATCACCGACGGCCGCGACGACATCTTCTACGTTTTCGACGAGCACGCGCAGGAGATCGTCGAAGCGCCCGGCACGCCCGGCAAATGGAGCGACTCACTCGCGCTCGACAAAATTGTTCCGGCACTCGCCGGCCGATTCGAGGCGCACGCGAAACGCGGGCCGGTGTCCGTCCGTCCGGTGATGGAACGGTTGCGCGAACGCGTTGCACCGTACACGCCGGCGTACGTGCAGCAGGTGACCGGCATCGCCCCGCGCACGCAGGAACGCCTCGCCACGCTGCTGGAGCAGTCGCCGCGCACGTTGATTTACGCGACCTGGGGCTCGTGCAAATCGCATCATGCCGATCTCCTGCAGCGTTCGTTGATCCTTTTGTCGGCGCTGCGCGGTCAGCACGGGCGCACCGGATCGGGTGTCCGCTTCGCCGCATGGATTCCGTTCGAAGGTGCCGACGAGTTCCTTGGTGCGCAGCCGTCGTGGGTGCAGCGGCAAATGCTGAAGGTCTACACGCCGCCGCCACGGATGATGGAGAGCGCCATCGCCGCGGCCTCGCGCACCCGACTGACGTGGACGCCGTCGCACTTGTTCCTGCGCGTGCACGCCGGGATCGATGCCGCGCAAGACCGCTCACCCACCGACGCGGCGCTTCCCCGCGCCGCCGCCGATTACTTCCGCGATGCGCTGAAGCAAGACTGGTTGCCGGTGCGGCCGGCTGCCGATCGTCCGCCGCGGGTGCTGATCACCTCAGGGGTCAATCCGCTGCGACGCTGGCCCGTGCCGCAAGTCGTCGAGCGTGTGCTGTGGCCGAAGTTGAAGCTCATCGTCGCCGTCGACACGCGTCTGTCGACCACCGGCATGAAAGCCGACCTCTTGTTGCCGGCTGCGGGCTACTACGAAAAGCGCGGCATCAAGTACGCCGTCGCGCTGGCGCCGTACGTCGTCATCGGCGATCAGGCGGTGCCGCCACTCGGCGAATCGAAGCCCGAGTGGGAAATCATGGCGAGGCTGGCGCAACACATCCAAGAGCGCGCCGTCGCTCGCGGCGTCCAGGGCGATCTCGCGACGATCTTCGACCGCTTCACCGAGCACGGCCGCTACGGACCGCAGGACGATGTCGCCGTGCTCGATCGCATCTTGCGGGGGTCCTCGCCAACGCGCGGGATGGATTGGCGCGCAGCGCAGCAGGCCGGCGCGATCCAAGCGCGCTCGATCGCCCGCTGGGGCACGACCAACGGCATCGGCAGCGCCGTCGAGTCGCAGGGCAGCTTGTCTCCGTCGCGCATTCACGTCGAAGACAAACATGCGTGGCCGACGTTAACCGGACGCCAGCAGTTCTACCTTGACCATCCGTGGTTCGTCGAAGCGGACGAAGTGTTGCCGTGTTGGAAGTCGTTGCCGGGCGCCGGCGGTGCGTATCCGATTCGGCTCACCGGCGGGCATACGCGCTGGAGTATTCACGCCATCTGGCGCGCTGAGCCGACGCTGTTGCGCTTGCAGCGGGGCGAGCCGTCGATGTGGATGGCGGTCGAGGACGCGCGCGCCCGCGGCATCCGCGATCACGAGATGGTCGTGGTGCGTAACAATGACGGCGTGTTCCGCGTGCGCGCGCGCGTCGCCGCCAGCGTTGCGCCCGGCGAAGCGATTCTCTACCACGCGTGGGAGCCGCTGCAGTTCCCCGATTGGCGCGGCAACATGGAAGTCGTCGCGTCGCCATTCAAGCCGACGCATTTGGTCGGCGACTACGGCCACCTGCGCTACCGTGTGTTCGCTAGCGGCCCGGTACACGCGCCGCGCGGCGTGGCGGTCGAGATCGAGCGCGACCGGAGTTGGTCGTAGGAGCGGTCCGCGCCTTTGCAGTCAAGCAATGGGCCACCGGGATCGAACGGAGCAACCCCGGTGTATGTACGGGGTGCTACGACTGCTGCTTGGCCAGCGCTTCGAGCGTCTGCCGCTTGGTGTTGCGGCGCATGATGCCGGGCGCCAGCGCGCGCACGATGTAGCCCGCGCCGATGAAGCGGGGAAAGGTGATCTCATGTTTGCCGGTTGCGAGCGCGTGCATGATCGCGTCGATCAGCGGCTCGACCTCCACCATCATCCGCCGCGCCACTGGCGGCATGCGCCGCAGCGCTTCTTCGTCGAAAAACTCCGTGTGAATCGTTCCCGGACAGACGGTCAGCGTGTGCACGCCGGCGTCTTCGACCTCCAGGGACAACGCCTCGGCGAGGCCGACCATTGCGAACTTCGACGCCGCGTACGCGGTCTCTTCCGGTACGCCGAGCTTGCCGCCGACCGACGCCACGAACACCAGCCAGCCGCGGCGACGCTCGACCATCTGTGGCAACAGCGCCTTGGTCCAATACAGCGTGCCGAAGTAGTTGACGCGCATCATGCGCTCCTGATCGTCGAGGTCCCAATCGAGGAACCGCCGGTGATGGCCATAGCCGGCGTTGTTCACCAGCACGTCGATCGCGCCGAAATGATCGACCGCCTGGCGCGCGGCGGCGAATACTTGCTCGCGATCGGCGACGTCGCACGGCAACACGAATGCCTGGCCGCCCTGCGCTTGAATCTCCGCAGCCAGCGTGTCCAGCAAGTCGACGCGACGAGCCACCAGCACCACACGCGCGCCGGCTTTCGCAAACCGTAGCGCCAGGCCGCGGCCGATGCCGCTGGAGGCGCCGGTGATCAGCGCCGTGAGGCCTTGATATGAGGTCAGCCTGCTCATGGGTCCTCCGTTGTGCCTGCCACCCTTCAACCGTTTGATGTTGGTCGACCCATCAAGCTAGAGCGTCGTGGGGTTCAGCGTCAAGGACCAGCGCGCAACTCAATCGGACGGAAGGGAGTAGACCATGGCGACGGTGTACCACGACGAAGATGCCGATCTCGATCCGATCAAGGGGTCGACGATCGCAATCCTCGGTTACGGCAACCAGGGCAGTGCGCAGGCACGCAATCTGCGCGACGCGGGTCTCAACGTGATCGTCGGCAACATCGACGACTCGTACCGGCAGACGGCGGTCGCCGACGGCTTTGGAGTGGTGCCGATCGCCGATGCCGCCGCGCGCGCCGACATCCTGTTTCTGCTCACTCCGGACGAGGTGATGCCCGAAGTCTACGAACGCGACGTTGCGCCGCATCTCGATCGCGGCGATCTGCTCAACTTCGCCCACGGCTACAACGTCGGCTTCGGCTTGATCGTGCCGCCGGACTTCGTCGACGTAGTGATGATCGCGCCGCGCATGATTGGCGCCGGCGTGCGCGACTCGTATCTGTCCGGCGAAGGCTTCGCGAGCTTCGTCGGCGTCCATCAGGATGCGTCGGGCAAAGCGAAAGCGCGGATGCTGGCGCTCGCCAAGGCCCTCGGCTCCACACGCGCCGGGTGTCTGGAAATCAGTCTGAAGGACGAGGCCGCGCTCGATTTGTTCAGCGAGCAGGCCTTCGGCCCCGCGTTCGGTCGCGTGATGATGACTGCGATCGATACGCTGGTGGAAGCCGGCTACCCGCCGGAAGCCGTGCTGATGGAGCTCTATCTATCCGGCGAGCTGGCCTACAGCTTTCTGAAAATGCGTGAGATGGGCGCGTTACGCCAACACGAGTTGCACTCGCACACCAGCCAGTACGGCACCATCTCGCGCAGCCTGCGCTACTTCGACCTCGATCCGCTGCTCAAGCAGAAGATGCAGGAGTCGCTCGATGAGATCCGCTCCGGCGCTTTCGCCAAGGAGTGGTCGGCCGATCGTGAAGGCAAGATGGCGTTCGTCAAACAGGCGCGTGCGATTCAGGCCGAGCTGCCGATGACGCAATGGGAGAACTCCGCGCGAAGGCTGTTTCGCATCGGCGACGCGGCCACGGCCCAACAGCGATGAGGCCTATGCTCGATCAGCCGGGTGCAGCACATTCAAGAACGAACCGGCGCGGAACCATTCGAGTTGCCGCTCGCTGAATGAGTGCCGGAGCTTCAACGATTCGCCGCTGCCGTCGGCGTGCGCGACGCGGCACTCGACCGGCTTCCCGGCAGCGAGCTGCGCGAGGTTGACGAGGCTGATGCGGTCATCTTCGCGAATGCGATCGTAGTCGTCGGGATCGCCGAAGGTCAGCGCGAGCAGCCCCTGCTTCTTGAGATTGGACTCGTGAATGCGCGCGAAGCTGCGCGCGATCACCGCGGCGCCGCCGAGCAGCCGCGGCGACAAGGCCGCGTGCTCGCGACTGCTGCCTTCGCCGTAGTTGCGGTCGCCGATGATCACCCATTTGACTCCCTGCGCGCGGTAGTCGCGGGCGATCCTCGAGATCGCCTGGTCGGATGCTCCGCTCATCACGTTCTTCCCCTTGCCGGCTTCGCCGGTGAACGCGTTGGTCGCACCCATCAGCAGGTTGTCGCTGAACTTGTCGAGGTGGCCGCGATAGCGCAGCCACGGACCGGCGGGCGAGATGTGGTCGGTGGTGGTCTTGCCTTTCGCTTTGATCAGCACCGGCATGTCGACGAAGTCGCGCCCGTCCCACGCCGGCCACGGCTGCATGAGCTGCAGCCGTTCGCTATCGGGTTTCACGAGCAGCCTGACCTCCCGCCCATCGGCCGGCGGTGCGCTGTAAGCGAGCTGTCCAGGATCGAAGCCGTCCGTGGGCACCTCGGGCGCAGACTTGGGCGGATCGAGGCGGAACGATGTGCCGTCGGCCCCGACCAACGAGTCGGTGAGTGGATTGAACGACAGCCGTCCAGCCAACGCGAGCGCGGTGACGATCTCAGGACTGGCGATGAAGTTCATGGTCGTTGCCTGGTCGTCGTTGCGACGGGGGAAGTTGCGATTGTACGAGGTGACGATGGTGTTCGGCGCGCCGGCCGTCACGCGTTGCCATTGTCCGATGCACGGACCGCACGCATTGGCCAGCACGACGCCGCCGATATCTGCGAGCGTGCGCAACTGACCGTCACGGGCGATCGTGGCGCGGATTTGTTCCGAACCCGGCGTGACCAGGAGCGACGCGGACGCCTGTACGCCGTGCGCACGCGCTTGCGCGGCGACGTCGGCGGCGCGGCTCATGTCTTCGTACGACGAGTTGGTGCAGCTCCCGATCAGCGCGGCGGAGATGCGGTCGCAGAACGAATTGCTCGTGTCGCGCACCTCGGCGGCGAGGTGCGCGATCGGTCGCGCCCGGTCGGGCGAGTGCGGCCCGACGACGTGCGGTTCGAGCCGCGACAAGTCGAGTTCGAGTACGCGGTCGTAGTAACGGGCGGGATCAATCTCGACTTCCGGGTCGGGTTCGAGCAGCGCTTGATTGCGCTCGACCAGCGGAACCAAGTCGGCGCGACGAGTCGCGCGCAGGTAGGCGCACATTCGCTCGTCGGCGGGAAAGATCGAGGTGGTGGCCCCGATCTCGGCGCCCATGTTGGTGATGGTGGCCTTGCCGGTGGCACTGATCGTCCGGGCGCCGGGGCCGATGTAATCGACGATGGCGTTGGTGGCGCCCGACACCGTCAGTTGCCCGGCGACCCACAGAATGATGTCCTTCGGTGCGGTCCAGCCGCTGAGTGTGCCGGTGAGGACGACGGCGATGCGACTCGGGTACAAGACTTCCCACGGCAGGCCGGCGATGACTTCGACCGCGTCGGCACCGCCGACACCGACCGCGCAGGCGCCGAGGCCGCCGCTGTTGGGCGTGTGCGAGTCGGTGCCGATGATGAGCGCGCCGGGAAACGCGTAGTGCTCCAGCACGACCTGATGGATGATGCCGGCGCCGGGCTGCCAGAACCCCGCGCCATACTTGGCGGCGGCCGAGCGCAGGAAGTCGTAGACCTCCTGATTTTCTTCGATCGACGCGCGCAGATCCGACGCGCCGTCGGTGCGCGCTTGAATGAGGTGATCGCAATGAATCGTGGTCGGTACCGCGACCCGCTCGCGCCGCGTCTGCATGAACTGCAGCATCGCGGTTTGTCCGAGCACGTCCTGAAACACGACGCGGTCGGGCCGCAGCTGCAGATAGCTCGTGCCGGGTTCCAGGTCCTGGTGGTCCGGGTCGTCGAGATGTCCGAACAACAGCTTTTCCGACAACGTGAGCGGCCGCGCCACGCGCCGGCGCACGATGTCGAGATTGTGCGCGAGGGTTGCGTAGACCTGCGCGGCCATGGCGGGCGTCGATTCGATGGTGATCATGCGGTCTCCCTTCGACTGCGGGAGATCTTGCGCACGATTCAGTCTCAAGTAAAATGCATTTAGTTCTATGATTCATGCATTTCGATCATGAGAATCGACACGCTCGGATTGGAGGCCTTCGTCGCCATCGCGGAGCAGGGCGGCTTTCAGAAAGCGGCCGACACGTTGCACATCACCCAAACCGCCCTCACCCGCCGGCTGCAGAACCTCGAGTCGCTGCTCGGGGTCAAGCTCGTCGAGCGCACGACGCGTTCGGTGGCACTGACGCGCATCGGACACGACTTCTTGCCGCAGACGCGGCGGCTGCTCGGCGATCTCGCCACCGCGATGACCGAGATCCACGCCACCGGCCAAGCGCAACGCGGCGACGTTGCGATTGCCTGCGTGCCGACGGTCGGCGTGCAGTACCTGCCGCGCATCATTCAGGAATACGCCGCGCGTTATCCGCACAACCGCATCAAGATCCTCGATCACGCGTCCGCCGGCGTCGCCGACGCCGTGCTGCGCCGCGAAGCCGAGTTCGGGATCAACATCGGCGGCCCGCACCATCCGGAGCTGACGAGCCAGCCGTTGTTGCGGGACCGCTTCGTCTTGATCTGCCGCGACGACCATCCGCTCGCCACGCGCACGAGCCTGCCGTGGAAGCGGCTCGCCGGCCATCCGCTGATCTTCGCCGGCGAGGTGAGCGGCAATCGGCCGCTCCTCGATACCGCCTTGGGAACCGGACACGTGCGATTGCAGTCGCACTACGAAGTGCAACGCAGCTCGACGGCCGTCGGGCTCGTCGCCGAAGGCGTCGCCGCCGCGGTGGTGCCGAGCCTGGCGATCCAGAAAGGCGCGTACCCGCGCATCAAGATCGTGGCGCTGACCAACCCGGTCGCGTCGCGCAGCTTGGTGCTGATGTTACGCAAGACCGCGCACCTGTCGCCCGCGGCGCAAGCGCTGTACGACTTGATCGTCAACCGAACGTAGCGGCCGGAAGGACGTTCACTGCAACGCGGCGACTGCGGGACAGCCGATCAACGCGTTGTTCACGCCGGTGACTAGTTCGTCGACGGTGACGCGCTGGTTGCGGTCGGCGTCGAACGCGCGACAGACGTCGACCGGTTGGAGCGCCAACGCAATGTTGACGCCGGTGACCAGCTCGTCGACCGTCACACGGTGATTGCCGTCGCAGTCGCCGACGCACGCCGGCAGCCCGATGGTAGCCGAAGGCGTCGGCGTCGGAGTTGGGCACGGGGTCGCGGTCGGGCTCGTCAGGTTGGTGCGGCTTGGGGTCGGCGTGACCGACGGCGTGGGTGTGACCGTTTGGTCGAGCGCGCGCAGCACGGCCGTGGCGGCGGCCGTGATCGATTGATCGCTGAGCGAGGTGACGGTCACCGTTACGCTGCCCTCTCCGAGTTGAGCCAGGCTCGCGTCGACGATCAGCGCGCCGCTGGCGAGTCCCGGCAGTCGGAACAACGGCACCGACTGCGCGAGCTGACCGTCGGTGTTGTGCAGACTCGCACTCAGCCCGTCCGTCGTGCTGGTGATCGCGGCAGCATAGCCGTCCTCGATGTTGCCGGTGTTCTTCACCATCAGGACGAAAGTCGCACCCCCCGGACCGCTGCGGTCGAGCGTCGAGGGATCGAACGCCGCGGTCATCGCACGGCGGGCCGGCAGCGTGACGGTGGCCGCCGCACTCGCTCGCACGGCGGTGTTGCCCCGCGAGGTCGCACTGCCGATCAACTCGACGCCACCCGGCACCGCGAAGTCGAGGTTGCCGAGCGTGATGGCAATCGACTGCGAAGCGTGCGCCGCCAACGTCAGAGTCGCCATCGCAAGCGAACCGACGATGCCTGCCGGTCCGGCCAAAGTGAGATCGAAGCTGTCGGTGGCATTGCCGGTGTTGATCACCATCAAGTGGAATGCGGTGCCCGGCGAGCCGCTCGACGGATTGATCGCAACGTGGACGCCGTTGCCGGCGACGTGCACCACACCGCTCGCCGTCGTGTTGGCCGACGGTGTCGTAGTGGAGACGACCGAGATCATAAACGGATAGTCGCCCGGTGCGGTGCCGCCTTGCGGCGTCACCGCAAACGGAACGTCGCGGAAGTTACTCAAGCCGGGCGGCACCTCGATGATCTGCTGCGCCAAGGTCCCGCCGATGCCGTTCGGCAACGTGGCCGAGAGGGTGAACGACTCGGTGGTGCTGCCGGTGTTGGTGACGCGCAGCGTGTATTCGGTGGTCGTCCCTTGCCCGGCGGTCGCGGCGTCCGGACTGAGGCTGACGACCACCGCGTGCGCATCGGGGGTCACCGGCTCGCCTGCGAGCGTGAGCATGCCGGGCGCCGAGCCGTACGCCCCGCCGGCTTGCGCCGTAATCGTGAAGTCGTAGTCGCCGGCGATGGCGAACGCCTCACCACGCAGCGCGACGTCGAGGTGCGCGCTGCCGCGCGCGGGAACGTCGACGGACGGCGGCAGGTTCGACCATGTCGCCGGCACGCCTTGGATCGACAAGTTGAACGTCAACGGCGTCGCACCGGAATTGTTGACCGTCAACGAGTACATCGCGACGGCGCCGGGTTGCGCGGTTTGCATCGCCGGCGACACCGCCAGCACCGGGTCGGCGGCCACCGAGAGGCCCGGCAACGTCAGTTGACCCTGCGCCCCACTCTGGGTGAAGTCGATCGTCGCGCCGAGCGTCACGTCGCGCACTTCGTTCGGCTGCAGGCCGACGACGTGCGTCTGCCAGGTCAACGTCGATTCGCCCGGTTGCGGCGGTAGCGTCGTCGTCCACACGACCGTGTCGTTCGATGTGCCCGACATCAGTTGCGCCGATCCATCGCTGAACGAGCCCGGCACGACGCTGACGCCGGTGCCTTTCGGGATCATCACGTGCGCGGTCGCGCTGGTCGGCCCGAAGTCGTTGATGCGGTAGACCGCGAGTCCGGCGCTGTCGACGCTGGTGTAGAGCAGGTTGCCGCTGGGCACGAATCCGTGAACCTGCGCCGGCGTCGACTTCGTCGCCAACAGCGGATGCTGTGGATCGCTCAGATCGACCAGCAGAATGCGCGGATCGCCGGCGTCCGGCGGCCCGCCGACCGCGGAGACCGCAACGGCGAACCGCGCGTTGCCGAGAGCGACCGGGCCGAAGCCGTTGCGGATGGTTGGATTGCTGAGCGTGGTGACGAGCACCGGATGCTGCACATCGCTGACGTCGAGCACCGCCAGCGTCATGGTTCCCGTGATCGGTCCGGGTTCGAGGTTGTTGGGCTGCGGATTCGTCCAACCACCGGTGCTGCCGACGACGAGCGCGTGGTTGCCATCGACGGCGAGGCCAGTGAGCAGCACCGTCCCGGGTATTTGCAGCTCGCCCAATTGCACAAGATGGTTGGGATCGGCGATGTTCACCACCAACACGCGGCCGACCCCGGTCTGCGGCTGATCGGCGTGAGCGGTAGTGCTTGGCACCAGCGCGATCTGATCGTTTACCGCGGCGCCCGCAAACGTGGAGAAGTCACCCAGATTGCCGTTCACTTGGTTCTTGAACAGGACATCGCCGACGCTTGGCGGCGTGGCGCCGCTCACATCGACGGACAGGAACTGTCCAAACTGATTCGAAATGATGTTGCTGAACAGGAACAACGAGAACCCATTGGTGGACAAGAACGTGTGGTTGCCGCGGATGAACGCGTTATCGAGAAAGTAGTAGCCGGCGATGGTGGCGCTGGTGACCGATGTGGGTTGCATCGGATTGCTGAGATCATAGAGCGCGGCGTGCAAGGTGACATCAGGATAGCTTTGGCGCAGCGTCAGCAATCGGTTGCCGAACACGGAGCAACGGGACACCTGGGTCTGCGTTGTTGCCGTGTCGAAGGTGGTGGTGATCTTCGGGGCGGACGGGTCACCAAGGTCGACGACCGACACGTTGTCCGAACCACAGACGTATGCGGTCGTGCCGTCGAGGGCGATGCCGTAGGCCTTACCCAGCGTGTCGACAAGCCCGATCAACTCGGCGTCGGCATTGCCGAAATTGGTCTGGCTCTTGATGTCGAGACGTGTGGTCACGGTGCCGTCTCCGGACGGCAACGTCGTCGGATCGAGCGACATCGTCGCCGTCACCGGCTGGCCGATCAGCAGACTGCCGCTGCCGGTGGCGCCGGGAATCGGCGTGCCGTCGTGCTCGGCGACGCCGGCGACGATGCGGTAGCTGCCGAGCGGCAAGCCGGTGGTGTCGAGCGCGCCGAGATCCACATTCGCGAGCGTCGACGCCAACGTGAGCGGGACGGGCTTCGCCGTCGACGTGAAGACCGTCGCGTCGGCGGCGTTCTTCAGCACGAACGACGCGAGGCCCATGCGCTCGTGATTCACTGCAGTGAGCACTCGCGCGGAGACAGAGACGGCATGGCCCGGATCGGCGAACGGCGGCGTCGCGTCCACCCCGGCGACTTCCACCGTCTCGTGTCGCGCGGTGAAGCCGCCGCGTGCGCTCCGGTTGATTGCGGGCGTACCTTGCACCGCCACCTGAACTTCGAATCCGAACGCCAGCAACTGATCCGCGGGCTGCGTGAGCGTCACCGTGACCGCCTTCGCGCCGTCGGCCGACTCACCGCGCGTCAGCGTCACCGCGCTGCGACTCAATGCGGTAGTCACTCCGGCGGGTACACCGTTCAACGCGATGGAATAGGTCGTCGGGTCGGTGCCGATGTTGCGCAGGAAGAGCGTGAACTGCGTCGGCGTGTGCGGCAGCGCGGTCGCCGTCGACGGTGTCAGCAGCAGGTCGAAATCGTGCGCGACCAACGCCCGCAGCAACGCCTGCAGGTCGGTGAGAACGTCGGCGAGGCCGTTGAGCGCGGCGAGCAACGTGTCCGGCGATGCGCTGGCAATCGCGGCGCGCGCGCCCTGCAGGCGAGAAATGAACGACTGCAGCAACGGATCGTCGAGCATGCCGATCAGTCGATCGACGTTCGCGAGCACCTGACTCTTCTTCGCGGCGCTGCCGTGATCTTGCGACAGATTCGTGATCGACGTGCCCAGCTCCCGCAGATTGTCGCCGAGCGCCATGCGGCCGAGTTGATCGGCGGCCGCGGCGGCGCCGCCCGCCGCCTGCGCGCCCGGCGCGACCACGCTCAGGTCCACCGTCGTCGCGATGGTCGAGCCCGACGCCATGCTTGCGCTGATCGTTGCCGTTTCGCTGGTGTTGAGCGCGGTATTCATCGCCGGCGTGAGCGTCAACGTGCGAGTCGCGCTCTGGCCGGTCGCCAGCGGAATTGGCGTGCCATCAATGGCGCTCTGCAGGCCGCTCGGCGAAGCCGCGGCGAGTGTCACGCTCTCGGCGACGTTGCCGACCGAGGTGACGGTGACGGCGGTCGACACTGCTACGCCTGGGATGGTTGTCACTGCCGGCGGATTGGCTTCGATCGTGACGCCGTGGATCTGCGGCGTGACGAACTGCGCGTTCGCGCTGCCAGTGATGCTGGCGTTGCTCCGGCTGGTTGCGGTGACACCGAGCGACGCGACGGTGCCCGGAGCCGGCACCTGACCGACGGGGACGAGATACACGCCGACCTCGGCCGTCGCACCGGGCGGAACGGTGACCTGAGTCGCGCTGCTGGTGATTGTGAATCCCACGGGCGGTGACGACAAGTCTAGATTGAACGTATCGAGGTTGGGACCGAGGTTGCGGATCTGAGCCGTGAATGCCGATGGAACTTCGACGTCGGCGAACGGGACGGTGACGTCCGAGTCGGGGATCAATCGAACGCTGACGCCTGGATTCGTTCCGGGTGTGCTGAGTCCGAAGACGCCGGCGGCGAACAGCGCGGAATTGCTGCGTGCGTTCACGGCGAAAGGCAGCACGTAGTAGCCGAAGTACGTGCCGCCCTTCGGTGTGATCGTGAACGTGCCGTTGGCGCCACCGCTCACCAACCAGCCCGGTGGGGCGTCAATGCCGACGTCGTAGGTGTCGGCGAGTGTGGAGTCGACCGTTACCGTGAACGTGCCCGGCGTATTCTGGTCGATCGTGCCGTTCGGCGGATTCATCGCCACCCGCAACACCTGCTGCGCCGTCCCGTCAACGTCGACCGGCTCGCCCGTGTTGCGCGTGAGGTACGTGTGCGTCACGCGTCCGGTGAATCCCAGCAGCGCGACCCCGTTGGGCGTCGCGAGCATGTGTCCGCCGACGGTTAGTGCGCCGCCGGCATACGTTGGGTCGTCCGCAGTCAGGTTGTACACGCTGCCGTCGGTCACATCGATGGTGATCGCCTGGCTGAAATTCGGTGCGGTGCTCGGCCCGCTGCCCCTGAGCGTCACGGCATTCGCTGAGATCGTGTACGTTCCGGCCGCGAGCGCGGTGCCGCCGACCTTCAAGGCATCGGTTGCAATCGTGATCGTTGGAGAACTCGAGACCGTCGCGGTGTAGTTCCGCCACTCGGCCGCGGCGGTGGTGCCGAAGCCGGTGATCCGGGCGCCCACGTGGGAGGTGACGCTCCCGTTACCATTCACGTCGAACGCAAGGTTGCTTCCGGAGACGAGCAATGTCGTCGGTGAGTCGCCTTGGAACGTCGCGTCGCCGGAGCCGACGACCGCGTTGTTCACGTCACGCACTGTTGCACTCGGTGCGGTCAGTTGGGTGGCCATGAAGGCGTTTGTCGCCGACGCCGACCACGTGATGTGGATCTGACCGACGACTTGGAGGGCGGGGGAGATAATCTCGCCCTGTACCGCGCCCGCTTGGAGGGTCGCGGCCGTCTGAATCGTCGGTGCCAGACCGTTGGCGTTGTCGACCGGTTGCGCGAGGCGGGCAAACATTGCGTCGGTGCTCAGCGGAGTTTGCAACAGACTGCCGAGCGCGTTGAGAAAGTGGTCGTCAGTTAGCAGCGAGGTCTCGGCGTCGGCGGTGTCGACCGTTGCGAATCCCCGCAGCGAAGTGCCGAGCGAAGATGCCGTCGCGCCGCCGCTCCCGAGATCGGTGAAGGCTTTGTTGTAGCAGAACGCCGGCAACCCACTGCATTCCGTCGGCACCGGAGGCTTTGGAGGAGCCTGTGCTTGGCCGATCCGACGTCGCTCGTAGTCGATTGCCGCGGTCTGCGTCAGCGTGTTGCAGGCCTGACACGTGGCGATGAAGGTTGCCACCTGTCGGCCAATCGGGAGCAAGACGGTGAGGGCCAGCGCACCGATGAACGCGACGACAATGAGATACTCGTTGTCCGCGGCTTGTCCGCTCTGAGTGGTAGTTTCGCGCGGGTCGGTGAAGCCGGTCACCTCACCGCTGCTGGGAGCGACCGTGTACCAGCCGCTGGTGTCGGTATCTTTGAGCATTGTGCTGCGGCTCACCACCAACGCGTTCTTCCCGGCATTGACGCTCGCCGTGATCTCGGCCTTCGCGTCGGCCGAGATCGACAGCCCATCGAGTACCGAGAGATTCGCGGCGGTGACCGGAACCAGCGGAATCCCGTTCGCGGCGGCGGCCTCGAACACGCTGGTCGCGTTGACGACTTCGCCGATCGAGCGATCGCTCAATTCGCCGCTGAGCGCGCCGGTCTTCTCGCGTTCGATGGCGCTTTCGGCGACGCCACGGACGCCGGCAAACACCTGCGCGGCGTCGGTCCGCTGCCCAGGGAACGCTAGCGCGCGTGGCCGGTCACGCAGGCGCTGCAGCCTCATCACCAAGTTGGGCGATTGCTGAACGGCTTGGAGCGGAGCGTTGCTGGCGGCCAACACCAGTCGAGGGCGATCATCGTAGACCCGCACCAGCGACGTGTTGGCGAGCGCCGCGGTCTCGATATCCGAAGCGCCGAGAAAACTGAAGCCGAGCGCGCGCGTCATCGTGACGAATGCATTGCGCAGGACGCCGCCGATTTCTCCGGCGTGAGCCTGGTCCTGCGGAATCGACCCGAGCAGCTCGGCCTGACTCGTGAGGTCCTGAGCTACGGTCGGGCCCGCTGACGGACCTTGCAACGCGGGGAGCACTTCAAGCGTTGCGGCCTGGAGGTCCGTCACCGCTGGCGGATCCGTGGCGCTCACTGCCAAATTCGAGTTGCCGCCGTTCTGACGCACGTTGGGTCCGATGCGATCGACGATCGGGTAGGTGAACGACTCGGGCGGTCCGTCGGGTCCTGTCAGTGTCGCATTGAGGAAGATGCCGGTGAGAATCTGGCTCCCGAAGGGAAAGTTGGTCAACGTCTCTTGGTAGTCGTTTCCGCGAATGATGACATCGTGATCGAAGCCGGCGGCCGCGTCGCCGATCCGCAAGTACGGCGAATAGGTATTGGTCACCGAACCGAAGGTCAGCGCTCCGAACGACTGCTGATCGACGAAGTGACCGACCGAGAGCGGTTTACCGACGAGCGCTGCGACGTTGAAGGTCTGCTCCAGGACCGTTGCCGTTGCTTGCGAGTTGAGGCCGAATAGACCGGTCAGCGGCGTCGTGATCTCCGCGTTTACTTGCACCGTCACTTTGTGGCGCAACTCGTCAGGAATCTCGTTGAAGGTTTGTGTCGCTGTGGTGAGTGATGGGTGGCCCTTGATGGCGGTGTCGACGTCGCCGAACGAAAATCCAAAGCCGGTTACTTGCACCCAAAAGTGGTCGCGCGTTTCGCCGAGGAGCTTCGGATCGTTCGCCGGATCGGCGATGGCGGTGCCCGGCGGTACGAAGCCGACGACCTGGTACTGCGGCGGAAACATCGATCCGATGAGTTGCTTCGCGGTCGGGTCGTCGAGCGTGCCGCGCGCGTAGCGACATGGAATGCCGGAGACGCGCAGCAACGCGATCAACAAAGTCGCGCGATCGAGGCTGTTGCCGGATTTGCTCCACAAAGTGCCGCGCGCGCCGCGTAGCGAACCAGTGTACGATTCGTAGCCGATCTCGTTGATCATGAAGTTGACGATGCGGGTTTGATCGTTGCCCAACTGAGCCGCCTGGGCTTGGATGAACGGATCGCTGAGGTCGGCGTCGGGGGTCGATACCAAGGAATCGGCCGGTACCGTGTCGGTGCGGAGCGACGCGACGCCGGCTTGCGCTCGACCCGCGACACCGTCGATGCTTGCGAACACGTGTGCGCCGCCGTCGAGCGCCACGAGCGTATTGAGTGGCGGTTGAAAGTTCGCCGGCAGTTGGATGGTGACCTGAACGGTGACCGAACCGAGCGCCGCGAGATCGCCGAGGCTCCATTGCAAGAGTTGACCGCCTTGATCCGGCTGCGGCGACCCGGCGACGAAGGTCATGCCGCTGGCGAGTTGGGTGTCGAGCAAGATGTTCTGCGCCGGCGTCGTTTGCAGATTGAACACCGTATAGGTGATCGTGACCTGTCCGTCCTGGACTTGCGCGAACGTCAACGGATCGACCCGCTTGCCGACCGCAATCAGGGGCGCCAACGCGGCAATGCCTTGGGCATTGGCTGCGTGCGCGCCAAATGTGAGACGGAGCCGAAGTGCGACCAGCGTAGGTTGGATGTGTTGAAAGAGAAGCAGCCCAATGAGCAGCCGACAGATCCGACCAAACCAGGTACGTCGAGCCCAGTTCCTCATCGCGGCGGTGCGACTAAGGCATTTGAGCCGACGGCTACAATGACGCCGCGCCCGCAAGCGAGCGCGGCGTCGGTCTCACCTGATGCGCATCAGTTTCCAAGCGCGCCCGTCAGAGGACGCCGACACGCGCAATCGTTGGCCGGTCCGAGTAGAGACGGCCGGCACACGAGGTTGGGCGGGCAGGTCCCACCGCATTGTCCTGGCCCGCACGGGAGCGGACCACACACACAGCCGCCGGACACGGTGGGATCTGATTGACAGACACCAGCGAGGCCGCCGGCCAGCGCGCAGGCTGCGCCGCACACGCATTGCGGAGGCGGGGGCGGCGGTAGACACGTGCAATCACCGGTCGGTGAGTTGGGATTCGGTTGGCACACGCCCGTGGTGCCGGCGGCGTCAAGCAGGCACGCGTTCCCGCAAACACACGGCGGCGGTGGCGGCGGCTGACATTTGCAGGCGCCGGTTGTCGACGCCGCGTCTGGCTGACACACCCCGACGGTGCCGTCGCTCGACACGCAGTTGACGCCGCAGACGCATTCGGGCGGCGGGGGCGGCGGCAGACACGTGCAATCACCAACCGGTGAGTTGGGATTCGGTTGGCACACGCCGGTGATTCCGGTCGACTCGAAGAAGCACGCTTTGCCGCACACGCATGGCGGTGGCGGTGGTGGTTGGCACGTACACGCACCTGAAGTCGAGGTCGTATCCGGCTGGCAGACTCCGACGCTGCCCGGACTCGTCACGCAATTCTCGCCGCAGACGCATTGCGGCGGTGCTGGCGGCGGCTGGCACGTGCAGTCGCCGGCAGCTGAGTTTGGATTCGGCTGGCAGACGCCGGCGTTACCGGCGGTGTCCAGAACACACGCCGCACCGCACATACACGGCAACGGTGCTGGAGTCGCCGTCGGCGGTAGCGGGCGGCACTCGCAGAACCCTCCAGCGATTCCTAGTACCGGCAGACATCGCCCGGGCCCCGTTGGTAGCTGGCAGTTGGCGAAACACGGACAAGCCGGTTTGGTCGCCGTCGGACGTGGTGTTTCCGTTGGACGCGGAGTTGCCGTGGCGGGCACCGGCTGACACACGCACGGGCCTCCGAAGATACTCGGCACCGGCAAGCATCTCCCCGGCCCGGTCGCCAACTGGCAGTCGGCGAAGCATGGACACGCCGGCTTGGTTGCTGTCGCGGTCGATTTCGGCGTTGCGGTGGGTATCGGCTGGCAGGTGCAGGCATCGTTCGTCGTGGAGGAACGCCGGCAGATTCCGGGACCCGCAGCCGTTTGGCAGGGCGAGTTGCACGGGCACGTTTGCGCCGCGAGGAGACCGGGAAGCATCCCGACGACAAACACACTTACGACCACACGACATACGGCGCGCAGCAGCTTCGCGAGACGTTCCATTGGGCTCCTCCTTCAATTGTTGGCTTCGGATTGCCCTCGCTGACTGGGAATTTTGGCTCACTATCGTTCCGGTCAAAAAATTTGTCAAGTTGAAAGTTGCTGCAAATGGAGTCGTCGTACACGTCTTGACGATCGCATCGTTGTTGACCTAGCGGCAGGACGTGAGCGGGCTCGACACGCCGGCGATCGGCGCTGGAAAGTCGCGATCGAGAGTAAACGTGCCGCGTTCGCGCGCGTTGAAATGGGGCCGGTGCTCAAGCGCGACGCCGCCGATCTCCGACACCCTGCAAGCCGCCTACCTCAGTGGGCTGCGCGCCGCCGGGGAGGTGCGCCGGCATCTCGCGGGCGCGCGGCAATCGACCGGTTGACGGCTTGCACCGGCGCTGCCGCCCGCGTAACTAGCGTCGCACATGGACATCGCGTTCACCCCTGAAGAGGAACGCTTCCGCGCGGCGGCGCGCGCCTGGTTGGCCGAGCATGCGCCGAAGTCGGAACCGCCCGAGCACGATCTGCCGGCGCGGCGCGCCTTCGACCTGGCGTGGCAGCGCACGCTGTTCGACGCCGGCTACGCCGGCATCTCGTGGCCCAAGGAGTATGGCGGGCGCGGCGCCAGCCTAATGGAGCAGCTCATCTGGTATGAGGAGTTCGCTCACTCCGGCGCGCATGATCCGTCGACGCTGTTTGTCGGCCTCAACCACGGCGGGCCAACGCTGATCGCCTGCGGTAGCAAGGAACAGAAGGCCCTTCACCTGCCGAAGATCCTGCGCGGTGAGGTGGTGTGGTGCCAAGGCTTTTCGGAGCCGGGAGCGGGCTCTGACCTGGCCGGGCTGTCGACGCGAGCGGTGATCGATGGCGACGATCTGGTGGTGACCGGGCAGAAGATCTGGACCAGCTTCGCGCAGATCGCCGAGTATCAAGAGCTGCTGGTGCGCACCGATCCGGACGCGCCCAAGCACAAGGGCATCACCTGGGTGATCTGTCCGATGAACCTGCCCGGGATCGAGATCCGCGAGATCAAGACCATGGCCGGCGGCAGCGACTTCTGCGAAGTGTTTTACGACGAGGTGCGTATTCCGCGCGCCAACATCGTCGGCAAACTCAACGACGGTTGGAACGTCGCCATGTCGACGCTCTCCTTCGAGCGCGGCACCGCCTTTCTGTCCGAGCAAGTGCGTCTCACACGGCTGGTCGACCAGCTCATTGATATCGGCCGACGCACGCCGGCGGACCACGCGGCATCGGCCGGAGGCAGTGCGCTAGCCGACGACGAGATCGCGCGCCGATTGGCGCTGCTGCGCGCCGAGGTCGAGGCGTTGCGCTCGATGACCTATCGCAGCGTCAGCCGCACCGCCCGCACCGGCGTGCCCAGCGCTGAGGCCTCACTCATCCGCCTATTCTTCTCCGAGCTGCAGCAGCGCGTCTTCGCGTTGGCGATGGAGGTGCTGGGGCCGGAGATCCTCGCCTGGGACGCCACCGGCAGTCCCGCCCGCGTCACCGCCCGCCACGCCGGCGCGGCGAGCTGGGTGAGTCACTGGCTGATCGCGTTCTCCTCCACCATCGCCGCCGGGTCGAAGGACATCCAGCGCAACATCATCGGTGATCGCATCCTCGGACTGCCGCGCTAGTCAACTCCGAACTCGAAACCGCAGATGAACACCGGTGAACGCAGATCAGAGTGGGCAGCACGTGCACGCTGCCGCCATTGCGAATTTCCTCAATCCAAGCGCCGTGGCGAATCCGCCCGAGGTCCGTCAATTCTCCATCCGCGTCCATCAGCGTTCATCCGTGGCGCCTTCTCTTTGAATCGAGGCTGACCATGGATCTTATGCCTAGTCCCGAGCAAGAAGCCATTCGCGACTCCGTGCGCGCATTTCTCGACACGGAGTCACCGATGTCGCGGGTGCGCACGCTGATGAGCGCGCGACCTGCGGCCTACGGTGGTTTGTGGCGCGGTGCCGCGGATCTGGGGTTCTTTGCACTCGGCTTGCCTGAAGCGCTGGGGGGTGCCGGCTATACTCTCACCGAGGAGATGGTGCTGTTCGAGGAACTGGGCCGCGCGCTCGTTCCCGGCCCGTGGCTCGGCACGGTCCTCGCGGCGCGTGCGCTTGCGCGGGGCGGCGCGGACACGCGCAAGTCGCTGGCCGCGGTCGTCGCCGGCGAGCTACGCGTCGCGGCATGCATCGACCCGTGGGGCGGTCCGCTTGCTGTGCGCGGCGATCGGGTCTCGGGAACGCGTCGCGCGGTGCTCGGCGCCGGCCTCGCCGATGCGCTCGTGGTCGTCGACGACGGGGCGGTGCTGTTCGTAGCGCGCGGCGACGCCGTTGCGGTGGAAGCGACGCCGAGCCTCGACGCTACCAATCCGATCGGCACGGTCACGTTCCGCGACGCGCCCTGCATCGTGATGGCGCGCGACGCGGCGTGGGCCGCCGCGCTGCGCCGATTTGCCACCGTGCTCTCCTGTGCCGATGCCGTTGGCGGCATTGCCCGCACCGTCGAGATGTCGGTGGCCTACGCCAAGGTGCGCCACCAGTTCGGTAAGCCGATCGGATCGTTTCAAGCGGTGAAACACCGTTGCGCCGACATGGCGGTGCGCGCGGAGGTCGCGCGATCGGCGACCACCTACGCCGCAGTGTCGGTGCGCGATGATGCTCCCGACGCCGGCTTCCAGACCAGCGTGGCCAAGGTCCTGACCGCCGACGCCTATCTGCGTAACAGCGCGGACAACGTCCAAAACCACGGCGGCATGGGCTACACGTGGGAGTGCGACGCACACCTGTACGTCAAACGCGCCCGCGCCTTCGATGCGACGCTGGGTTCGCGCCGGACGCAACTCGATGCGCTAGTTGCCCGCCTGCGCAGCGTGTGAGCCCGACGCGCGGGCGTGCGCATCGGCAAACGGATCGATCGTCGCCTCGACTGCTCCCACTGCCGGCCGTGGGACGCAGGGGTGTGTCAGGAGTTCGCTAATTTGCCTGTTAACGATTGAGTGGCCCAGGAGGGACTTGAACCCCCACGCGGTTGCCCGCAACAGATTTTGAGTCTGCCGTGTCTGCCATTCCACCACTGGGCCTTGCTAATGCGGAGATGTGAGTGCGGGTCACAGTTAACGCGTCTCCTTGTCGTTCTCCTTACTGCGGCGGTCGCTTGGGTTCGAGAAACGTCGCGGACGGCTCCTTCACTTCGCTCTTCAACACGGCCTCGCGTTGTCGGACCTTCGCGGCGGCTTCGTTCGCCAAGCGTCGCAGTGTGGGATCGCTATCGGCTTGCGCGATCGCGGTCAAGCGGTCGAGGGCGTCCGGTGAACCCAGTTCGCCCAAAGCGAAGATCGCGGTGCCCCGCGTACTTTGATCGAGATCGCGTCGGAGAAACTCCACGATCGGTTGCGCCGCGCGCGCATCGCCGATCTTTCCGAGCGCCGCCAGCACCCGTTCCTTCAAGTGCGGCTCGACGTCACTGCGGAAGAGATACTGCACCAATACCGGGGTCGCATCGTCGGCGCGCAGGTTGCCGAGCAGATCGATCGCCTTGCACTGCACCCGCGCATCGGTGTCGCCGACCGCTTGGATGAGGTAGGCCGTGGCCTTCGGATCTTTGCTGTCGCCGAGGGACTTCACTCCTTCGAGCCGTTCGTCGGCATCGGCACTATCGAGTTTCTTGACGAAGTCCTCAAGCTTCGTGCCGCCCTTGGTTTGCTTGTCGTAACGATCGCGGATCTGCTTCGACGAGATTTGCGCCGACACGGGTGCAGTGAGCCACGCCACCGTCGTGGCGACGATTAACCAGCGGAATGACATCGGTCCGCCGTGTTGCCTCATGTGATGCCGGCCTTCTCAGTGCTCTCCGCGTGCGCAACACTCATCGCGTGCCGAAACTCACGACCACGTAGTCCGCCATCTGTGTGACGTGATGCGGTGGCGGCTCGTCGGTGCTGAGTTCCAAAACCAAATGGAGTCGACCATTGGTCCGCGACATTTCGATTTGCGTCACCAACTGGTCTGCCCCAGGGTAGGTTTCGACCGGCAAATCCTCACCAGTCGATGGCCCGTCGACCTCGATGAGCACCCGCGCGGGATTCGAATCGGTCGAACTCATCACCCCGGTGGGCACGCGGGAGAGCTTGAAAAAAACGCCGCGCTGCTCGCCGGCGGCACTGATGTCGACTGAGCGAACCACCAACGGAATCATCACGCCGCCGAGCAGATTTCCGTCCTTGCTGTTGTCGCCAAGCCCGCCGGACAGCGGGGCATGCTTGCGCGTGCATCCGGCGAGCGTCGCTGCAATCAGCAACGCGACACCTGCGACGCAACGACCGCGAGTCGCGACATCCATGCGGTCAGCAGATAGCCGAACCGCGTAGGCGGTGCAAATCGCTCCGTCGCTTGCGCAACGGAGTCGCACGCACTATCCGCGGGAGAGTTGACTCACTAGGATACGCCCGTTACATACCCGCGAGTCTCACAGGAGGAGTGATGCGACGACGAACGTGGTGGCTTGCGAGGGGTCTGGTGCTTGGCGTGATTCTCAATGCGTGTACGGCGAAGAAGCCCGCAGCGACGACGCCATCCTCGGCACCGACCCCCGCGCACCCGGTCGTCGACTCGCGACGCGAAACGCCGGTGCCGACTGTTCCGCCCTCGACGCCGGCCGCGTTGCCAACCCGTCCGGTCCCGAATCTGAACGTGAAGGCAACGAAAGGAAAACCCATTGGCCCGATCATTACCCACTTTGGTATGGCCAAGGCCGACGGCGTCGTCTATCAGCCGGCTTCGGTTGGGAAAGATGGGGTTCCCACTTACAAGACGCCGGTCGGGTCGGGATTCATTCTGGTGATCGAGGCCAAGCCCGGCTTGAGCAACTACGAGGTCGGTCGCAGTGTCTTCAATTACGATGCGAACGATCCGCACAAGCAACCCGACCTGCAACTCGTCAGCAGCAACCCGCTGGGCGACGGCAGCGAAGAGGTCTGCGACAATCACCGGCCGAACATCGGTGGCGTTCCGGCCGTCAATCCGCCCTCGTTCAAGGAAACGCAGGAAGTGTCTGACGCGCTCAACGACATGGCGTGTCGATTCGAGGTGTTCATTGAAGGCGCGTCGTCGTGTACGACGACGACGACTGGGAGTTTCGCCTTCGTCAACAATGAATCGACCACGCAGTTCGGCATGGTGGTCGCGCGCGCTTGGAACTTTCCGGTTGGGACTACACTTCTCACGGCTCGGGTACGCGACGTCGAAGGCAACCCGGGGCCGCCGAAAAAAATTCGCATCGTGCGTCCGCCGCGTACGCCGGTTCCAACCCCGCCACAACCGAAGGCTCCGGTCGGCACGCCGACACCCAAACCCCTCCCGACTCGGTAAATGCGCCGACTCCAGCCCAGCACCGCGTGGTTGCTCGCGCTCGTGCTGAGCGGTTGCGGGAGTTGTCAGCACGCCGATGAGGGCGCGGGCCGCGCGCCCGATGCGGGGACTGAAATCAAAGCCGGACAGCCAGGCGGGACGTCTGCAACGTCCGCGGGCCGCATCGGATTGGCCACCGCCGGTCGCGCCGCGGAGTTCGCGACGCCGGTGCCGCGAGCGGCGGTCGAAGCGCCGAGCGACGAACCGACGATCGCCGAACCGATGGTGCAGGGCGATTGCGTCGTCATCATCGACGCCGATCCGGATTTCGGTGAACCGCCTCTTACCGTCAACTTCAGCGTCGAAGCGCAATGCACCGGCGGCACACCGACCTACACGTGGGACTTCGGCGACAACTCGCCTCCGTCGACCGAGCCCGCGCCGGTCCACACCTATGCGAAGGCCGGCGAGTACACGGTGACGCTCAAGGCGATGGCGCCCGACGGCACACCGGCATCCGACGACATCGCGATTACCGTCGAGGAAGCCCAGGACCAGTAGACAGCCGTCCTGGGGCGCGTGGCAGCACGGAAACCTTTCTGCTACGCTCGCCGCTGTGGACGCTGCGACACAATCTTTCGCGCAGAACCTTGCGGTCTGGGCTCTGCCGGTGCTGGTGGCGATCATTTTCCACGAACTGGCGCACGGCGTGGTGGCGTACTGGCGGGGCGATGACACGGCCTGGCGCGCCGGACGGTTGACCCTGAATCCGATCGCCCACATCGATCCGATCGGCAGCATCGCGCTCCCGCTCTTCCTCTTGATTGCGCAGGCGCCGTTCTTGTTCGGCTATGCGAAGCCGGTACCGGTCAACTTCGGACAACTCCGCAATCCGAAACGTGACATGGTGTTGGTTGCCGCGGCCGGCCCGTTGATGAACGTGATCTTGGCGGTGCTCAGCGCTGCGGCGTTGAAAGCAATGCTCGCCGTCTCACCGCATCACGCCGACTTCGGGCTGAGCGCGGCGACGCTGAGGCCGATGGCGATGATGGCCGCCCGCAGCGTCGGCATCAACGTGGTGCTGGCGGTCTTCAACATGCTGCCGATTCCGCCGCTCGACGGCGGCCGCGTGCTCGTGGGGCTGCTGCCGCGCGCGCAAGCGATCGCGGTCGCGCGGTTGGAACGCTACGGCATGATGATCGTCTTCATGCTGCTCGCCACGCATACGTTGGGTTCAGTGATCAATCCGGTCATCCACATGTTCTTGCGCGTGTTGCTGTAAACGGTCGGGTGTGGTTGTGGTGGGGCGGCGGAGCACGGAGTGAGCGAAGCATCGACGACGGCACCCGGGATCGTGGTCAGCGGCATGCGGCCGACGGCCAAGCTGCACCTGGGCAACTTGCTCGGGGCGCTGCGCAACTGGATTCGTCTCCAAAGCGACGAGCGTCGCTGCTTCTTCTTCGTGGCCGATTGGCACACGTTGACCACTACGAGCGAGAGCGAAGGCTTGCGCGAGCGCACGCGCGACATGGTGATCGACTGGCTCGCGGCCGGGCTCGATCCCGAACGCGTGGTGATCTTCCGCCAGTCGGCGGTGAAAGAGCACGCCGAGCTGCACTTGCTGCTGTCGATGATCATTCCGACGCCGTGGCTGCTGCGCAATCCGACCGTCAAAGAGCAAGCGCGTGATCTCGGCCTGATCCAGACCGACGACGAAGCCGAAATGACCAAGATCAACTACGGCCATCTCGGCTATCCCGTGCTGCAAGCCGCGGACATCATCATCTACAAGGCGGGCGCGGTGCCGGTCGGCATCGATCAAGCGCCGCACATCGAGATCACCCGCGAGATCGTGCGCCGCTTCAATCATCTCTACCGCCCGGTGTTCCCGGAGCCGGCGACGTTGCTGACCGACATCCCGAAGATCCCCGGCACCGACGGGCGCAAGATGAGTAAGAGTTTCAACAACGCCGTGTACCTGTCCGACTCCGCCAAGGAGGTCGAGACCAAACTCAGCCGGATGATGACCGATCCGCGACGCGCGCGCCGGACCGATCCCGGCGATCCCAACGATTGCCCGGCGTTCAATCTGCACCGCATCTACTGCACGCCGGAGGAAATCGTGTACGTCACCAACGGCTGCCGCAGCGCCAGCATCGGCTGCCTCGAATGCAAACACATCATGATCAAACACGTCAACGCCGAGCTGGCGCCGCTGCGTGAACGGCGCGCCGAATTGGAGCGGCAGCCGCAACGCGTGACCGACGTGCTCGAACACGGCGGCGCGCACGCCCGCACCGTCGCACGCGCGACGATGGCCGAGGTGCGCGCGGCGATGCATTTGGAGGAGTGACGCGTGCAGTCGGATAGTGAGGTTGCCCGCTCCCGGATGGGAGAGGGCAAGGGTGAGGGCGATTGAATGAGTGACGAGCCCGTAGAAATCGCAGACGATTTGGCCGATGTCACACCGCGCGTGGCGCCGTATCGCGTCAAGCTCGAAGTCTTCGAAGGGCCGCTCGATCTGTTGCTGCATCTGATCAAGCGCGAGGAGGTCGAGATCGTCGACATCTCCATCGCCACCATCACCGATCAGTATCTCGCCTACCTCGACCTGATGCGCGACCTGAGCCTCGACATCGCCGGCGAGTTTCTGGTGATGGCGGCGACGCTGACGTTGATCAAATCGCGCATGCTGCTGCCGTCCGCCGAGGGCGCGGGCGACGACGAGGACGAGACGGATCCACGCGCCGACCTCGTGCGCCAGCTCCTCGAATATCAGCGCTTCCGTGAAGCCGCGCAGCAGCTCGGTGAACGCCCGTGGCTGAACCGCGAAGTGTTCGCGCGCGAGCCGGCGTGGGACGAGGTGCCGGCTGATCCCGACGGCGTGCCGCAGATCCGCGCCAGCACGTGGGATCTGCTGGAGGCGTTCCAGGCCGTGCTCAAGCGGGCACAGCCCGCCGCGGTCCACGAAGTGACCGTCGAGCGCATCTCGCTGCGTGATCGTGTGCATTCGCTGCTGCGCACGCTTAGCGTCGCGAAGACGCTCGAATTCGAAAGCTTGTTCGATGAGGACGCGACGCGCCTGGAAATCATCGTAACCTTCCTCGCCGTGTTGGAGCTGTGCCGCATGCAAGCGATCCGCGCGCTGCAGGATCAACATTTCGACCGTATCATCATCACGCTGGCCGTGGACGATGTGTCGCAAGTGTCGCTCGACCTGGCCGATGAGTACGAACACGGCGGCGGCGCCGAGGGGGTGGAGGATGGAGCTGGAGGAGAGCAGTCGAATGGATGATTTGGCGGTGGGATCAAACGAGACGGACCACATCGACGAGATCGAGGAAGTCGGCGACGCCGCATCGTTCGACGACGCGGCCGGATTGCCGCGACTTGAATCGATCATCGAAAGCGTATTGTTCGCGGCGGGGACGCCGATCGGACTCCGACGACTGGTGCAACTGCTCGACGGCCCGACCTCGAAGGAGGTTACCGCCGCGATTGCGCGCCTGCAGCAACAGTACGACGGCAGCGGGCGCGGCTTGCGGTTGGTGGAAGTCGCCGGCGGCTACCAATTTCGCACCGCGCCGGAGAACGCCGACTGGGTGCGCGCGCTGCTGCGCGAGAAGCCGGCGCGGATCGGTCGCGCCACGCTGGAGACGTTGGCGATCATCGCGTATAAGCAACCGGTCACCCGCGCCGAGATCGAGGCGATTCGCGGCGTCGACGTGGAAGGCGCGCTCACGTCGCTGCTGTCGAAGCGCTTGATCAAGATCGCGGGTCGCAGGGATACTGTCGGACGTCCGTTGCTCTATGTCACGACACCCGAATTTCTCGAGGTCTTCGGTCTCAAGGATCTCAACGACCTCCCGATGCTGAAGGAGTTACCCTCCGGTGAATCCAGCAATGACCCCGACGCCCCGTCGCTCGCGGCCGAAACGGGCGAGCCGCCCCTCGACACCGGTTCGGTTGCAGAAGCTGCTGAGTCAGGCGGGCGTGAGCTCGCGGCGGGCGGCGGAGCAACTGATCCGCGCGGGGAAGATTCGGATCAACGGCCGGGTGGTGACGGAACTGGGGACCAAGGCGGATCCGCGGACGGATCGGATCACCGTTAACGGCCGCCCGCTGCCGGTCGTCACCGATCTTCAGTACATCATCCTCAACAAACCCGTCGGCGTCGTAACGACGCTGTCGGACCCCGAAGGTCGTCCCACCGTTCGCGACCTGCTGCACGGCGTCCGCGCCCGCGTGTTCCCGGTGGGCCGTCTCGACTATCACTCCGCCGGCCTGCTGCTGCTCACCAACGACGGCGAGTTGGCGCTGCGTCTGACGCACCCCCGCTACGGCATCGCGAAAACCTATCGTGTGAAGGTGAGAGGCTTGCCCGACGAAGGCGCGCTGCAGCGCCTGCGCGAAGGCGTCTATATCGACGGCGGTAAGACGGCGCCGGCGCAGGTGCGTGTGTTGGAAGTCCGCGACCGCAAGGCCCGCCTGGAGATCACCGTGCGCGAAGGCCGCCGCCGCGAGATCCGCCAGATGTGCGAACGCGTCGGCTTGCCGGTCGAGAAACTCGTGCGCATCCAACTCGGCCCGCTGTCGCTCGGCAAGCTCGCGCCCGGCGCGCATCGGGAGCTGACGATGAAGGAAATCGGCGTGCTGCGTGCGGCGGTGGGATTGTTGTAACGTTGCCTTCCTGGCAAGCCAGAATCCCTGGAGGAGCGACCATGCACATCGAGACCCGAGACCTCGACGGCGGCGTCCGCATTCTTACCCTCAATCGTCCGCCTGCCAATGCGATCGACCCGACGTTGATGCAGGACCTGTTCGCCGCTTGCGACGCCGCAAAGAGTGACGATTCGGTGCGTGCGGTGATCGTCACCGGCACGGGAAGATTTTTCTGCGGCGGACTCGACCTCAAGGCGGTGACCGGGCAAGCCGGTACCGGCTCGGGGTTCGGCAGCGCTGGCGACGGAGTGTTCGCGTTGTGGACGCTGCCAAAACCGACGGTTGCGATGGTCAACGGCCATGCCATCGCCGGCGGCGGCATCGTCACGCTCGCCTGCGACGTGCGCATCGCGGCGCGCGGCAACGCGAAGATCGGGCTGAACGAAACGGCGATCGGCTTGCCGCTGCCGACCGGCGCGATGGAAATCGCCCGGCTCGCGCTCACCGATCAGCAGGTACGACAGGTCGTGTTGGGCGCCGAACTCTTTTCGCCGGACCGCGCGCGCGAGTTGGGCATGATCGACGAGGTGGTCGAGCCAGCCGATCTCGAACGTGTTTGTATCGAACGGGCCCGCCTGCTCGGCTCGTATCCGCGTCAAGCCTACGCCTACAACAAGCGCACCCGGCAGCGACACGCCGTGGCCGCCGTGCGGAATGAGAGCGAGGAGCAACGGCGCGAGACCTTCGCGGTGTGGACCTCCGACGAAACGATGCAAGCCGTGATGAAACAGATGTCGGGGATCTCGCGATCGAAGTGAAGTCCACCGACTCGCCGCATCGGCCGACATTCGTGTGATCGAAGCGCTTGAAGCCGGCGCCGGCGATTCGGCAAGCTCGGGGCATGGCAGTCGACCGGGCGATCGCGGTGCCCGCAACCAGCCCAACCACAAGATCGCGTGGCTCGTTCACGGCGACGCTGGTCGTCGCCAACGGTGGGCTGCGCACCGTGCTGTTCCCAATCCCGATCATCACCATCTTCTGGAAGGATCAGATCGGGATGTCGCTCACCGACATCATGGTGCTGCAGGCGATCTTCTCCTTCGCCGCGGTCGTGTTCGAGTTTCCGGCCGGCTACGCGGCCGATCGGTTGGGACGGCGGACGTCGTTGTCGATTGGCGCGATGTTGTGGGTCGTCGGCTGGGTGCTCTATGCACTGGGTGCGACCTTCACCGGCGTGGTCGCCGCGGAGGTCGTGCTCGGCGGCAGCATCGCCTTCACATCCGGCGCCGACAGCGCGTTGTTGTTCACCGCGCTCCAGCACGCCGACCGCGGTACGGAATATCCGCGTTGGGAGAGTCGATTGCGCGCGACCTCGCAGGCGAGCGAGGCGGTGTCTGCGTCAGTCGGCGGCTACTTGTACAGCCTCGGCCCGCGACTGCCGTTTTGGCTGCAAGTACCCTTCGCGCTGCTCGCGCTGACGAGCGTGACCGCCATGAAGGAGCCGCCGCGAGCAGCGATCGAGCACCGGGCGTCGCATGTCCTACAAGCCTGGCGCATCATTCGGCACACGCTGCTTTACCATGCGCGGTTGCGCGCCGCGATCGTCTTGAGCGTCGTGCTGAACTTGTCGACCTTCGTGATGGTCTGGCTGATCCAACCCTACATGCAGCGCCGCGGCATTCCCGCGCCGTGGTTCGGCCCGCTGTGGGCGCTGGCGAGTCTATATCTCGCGACGGTGACGCTGCTGAGCGCGCGCGTGGCGGAACGCGTCGGCCGCGACCCGGTTCTGCTCGCGTGCTGTGCGCTGATCGCCGTTGCGTACGGTGGCCTCGCGGGTAGCACCCACGCCGTCGCGGTCGCGTTCTACCTCTGCTTCATGACGATCCGTGGCCTGCAAGTGCCGCTGCTGATCAACGTGCTCCAGCGCGACGCCCCGGATGATGCGCGCGCCAGCGTGCTGTCATTGAACGCATTGGTCTTCCGTCTCGGCTTCGTTCTGGTCGGTCCGCCGGTCGGACTCCTCGTCGATCGACTCGGGTTGGATCGGGCGCTCGCGGTCTTGGGCGTGGGGTTCGTCGCCGCATCGCTGGGCGCGCTGCGCGCATTTCGGCGTGCACACACGCGCCCATTGGTCGCGATCGCGCATTGACGGCCTGGCTTGGTCTCGTGCTAAGCGTTCGCGAACGATTGCCCTCACTCTGATTCTCCTCCACAGGGCGAGCGGACGACGGAGGAAGCATGAAGATCGACTTGCTCTACGAGATGGAGATGCTCAAGCCGTGGCACGCGCGCAGCGAGTACGAGTGCTACTGGCAAGCGCTGGCGCAGGCGGAGCTCGCCGATAAGATGGGTTTCGACACGTTGTGGGAGGTTGAACACCATTTCCTCAGCGAGTTTTCGCACTCATCGGCGCCCGAGGTGTTTCTCGCGAGCGTGGCCGCGCGCACGCAACGGCTGCGCATCGGTCACGGCGTGACCTTGTTGCCGTATCCATTCAACCATCCCATCCGCGTCGCCGAGCGCGCCGCAGTGCTCGACATCATGAGCAACGGTCGGCTCGAATTCGGAACCGGTCGATCGAGCCTCTACGAGCAGCAAGCCTTCGGCATCAAGTTCGAAGAGAGCCGTTCGATGTGGCAGGAAGCGTTGAGTGTCATCCCGCGTATGTGGACCGAGGATCCGTTTCCCGCATACGAGGGGAAACATTTCTCGATCCCCGAACGCTCCATCATCCCCAAGCCGATTCAGCAGCCGCATCCGCCGCTGTGGGTGGCGGCGACCAGCCCGGAGAGCTGGCAGATCGCCGGCAAACTGGGCATCGGCGCGCTCGGCCTCACGCTGTTTCTCACGGTTGGCGAGGTGGCCGAGCAGATCAAGACCTATCACGCGGCGCAGCGCGAGCAGACGCCGGTCGGCAAAGCGGTGAATAGTCAGATCGGCGCCTTCACCATCGTCCACTGCGCCGATACCGAGGAACAGGCGCGCGCCAACGGCGGCCACGATGCCGCCCTCTGGTACATGCGCTACGCGTTTCAGGTATTAGCGGCGCGCGGCCGCGAGGCGCAGCAGATCGGTCCGTACGAAGAGTTCCGCAAGGCCCACCCGATCATCGGCAAGGTGGTCGACAACACCGTGACCTTCGAGGAGCTGGACGCCGAGGACATGGTGATCGTCGGCGACCCGGACAAGTGCATCCGCAAACTCGAGGCCTACAAACGCGCCGGCATCAATCGCGTGCTCTGTTTGATGCAAGCCGGCCGCATTCCGCATCCGGCGGTGCTGCGCTCGATCGAACTATTCGGCGCGCACGTGATTCCACACATCAGCCGAGCCTGAGTCGACGGCTCACGCGACGGCATCGGCCGGGGCGGCAACCACCTCACGCTCGAGCAGCGTCCGCAACGCTTGCCGGGCGCGGTGGAGGCGAACCTTGACGGCGTTGGGTGTGACGCCGAGCATCTCGGCGACTTCGTCGGTGTCGAGATCCTCGATGTCGCGCAGCATCAATACCGTTCGATACGACTCCGGCAGTTGCTCGATGCACCGTCGAACCGTCTGACGCGTTTCGCGCTGTTGCAGCAGCACCTCACTCGGCGCGTTCCACGAGGTCGGAGCGTCGACCCAATGCCCGTCGTCGTTGAAACGCGGCAGCAACTCCTCGATCGACTCCTCCGGCTTGCGGCGGCGGCGGCGCA
The DNA here is from genome assembly GCA_035541895.1 of Binatia bacterium. Lineage (GTDB taxonomy): Bacteria > Desulfobacterota > Binatia > HRBIN30 > JACQVA1 > DATKMK01. Next base: position 29,212 of record DATKMK010000094.1, on the reverse strand, counting down.
GTTTCATCAGCGCGGCGTTGACGACGATGCGATGCAGCCACGTCGACAGCTTGGCCTCGCCGGAAAAACTCGCGATGCCGGTGAAGGCAGAGGCGAACGCGTCTTGTACGGCGTCGGCCGCTTCGTCCTCATTGTTGAGGAGCCGGCGCGCGGCGGCCAGCAGTCGGCCACCGTATTCGCGCACCAACTGCTCGTAGGCCTGGTCCTCGCCGGCGCGCAGCCGCCTGATCAGATCGCGCTCCCCGGTCCCGGGCGACTGCGGAGACGGCAGCTCGCGCAGCAACTCTTGAACGAATCCGGAGCCGCCGACCAGCATCGCGCCGCGGTCTTGCAGCGTTCGCAAGGTGTGGGCACCCGCGCGGTCGCAGAACGTCACGCCGTCGAGATCGATCAACAACGGGTACGGCGCATTCAAGGTCGCTTCGCTCACCGATCGCAGTGCTTCCATCGTTCCCTCCGTAAGTCGCCCCTCGATTCGCAACCGAGTCGGGCGGTTTTCCTCGGCTACGTGACTGATTCGCAGCATGTGCCGATCGCATTGAGCAGGCGGTGTGCCACACCCGACTCGGGTCGGTTGCAAAGTTCGGAGGGCGGATTTCCGCGAGACCCGCGAAATGCCGCGGAGCGCGAAGCCGCGACGGCCATGAAATCTCGCGGATCTACGAGAACGAGTCGTGGCTGCGGCGAATGCCGAGTTTCTTCATTCGGCTGCGCAGGGTACTGGGGTTGAGCTTGAGGATGGCTGCGGCGCCGGCTTCACCCTCGATCCGCCAATTGCTTTGCTTGAGCACCGCCACGATGTGATCACGCTCGACCGTCTGCAGATCGCCTCCGTTCGGGCGACCCGCGACTCTGGCATCAATGGTTTCGGCAGCCCGCGATGCCGGAGGCGACGCAGCCGACGGTCCGGCCATGGCGAGGTCGGGCGGCAGATTGAGTTCGCAACCGGCCGAAAGGATCACGGCACGCTCGATCACGTTCTCCAACTCGCGAACGTTGCCCGGCCAAGGATAGGCGAGCAGACGCTGCATCGTCGCATCCGGGACCCGCTCGATGCGCTTGCCGATCTTGGCGGCGTAGCGCGCGACGAAATAATGTACCAACAACGGGATGTCGGTGCGCCGGTCGCGAAGGGGGGGCAGTGCGACGGGAAAGACGTTGAGCCGATAGTAGAGATCGGCGCGGAATGCTCCGTCGGCGACGGCGCGAGCGAGATCGCGGTTGGTGGCGGTGATCAGACGCACGTCGACGCGAATCGTGTCGCGTCCGCCGATGCGCTCGAATTCATGTTCCTGCAAGACCCGCAGCAGCTTCACTTGCAAGTCGAGCGGCATCTCGCCGACTTCATCGAGGAACAGCGTGCCGCCGTGCGCCAGCTCGAAGCGCCCGATACGCCGGTCGCTGGCCCCGGTGAACGCACCTTTTTCATGACCGAAAAGTTCGCTCTCGATCAGACCCGTCGGGAGCGCTGCGCAATTGACTTTGATGAGCGGCCGGTCCTTCCGCGGGCTGTTCGAGTGGATCGCGCGGGCGATCAACTCCTTGCCGGTGCCGGTCTCGCCGAGCAGCAATACGGTCGAATCGGTGTTGGCGACCAGTTGCACTTGGTCGAGCACTCGTGCCAAGGCGCCGCTGCTGCCGACGATTTCCTCGAAATTGTGGACCGCTTTGATCTCCTCTTGCAGATAGGCGCTCTGCAAACGCAACTGGGTCTGCTCGTGCTCCAAGCGGCGGCGCTCGGCGAGATCACGGATGGTGATCGTCCACATGCCGTGTCCGCCGACGAGCGCGCGCGAGAGCGTGCCTTCGAATTCGAACTCCTCGCCGTCGGCGCGGCGGGCGGTGAGTCCGGGCTCGCTGATGCTGAAGAGCTTGGTGCCGGTTCGGATGTCCTCCCACGCTTGCCGGAACGATGCGGCGCTCGCCGGCATCATGAACCGCTCGACGCGGGTGCCCAACACCTCGGCGGCCTGGCAACGGAACACCTTCTCGGCGGCGGGATTGAAGAGGCACACCACACCGGCGTCGTCGACGACGATGAAGGCATCGAGCGCCGATTCGATGATCGCGCCGAGCCGGGCTTCGCTCGCGCGCACCGCCGCTTCGCTGCGCAGCCGTTCCATCTCGGCGCGCGCGCGGGTCGCGAAGATGCGCATGATGCCGAGGGCGCGCGCACCATTGACGATCGGCCGGTCGTCGAGGATGGCGAGATGACCGAGCACGCGATCGCCGTCGTCGCACAGCGGCACGCCGCAGTAGCTCTGGACGCCCCAATCGACCAACCCGCTATCCTCGGGAAAGCGCTGCTGCAGCCCGTCCGAGTAGTGGGCCATCTCGCCGCGCAGCACCGACTCGCACGGGGTTCCGGCGAGCGGTACTTCGAAATTCTCCATGAGCGCGCCGCGCCCCCACACCGCACAGGTGCGGAAGCGCTGTTTGTCGGCGCTGATCTCCGAGACGAACGCGTACTGCACCTTGAGCGCGGCGGCGAGATGGCGCACCAGCGAGGCGAAGAAGCGATCGCCGGTCTCGGACTCGACGCCTTCGACAATCGCGCGCAGCGTGGCCTCGGCTTCCTTGCGATCGATCACCTCGCGCCGCAGGCTGGTGTTGACCTCCGCGAGTTCCGCGGTGCGTTCGCGTACCTTGCGCTCCAACTCGTCATGAGCGGAGCGGAGGATCGCCTCGGCCTGCTTGAGTTGCGTCACGTCGCGCGACAACGCCAGCAGCCGATCCGGTTTGCCGGCGGCGTCGAGGATGGCGTTGACGACGACGTCAAACCACATCGGCGTGTGCGTCTGATTGGTCTCGAAGTAACCGACGAACCGCCCGACGCCGCCGTCGCGCGCCGCGGTGACGGCATCGCGGGCGCGTGCGCGATCCTCGCTCTGCCAGAAATCGATCCACGACGTGTGCAGGAACGGACCGAGGTCGCAGATTTCGAGCGCCTCCATACCGCCCGCGTTCATTGAGAGCAGATTGCCGTCGAGGTCGAGTACCTTGATGCAGTCGCGGCTGCACTCGATCATGCGCGTCTTGAACTCTTCGCTGGCCCGCAACGCCTCCATGGCGGCCCGCGTCTCGGCCATCGTGCGGTCGAGCGCGGCGGTGATCTTGCGCAGTTCCAACTGAGCGACGACCTGACGACTGAGGGCGCGCAACGCGTCGACTTGGATGAGGGTCAACGTGCGCGGTACGCGATCGATGACGCACAGGGTCCCGAGCGCATGCCCCTCGGCGGTTCGCAGCGGCGCGCCGGCATAGAAGCGAATATGCGGCGCGCCGGTCACCAGCGGATTGTCGGCGAAGCGTTCATCCCGCAGCGTGTCGGGTACGATCAGCAGATCGGGCTCCAAAATGGCGTGGGCGCAAAAAGCTTGGTCGCGCGGCGTTTGCGCGGCGTCGAGACCCACGCGGGCTTTGAACCATTGACGATCGGCGTCAACCAGGCTGATCAAGGCGATCGGTGCTTCGCAGATTCGCGACGCGGTCAGCGCCAGCTCGTTGAAGTCCGGCTCGGGCGGCGAGTCGAGCACGTTGAAGCTGTACAGCGCCGCCAGCCGTTCGGGCTCGGTGTCATGCAGGCGAGCGTTCATAGGCGATCTGCTGCGCTCTCGATGTCGCGACCCACCGCTGAACTCTAACGACGACGTATTGTGCCGGGTTGGTCGCGTTGAGTCCACTCACTTTGTGGACCCGGCAAATCTGGCGGCTATCGGTGGTGGCTCTACAATGCGACTCGGCGACGGAGGACAAGGAGGAGAAGAACGATCGCGGCCCCGCCCATCGAACCGTCTCCGTCGACGCCGACCGCGCAGCCAGACCCGCCGGCCGGCGCGCTGGACACACCTTGTGCCTGCGGAGCCGCCAGGGTGGGTTCGTCAACGATGACTTCGCCGTCGACGCCTTCGAGCGGAATTCGAAGGCCCTTGGGATCGCTTGCCGCGACGTTCGTAATGTGGAGTGGGTAGCGACCCGGAACCGCATTGCGGGCGATCTGAACTGTGCAGGCGTACAGGAGCGCGTCGTCGGGGATTCGCTCGCTGGTGTAGAGTGAGATCACAATTGCACGGATCCCTTCGCAGGCCGCCGAAGCGCGACACAAGAAACCAAACGCGGTCTCGGACTTGTGAATCGCGGTGTTCACCCGGCATTGCGGCCGTTCGGTTGCGGCGCCGAAGGAGAGCGCTTGCGGATCAAAGATCACGTCGTTCTGCACCGCGGCGATGTCATGGCCCACCGTGTCAAGTGACACGCCGACTTCGATGCTGTCGCCCGGGGTGCCGTGAACGGACGAAACCCGCAGGATCGGCGTCTCCAGGTTCGGGGTTGCGGTCGGTGTCGGGGTGGAGGGCCCGAGTACCATGTCCGCAATACCGACCGTCTCACTTGAGTTGGCACCGATATCTGCGTGAACGAAGCGACCCAGAATCACGACGACAAGGAGACTGAACGAGAACACCCAACCATCGCCCAAGTCGCGTCGATGACTCAATTTGTCTGAGTCGGATGCTGCGATCATTGCTCGCTCTGCGTAACAATCGAGAAGAATCATTCCGTCCCAGGCGGGTACAAGTCAAGCGAAATCAACCGCTAGACTGAGACGCGGCGATGCGAGGTTTGAAAATCGTCTAGGAGAACATGTACCCCTTGGGAATTACGACGACGCCGTTGTCGGTGACGATGAAGCGCGCGCGATTCGCGGTCGAGATCGGAGCCGATGTGTTCGCCGGCGGGGATCCTCACCCCTTTGTCGATGATCGCGCGCCGCACCTTTGCGTGCCGGCCGATTTGCACGTCGTCGAAGATCACCGCGTCTTGCACGTGCGCCCAGCTATGCACGAACACGCGCGGCCCGAGGATCGAGTGTTCGACGCGCGTGCCGCGTGGGCTACACGATCTTGCAGGGGATCAGGGCGTCTTCGTCGTATGCGTACACGGCGCAGAGTCGATGGTAGCCGTCGGCGATGACGACCCGGCCGTGCGGCGAATCGCGCACCAACAGTAGCGGCGAGAGCGCCGCGCCTGACTGGATTTTCCCCTGATCCTTTTTGACGTGTGAGTTGCTGATCCCGAGCAGCGACAGTTGGGAGGCGCGAAAGATGTCCTTGGCCTTGAACTGCGTCACGCTTGCCCGCTTGAGCTTCTCGACGTACGCGCCGGCCGCCGTCGCGTCGTAGAGCAGGCTCAGATACGAGAGGGCGGCGGGATAGTCGTGCGCTTCCGGCTCGCTCAGCCACGTGATTCGATCAGTGTTCTGGCTCATCGCAAGTTGCTCTCCAATGTCCGATGATGACGCTCACGGATATTGCTGAATTCATTTTGGGGCTTTTGTTGCGGCCGGTTGAACCATACACTGTGCGGCAACTGATGCCGAGGGGAATCGTCGGGGATATGCAGGCAAGGGCGACACCCAATGTCGATCAGGGAGGTGTGATTCTCTTGGTCGAAGACAATCCGGACGACGCCGCGCTGACTATCCGGGCGCTCGATCGCGCGCGGCTGCTCAATCCCGTGCAAGTTGCGCCGGACGCCGACGGTGCGCTGGTGCTGCTCCAACGCCAGGAATACCAGGGGCAGGTGGATCAGCGACGCATCGACCTCGTGCTGCTCGACCTCGGCTTGCCGGGCATGAGCGGCCGCCAGCTCCTCGACGCCATGTGGGAGGACCGCTACCTGCGGAAAATTCCGGTGATCGTGCTGACCGGATCGGAATCGATGACGGATCGACTGCGCAGCTACAAGCACGGTGCGCTCGCCTTCTTGAATAAGCCCATCGACGTGGGCGAACTCCTGCGCGTCCTCAGCGATCGCCGCGACGCCGGCCTGATCTTCGTTCGCTCGATCGAATAGGCGTCGCCGCATTGGCCTTGCGCTCGCCAGCGCAGCGGGGCAAGATCGCGCGCCGATTCGGTCGCGTTTCAAGGATACCGCGTGAATATCGTAGGCACAGCGTTCTTGTTTCCGGGCCAAGGATCACAGGCGGTCGGAATGGGCCGCGACTTCTACGATCGCTTCGAAGCGGTCCGCGAGTTGTTCGCCGAAGCCGATGCCGCGCTCGGCTTTGCGTTGTCGCGGATCGTACTCGAAGGCCCGGAGGAGGAATTGCGTCGCACCGCCAACACCCAGCCCGCTATCGTGTTGGTCAGCGTCGCGGCGTATCGGCTGCTCGCACTCGAACCGGCGGCGGTCGCGGGGCACAGCCTTGGTGAATATTCCGCGCTCGTCGCTGCCGGCGCGATCGAGTTTCGCGATGCGATCGCGCTGGTGCACAAGCGGGGTCGCTACATGCAGGAGGCGGTGGCCGAGGGCGCCGGAGCGATGTTTGCGCTGCTCGGCGTTGAGCTCGACGCGGTCGAGCGAGCGATCGCAGCCACGAGCGGAATCGTCGACCTCGCGAATCTCAACGGGCCGGGCCAGATCGTGATCGCCGGCGAGCGCGCCGCCGCGCGCGCCGTGGCCAACGCCGCCGGCGGCAAAGCGGTCGAGCTGCCGGTGAGCGCGCCGTTCCACTGCCGGCTGATGCAGCCGGCCGAGGAACGCTTGCGCGCCGATCTGGCGGCCATCTCGTTTTGCGATCTCCGCGTCCCGCTGTTCAACAACGTCGACGCGCAGCCGATCCGCACGGCGGATGAAGCGCGCGACGGCTTGGCGCGCCAGGTGAGTCGGCCGGTGCGCTGGCATGAGTTGATGACGCGCATGATCGCCGACGCCGGGATTCACACCGTCGTCGAGGTTGGCCCCGGCAACGTGCTGGCCGGCCTGGCGCGCCGGATCGACCGCAATCTGAAACGCTTCAACGTCAGTGATTGCGCCTCGCTTGAATCGACGCGCGCCGCGCTGTCGCCCGCACGGTGACCCGGCCGGCCCGCCGCTGCGTCCTTGATACCTGCTGCCAAAGTTGCATAGATAAAGCAGCTCGGACGCTGCCTCCCCGGCGCGCCGCGAAGACAACGGGAAGGGATACACAACCATGACCGATCGTACACGCGAAATTCTCAGTTGGTACCGCAGCGAAACGCCGGGAACGCTGGCCAACATCGCTCGCCTGCTCAATCACGGCCGGCTCGGCGGCACCGGCAAGCTGGTCATCCTGCCGGTCGACCAAGGTTTCGAACATGGTCCGGCGCGCAGCTTCGCCGCGAACCCGCCCGCGTACGACCCGCGCTACCATTTCGAGCTGGCGCTGGCGGCGGGCTGCAATGCCTACGCGGCTCCGCTCGGTTTCCTTGAAGCCGGCGCGGCTGACTTCGCGGGCGAAATTCCGCTGATTCTCAAGCTGAACAACTCCGACAGTTTGTCCGGCGGCAGCGATCCGTGTCCCGCCATCACCGGCAGCGTCGACGACGCGTTGCGCCTGGGTTGCGCCGCGATCGGCTTCACCATCTATCCGGCGTCGTCCGCGCGCAACGAGATGTACGGTCAGATCCGCGCGCTGTCGGAGGAAGCGCGGCGTAAGGGCTTGGCGGTGGTGGTGTGGTCGTACCCGCGCGGCGCGGGCATCTCCAAGGACGGCGAGACGGCGATCGATGTTGTCGCGTATGCAGCACAAATCGCGGCACAACTCGGTTCACATCTGATCAAGGTCAAGCCTCCAACCGCACATATCGAACAAGCGGCAGCGAAGAAGGTGTACGAGAAGGAGCGCATCCCCGTCGGCACGCTCCCCGAGCGCATCCGCCACGTGGTGCAAAGCGCCTTCGGCGGCCGTCGCATCGTCATCTTCTCCGGCGGCGAAGCCAAGGAGACCTCGGCGATCTACGACGAAGTGCGCGCGATCCGCGATGGCGGTGGCTTCGGCTCGATCATCGGCCGCAACTCGTTCCAGCGGCCCAAGGATGAAGCGGTCAAGTTCCTGCACGCGGTGATGGACATCTACGCGGGTAAGACCGCGTAGGCTGAGCGCAGACGGGAGGGGGACGTCTCATGCCGATGGAGCAGTTGCTCTCACGCGAATTCCTACGGGTCGCCGAAGAGGCCGCGGTGGCGGCGGCCCGCACGATGGGTCAAGGCGATCGCAAGTACGCCGACCACGTCGCGGTCGAGGCGATGCGCAAGGCGATGGACAGTTTGCCGATGCGCGGCGAGGTGGTGATCGGCGAGGGCGAGCGCGACGAGGCGCCGATGCTGTACATCGGCGAAAAGGTCGGGCGCGGACACGACGAGGATCCGGAAGTGTCGATCGCCGTCGATCCGCTCGAAGGCACCAACTTGTGCGCGACCGGCTCGCCCGGTGCCATCGCGGTGCTGGCGGCGTCGAACAAAGGCGGCCTGCTGCACGCCCCCGACTGCTACATGGAAAAGATCATCGTCGGGCCGGCGGCGAAGGGTGCCGTGCATTTGAACGCGACGGTGTCGGAAAATCTTCGCGCCATCGCCTCGCGCTTGCGTCGATCGGTGACGGACCTTGTGGTGATCGTCCTCGACCGCCCGCGTCACGAACAGTTGATCAAGGAAATTCGCGCCGCCGGCGCGCGCATACGACTGATCTCCGACGGCGACCTCTCAGCCGGCATCTCGGCCGCGGTGCGCGGCACCAACGTGCATGCAGTCATGGGCATCGGCGGTGCGCCCGAAGGCGTGTTGACCGCGGCGGCGCTGCGCTGCCTCAACGGCGGTATGGAAGGTCGTTTGGTTCCGTTCAAAGAGGGGAAAGAAGAGCGCGAGAAGTTCGAAGCTCGCCTGAAGGGCATGGGCATCCTCGATCCCAACCGCATCTACGACGAGCGCGATCTCGCCCCGGGTCCCGAGATCATCTTCGCCGCCAGCGGGGTCACCGACGGCACCATGCTGCGCGGCGTCCGTTTCTTCGGCCACGGCCACCGCACCAACTCGGTGGTGATCTCCCTGCGCGACCGCCTGGTGCGCTTCATCGACTCGGTGCACCTCAACGACACGCCTGACGCGGTGGTGGAGTTCTGAGCGGCGAGTCGTGCCGGTGAGGGGTGAGTCGTTCAGCCGCTCCGAGCCGCGCAGCGCTGTTGCACTTGATTCTTCCTATGGTCCCCTCGCCCGCGCCACCAGCGAGAGAGGGTTAGGGTGAGGGCGCCTACTCCGTTCCGTCGCCGTCGCTGAGCGCATCGGGCAACGCGGCATCAGGGGCGCATTGCTTGACATGTGTTCGCCACCCGCCCGCAACGTGTCGAGGGGTAGCGTCGAGGAAGAGTTGTGCGGAATTGGAAACCGAAACGAGTCGGGAATTGCCGCTCGCTATTGTCGCTCGAACGCCGCCTTCACTTCGCTTAGCAACTCACGGCGACACAACACGTCGAGCGCGGTCATCGCCAGTGCTTTGGCACCGTCGATAACGGCGCGGTCGCCGGTCTCAGACGCGGCGCAGGCGGCGAACTCGGGTGAGTGTAGCGGAACGTGTGCGGGGCCGGCGGCGATCATGGGATGGATCGACGGGACGATTTTGCTGACGTTGCCCATGTCGGTGCTGCCGGTGACCGACGCCGGGACGTTGCGCACATCGTGCAGCGTGCGGCCTAAGCGCCGAAGATTCACGGCGTAGGCGGCGGCGAGCGGTTGGTTGGTGACCATGTCGGAATATTGCTCGCCGCGCCATTCGTACTTCAACTCCGCACCCGTGGCTTCCGCGCCGGCGCGGAAGCAGCCGAGCACGCGGGCTTTGAGCTTCTCCAGCCGTGATTCGCTGGCGGCGCGGACGTAAAACAGACCGGCGGCGAAGTCCGGGACGATGTTAGGTGCTTGGCCGCCGCTGGTGATGATCCCATGGATGCGCTCGGTCTCACGAATATGCTGGCGTAACTGCGCGATCCCGCTGTACGCGGTGATCAGCGCGTCGAGCGCGTTGATGCCGCGATGCGGGAAGGCCGACGCGTGCGCGGCTTTGCCGTGATACTCGACGGCGATGGTCGACACCGCCAAGACGTTCATGCCGGCCAGATCGAGACCGGCGGGGTGCACCATCATCGCGGCGTCGACGCCGTCGAAGGCGCCGCGTCGTGCCATGACGATCTTGCCGCCGCCGCCTTCTTCGGCCGGCGTCCCCATCACCACGACCGAGCCGCCGCTGTCGTGGACGACCTGCGCAAGCGCGGCGCCGGCGCCGGCGCCCGCGGTGGCGATGATGTTGTGGCCGCAGGCGTGGCCGAGGCCGGGCAGGGCGTCGTATTCGCACAACACCGCCACCCGCGGCGCCGCGGTTCCGAGACGTGCCACGAACGCGGTGGGCAAATCGAACGCGCCGCGCTCGACCGAATAGCCGGCACGTTCGAGGTAGTCCGCCAGCCAGCCGCTGGCCTGGCGCTCTTCGAAGTTCAGCTCCGGATGCGCATGAATGCGGCGGCTGAGATCGATCAGGACATCGCGTTCGCGATCGACGACCGCGCACGCGCGCTGCTTCAACTCTTCGAGTCGGTCACTCACAATCGACCTCATTCTTTGGTTGGCGGTGCGGCCTCGTCGACACTGAGCAGCCCTTGGGCGAGCGCCCGCACGTCTTCGTCTTCGTCGCTGGTTGCCTGCTGCATGGCGGTTCGCGCGCCATCGCCGCCGATGTCCGCCAACACGCTCAACGCCTCGAAGCGTACTTCGGCGCTCGGATCGCGCATCGCCGTCTGCACGACTTGCGCGGACTCGGCGCTCGTAAAGTCGCCGAGCGCCTGCACCGCCGTCAAGCGCACGTCCTCGTCGCTATCCTTCAGTGCCTGGCCGAGCACGGACACGGCCGCGTCATCCTCCAATGTGCCGATGAGCAGGACCGCGGTCAGTCGGTTTTGCGGATCGGGATCCGAGAGCAACACGCGCTTGAGGGCATTGAGATCGGGCTCATCGGCGTTCAACGCGTCATCGAGCGGGCTGTCGTCGGACATCTCCGACTCGGCGCCCTCGGCCGGTGCGGTCGCCGGATTTTGGCCGACATCCCTTCCCGGTTCGGCTGGTGCGGTCGGCGCGGCGGGCATCTGGCCGGCGGGTGCGGGACGATTCGCGATCTGCCCGGCAACCTCCGGATGCTCGTTGCGCATGATCCATTCGGACCGGAGTTGTTTCAGCCGATCCTCGACGCGCGCGCTCCGATGCGGTGGACGAATCACCTGTACCGCCGACTCCGAGCTGGGGCGTAGTCGCAGCCAGATCACCGCGGCGACGGCGATGGTCGCCACCGCCACCCCGACCCACGCGCCGATCGGCCAATCTCTCATCGCCGGCACTCCCACATCGAGTTGGCGCTCACATCATTTCCGCGACGGCGCCCCGCGACGGCGATCGTATTCGGCGCGATAGCAGTGCTGTAATTCGGCGACGACGGCTCGATCTACGTTGAGATGCTTCATCATCGCCTCATCGACCAATGCGATGGCGTCGGCTTCGCGCTTCGAGCGCCACAGCGCGTCGAGTTCAGGGAGCAACCCGGCGAACTGGGGTTCCGCCTCGCGCGGCGGATACGGAATCCAGACATCCATTGTTTCTGCGGGTTCGAGTTGCAACACGCCGGTTCCATAGTGGCGCCCGGCCTGTTCGCAACCGAGCAAGGTTGCGGTCGAGAGAAATGACGCAGTCAGTGCGGCCATATTCACATCGGCGTGGGGCTGCACGCTGTGCAGTGCGTTCGTATGAGTCACGCCCGCTTCATTGAGTAGCATGCGCGGCCGGCGCCGACAAAGGTGGGTCAACAGCGCAGCCGACCGAACCGGCGTCGGGAGTTGGTACCACTGTGGGCGCCGGCGGCAGGTGGCCTTGCCGGCAATCCCGTCGCGCTCGCCACGCTCCAGATACGCGCGCGTTACCGGATCGATCGGCTGCTCCGGCGGGATCGTCAGCAGGAAGCAGCCGCGGGCGCCGGCGCGTACGTCGTCCCAATCGGCACGATGAAAGATCAACCCCGTTGCCTCGCTGGCCGTCGTCAATGCCGGTTGCAGAAAGTCGGCATTCACCGCGCGCGCGGCCTCCGCATTCAACAAGAAGAAGCGGTTGGCTCCGGTGACGATGCCGGGCGTGATGCGTACCAAGTCGCCGAGTCGGCGCACCACCGACTGCTGCCGCAGTCGGCGCAACAACGCGAGACCTGGAGTTGGCAGCGACGCCGCCGACCAACGCAACGCCGGCTCCGCGACCCCGTGCGCGGCCTCCGCCAACTGCGCGGCCGTCAACTCCCGCGCATCGCGAATCCGGAGCGTGCGAACGCCTCCTTCGCCGTCGGCGTCCCCGAGCAGCGCCACCGCCTCGCCGAGCGTCGGGAGCGGGCGCTCGAACGTCACGATCGTCAACGCGCGGAACAACTGCGCGAGATACGATCGCGCCGCGCCGGCGTACTGCGCATGCAAGAGTCCGGCGGGAACCAGCAACGCGAGGCGCCCGTCGGCGCGCGCGCAGGCAGCGGCGTGGACGATCGCGGCGGCCCATGGTGCGGCGGTGTCCGGCAGTTCGACTCCCGCTTCCGCCGCTACGGCGCGAGCGTGACGGCGCGACACCGCCGACAGTGACTCGCTGCCGATCGCCCCGATCACCGCGGTCACAGCGGGGGCGCCGCCGCGCGCGAACGGCAAGCGGCTGCGCGATTCGGCGCGCAGGAATCCGTGGCGTCGAATCAGGTGGGAGGTTTCTCCGGTCAGCTCGCGCAAGCGGCGCACGCTGCGTGCGCAGGCTTCGGCGTCCTCATCATATCCGTGGAGCTGGCTGACCACCGCCGCGGGCGTCGCGCCGAGCGCCAGCAACCGCGTCGCGGCGCCGGCCAACACGGCGCCGTCGCCACAACACGGATCGAGCACGACGTCGCGGTCGGTGCGAATCGCCCACTCGACCAATGCGGTGATCACGACGTTCGGGTGAGTCGGTGCGTCGACGCCGCGGACGTTCCAGCCGACGCCGAAGTGCTCGCGCAGCAGCAGCGCACTCTCGGCCGGGTGCTGCTGGAGAATGCCGCGCAGATCCGCGGGCAGGCGGGCGGCGGTCAAGAACAATTCGTCCGCGTTCAGCTCGAAGTATTGCGCCGCCCGACGGATGAAGTCGTCGTCCACGGCTTCGTCGAGACCGCGCTCGATCCGGCTGAGCGCGGCTGGTGAAACTGCGAGCGCCGCGGCAACGTCGGCGATGCGCAAACCGCGCCCCCGCCGCAACTGCCGCAGGCGCTCGCCGAAGTGTCGGCTCATGGTGCGAATCGCCTACGGCGCGGCCGCCGCCTCGTCACGCCGCTCGAGGCGATCGAGTTTCGCGTACAGCGATTCGATCTCGTCCTTCAGCTTGGCGAATTCGCTGAACACCACCTGCGGATTGGGGTGCCGCTGGTAGAAGTCGGGTTCGTTGATGGTTGCGCCGACGCTGCTCAGCGCCGTCTCCTTTTCCGCGATCAGTTCTTCGAGGCGTTGGGTTTCACGCGCGCGCTTCTCGGCTTCCCGCGCCGCGCGCTTCGCGGCATTGCGATCGCGAGCGATCGCGTCGGTGTCCGGTGGGTTGGCCGGCTCGGTCGGCGTCGGATCATGCCGCACGACGCCAATCGGCGGCGCCGTCGGCTCTCCCGCCTTCTTCTGCTGGAACGCCTCGTAGTTGCCGAGGTAGCGCACCGCGGTACGGTGGCCGACCTCGATGATTTCGTCGGCTAGACGATCGAGGAAATATCTGTCGTGGGCCACGAACACCAACGTGCCGGTGTAGTCGAGCAATGCTTGCAGGAGGATCTCCTTGGCGGCGAGGTCGAGGTGATTGGTCGGCTCGTCGAGCAGCAAGCAGTTCATCGGATGGAGCAACAGTGTCGCGAGCGCGAGGCGGCTGCGCTCGCCGCCGCTGAGCACGCGGGTGCGCTTGAACACCGCGTCGCCGCTGAACAGAAACGCTCCGAGCAGACTCCGGACTTGCGGCACCAACTCGATCGGCGCCGCCGCCGTGACGATGTCGAGGACGGTCTTGTCGGGATCCAAGCTTGCGCCGCGATCCTGCGCAAAGTAGCTCAGCGCGACGTTGTGTCCGACGCGACGGGTGCCGGCGTCGAGCGGATCGACACCCGCGAGCATCCGCATCAGCGTCGACTTGCCGGCACCGTTCGGACCGACCACCGCGATCTTGCGCCCGCGCTCGATGGCAAGGTCGAGACCGTCGTAGACGGTGAGGTCGCCGTAGCGCTTCGTCGCGCCGTGCAGTTCGAGCACCATGCGGCCGCTGCGCGGCGGTTGCGGAAAGCGAAAGTGCAACGTGCGCACGCCGCCGTCGGGCGGCGGCAGCCGTTCGATCTTTTCGAGTTGCTTGATCCGGCTCTGCACCAGCGCCGCTTTCGAGGCTTGATAGCGGAAGCGGCTGATGAACGCCTCGATGCGTTCGATCTCTTCCTGTTGCAGGCGATAGGCGTGTTCCTCCTGCCGTTGGCGTTCTTCCTTCTCGACCAGGTAGTGGCTGTAATCGCACTCGAAATCGCTGAGACGCGCGCGCGACAGCTCGGTGATGCGGGTGACGGTTTGATCGAGAAAAAAGCGATCGTGGGCAACGAGGATGACCGTGAAGGGATAGTCGCGCAGAAACGCCTCCAGCCAGTCGCGCGCTTCGAGATCCAGGTGGTTGGTGGGCTCGTCGAGCAGCAGCAATTGCGGACGCCGCAGCAGCAACGTGGCCAGCGCGATGCGCATCTGCCAGCCGCCGGAAAACTCGCCGCAGTCGCGGGTGAAGTCGCCAACGGTGAAGCCAAGGCCGCTGAGCACCGATTGCGCGCGGCTTTCCAGGTCGTAGGCGCCGTGAGTGTCCCACGCCTCGCGCGCCGCCGCGTAGGCCGCCATCAATGCCGGATGTTCGGGATCGGCCTCCGGACTTTCTGCCAACGCGTGTTCGAGCCGCTCGCACTCGGCGGCAATCGCTTTGACATGGTCGAAGGCGCTCATGGCTTCGGCCAACACGGAGCGGCCGCTCAGCCCCATCACTTCCTGCGGCAAGTAGCCGACCGTGGCGCCCTTCGGAACGCTGATGCTGCCGCCGTCGGCCTCGACCTCGCCGGCAATGATGCGCAGAAAGGTCGACTTCCCCGAGCCGTTGGCTCCGACCAGAGCGACACGCCCGCCGAGCGGCACAAACCAGTTGACGCCCGCGAGCACCACCTGGCCGCCGAACGATTTCTGCAGATTGGTGACGGTCAACACGACGGCTGTTTTTCTAGCCGGGCGCCGATACGGTCGCAAGCAGCGCCCGTCGTGACCTCTCGACTCCTCGGTTGCGGGGTGACAAGATCGCCGCAACCCGTTTCATGATCGTGGCTGGCAGCCTGAAAGGTAGACGATGAGCGACGCGCCGATTCACATTCACGGACTCGATCACTTCGTGCTACGCGTGCGCGACCTCGAGCGTGCGCTCGGATTTTACCGTGATCTGCTTGGCTTGCACATTCAGTTCCTCGACGACTATCGCAAGGGCACGCGGCCGTTCGTATCGGCGTGCATCGGCGAGCAACTGCTCGATCTGGTTCCGGACCCCACCTACGATCCGACTGCCGGCCTGAGCGCGGGCGGCTTCGTGCATCTCTGTGTCCGGGTCGCGCGCCCGTCGATGGCCGAGCTGATTCCGCTGCTCAAGGCACACGGCGTCGAGTTGATCGAGGAGCAACCGGTGCCGCGAATGGGCGCGACGGGAATGGGTTTGTCGATCTACGTGCGCGACCCCGACGGCTACGTTGTCGAGTTGAAGGAACAGAACGTCGGGAGAGTGGAACGATGAGCGCCGGCAGTCGCCGCTGGTGTGCCGTCGTCGCCGTCGCCGCGATGCTGCCGGTGACGGCGGTCGCGGCTGAGATCGATTGGGACAAGACGGGCCGTGATGCGGCGCAACTGTTGAGCGACTACATTCGCGTCAATACCACCAACCCGCCCGGCAACGAGACCGCGGCGGCCACGTTCATCGCCGGGCGATTCAAGCAAGCCGGTATCGATAGTCGGGTGGTGGAATCCGCGAAGGGGCGCGGCATCGTCGTGGCGCGGTTGAAGGGAAACGGCGGCGCGCGACCGGTGGTGTTGCTCAATCATCTCGACGTCGTGCCGGCTGACCCGAATGGCTGGGACGTGCCGCCGTTCTCGGGCACGATTCGCGACGGCTATGTCTGGGGGCGCGGCGCGCTTGATTGCAAGGGCACCGGGGCGGTCGATGCGGCGGCGATGATTGCGCTCAAGCGTTCGGGCGTGACGCTGAAGCGCGACCTGATCTTCGTCGGCACCGCGGACGAAGAAGCCGGCGGCAAGATGGGTGCGGGCTGGTTCGCCAACAATCGGCTTGATCTGATCGACAACGCCGAGTTCCTTCTCAACGAGGGTGGCGCGATCCGCGTGCGGGCCGACGGCGGGCGGGCGTACGAAGTGGCGGTGTCGGAGAAGACGCCGTGCTGGTTGAAGCTGACGGCGACCGGCGATGCCGGCCACGGCTCCGCGCCGGCAGCGGAGACCGCAGTGACGCGTTTGGTCGGCGCGCTCGATCGGCTGCATCACTACCAGCCCGAGATCCGCGTGCTGCCCGAGGTCGCAGCCTATTATGCGGCGTTGGCCGATACCGCGCCGCTCGAACGGCGCGAGCGCTATCGCGATCTGAAGGCGGCGCTCGACGATCCGAACTTCCGCCAAGCCTTCCTCACCGATCGCCACGATGCGGCACTGGTGCGCAACACCGTCGCGCCGACGGTTCTGAGCGCGAGCAACAAAACCAACGTCATCCCTCGCACCGCCAGCGCGGAGGTCGATTGCCGCTTGCTGCCCGATCAAGACCCCGACGCGTTCATTGCAACCGTCAAGCAAGTCGTGAACGACGACACGATCGCGATCGAGAAGCTGTTGAGCTTCGCGCCGTCGTCCTCACCGACCGACACCGCGTTCTATCGCGCCATCGCCGCCGTCGCAGCGTCCGAGCATGCCCCGGTGGTACCGGCGGTGCTGACCGGCTTCACCGACAGTCACTACTTCCGCACGCACGACATCGTCAGCTATGGCTTTGTCCCCTTCGAGATCACCGATGACGACGAGCAGGGCGTGCACGGGACCAACGAGCGGGTCTCGGTTGTAAACCTCCGTGACGGCACCCGTCGCTTGATCGAGATTCTCCACGCCCTCGACGCGCAAGATTAAAAGAGAAGAGATGGGTTCTTCCCACTGCCGTATCGGCAATGGGGAGAAGCGGTCAGTGCGCGAGCAGTGCGCGGGGAATATCAACGACCTTGGCGCGCACGTACTCGCCAAGACTCTTGGCTTGCGGATCACTGCGGGTGGAAGCGGCGACGCCCTCGCCGAGCAAGCCCGTCACGACGAAGTTCAGGCTCAAGAGATTCGGTAGCGCACAACGTTCGACCGGCAATGTCGCGGCTTCGGGAATGAGTTGACGAAACTTCTCGACGGTCAGATACCGCTCCAGCCACGCATACGCGGCGCGATGAGCCACCCACACGCCGACGTTGGCGTTGCCGCCTTTGTCGCCGGAGCGGGCGCCGCAAATGGTGCCGAGCGCGACGCGTTCGGCCGGACCCGACGGCGCTTCGCCTACCTCGGCCGCCGGCACCGTCGCCTCGTACGGTGTCGCGCGGACAGCGACGGGCGCAACGGCGATCTGTTCTCCGCCGATGACGACGCGGTGCCGGATCACGTCCGACGGCACCAGCGCTGGCCAGTACACGCCGTAGGGCGACGCGTCGCCCGGCGGCGAGGTGATGAAGAAGCCGGGATAATTCGCCAACGCCATCTCGACCGCCTTGTTGCTGAAGGCGCGGCCGACTTTCGCCGCGTCGGCGTCTTTGACGACCACATGCAGGTACGCGAACGCGTCGTCGTTGCTGCGCGGATCGTCGCGATCCGAGCGCACCAGCCGCACGCTGACTTCGCCGAACCGCTCGCGCCCGCCGAGCAGCTTGAACAAGGTCTTCTCGGCCAGCCTTGCCTTCTCGTCGATGTCGAGCCCGGCCAGCACGAACGTCATCGCGTTCTTGTAGCCGCCGAGATAGTTGATGCACACCTTGGTCGTTGGTGGTGGCGGCTCGCCTTTGATGCCGTCGACGCGCACGCGATCGCGATCCTCCTGGTGCAACCGGATCGAGTCGAAGCGCGTCGTGACGTCGGGATTCAAGTAGCGCACGCCTTGAATCTCGTAGAGCAATTGCGCCGTCACCGTCCCGACCGACACCAAGCCGCCGGTTCCCGGATGCTTGGTGATCACGAACGAGCCGTCGCGATGCATCTCGGCGATCGGAAAGCCGATGCGATCGATGTCGGGCACCTCCTTGAAGAACGAGTAGTTCCCGCCGGTGCACTGGGCGCCGCACTCGAGGATGTGGCCGGCGACCACGCCCGCGGCCAATCGGTCCCAATCATCGCGTGCCCAACCGAACTTCCAGGCCGCCGGGCCGAGGGTGAGCGCGGCGTCGGTCACGCGCGGACAGATCACGACATCCGCGCCCCGATTCAACGCCTCGACGATACCCCACGCGCCGAGGTACGCGTTGGCGGTGAGCACTTGTGCTTGCAACGCAGCGAGCGGAATACCCTTGTCGAGATGGCGCAGCTCGATGCCCTGCGCTTGCAGCTTGGGCAAGCGCGGCAGCAGGTCGTCGCCGTCGATGAACGCGACCTTCGTTTGAATGCCGAGCTTGACGGCGAGTTGTTCGACTTCGGCGGCGAGTCCTGCGGGGTTGAGTCCGCCGGCATTGACCACGATCTTCATGCCGCGCGCGACGCAGGTCCCGAGGACATCTTCCATCTGACGCAGGAAGGTGCGGGCGTAACCGCCGGCCGGATTTTTCAGCCGATCGCGGAACAGGATCATCATCGTCAACTCGGCGAGGTAGTCGCCGGTGAGGACATCGATCGGCCCGCCCTCGACCATCTCGCGCGCCGCGCTCAGGCGGTCGCCGTAAAATCCGCTGCAGTTGGCGATGCGCAGGACGTCGTCAGTCATTGGTGGCCCACTTGGGCGGACGCTTCTGGACGAACGCGGCCATGCCTTCGGCCGCTTCGTCGGACGCAAACAGTTCGGCGATCTTCTTGCCGGTGTAGCGAAAGCCGTCGTCCATCGACATGCCTGGAATACGGCGGACGAGCTGCTTGGCTTCACGAATCGCGTTGGGTCCGCCGAGCCGCACCATACCGATCACTTCCTCGACAGTGGCGTCCAATTCGGCCGCCGGCACCGCGCGATGCATCAAGCCCAACTCGACCGCGCGCTGCGCCGAGAAACGCTCGCCGGTGAGAAACAGCCACATCGTGTTCTGAATGCCGAGCTTGGGGATGACGACGACCGAGATCATCGCCGGAATCACGCCGACCCGGACCTCGCTGAAGCTGAACATCGCGGTGTCGGCAGCGATCGTCAGGTCGCACGCCGCGGCGAGGCCGACGCCGCCGCCGAAGGCGTGGCCGTTGATGCGGCCGACGACCGGCTTGGGCGATTCCCAGATCGTCTTCATTACCGTGACGAACGGATTCTCCTCGTCGCCCGCCTTCACGCCGCCGCTCTTGAGGTCGGCGCCGGCGCAGAACGCCGATCCCGCGCCGGTGATCACGATGACACGAACGTGCTCGTCGGCCATCGCGGTGCGCAAGTGCGCGAGCAGCTCGATCACCAAAGCGTCGCTCAGTGCGTTGCGCTTCTCCGGTTGGTTGAGGGTGATCCACGCGGCGGCGCCGCGAAGATCGTAGAGGGTGTATTGGTTCATGATGCTTCCTCCGACGGGGGAGCCTCGTCCAGCACCACCAGCACGTCGTCACTGTCGACTTGTTGTCCAACCTCGACGCGCACCTCTCGCACGATGCCGTTGTGCGGAGCCGCGACCTCGTGCTCCATCTTCATCGCTTCGAGGATGACCAGGGGTGCACCTTTCTGCACGGCGTCGCCCGACTGCACGCGCACCGCGAGGATTTTTCCCGGCATCGGGGCGTGGCAGCCGCCGGCGACTTCGACACGTTCAGGCGGCGGGAAGCGCGGGACCTCGCGCAGTTCCGAGGTGCCGAGGGAGCTGTGCGCGTAGTGTACGTCATCGTGCGCGAGCACCGTGCACGTGCGGCGCACGTCGTCCAACACCAACGCGACGTGCGTCGGATCCCATGACAGCACGGCCGCCTTCAGCGCAGTCCCGTCGACTACCACATCGACGTCGTCGTGCGAGTGCACACGGTACTGCACCGCGATCGTCTCGTCGCCGCTGGTGAACGACACCGCCTGCATTTGGCTCGGGTTGTTGCGCCAACCCGACGGGATGCCGCGCCATACCGGCGTGTGGGCACGACGCTGCGCTTGCATCCACAACGCGATGGCGACGGCGTGCACGCGATCGGCCTCGATCTGCTCCGGCGACCGACGATGATCGAGCGGGATGTGCGTCGCGATGAAATGGGTATCGAGGTTGCCCGCGTGGAACTCCGGATGTTGCAGGACCGAAATCAACAACGGCAGATTCGTGCGTACGCCGTGGACGCGCATGCCCGCGAGCGCCTTGCTCAACCGGTGCGCCGCTTCGCCGCGCGTCGGCGCGTGAGCGATGACTTTCGCCAGCATCGGGTCGTAGTGAATCGTCACCTCCGAACCGGTCTCGACGCCGCTTTCGTATCGAATCCCGGGCATGCCCGGGGTTTCCCAGCGTACGATCGTGCCGATCGACGGCAGGAAGTCGGCGGCGGGATCCTCGGCGCAGACACGCGCCTCGATCGCGTGTCCGCGGATCGCGAGATCATCCTGACGCACCGGGAGCGGGGCGCCTTGCGCGACCAGAATTTGCAAGCGCACGAGATCGAGACCGGTGATCTCTTCGGTGACCGGGTGCTCGACCTGCAAGCGCGCGTTGACCTCGAGGAAATAGAATTGACCGCGCGCATCGACGACAAATTCGACGGTGCCGGCGTTGTGGTACCCGATCGCGCGTCCAGCGGCGAGGGCCGCGGCGGCCATCCGTGCACGTTGGGCCTCGTCGACCGCGGGCGACGGGGCTTCTTCGATGATCTTTTGGTAACGGCGCTGAATCGAACACTCGCGCTCGAAGCAGTGAATCAAGTTGCCGTGCGTATCGCCGAAGATCTGGATCTCGATGTGGCGCGGCGATTCGAGGTAGCGCTCGATCAACAGGGTGTCGTCACCGAACGCACTCTTCGCTTCACGCCGGGCCGCGGCCAACGCGCTGGCCAACTGCGCCGACTCATGCACGACGCGCATGCCCTTGCCGCCGCCGCCGGCGGAAGCTTTGATCAGAATCGGATAGCCGACCTCCGAGACACGCTTGGCGATCGCATCGTCGCTTACACCTTCGGCGCTGAAGCCCGGCACCACCGACACGCCGGCCGCGGTCATGAGCCGCTTCGCCGCGATTTTGCTGCCCATGCGGCGGATCGAATCGGGGCTTGGGCCGATGAAGATCAGGCCGGCATCGGCACACGCCTGCGCGAAGTCGGCGTTCTCGGCGAGGAAGCCGTATCCGGGATGTACCGCATCGGCCCCGACGCGCCGCGCGGCGTCGAGAATCTTCTCGACCGCGAGGAACGAGCCGCTGCTGATCGGCGGGCCGATATAGACGGCGTCGTCCGCAGCGCGCACGAAGGGGGCGCATCGATCGGGGTCGGCGTAAATCGCCGTGGTGCCGATGCCCATCGAGCGACAAGTGCGCATGATGCGCAGCGCGATTTCGCCGCGGTTGGCGATGAGGAGCTTGCGGATCTGCGTCGCCATCGCTCACATCCGAAACACGCCGAAGGTATCGCTGCCTTTGACGACGTTGGTGAATGCGGCGCTGAGCGCGATGCCGAGCGCGGTGCGGGTGTCGCGCGGATCGATCACGCCGTCGTCCCAGATGCGTCCGGTGGCGTAGAACGCGTTCGACTCCTTGTCGATCTGCTCGATCACCATCTGCCGAATCATCGCGTCCTGCGCTTCGTCGTAGGGCTGACCCGAACGCTCGGCGGCTTGGCGGCGGACGATCGACATGACACCGGCGAGCTGCTCCGGGCCCATCACCGCGATGCGGTGATTCGGCCACGTGAACAAAAACCGGGGATCGTAGGCACGCCCGCACATGCCGTAGTTGCCGGCGCCGTACGAGCTGCCGATCATCACGGTGAACATCGGCACCGCCGAGTTCGAGACCGCGTTGATCATCTTGGCGCCGTCCTTGATGATGCCGCCTTGTTCGTACTGGGTGCCGACCATGTAGCCGGTGATGTTTTGGAGAAACAGCAGCGGCACGTCGATCTTGTTGCACAACTGAACGAACTGCGCGGCTTTTTCGGACGACTCGGAAAACAGGATGCCATTATTGCCGAGAATGCCGATCGGATAGCCGTGCAGGTGCGCCCAGCCGGTGACCAACGTGGTGCCGTAGTTGGTCTTGAACTCTTCGAAGCGCGAGCCGTCGACGATGCGGGCGATGACTTCGCGCACCTCGAACGGCTTGCGCACATCGATTGAGCCGATGCCGAGCAGCTCGTCGGGATCGTACTTGGGTTCCGCCGGGGTAACCATCTTCGCGTGGCCCAACTTGCGCCAGTTCACATGCGCGATGATGTCGCGCCCGATGCGAATCGCATCGACTTCGTTGTCGGCGAGATAGTCGGAGACGCCGGAGAGCCGGCTGTGCATCTCCGCGCCGCCGAGTGTTTCCTCGTCGGCGTCTTCGTTGATCGCCATCTTCACCAACGGCGGTCCGCCGAGGAACACTTTCGCGCCGCCTTTCACCATCACGACGTAATCCGACATCCCCGGCACGTACGCGCCGCCGGCGGTCGAATTGCCGAACACCAGGCACACGGTCGGAATGCGTTCCGCCGAGCGCCGCGTGAGATCGCGGAAGGTGCGGCCGCCGCGTACGAAGATTTTCGCCTGCTCGGGCAGATCGGCGCCCGCCGACTCGGTGAGGTTGATGATGGGCAAACAGTTGTGCTCGGCGATGTCCATGGCGCGGAAGCTCTTGTCGAGCGTGATTGGATTCGACGCGCCGCCCTTCACGGTCGGGTCATTGGCGAAAATCATGCACTCGACGCCGCTGACGACTCCGATGCCGGTGACCATGCTCCCGCCGAGCGCGTACTCCGTGCCCCAACCCGCGAGCGGTGAGAGTTCGAGAAACGGCGCGTCGCGATCGAGCAGCAGCTCGATCCGTTCGCGCACCATCAGTTTTCCACGCTGGCGATGACGGGTGACGTACTTCTCGCCGCCGCCGGCGCGGGCGAGCGCGAGCTGCTCGTTGAGGTAGCGCACCTGCGCGGTCATCGCGTCGTAGTTGACGCGATACGCTTCCGAGCGGGGATCGACGCGGGTAGGCAGGACGGGCATGGCTGATCGGCTATGGCCTATCGCTCATCGCGTATCGCCGAACGTCCTCCCGAGCGCCTCCGGCCGTATGCCATATGCGATCGACCATCTGCGACCTCGTCAGATCCCCATCATCTTCGCCACCACCTGCTTCATGACTTCGTCGGCGCCGCCTCCGATGGAAGCCAGGCGGGAATCGACGAAGGCGCGGCCGGCGGGATTCTCGTACATGTATCCGGCGCCGCCCCACAACTGCATGCAGGTGGTGGCGACGTACTGATGCATGGTGGTGCAGAAGACCTTGCACATCGAGATGTCGAGTGAGGCGTCCTCGTTGCGCATCATGCGCCGAATGCAGCGGTGCGCGAACTCCTGCGCCGCTTCGATCTGGATCTTCATGTCGACGAACTTGAAGGCGTTGACCTGCATCTTCGACAGCGGTTTGCCGAACGCGACGCGCTGCTGGCAGTGTTCGAGCGTCTGCCCCCACAAGCGTTGTGCAGTCACCGGGGAGGTGCAGACAACCACCATGCGCTCGTCTTGGAACTGCATCATCTGCTGCTGGAAGCCGCGTTGCGCATCGCCGATGGTGTTGGAGACGGGAACGCGCACGTCGTCGAAGAAGAGCAGGCCGGTGTCGGAGCCTTTGTTGCCGATCTTGTCGAGCAGCTCGTAGCTGAAGCCGGGCGAGTCGGTCGGCACGATGATCTGACTGAAGCCGCCGTAGCCGGCGTCGGGGTCGGTGACGGCGAGGAGGCAGAGCCAATCTGCCGTGGCGGCGTTGGTGATGTAGATTTTCGAACCGTTGATCACCCACTGGTCGCCGTCGCGCACGGCGCGGGTTTTGATGCGCGCGACGTCGGAGCCGGCCGATGGCTCGGTAACGGCGATCGCCGCCACTTGCTCGCCCTTGATCGCCGGGACGAGATACTTGCGTTTGAGTTCCTCGGTTCCGAAACGCGCCAGCGCGGGCGTCGCCATGTCGGTGTGGACGCTGATGCCCATGGTCACGCCGGCGTTATCGGACAGCGCCAACTCTTCGAGGAAGATCGCCTGGTACGAATAGTCGAGTCCCTGGCCCCCGTACTGAGCGTCGTAGCGGATGCCGAGCAAGCCGAGGTCGCCCATCTTGCGATACAGCGACTTGTCGAGGCGGCCCATCTTGTCGAACTCGCGCGCGCGCGGGGCCAGCTCGGTTTGGACGAACTTGCGTACCGTATCGCGAAACGCCTGATGCTCGCGGCTGCCGTAGATGTCTTCGCCAGGGGTGTACATGTAGGTCTCCTTCGGCGGGCGGGGATCTTCTACCGGATGCGGTGGCCAGGTCAATCGGCGGCGCCGTGGCTTCACGGTTCTTCGCGCAGGCGTCAGGATGGGCCCCAACCGCCGGTTGCGGGGCTGCGCCCCTGCACCCCTGCGAGAGGAGAACCGCGGCCGGTTCGCCTCTCGGGCTCTCCTCTCCGGCCCCCGGAGCCGGGCAAATGGGCCGCGTGATGGTGAGTCGGTCTCGCGCGACAGTCTCAAGCATCGACACCGCCGCGCTGCCGCGAATGGCGGGCATTGAAGCGCGAGTGTCAGCCTCTCCGGAAATGCGACGGCGTTGGTGATGCTCGCAATCGTTGGAGTCGGATGCCCGGCAGGAGAAGAGCGGAGCGGGTTCCACGATGGAGCGTGCGGCGTTCAATCCACAGAGCCCAGAGGCCACCGATTGCGGCGACCAGCCCACTATTGGTAGCGCAGCCCGACGCTGCCTGCGTGCTGCAGTCGCGTGAGGCCGACTCGGGAGGCAGCGGCCCAGAGCGAGCGGAGCGGAAGCGAAAGAGGAGTCTGAGGAGAAAACCGCGCCCGGTTTTCTCCTCAGGAATGCACCGCCCTTGCGTCGCACCGACCCTCTGATAGCTTGACCTCGCCGTGCGCGAGTTGCTATCGGCCGCAACCGACGAATCATTCGGCAGGAGTTCCGTCATGGATCTGAGCTATACATTGGAAGAGGATGCGTTTCGCACGAAGGTGCGCCAATGGATCGCGGACAACGCGCCGAAGGGCGAAGACCGGCGCGATCTCGACGGCATGCGCGCGTGGCAGCGCCGGCTGCATCAGGCCGGCTATCTCGGTGCCGGCTGGCCGAAGGAATACGGCGGTGCCGGCCTGTCACCGATGGAGCAGGCGATTCTCAACGAAGAGCTGGCGCGTGCCAATGCGCCGGGGCCAATCAACGCGATGGCGATCTGGTGGGTCGGCCCCGCGATCATTCGCTACGGCACCGAAGAGCAGAAGAAGCGCTTCCTCGGCCCCATCCTCAACGCCGAGGAAATCTGGGCGACGGGTTATTCCGAGCCCGGTTCAGGCAGCGACATGGCTGCGGCGAAGTGCAAAGCCGAGCGCGACGGCGACGACTACGTCGTCAACGGCCAGAAGGTGTGGACCACGCTGGCCCACATTTCCGACTGGTATTTCGTGCTCGTGCGCACGTCGAGCGAAGGCAAGAAATGGGCGGGGCTCAGCTTGCTGCTGATGGATCTCAAATCGCCTGGCGTCGAGATCCGGCCGATCAAGCAGATCACCGGCGATTGCGAGTTCAACGAAGTGTTCATGCACGACGTGCGCGTGCCGGTCACCAACCGGCTCGGCGCCGAAGGGCAGGGCTGGGAGATCGTCTCGTCGGCGCTGATCAACGAGCGCAGCGGCATCGCCGGCTCGATTCGCGCGGATCAGACGATGGAGCGGCTGGTGCACCTGGCGCACAAGCGCGGCGCGTCGATCGATCCGCTGTGGCGGCAGCGGCTCGGCGATCTCGCGATCAAAGCGCAGATCACCAAGGCCTTCGGACTGCGCGCGATGAGCGATCAATTGCACGGCCGCATCAACATCCACATGTCGGCGGCGATGAAGTTGTTCTCGACCGAGCTGTCGCAACGCTTCTCCGAAACCGGCGTCGACATGCTCGGCGCCTACGGCGAACTGTGGGAAGGCAGCCATCGCACCCCCGATCACGGCCGCTGGCACTATCAATTCCTCTATGACCGCTCGATGACCATCGCCGGCGGCACCAGCGAAGTGCAACGGAACATAGTGGCGCAGCGCGTCCTCGGGTTGCCGAGAGGCACGTGAGTGGTGCTGGTGACTGGTGCTCGTCCGCGGTCGCGGCCCCTGTTCAGCTCGCCGCTTGCAACCCGAGTCGTCGGGGACCTACTCCAAATCGTGGATTTCCCACGCCACGATGTCACCGTTCTCCAGCAGATCGAACAGTTTGCCGGCTGTCGGCCGCGCTAGAAAATCATCGAGAGCTTGGAACCAAATGTCGACGCGCGCCGCGATGGGTAAACTCTGCGAGACGCGCGAGATGATTACGATCCCACGATAGGCCGAGGGCAGATCCTCAAATTCCGTATCCTGCGTGAGGAAGACGATCTCCTCCGCAGCGAGCCGCTCGCGAATCGCTGAGTCTGGAAGGCCGCGCTGGCCGAGCGCGATGATATGTTCCGCATCGTGCCCAGCTGCCTGCAGACGATGATACAGCGGCAGTGGGAAGTTCTCGTCGAGCAGAATCTTCACGAGGCGGCTTTGACCGCTGGCGGAAGGTGTGCGGCCAGGTGGGCCGCATATCGGAGCGCGGACAGAAGCTGCTCATGCGTGAGCCCGTACGCGTCTTCGACAGCTTCGAAACTGTCGCCTGCCGCAAGGGCACCGACGACGGTTGCCACATCGACGCGAGTCCCACTGATACACGGCTTTCCAAACCGGATAGCTGGGTCCATCGATATTCCGGGGAAGACTTCCATGAGCGCCTCCGAAACCGTTCGTACCACAGCTCCTTCACCTTCGTCGACTCGTGGCCCAATAGTCATGCGCAGGCGCGACGTCGAAGTCGCGCCGAACGTGGTTCGTTAGGCGGGGGGGTGGCGACTACCCGGCAAGTTTTGGGGGGCGTCTTTGTTCGATGCGCCATGTCAAATACTCACGGCCAGCATCGGTTATGGTGACGCGACCATCTTCAATCACGATGAAAGCGCGACTGGTTAGAAATGTGAGGTACTGTTCGAAGGAGTAATTGGTGAAGGCAGGCGAAAACGCGGCCGCAGCGGGGTCGTAGAAGAGGTGCCTGAGATCGAGGAGCGCTACACCATCATGGTGAAGGTTAACATGCTCCAGAAGCCGCAGCTGGCTTGCCCAGATACTTCCTTCAACTTGCTCAAACTGGTTGAAGAGAATTGCCCGGGCCGCGAGAGTGATGAGGAATTCCTCCCTGGCGGCGGGTGTCGCAGTAGTGAACTGGGGAACCCGCTTTATCTGGTCTTCCCAAAAGATCGTGCTTGCGGTTTTAGGAAGCGGCGGCAGCGCATCGGAGGCGGTTGACGGCAACAGCGATGGTGTGTCGACGGGCTTTTCCTGGGTTGGAGGATCGATGTCAACGCCAGCCGCCCTCCTGATCCGTTTGAGAAGATCTGCAATTTCGGTTTGGTACCTTACCAATGCGTAGATGGTGACTGCTGGCCAGGCGATGGCCTGAAGCAATGCTGCGATCTGCGCCATAGTCCCTTAGTCGCTGGTGCCGTCGCCACCCTGGTCAACGATCTCGCGCTTCAAATCGATCACCGCCCTTTTCTTCGTTGTTCGTTGCCCTGATTTGGGTACTTATATACTTGCCGGACCAGGCCGGAAGTGGTACGGAGTCGGAATGCGGGGAGTCCGATGGCGATGAACCACCATCCTACCGAATCCGTGGATCGGGACCACTTAGCGCGGAATGGTCATGGGCAATAGGCCCCGCCGGGCCTTGCGATGGCATTGGCATTGGTGGTGGCTCTTATGCGCGACACTGGCTGGTACATCGGTCAGAGAGCTTTTGCGCTGGGCTTCGAGTCAGGCAGTTCAGTCAACAATCGCGCCAGTTCTCAGCACTCCGATGATCGGCGTGTTGACGATCATGCTTCGAAGCCCGTGGGCGGCAACCGGGGCAGTGTTCGCCATTACCTTGTTGGTACTCATTTTGGTCACGCTTATTCGGACGCATTCCCAATCGACGACGTTCGAAATAGATGCGTATCCCGGAACGCAACCGACACCTGCGGAAGCCGAATTGAGGGAATACGGCGAAGGGGACATATGGTCGTTCACGGCCGCCTTCTTTTTGAGAATCTACAACTTGGGCAATGCGAAAATTTCGCTTCCAGGCAGCAGTCTGGCTGGTAGGACTAGTCCCGGCGTAGGGGCGGCTATTGTGGAAAGACGGCGGCTGCGCGGGCTTCCCAAGCGCGTCATACCTGAGCCTATTGTGCCTTCGATTGGTCTGCCCACAGCTGGATTTGCAGCGTTAACTGATACGGAGGACTCGACGACAATAATTCCGAGTGTTGTGGTTGATGCCGGCGGCCACACCAAGTCACTGAGATGGACATGCCTTATACATTTCAGTGGTGATCTTATGCGCGCACTTGGTCCGCGCCACCAACTGCGCGTGATTGTTCGTCCCGTCGGAGAGACAGCAATTTACCAAGACGTTCTTATCGATTGGGCGGCCGTACGCGAAGCGAGATCGCTCGCTGAAAAAGAACTCCTGCGCGGTCGAGCATCCCCGGGCGAAACATCGCCACCAACACCACCAACCCCCTCGGCCGCAGCAACCGAGGTAGTGTCCGCGATGAATGGTCGTGGCGAAGTATGGATAATGGAATGCCGATTTGTTGCAAGGCCAGCAGTCTGCATACCGGACGAAGCGTTCGGTGGATACCTAACCTTTGAGTGCTTGAATTGGTTCGTGAGTGACACGGACCATTCTCTGCGATCGATCTATCTCGACGCAGTTTCAGAACTGTGCACGATTGGACTACTGCGCGATGACAGTGACCCAACAAGTCGAACTGGCAAGTACTACTCCCTCACTCAGTCTGGATGGAAATTCTTTCGAGGGATTGCTCAGGCTGATCAAGACAAACTCCAAGCTACAGCTCGCCCACTAACAGCGGAAGAGGAGGCTTGTCTCTGGGAAATTAAGTTGTGTCACAGCTCATCATCG
>DATKMK010000093.1:0-61784 GCA_035541895.1 Binatia bacterium | reverse complement strand
CTGAACTTCGCGCGCTTCCTGCGTCGCGAACGGGTCCAGATCGTTCACAACTACCTGCTGCGCGCGAACGTGGTCGGCGCGGTGGCGGCGCGGCTGGCGCGGGTGCCTGTGGTGCTGTGCAGCAAACGCGGCTGTCACGAGCGCCGCGGCTGGGAATTGGCGGGCGCCAAGCTCGGCAACTGGCTCGCCGATCGTGTCACCGTCAACGCGGACGCGGTTCGCGATTTCGTCCACGACAACGAGCGGTGTGCCCTGCAAAAGATGACGATGATTCCCAGCGGCGTCGACACCGACCGATTTCGACCGTTGTCCGAGGACGATTACAAGACCCGGCTGGGACTCGACCCCGGCCGGCCCGTCGTTGGGATCGTCACGCGCATGCGAACGCGGAAAGGTGTGGAGGAATTTCTGCGCGCCATGGCAATGGTGTGCGAACGACAGCCGTCGGTTCAAACGGTGATCGTCGGCGAAGTCGATCTCGACGAGGATTTGCAGCGGTTCGTTGCGGAGAGTCATCTCGGTGGTCGGCTGCACATGCTGGGCCGGCGATCCGACATGCCTGAAGTGCACTCGGCGTTCGATATCTTCGTCCTGTCGTCACACGATGAAGGGATGTCCAACGCAATCCTCGAAGCCATGGCAATGGAAAAGCCGGTTGTGGCGACCAACGTCGGCGGCACAGGCGAGGTGGTGCGTCACGGCCAGAGTGGGTTGCTCGTGCCGGCCAGAGATCCGGTGCCGCTGGCGGCGGCGATCGCCGACTTGTTGGCGACACCGGCGCGCGCGGCCCAAATGGGTAAGCTCGGCAGGCGAATTGTCCAGGATCGGTTCTCCGCGCGCGCCATGGTGCGACAAATGGAGGATCTCTATGTGACGCTGTTGCGGCGGCGAGGAGTCGCGACCGCAGACGTGGTCGCGCTCACCGCGGAGGCCGCGCCAGTGACTGACGGAGAGAACGCGTGAAGATCACGTATCTGGGACACGCCGCGATGTTGATCGAAGCCGCGGGCCAGCGCATTCTCATGGACCCCTGGCTCACCGACCCGACGTATCACGGCGCGTGGTGGCACTATCCGCCGCTGGCACTTGGCGTGCGGGATCTGCCGCCGCTCGACTTCTTGTACGTGTCACACGAGCATCCGGATCACTTCGATCCGCCGACCTTGGCGCAGCTCGACAAGAACGTGCACGTGTTGATCGCCAACTTCGGCCGCAAGCGTTTTCGCGAGCGTCTGTCTGCGATCGGTTTTCGCCGCATCACCGAACTCGATTTCGATGAAGCGTTTCGCTGTGCGGATGGGTTGCAGGTGAAGCTGGTGCCGTCGGATCGTGGGTGGGACGACAGCGCGATCCTGTTGAGCGACGGCCACACCACCGTTTTCAACGTGAACGATTGCCATCTCGACGAGGCGACCCTTCGCCAAATCGGCGAGCAGCATTCGATCGATCTGGCGTTCCTCACCTTCACTGGGGCGAGCCAGTACCCGGGGTGTTTTGAATTTCCGCTGGCTTCCAAGATTCAGCGTTGGCAGGACAGCAAGCGCTCGCACTGCGAAGAGTTCGTCAATTGGGCGCGGCTGCTCAAAGCCAAGCGCGCAGTGCCGGCCGCCGGGAACTTCGCGTTGCTGGCCGCCGACCAACTCCATCTCAACACGCCGCACTACGTCAACACCCCGCAAGAGGCGATTGACGCGCTGGCCGCTGCCGCACCAGAGATTGAAGGCCTCCAGATGAATCCCGGCGATGAGTGGACTCCGAACGGCGGGTTGTGCCGCTTGTGCCCGGCCCCGGATTGGCGTCACCGGATGGAAGCCATCGAAGCCCTCAGCGCCGAACACGCTGGTCAGGTTGCCGAGTACTTCGCGAGTGAGCCGACCGCCCCGCCGGACTTGTTCGATCGGTTTCGCGACTACTTCCATGGCCTACTCGCCGCTGATCCGCGTATTGGCCCGCGCGTGAACATCGTGACCTGGTGGGCGGTCGAGGGGCCCGCCGGCGGAGACTGGGTGGTCGACTTCAGGCGTGACCGCGATTGGGTGTACCGCGGCGTGCCGCAGCAGTGGAATTTGCGCCTGCGGATTCCCGATCGGCTCGTCCATCTCGGTGTTACGCAGCGGGCAAACTGGGAGGACTTGGTCCTCTCCTTCCGCGTCCGCTTGGCACGCAACCCGGACCGCTACAACAAGGAATTCTGGACCTGGATCAGCAAGCTGTGACGTCGACGCGGGCCCACGTGTATGAGCGCTCGCGTTGATCCACGCGTGTTCGCCGTAATCCTGGTGAGCGTTGCGCTGTGTACGTACCAGTTGAATTGGGGCTTGCCGAACGGCAACGATTCGTGGGCGGCCGACGCGCTGGGGCCGCTGACCGTACTGAGCATCGTTCGGCGTTCGATTGCGCCGTGGAATTCCGGATGGTTCTACTTCAAGTATCCGTTGGGCTGGCCGCTGCTGTTGGCGCTCTCGTACGCGCCGTACTTGGGCGTCTTGTTTATCACCGGTCAGTGGCGCCATCCGGCGGCCACGTACCCGTACGGGTTCACGCGCCCCGAACACGCGTTGTACGTGCTGGCGATGCTGGGTCGATGCGTGAACGTCGCCTGCATCGCGACGACCGTCGCCCTCACGTACGGGATCGGTCGGCGCGTGTTCGATCGCACCACCGGTGTGCTGGCCGCCTGGATCGTGGCGACCGCATATCCGCTCATCTATTACGCGCATACCAGCAATCTCGACGCGTCGTATCTGATGTGGCTGGTCATGGCGTTGTGGGCAGCGTGTGTCGCATCGGACAGCGAACGGCGCGGGCCGTATGTCGTGCTCGGGATTGCCGCGGCGATGGCCGTGTCGACGAAGGAGCAAGGCTTTGCCTTTCTGTTGCCGTTGCCGCTGATGCTCGTTGTGCGTGCTCGGCACTCGGCCTCGAGCATGCTGCCGCCGCGGCGCCGTTGGTGGTTCGCGGTGTGGAACCCCGGGACGCGTGCCGGATTGTTGGCGGCGCTGATGGTCATGACGATCGCCAACAATGTGGTGCTCAATCCCAGCGGCTTTCTGCGGCGCATTCGGTATCTGAGTGGAGCAAGGTTCGCGGACGTGAACGCGCGTCTGGCGCCGGTGGAATTCGCGTGGTTCAAGGGGTGGGCGAAGGAGTGGCAATACCTCACGCAATGGTACGACATGACCGAGAGCACCTTCGGCCCCGTGTTGTTTGCGGTGGTGATGTTGGGGGTCGCCTACGTCGCGTGGCGCCGCCGAGCCGGGCTGTGGCTGCTCGCGCCGGCGCTCGCGCAGTATTACCTCTCGCTGCGAACGCTCGACCTCATCACCTTGCGCTATACGATGCCGCTCAGCGTGGTCGCAGCGCTCTGCGGGGCGGCGTTGTGTGCCGATGCGTGGGCGACGCGGCGCTCATGGTTCCCACGCGTCGCCGTCGCGGCAGTGTGCGGGTTGAGCCTGGCTCGCGGCGTCGAACTCGACCGCCTATTGCGTACCGATTCGCGCTACCAAGCCGAGACCTGGATGCAGACCAACATAGCGGCGGGCAGTCGTGTCGAATTCTACCAGAAGCCGACGTATCTTCCTCGGCTTGGCCGATTCACGGCGGATTGGATACCGCTCGACCGCCGCACCATCGAGGGGTCGCAGGAGCGCCGCCCGGACGCAATTGTGTTGAGTTCGGCGGCAAAGAAGGGCATCACACATCGATGGAATCCCGATTGGCGGCAAGGACACACGCTGCTCGTGGTTGCACCGCCAGCCAAGGAATTGCTCCAGGCGCTTGAGCAGGAACAGCTTCCGTACCGGATTGCCGCGCGATTCTCGCAACACCCATGGCTGCTCCGTCCGCGCATCACCAGCTTATGCCCCGAGATAACGGTTCTTCGGCGCAGGTCATAGCGCGCGAGTCGCCACCGCGCGATGCCTGCATTGTCTGCGGCGGTCGTTCGTTCGCTCGACTGTTTGGCGGTCGCCGCGCGCCGGTCGACACGGTCCAAAGCGACGTGTATCGCATTACCCACGCGACACGCGACTTGGTGCGAGCGATCGAACGGTGCGAATCGTGCGGCCTCGGGGTGCTGCCGGCGCGGCTCCGTGAAGACGTCAAGCCCATGTACCAGGCGGGCGAGGACCCCGCGTACATGAGCTCGGCCGCCGAGCGTGTCCGCAACGCACAGCGCCTGCTGGCTCTGTTGCCGAGCATGTCTGGCCGACTGCTCGATGTTGGTTGTGCCACCGGCTTTCTCTTGGTGGCGGCACGCGACCTCGGCTTTGACGTCCAAGGAATCGAGCCCTCCCACTGGGCCGCGGAGTACGCTCGGCGTGAGTTCGGCTTGGATGTGTGGCGCGGGGTGTTTGAAGAGGCACCGATTCCCGGTGCGTCGGTCGATGTGGTCGTGCTGGCGGATGCGATTGAGCACCTGACGGCGCCCCGAGCGGCCGTGGCGAGCGCGTATCGAGCGCTCGCGCCGGGCGGCCGCCTGTTGATTCTCACCCCCGACCTCGGGAGCTGGACGGCGCGACTCGCCGGTGTCCACTGGTGGGGGTTGCTCGACGATCACTACTACTATTTTGACCGCCGAACGCTTGCCCAGCTGCTCGAGTCGGAAGGGTTCGTCGTGGAACGTCAGAAGTCGTTTGGGCGTGAGTTCCCGCTGCAGCACTGGCTCTACAAACTCTCGCAATACAGCACCGGACTCGAGCGGGCTGCCAGCGGCATCGCTCGTGGACTGCGGATGGACCAGCTCAGGATTTCGGTTGATCTGGGAGATCAGATGGTATGCATAGCGCGGAAGCCAACCAACCGCTGACGGCGCTGCGCGCGACCGACCGCCCGAAGGTCGTGGTCGTGATGCCCGCCTACAATGCCGGCCGCACGCTGCGGATGACCTACACCGAGTTGCCGCACGATTCCGTCGACATGGTGATCTTGGTCGACGACGGCAGCACGGATGATACCGTTGCGGTTGCGCGCGAACTCAACCTCAAGCTGTTTTTGCACGACCGCAACTACGGGTACGGCGCCAATCAGAAAACCTGCTATGCCGAGGCGCTGCGGGCCGGCGCGGACATCATCGTCATGGTGCATCCGGACTATCAGTACGATCCGCGCTTGCTCCCCGAGATTGTGCACCCGATCCAGCGCGGCGACGCGGACGTGGTGCTCGGCTCGCGGCTGAAAAGCGGCTCCGCGCTGAGCGGCGGAATGCCGTGGTGGAAATACGTTTCAAACCGCTTCTTGACCGGCGTCGAAAACTGGGTCTTCGGTCTGCGGCTGTCAGAGTACCACACCGGCTATCGGGCCTACCGACGCGAGGTGCTGGAGACGGTCAACGTCGCGCTGAACGCCGATAAGTTCATCTTCGACCAGGAGATCATCGCACAAATCGTCGAGGGGGGCTTTCGCATCGCCGAGGTGCCGGTTCCGACGCGGTATTTTGCGGAGGCATCATCCGCCAGTTTTCTGGCCAGCACTCGCTACGGTCTGGGTATTCTTTGGTTAACAACGCGTTACCTCCTGCATCGCTCGGGGTGGTGGCGGCAGCGGCAATTCGAGAGCCTGCGCAATCGCTACCGCGAAATGTCTGCACCGGCTCAGCAACCCGTATGACGCAATCGACCGCAGTGATCGATTCCATCGGCGAAGGGTTCCGGACCAGCCGGTGTTACCGTATCTCGCAAGAAGTGTACGACCATTTCGTTGCGGCGTCCGGGGATACCAACTTCCTGCACACCGATGATGATTTTGCCCGACAGCTCGGCTTCCCGGAAAAAGTGATGCACGGAGTGATCCTCAATGCGTTCATTTCACACTTTGTGGGTGTGCACTTCCCAGCCGGCCGAGTGGTGCTGCATGCGGTCAACACTCAGTTCAAAAGCCCGTGTCATTTGGGCGATGAAATCCGCATCGATGCCGAAGTGACTCAGGTTGCACACGCGGTCGGCGCCGTGACCCTCGAAATGGTGGCAACCAATCTGACCCGTGGGCGCGTCGCGGCAAAATCGAAGGTGCAGGTCGGTCTGCTCTGATGCGCGTTCTGCTCACTGGTGGAAACAGCGGTATCGGCGAGGCCACGGTCCGCCGACTGATCGCGGACGGGCATCACGTCGTGTTCACGTTCTGTCGCAACCCCGACAAAGCGCGCGTGGTTGCGGATGCTACCGGTGCCGAGCCGCGGCACTACGACCAGGCGTCGGCAGAGTCGGTCGCAGAATTGGCCGACGTTGTGCGGGCGGGTGAGTTTCAGGCGTTGGTCAACAATGCGTCGCAACCGGCGGAACGACGCCTGTTGCTGAAGACCGACGTGGAGGCGTTCCTCGCGTATCAAATGGTTGCGCTGCGTGGGCTGTTTGTGTTGTCTCGAACGTTTGCGGAGCAGGTCAAACAGCGTGGCGGCGCCGGCGCCATCGTGAACGTTCTGACGTCGTACACGCTGGGGATGCCGCCGGCGAAGTTGGCCGCCTATTGTACGAGCAAGCACGCGCTACTCGGCCTCACCAGAAGCATGGCCGTCGAATTCATTCGCTACGGTGTTCGCGTGAATGCCGTCGCTCCGGGAATGACGCGGACCGACTTCATCGGCGATCTGCCCGCGGCGTTCATTGAACAAGTCGAACAAGGACTGCCGATGGGCCGCCTGGCGACGGCGTTGGAAGTGGCGGGGGTGATTCGATTCCTGCTCTCGCCGGATGCCGCGTACGTCAATGGCGCAAACCTTCCGATCACCGGAGGACAGGAATGCTGACGTCGGATCGCTCGCACCTCGACTATGCGAAGCTCTTGCGTGAGGGCAAGCGGGAGTCGCCGGCTGCGTGCCGGCGCACGGAGCGGTTGGCGATTCTGTCCGATGCGGCCGTGCCCCAATTGGTGCCGCTGCTCAAGGCGCTCCTCGCTCGCCACGGCGTTCGAGGCGAGATCTATCTGGCGGAATTTGATTCGATCGAACTCGAAGTGTTCAACCCCGAGTCGGGCCTCTACCAGTTCGCACCCGATACCGTGGTCATTCTGAATTCGCTCAATGCGCTGCGGTCGAAGTATCATCGCGAGGCGGACGCGCGCGGCGACTTTAGCGAGCGTATCGCCGCCCGCACCGCGTCGGTTTGGGATGCCTTTCGAAACCGCTCCACGGCGGCCATCGTTCAGAACACGTACGTGCTTCCCTACGAGCGCCACTTCGGAAATTTCGACCACAAGGTGTCCGAAGCCTTTTATCCAACGGTGCAGCGACTCAACCTGGCGATCACCGCGCTGGCGCGCGACCGGGCCCACGTCTTGATCAACGATGTCGATGCGCTCGCCTCCTATGTTGGGCGCCGCAACTGGTTGGACGAGCGGCTGTGGACGTTGGCGAAGGCGTTTTGCGCGCTCGAACATTTGCCGCTGGTGGCGCAGAACATCGTGGACATCGTGCTGGCCAAGGCCGGACAGCTCGTCAAGTGCGTCGTGGTCGATCTCGATAACACGCTCTGGGGCGGCGTGATCGGCGACGACGGCTTGGAAGGCATCGTCATCGGTCCCTACGGCGACGGCGAGCCGTTTCACCGGCTCCAGCATTATCTGCTCGAACTGAAGCGGCGCGGAATCGTGTTGGCGGTGTGCAGCAAGAACGAGCAGGCAACGGCCGTCGAGCCGTTTCGCCATCATCCCGAGATGGTGCTGAGAGAAGAGGACTTTGCGGTGTTTGTGGCCAACTGGAATCCCAAGCCGGACAATATTCGCCACATTCAACAGACGCTGAACATCGGTTTGGACTCGATCGCCTTTCTCGACGACAATATCTTCGAGCGCCAGTTGGTTCGCGAGACCTTGCCGGAGGTGATCGTGCCCGAGCTTCCCGAGGACCCGGCCGACTATGTGCGGGTTATCTCGGAGCTGAACCTGTTCGAAACGACATCGTTCTCCGACGAAGATCGGCGTCGGGCAGATCTGTACCGGCAGAACGCTTCCCGGCAAGAGATCCAGGCCGGGTTCAGCGACCTCGCGGAGTACCTCCGCTCGCTCGACATGCAGGTGACGCTGAAGCGATTCGACACCTTTCACCTGCCTCGAATTGCGCAGCTCATCCAGCGCAGCAACCAATTCAATCTGACCACCCGTCGCTACAGTCAGGCTGAGTGCGAGGCGATGATGATCCAGGAGGGCGAAGTCCTTCCCCTCTATGTGAAGCTCGCCGACAAATTCGGCGACAATGGACTGATATCGGTGGTCATCCTTCGCATCCGCCCGCCGGTCGTCGAAATCGACTCGTGGTTGATGAGTTGCCGCGTGCTGGGGCGCGGCGTCGAGCAGTACGTGATGAACCAGGTAATGGGCATCGCCGCACGGCAGGGGTGTACTGTCGTCGAAGGATGCTACATCCCGAGCGCGAAGAACGCGATGGTGAAGGACTT
The DNA here is from genome assembly GCA_035541895.1 of Binatia bacterium. Lineage (GTDB taxonomy): Bacteria > Desulfobacterota > Binatia > HRBIN30 > JACQVA1 > DATKMK01. The sequence continues at coordinate 53,397 of DATKMK010000093.1, read as the reverse complement.
CTATCGCCAATTCGGCTTCGAGCGCGTGCAAGCGGAGGAGACTGGTGTCACGCGTTGGCGCTTGGCGGTGTCCGCGTATCAACCGTGTGAAGTTCAGATGACGGAGGCGGCCTGAGCTCGATGGTTGAACATCTGTCGGTCGTCATGCCGGTCTACAACGAGCGGTATCTGGTGCAGGAGGCCGTCCGGCGAGTCTTGGCAATCCGCGATCCGCTCATCAGCCGTGTCGACCTCATCATTGTCGACGACGGATCGACCGACGGAACCCGTCCGCTGCTTCGCGAATTGGCCGCGCAAAACCCGGAGCGCATTACCTACATCGAACACGAACGAAACTATGGAAAAGGCGCGGCGGTTCGGACCGGAATCGCGCGGGCACAAGGGTCGGTGACGGTGATTCAGGACGCCGATCTGGAATACAATCCGCAAGACCTGGCGCGCTTGATGGTGCCGTTCGTCGAAAGCGGCGCCGATGCCGTCTATGGGTCGCGGTTCCTCACCTCAGACTATCGCCGAGTGTTGTACTATCGCCACCGCATTGGAAATTGGTTGCTCACCATTTGCAGCAACCTGCTCACCGATCTCGATCTCACCGATATGGAGACCTGCTACAAGGCCATTCGCACGGAGTTGCTCCAGTCGATCCCGATTCGGAGCAACGACTTTCGACTCGAGGTCGAGATGACGTTCAAACTGGCGAAGCGCGGGGCGCGAATTTTCGAGGTGCCGATTTCCTACGCCGGACGCACGTACGAAGAGGGGAAGAAGATCGGATTCACAGATGCCGTGCTCGCGGTCCAGTCCATGATTCGTTGGTGGCTGATCGACGACATGTACCGGCCGCGTGATCCGAGCGAGGCGGCCGACCTGTTCCGGGTACCGAAATTCAGCGCTTGGATTGCGGATACGGTGCGCCCATACGTCGGCGGGCGCGTATTGGAGATCGGTGCTGGGATCGGTGATTTGATGCGCAAGATCGTCCCGCGCGACCTCTACACCGCCTCCGATGTCAATCCGCATCACTTGCAGTACCTCCGCAATCTAGCCGAGAACAAGCCGTACGTGACCACGCGACGCATCGACCTGGTGTCGCAGGAAGATTTCCTTGGCATCGCGGGCCAGTATGACACCGTCATCTGCCTGAATCAGTTGCAACGTGCCGCGGACGATGTGCAGGCACTGCGCAACATTCGCACGGCGCTCCAACCCGAGGGGAGAGCCATCCTTCTCGTGCCCCAGGAATGCGGGTTCACGGGCGAGTGGGACGCCACATCCGACACCCGGCGGCGATACACCCGCGAGACACTCCGCGAGACGATCGCTGCGGCCGGCCTCGAGGTGGAGCGAATGGCTGAGTTTGATCGCATGACCGTTCCGGCGTTGTGGTTCAACGCGCGCGTTCTCAAGCGGTCACACCTGAGCCGAGTGCAACTGAAGGCGGTGGACCTCTTGACGGGGATCTTCCGCCGACTTGATCGCGTGCTCCCATGGCGCGCCGCGTCGCTGCTGGTGGTGGCGAGATCGCCGCAGAATCGAGGCGTTCGCGGCGACGACGCACCGCGATCGCCCAGCCCCGCACGTAAGCGCCCGGGTGATCCGCCCGCAGGTGAGGCAGGCGGAGCGACGGACGGAACCACAACGCCGGCCGCGGCGTAATCAACCGGTGCAGAAGCGGGGGGCCGCTCCCGCGAGGGAGGAACACATGAACGGCGCAGAGATTCGCGCACGGCTCACGCCGATCTTTCGAGAGGTCTTCGATGACGACACCATCGAGATTCGCGACGAAATGACGGCGAAGGATGTCGAAGAGTGGGATTCACTCAACCATATCAACTTGATTGTCGCCGTCGAGCGTAGCTTTGGAGTCAAGTTCACCACCAAGGAAGTCAGCAACCTCGCCAACGTCGGTGAGTTCATCGGGTTGATCGCCGCTAAGCTCGCGAAGGCGTGACCTCGTCGCATGCTGTTCACGTCGATTGCATTTCTCGCCTTTCTGGCCGTCGTCGGGGGTGCCTATCACCTGTGCCCGATTGGGTGGCGGCGCTGGTACCTGCTCGCCGCTTCCTACGGGTTCTATTGCACGTGGGGCGTGGGGTTTGCGTTCCTATTGCTCGCGGCGACCGGTGTCGCGTTCGCGATTGCGCACCGCGTCGCACGGGCCCAGACCGATGCCAGCAAGCGGACGTGGCTTGCCGTCGGCATCATCACCTTGTTCGTGCCGTTGGCCACCTTCAAGTATTCGATCTGGCTGAGCGACGCGCTTGCGATGGCACTCGGACCGCGGCGGTGGATGGAGCCGTTGGCCGGGGTCAGCCAACTCGCGCCCCTTGGCCTCTCCTACTACACGCTGAAGCTCGTCAGCTATCTCATCGACGTCTACTGGAACCGGATCGAACCGTGCCGCGAGTTTTCGGCGGTGGCGACGTACGCCGCGTTCTTTCCGCAAATCGTCAGCGGGCCGATTCAGCGTGCCCCCGATTTCATTCGCCAGATCGATACCATCACGCCGACGCGACCGGCACTGGTCAGCAGCGGGATGCGGCTGATCTTGTTCGGTCTCTTCAAGAAGCTGGTGCTGGCGGACCGGCTCGGTCTGTTCGTCGATCAGGTCTACACGCGGCCGCACGATCATCCGGATCCGATCCTCGCGCTGGCGTCGTACGTGTTCGTCCTGCAACTGTACGCGGATTTCTCCGGCCTCACCGATATTGCGATCGGATCGGGCCGGATTCTGGGCATCACGGCGCCGCCGAACTTCGACGCTCCCTTCTCTGCGCACAACATCCAGGAGTTTTGGCGGCGCTGGCATATGACTCTCACCGCCTGGCTGGGGGACTATCTGTTCACGCCCCTGCGCATGGCCCTACGCGACTGGGGGAGCGCCGGCTTGATGGTGAGCCTGGCGGTCAATATGGTGGCGGTCGGGGTGTGGCACGGTGCTCGGTCAACGTACGCTGTGTTTGGGCTGATGCACGGCGGATTTCTGATCGCGTCGACTCTGACCCTGCGCCGGCGCAAACGATTGCTTCAGCGATCGCCGACGCTGGCAAGGCTGCATGGAGTCACCGGGCCGATTGTGACGTTTCACCTGCTGGTCGTTTCCTTCGTGTTCTTCCGTGCCCAAAGCGTCACCGACGGGTGGTACATTCTCCGGCACGCGGGTGCTGGCTTGTTCCAACTCGCGGGCAATCTCGGTGAACTGGCGCAGGTCGCAACACTGTGGACTGCACACCTGCGATGGAGTCCGCGTGATGTGCTGATCGCGGGTGGCGCGGCGTGGGTGATGGTGGCGGTGCATCGGTTGCAACGCCGCGCCGAGCTGGCTCGAATCATCCGCGCGACGCCGGGGTGGTTTCGGTGGGCCGGATACTATGCCCTGGCACTCGCCATCCTGATCTGGGGTCAAACCGACGCGACGCAGTTCATCTATGCCAACTTCTAGGCCGGCAATTTTCGGCATCGAGAAATCCTGAAGGCATGGGGGTGCCGTGGCCGTCGAGCGGGTCGTGCGGTCGGTCGCGCGCGATCCGTCAGAAGGGATTACCAGCGTGAATGTGGTTCGCAAATCGCGCTCGATGCCGGGAGAAGTGGCAAGCTACGGAACACACAGGCGGCCGTCGCGATTCGCCGACAGCCCTGAGGGGCGAGTAGGCGCGGCCGACTCCCCAGTCTCAGCGGTGCTCGAATATTTGCGTCGCCTGACGTGGGGTCGGATCGGGGAGTTGCTCGTGGGCATCGCACTCGGGCTGGTCGTGGCCGAGGTCGCGGTCCGCTGGCTGAATCCGCAGGAAGAAATCATGCCTACGGACGTCATGGTCGCCGATCCCGTGTTGGATGTCGCGATGCGACCCAACTACCGCGGGGCGATGAGCAAGAAGGCGATTCCTCTCATCACCAACTCCTGGGGCTTCCGGGACCGCGAGTACCAGCCGCCCTCGAATGGGTCATTGCGGCTGTACGTGCTGGGCGATTCGATGGTCTTTGGATACGGCGTGCCCATCGAACGAACCTTTCCTCGAATGTTGGAGGGAATGCTGCAGCAGCGGCTGGGGCGAACCGTCGAAGTCGTGAACGGCGGGGTGCCCGGTTACGGAACGCTGCAAGAACTCCAACTCTTCGAACACACGGTGGCGACCATCAAGCCGCAAGTTGTCGTGGTTGCCGTGGCGGTGCTGAACGACATTGCGGACAACATCAAGTTCTCTGCCCGCGGTCGCGGGGGGCGTGGCGGCGTTGCCCAGCTCCTGATTCGAGCGCGAGCCTGGTTGCGACAGCGCAGCCAGTTGTATCTTCTAATTCACCGGCGTCTGACCGCGCCGACTGGGGCGGACATCATGCAGATCCACGCAGTGACCCCGGCGGCGCAGACCCAGCGGGGCCTTCGCCTGACGGCGGCGGCGCTCGCGCAGTTTGCGACCACCGCCCAATCTCAGCATGCGGCGTTTGCGGTCGTCATCATTCCAGCGCACAAGCAGGTCTCGCCGGCACTGTGGGCGGAGTCGCTCCAGAGGTATCGGCTGTCGAGCGATGCCTACGACCCGGACGAGCCCGATGAGAATCTGGCGAATGCCGTTCGCCGCGACGGCGTTGCGCTGTTGGACCTCCGGCCGACCCTCCGAGCCCATTGGCAGGAGCCGATCTATTGGGACGGCGACGGCGAGCATTGGGAGGTCCAGGGCCACGCGTTGGTGGCCGAGGCAATCGGAGAGTTTCTCCTCAATGGGCGACTGATCCCTCCAGCGGCGCCGCCGGTGGAGAGTGAGAAGTGGGCGGCTTCCGGGGCGAACTGATTTCCACCGCGCGCCGCTCTGTTACATGAAAATTCCGCACCGAGTGCGTCATTCCTGCTGAGGGAAATCGGGCGGCGTGCGGGATGAAGATCAATCCAACACTCAACTGAATGTCTCACGAGGGCTCATGACCAACACGAACCGTAGTCAAGTTGCGGCGTGGCCGCAGGCGCCCGCGAGTCTCGACTGGCGCGTCCCGCAATTTCGGTCGCACGAATTCTTCAAACGGCGGACGAAGTATGTCCTGGTGATTCCAGTCCTCAACGAGGCCGATCGTTTGAAGAAGCAACTGGTCCGGATGGCTCCGTATTTGGGGCGAATCGACACGGTTATCGTCGACGGAAACAGCACCGACGGGTGTGCCGAGCCCGATGCCATTCGAGCGCTCGGTGCGAGGGCCGTGTTGATAAAGGAAGGGCCCGGCAAGTTGAGTGCGCAGTTGCGGATCGGGATTTCGTACGCGCTGATCGAAGGCTACGCCGGGCTGGTTCTGATGGATGGAAACAACAAAGATAATCCGAGCGCGATCCCGGAGTTCGTCCGCGGACTCGACGAGGGATTCGACAGCATTCAGGGTTCGCGCTTTCTCCCTGGAGGCAAACACGAGAACACGCCGCCGTCGCGGTTGTGGGGCATCCGCTACTTACACGCGCCGCTGATCTCCCTCGCCGCCGGGTTCCGCTACACCGACACGACCAACGGGTTCAAGGCGTTTAGTCGCACGCTCTTGGAAGATCCGAGGGTCAGTCCGTTCCGGGACTGTTTCTTCAGCTACGAGCTGCACTCGTATCTCGAGGTGCGTGCCGGAGTGCTGGACTACCGAATCAAGGAGATACCGGTGGAACGCGTATATCCCGCATCCGGCCATACCCCCACGAAAATCAGCAAGTGGCGAGGGAGCCTACTGATGATGAAGATCCTCTTCAAGGCTTGTCTGCACCACTATGACCCATGAGCGCGTCGCCGCGTAGACCAGACCGAAGTGGCGAGGCAGCGAAGCCGCACGTGAGCGCAGCTTCAAGTCCAACGTCGTATGTATAGCCTGGTCTGCTTTGGCATCGGCGGCGTCTTGTTCCTGCTCTCCGTACTGCTCAAACGTCCCGACGGAATGAGATTGCTCGCCGCGTTGCTGCACTGGCCCCCACATGGCAAGGGCAATACCCTGGCCGTGCTGGGACTGATCACCTTTTCGATCGGAAGCTTGCTGGCTGCGACGATGCTGCAACCGGTGGTCCGGCAGGTGGGACGCCAACGACGTGCGAGCGTGCGCGACACCATCGCGGCGGGCGTTTGTCTCGTTCTGTTCCTGTTCACTCTGGTCCCCGTGGGACCGATCGGCCGAGAGATCGTATTGTACCTGGCACTGGCGACTAGCGGGATGACCCTCCTGCTGATCGGTTCGTGGCCGCTGCCGCGGCGCTGGTGCGAGTCGATCATTCGAGCGGTGACGCATTCGTTGCGGCACGTGCAGATCGGCGCGTTTCTCGGCGCGCTGTTTTTGGTCGAGTTCGCCGCCACCAATCTCGTCTCGTACGCGGTGTTCGCGCACATACCGCATCTCTACGACGGGATTGTGCAGTTGTTTGAGGCCATCCTGTTCGCGCATGGTCGCGTCGGGCTGCCCGCACCGGAACACGGTGCGTTCTTCACGCTCACCAATATTCTGACCGGACCGTCGTATTGGTACCCGTCATATCCACCACACCACGCCCTGATGCTTGCAGCGGGTGTTCTGCTGGGCATGCCGTGGATCATCAATCCGCTGCTCGGAAGCCTCACTGTCGTGATGGTCTATTTCGTCGGCAAGGAAATGTACGGTGATACCCTCGGTCGCGTCGCGGCGTGTCTGGCCGCCGTTTCGCCGTTTCTACTGTTCATGTCGTCAGAGTTCATGAACCACAGCACCGCACTGTTTTTCATGACCGTATTTCTGTGGGGGTTCGCGCGGATGGTGCGGACGCAGCAATGGGCGCCCGCTGCGGTAGCAGGGGTTGCACTCGGGATGGCGACGGTGCGGCCACTGACCGCGGTTGCCATGTCGCTCCCGTTTCAGTGCTATTCGGCCGTCTTGCTTGTGCGCTCCCCACGGCGTTTCCTGCCGCCTTTGATTGTCTTGGGGCTGGCGGCGTGCTTGCCGTTGGTGCTGTTTCTCGCCCACAACTACGAGATTACCGGGAGCGCACTGACAACCGGATACACGGCGATGGGGCAACACCTGGGGTTTGGGGCCGGCTTGCAAGGGCCGCCGTACACTCCCAAACGCGCGGTGGCGCACGCGCTGGTGGAACTCGTGGCATTGCAGAAATATCTCTTCGAAGCCCCTCTGCCGTCGCTGTCGCTCGTGCTTGTGCTCTTCCTCGCTCGTCACGTCGAACTGTGGGACTGGTTGCTGTTGGCTTCGTGGGTCAGTCTCACGATCGCCTACCGACTCTATTGGTACGAACACTTGCACTTCGGGCCACGCTATCAATTCGAGGCGCTGGTGGCGGTCGTGCTCCTGAGCGCGCGCGGGATCCAGCACTTGCCGCAACTTGTCCGTGAGCGGCTGGGGGTGGCGGTAGGGGTTCAGCGCGTCCACTCGAGTACAGCGCTTGTGCTGGCGTTCTGCGTGATCGTGATGCTGAGTGTCAACCTCCCGCCGTTGATAGCGACATACTCGAACAGCTACTTGGGAGTGAACGACGATATCTACAACGCTGTCCGTCGTCAGAACGTCCACAATGCCGTGATCTTCGTGAATTCGAATTACAGCTCCGCATTTCTTGGAACATTCAGTGACCGCCTCGACTTTCAGGGAGACCTGGTCTATGCGCGCAACGTCGCCGGGGCTGGCCCGGTGCTAATGCAATCGTATCCGGACCGCCGGTACTTCATGGCGGACGGCTCCAAACTGGACGAAGTGCATGACGCATCACCCTTGATCGCGGCACAGGTTCGGAAGTGGAATTCTCAGTGGAACCTGGAAGGGTGCGAAGCGACCAACTCGGGGGTCGTGCGCGCGAGCGATGAGCAGCAGTACGTCCTGCAGACCTATTCTGCCGGCGATCAACGGCTATGCGCGCTGACCGGCAACTTTGCTGGCGTTCTGCCGGGGCAAGTCCTGGCATTGCGAGTTCGCGCGGATAACCAGGCCGCATCAAACTGGCGGTTGCGGGTTTCGGTCAATGGACAGGTGCTTGACGATCGCACCGTCGCCGGCGATGGGTCCGCCGAGCGGTGGCAGACGCTCCGCTATGACTTGAGCGCATACGCCGGTCAGTCACTCAGCGTGCGCCTCGAACATCTTCCGATCGCTGGGACCCGCAGCGTCGGCTATTGGTCGTCTGCGCGCGTCGAGTCGATGGCTGCGCAGAAAACTCGCCGCGGATAGACGCGGAAGCCGGCGCAAGCGGTGCTGTTCAATTCCCTCGAGTTCGTGGCGTTCTTGACGCTGGTTGCGGGCGGGTATGCGTTGTGTCCCGTCACGTGGCGCCGCGGGTTCCTCCTGGTTGCATCCTACCTCTTCTACTGCACCTGGAGTCTTCCATTTGCCGGACTGTTGTTGGGGGTCTCGGCGCTCGCGTTTGGACTGGCGAGGCGGATTGCGGCGGCAACCGGGGACACCGAGCGGCGCCGATACTTGGCGGTTGGCGTCGTGTTGCTGCTTTCGCCGCTCGTGGTCTTCAAATACGCCGACGGCGCTATCGCAGCGGTTGCCGCGGCAGTGGGCCGACCTCAATGGAGCAGTGCCGTCAGTCTCAAATTCATCGGAGCCGTCGGCATCTCGTACTACACGCTCAAGCTGGTCAGCTACCTGATCGACGTGTACTGGGGCCGTGTCGAGCCGTGCCACGAGTTCAGCGCGCTGGCGACGTACGCGGCCTTCTTCCCACAAATCCTGAGTGGCCCGATCCAACGGGCTGGGGGCTTGCTCGGCCAGTTGGAAGAAGGATTGAGCGGCAATCCCGAAATGCTGGCGAGCGGATTGCGGCTGCTGCTCTTCGGCTTTTTCAAGAAACTCGTCGTCGCCGACCGCTTGGGCGTTGTCGTCGACCAGGTGTTCGCCCATCCGCAGGAATTCTCGGCCAAGGCCCTCGTCCTCTGTAGCTACATGTTCGCCGTGCAACTGTACGCGGACTTTTCCGGATTGACCGACATCGCCATTGGCACCGCCCGCCTGTTCGGAATCAGGTCGCCGCGCAATTTCGACGCCCCGTTTTACGCTCAGACAATTCAGGATTTTTGGCGTCGATGGCACATGACGTTGACCGGCTGGCTCTCCGACTATCTCTTCACCCCTCTGCGTATGGGATTGCGCGAGTACGGTCAGATCGGCCTGGTGCTCAGCATCGTCATCAACATGGTCGCGGTCGGGGTGTGGCATGGCGCGACGTGGACCTTCGTGGTGTTCGGGTTGATCCACGCGGGGTACATGACCGTGTCGTCTCTTACGATGCGGCCGCGCAAGCGCTGGTGGTCTCAACGACCGGGGTGGCGGCGCGTCCACGCAGTGGTGGGTCCGGCCATTACGTTCAACCTCGTCGTGGCTTCGTTCGTGGTGTTTCGGGCCTCGACGGTCGCGGATGCGTGGTTCTTCGCGCGCACCACCGCGGATGCGTTCGTCAGCGCCATCGGAGGACACGGTTGGCACGGAGGAGGGCCGGTTGGGTTGCGGCATCTCAACTGGAGTCCCGGCGACGCGGTGGTCGTGCTCGCGGCCCTGGGGATTATGGAGATGATTCATCTCCTGCAGCGACGACAACACCTTGGCGTAGTCGTCGCCGCCGTACCCGGCTGGATCCGGTGGGCCGGGTATCTTACCGTCGCCTTCTCCATCCTGATTTGGGGTGAATCGGGCACTCATCAGTTCATCTATGTCAAGTTCTAGCGGCCTACTGAAGAAAGCCTCAGACGACCGTCGGCCCCTTTCGGGCGAACGGAAGCACGGCGAGAAGCGGCCGGAATCCGCTCGTCCCGAGCTTCGGTCGCTGGGGGGCGCCGCTCAGCCCTCGCAGAGCCAAGCTATGCGCCTGAGCGCGACACCGTGGACTCCGGTCGTCGCTATTCTGCTGGTGGTCCTGCTCGACGTCACGTTCGACGCGTATTTCTGGAGAATTCCCAAGCTCAGCGATGTGTTCACCGACTACGGATACGAACTCTTATCCACCGTTCACCGCTTGAAGGCCGGCAAACCGGAAGGCGCCATTCGCGTCGTCGCATTTGGAAGCTCCGTGGCGTTCTCCTTCGATGCAACGCAGGTGACAAATCTGGTCGAAACCGCCACCCCCAACGCTCACCTCGACGTCAGCCGATTGCTGTTGCCTGGGGCGAAACCGTCCGACTACCGTCTGCTTTGGGGTGGAGATGGCACCGCGATGCGGGCGGACGTTGCGGTCGCAATTGTCAATCTCGGCGACTTTCTCAATCCCAGCTTCGAAGGACAGCTCAAAGAACAGGTTCGGTACGTCCTGCCACCCTGGCAGACGTTGATCGAGCGACACTCGTTCGTCGGCGGCCTCTCCGGGCAATTGGACCTTGCCCTTGCGAGCGTCAGTCACCTGTACCGCTATCGCAAGTTGATTCGGTCCTGCATTCAGGACCATGTCAAGTTTGGTTTGCAGTGGTTCACGAAACGCGATCCGCTCCAAGGATACGGCTTTTACGCGGATGGCTATGCTCGCCAAGAATTCGGAATGCCTCTCGCGTCGGTGAACAATGGCGAGCTGGAATATTACATTGATCCCGAGTGGCTTCGCCAACAAGGCCGAGTGGCGATCGAGTTCTCCATCGACGGGAAGTTGTTCCTCCGCCGGGCCGAGACAACTTCAGGGTGGAAGCGCGTACGTCTCGATGCCCCGTCGACTGCCCGAATGCTGCAGGTTGCGACCGACAGCGAGTGGACCCCGCGGGCCGCCGCGCCTGACGGAGACATCCGCCTCCTCGGGGTCCGACTGCGTCAACCGCCGCCGGCTCGTTGGGTGAACAGTAGCGCTCCCTTCCCGACGTATTCCGGGCAATGGCGTCGCCGGCGTCAGGACGACGGATTCCTCCGTGAGGAGGGGTTGAGTGGGCAGGCATTTGTTGATCGGTGGCAGCAGGTGTTGGCTGGGAACACGCAGTTCGCTCAACAGATGCGTGGGTATCAGCGAGAGAAGCTCAGCATCCGCGAACGCGCGTTCGAGCCGCGTGGCGAGTATGACGAAATCGAGCGCCTGGTGGCCAGTCTGTCGCGGCAGGGGATCTCCGTGGCGCTCGTGAATAGTCCCGAAAGCCCGCTGATCTTGCCCGCGTATCGGGATACGCCCTACTACCAGGCGCATCTGGCGTTTTTGCGTGGACTCGCCGACAAGTATCGTGGGGTGCGTTTCTACGACTTCTCGGCCGAGTTGCCCGCGGAGGACTTCAACGATTGGCATCATCCCAATTACTTTGGGATCGTCAAGCTTGGGTCACCGTATGCGGACACAATCCGTCAGGCCATCGCGGACCGATACGCCAGTCATGACCCATGACCGGACCGCCGAGTGGTCCGACCCGTGTCGGTCTGGTGATCGGTCAGCTCAGTGCCGGTGGAGCCGAAGGACAATTGTGGTTGCTCTGCCGGGAACTGCTGCGAGCCGGGGCGGCAACACCGATCGTCTATTGTCTGAGCGATCAGGTTGAGCCGTACCGCGCGCGCATCGAAGCGACCGAAACGGTGGTGCGGGTCATCACTGGCAATCGCCTCGGTCGCCTCACCACGCTCCGCCGCTGTCTTAACGCCGACCGGATTGATGTGGTTCATGCGTGGCTCTTCATTGCCAACGCGTTCGCGTGGATGGCGAACGTCGGTCGACACTGCCCGCTGATCACCTCGGCGCGCAACTGTAAGCGGCAAGGACGGCTGCTCGACGCGCTCAACCGCCGAGCGTTCGCTGCCAGCAACGCCATCGTCGTTAACTCGCAGGAAGTCGCCGGTTATATCGAGCGCATCTACAACGCACCGCGTGACCGCATCGCCGTGATCTACAACGCCGTCGACACCGATCGTTTTCATCCAGCGGCGGAAACCGAGCACCACCCGCCGTGTGTCATGATGATCGGCCGGCTGGTGGCGCAAAAGAATCCGGCGCTGTTTTTGAGAGCTGCTGCCGCGATCCGCACGCAGGTGCCCGCCACACACTTCCGCATCGTTGGCGATGGCCCGTTGCGTGCCGAAGTCGAGTCGCAGATTTCCGCACTCGGGTTGCGCGAGTGCGTTGAGGTCATGCGCGAACGTGGCGACGTGCCGGAGCTGCTTCGCCAGACAGACGTGCTGTGGCTGACCTCGGATTGGGAAGGCCTTCCCAATGTCGTGCTGGAAGCGATGGCCTCGGGTGTTCCGGTCGTGGCCACCGACGTCGGCGGCACAAGAGAAGTCCTGCATGACCGCGAAGGCGGCTTCGTGATTCCGCCCGGTGACTGCAACGCCTTGGTGAGCCGTTCGCTGCCGCTGCTCACCGACGGTGCGCTGCGTCGTCGCTTCAGCGTAGCGGCGCGGGCGCGCGCGCAAGCCTTCGCGCCGGCGCGCATGGCGAGCCAGATGTTGGCCCTCTACCAGCGCCTGATCGAGCCAAGTGCATGAACGATCGACCGTTCGTCTCGGTGATGATTCCGATGCGCAACGAAGCGACCTCGATCAGCCGGTGCCTCGACTCGGTCCTGGCGCAGGACTACCCCGCCGATCGCTTCGAGGTCCTGGTGGTTGACGGCACGTCGACCGACGGATCGGACGTGCTGATCGCGCGCTACGCCGAACGCGACCCGCGGGTCCATCTGTTGCGCAATCCACACCGCATCGTGCCGTCGGCCCTCAATATCGCGATTCGCGCCGCCCGCGGCGACGTCATCATGCGCGTCGACGGTCATACGCGCATCGCGCCCGACTACATGCGCACCGGTGTCGACGCGCTGCGACGAACCGGTGCCGACAACGTCGGCGGTCCGATGCGTGCCGTCGGCGGCGGCGTCATCGGCGATGCGATCGCACTCGCCACTAGCTCACGGTTCGGCATCGGATCGTACTTCCACTACGGCCGCGAGGAAGCCGAAGCCGACACGGTGTACATGGGAATGTTCTCGCGGCACGCGTTCGAGCGCGTCGGCCTGTTCGACGAAGAGATGGTGCGCAACCAAGACGATGAATTCAACTATCGATTGCGCAAAGCGGGCGGCCGCATCGTTCTAACGCCGGCGATGCGCTCGTCGTATCAGAACCGGCAATCGTTGACAGCCCTCGCGAAGCAGTATGCCCAATACGGGTTCTGGAAGGTGCGCGTGCTGCAGAAGCACCCCGCCCAGATGAGCGCGCGCCACTTCGTGCCGCCGGCGCTGGTTCACGGTCTGCTGCTGCCGTTGTGCGCCGCACCGTGGTTGCCCGCGCTGTTGCTGGTGACACTTGCGCAAGTCGTCATCTACCTGTTGGCGGTCAGCGTGGTGTCGGCGCGGATCGCGCGGCGGGAGCGAGGGGATCTGTTCGTGCCGTTGGTGGCGACGTTCGCCACGTTGCACCTCAGTTGGGGAAGCGGATTCGCGGCCGGGATGGTGCGGTTCGCCTCGCGTTGGCTCACGCCGGAGCCGGCCGCACCGCAACTGACCGCGCCAGCGCAATCCGACGATGACGATCCGCAACACACATCGGAACGCTTGGCGTCACCACGCCGAGCGAGTTCGGGGGGCTGAACATGAGAATGCGTGAGAAGCTGACGGTGGAAGAGAAGGTGTCGCTGGCGTTGGAGCTGATCAAACGCGCACGCACGCTCGACGAGATCCAACAGCACTACCGCGTGAGCCACACCACGGCGTACAAGATTCGCAACGCATTTCTCGCCGGCGGCCGTGCGGCGCTGGAGGGCGAACGCGAGCACAGGCGGGCGCTCAGTCTCGAAGCCCGCGTTGACGCGCTCGAACAACTGGTCACGCGGGCCGCCGCGCGTCCGGCTGGGCGACCACGCGGCAACGGACGGCTTGCCGGCTGAGTCATTGATCGATAGGGAAGGGTGCGCATGTACTTGGTTACGGGCGGAGCGGGATTCATCGGAGCGAGCTTGGCGGAAGCGCTCGTGGCGCGCGGCGAGCGGGTCCGGATCTTCGACAACTTCAGCACCGGCAGCCGCGAAAATCTGGCGGGATTCGCCGACCAAATCGAAATCGTCGAAGGCGACCTCCGCGATCTCGACGCGGTCCGCCGGGCGATGCAGGGCGTGACCTACGTCTCGCACCAGGCCGCGCTGCGTTCGGTGCCGCGATCGGTCGACGATCCGCTCAGCAGCGACGCCGTCAACACCCACGGCACGCTGCATGTGCTGGTGGCGGCGCGCGAGGCGAAGGTGCGCCGCGTCGTCTACGCCTCCTCCTCGTCCGCCTACGGCGACTCCGAACTGCTACCGAAGGTCGAAGACCAGGCGCCGCAGCCCATCTCGCCCTACGCGGTCTCGAAGCTCGCCGGCGAGCAGTACTGCCGTGTGTTCGCGAAAATCTTCGGGCTCGAAACGGTCTCGCTGCGCTACTTCAACGTCTTCGGTCCGAAGCAAAGCCCGGAATCGAAGTACGCGGCCGTGGTCCCGCTGTTCATCCGCGCCGCGCTGCAGAACCAACCGCTCGAAGTGCACGGCGACGGCGAGCAATCGCGCGACTTCACCTTCATCGACAACGTCGTGCAAGCCAATTGCCTGTCGTTTACCGCGCCCAAGGCGTCGGGAGAAACCTTCAACATCGCGTGCGGCGAGCGCCACTCGGTGATAGCGATCGCCCGTACCGTCGAACGGCTCCTCGGGCGCCCGGTCACGATTCAACATCTCCCCCCTCGCGCCGGCGACGTACGCCACACGCTGGCGTCGATCGAGAAGGCGCAACGCCTGCTCGACTACCGTCCCGCCATCGACTTCGAAGAGGGCATGCGCCGCACGGTCGCGGCGCTGCGCGCTTCGCTCAAGTTGTAAATCCCGCCTCCACGCGTCGCGTCTGCGGCGCGCCCGTCTCCCATTTCGATTCCACTTCGCACATTCGCTCCGAAGCGACGGGGCCGCAGTGCGCCGCTCGCTTGTAATTCATCGCGCGGTCCCCTAATCAAACTCGCGATGAGTCACACGCTCTCGGAGTACGAATCCAAGCAACTGCTGCGCACCTACGGCGTGCCGACGGTGTCGGAAGCGCTCGCGGCGGATGCAAACGCCGCGGCGGCGCGTGCCGTCGAGATTGGGGTCCCGGCAGTCCTGAAGCTTTGTGGCGCGGCGATTGCGCACAAGACCGAGCGCGATCTCGTGCGGCTCAACCTCGCAGACGTCGATGCGGTGCGGGCGGCGGCGGCCGAGTTGCTGGGGCGCAAACGTTCGGAGGACGGCGACGCGCAGTTGCTGGTGCAGGCGATGGTTCGCGGCCGCCGCGAGATCATCGTCGGCCTGGTGCGCGACGCACAATTCGGTCCGTGCGTGATGTTGGGCATGGGCGGCATCCTGGCGGAAGCCATGCGCGACGTGGTCTTCCGCATGGCGCCCCTCACGCACGGAGATGCGCTCGACATGCTGACCGAGATCAAAGCCGCCCATCTTTTGGACGCGTTCCGCGGCGAGCCGGCAGTCGATCGCGACGCGCTCGCCCGCATCCTCATCGCCGTCGGGCAAATCGGCACCGACCGCGCTGACGTGTTGTCGCTCGACATCAATCCGTTGATCATTCACGGGGCACAGCCGATCGCGGTCGACGCGTTGGTGGAGCTGGCCGACGGATGAGCGCGCTGGTCGAGCGATTTCGGCCGCTGTTCTATCCGCGCGGCATTGTCATCCCCGGCGTCTCGACGCACCCCGGCAAGTTCGGCTTTGCCGCGCTCCACAATCTGCTCTGCCACGGCTACGCGGGCGAGCTGTTTCCGGTGAATCGCGACGGGGCGACGGTGCTCGATCGGGCGACCTATCGTGATATCGCCGATATCCCAAACGGGCGGGCGGACTTGGCCTTCGTCTGCACGCCGGCGTCGGCGAACATCGAGGTCTTGCGGGCCTGTGCGCGCAGCGGCGTGCGCGCCGCGTTCGTGGTCTCGGGAGGCTACGGTGAGGCGGGCGAAGACGGCGCCGTCGCCGAGCGTGAGTTGGTGGGCGCGGCGCGCGCTCTCGACATGGTGTTGGCGGGACCCAATGGGCAGGGGCTGATCTCGACCAGCGTACAGATGTGCGCGCAGATCGTACCGCCCTACCCGCCGCCGGGCCGCATCTCGGCGGTGAGCCAGAGCGGCAACATCCTCTCCTCGTTCATGAACTACGGGCAGCTCACCGGGGTCGGGTTCAGCAAGGGAATTTCGGCCGGCAACAGCGCGGCGCTCGGCCTCGCCGACTACATCGAATACTTCGCCGAGGATCCCGACAGCGCGGTGGCGCTGGCGTATCTCGAAGGCGTGCGCGACGGGCGCGACTTCGTTCGTCGCGCAGCGCATTGCACGCGCCGCAAGCCGCTGGTGCTGCTCAAGGGCGGCGTGACCAGCCGTGGGCAGCGCGCGGCGTCGAGTCACACCGGCTCGCTCGCATCGGACGACCGCATCTTCAGCGGTATCTGTCGGCAAACCGGCATTCGTCGCACCGAAACGGTCGAGGAAGCGTACGAAGTGGCGGCGACTTTCGCTACCCAGCCCCTGCCGCGCGGCAAACGCGTCGTGGTGCTCACCGCCGCGGGCGGCTGGGGCGTGTTGTGTGCCGATGCCTGCGTGCGCGCCGGTCTCGAACTGATCGCGTTGCCCGACGATCTGCGCGCGCGCATCGACCGCGTGCTGCCGGCGCGCTGGAGCCGCAACAATCCCGTCGACATGGCGGGGGGCGAGACCCGCGAGACGATTCCCGAATTGCTCGACGGTATCGTCGGCCACGACGCCGTCGACGCGGTGATCTATCTCGGCCTCGGCATTCAAGCCGCGCAGGCGCATGTGATGAAGTCGAGTCCCTTCTATCCCGGCCATGGGCTCGAACGCATCGCCGAATTTCACGAGCGGCAAGATCGCCGCTACGCGGAAGCCGCCGCCGCGGCGAGCGCGCGCTACGACAAGCCCGTGCTGTGCGCAACGGAGCTGGTCTACACCGATCGCGCCTACGGCAACTCCGCGCCGGTGGCAGTCGCCGCTTCGGGGCGCATTTGCTACCCGTCGGCGCATCGCGCCGTAAATGCCTTGGCTCACCTGTGTGCATACGCGGCGTATCGACAGAGCGCGGAGTCCCCGCCGTAACAAACGTGGGTTTCTGGCATCAGGGTGGGCATGGCTGACGAGAAGCGTTCAACCGCGCGGCTGGTTGTGCTGGCGCTGCTGATCGCGGCGGTGATCGCGGCCGGCCTCGAACTGCGGCAATACGTCACCGTCGACACCATCGAGCGCAACGTCCGCCAGCTCGGTCCGTGGGGCCCGGCGGCGTTCATCCTCCTGTACCTGATCGCGCCGGCGCTGTTTCTACCGGGCGCGCCGTTGACGATCGCCGCGGGCGTCTTGTTCGGACCGGTGTGGGGCACCGTCTACACCATCATCGGGGCGACCGGCGGCGCAACGCTCGCGTTCATCGTCGCACGCTACCTCGGACGCGAGTGGGTCGAGCAACGCACCTCGGGGGTGATCGCTCGGATCACGGGCGGGGTCGAAAGCGAAGGGTGGAAGTTCGTCGCCTTCACGCGGTTGGTGCCGATTTTTCCGTTCAATGTGTTGAACTACGCATTCGGCCTTACCAACGTCGGGCTGCTCCCGTACGCAGTCGCTTCGTTCTTTTGCATGATGCCGGGGGCAGCTGCCTACGTATACCTCGGCTACGCCGGCCGCGAAGCGGCGGGGGGCGGGCAGGGCGTTATCACCAAGGCGTTGACCGCGCTGGCGTTGCTGGCGGTGGTGGCGATCATTCCAACGATTCTCAAGCGCGTGCGCGCTGCGCGCGTCGTCGCGCCATCGTGAGGTGTCCACCGCGCGTTCTTCGTGCGGCTAGAACGCGCGGGGCGAAGTCGTATATAACCCGCCGGTGCGCAGAGCCGGGCAGGGGGTGGACGCGACGAGCCGCGATCGGGCACGAGCGGTCTTCCTGATCTTCACGCTGTGGCTGGTGGCCGTGGGCGCCCGCGCCGAGCCGCTCTCGCCGCGCATTGCGAACTACGAGATCGACGCGCGACTCGATGCGGGCCAACATCGCGTCAGCGCGCGCGAGGTCCTGACGTGGCGCAACACCGCCGACGAGCCCGTCGGCGATCTCTATTTCCATCTCTATCTCAACGCCTTCGCCAACACGCGCTCCAGCTTCATGCGCGAGATGGGCGAGCGCGTCCGCGACTGGATGCGCGACAAGCCCGATGGGTGGGGATATCTCGGCATTGCTGCGCTGCACGTCGACGGCGACGACCGAACCGAGGCGATCGAGTACGTTCATCCCGACGACGACAACGCCGACGATCGCACCGTCGCGCGCGTTCCGCTCCCGGCGCCGATCGCGCCGGGAGCCAGCGTGCGAGTCGAAATCGACTTCACCGCGCAGCTCCCCAAAGTGTTGGCGCGCTCCGGATACGCGGGGCCGTTCGTGTTCGTCGCGCAGTGGTTCCCCAAGATCGGCGTGTTCGAACACGGCGCGTGGAACTGCCATCAGTACCACTTCACCAGCGAGTTCTACGCCGACTTCGGCGTCTACGATGTGCGGTTGACGGTTCCGCGCGAAGTCGTCGTCGGCGCCACCGGCACGGTGGTCGAGGAGCGCGACAATCGCGACGGCAGCCAGACCCTCCGATATCACGCCGAGGACGTGCACGACTTTGCGTGGACGGTGGATCCTCGCTTCGTCGAGGTACGCGATCGCTTCGACAGCGTCGCGATTCGCGTCCTGATGCAGCCGCTCCATCGCCTACAGGCGTTGCGCTACCTCGATGCGGCGAAGGCGGCGCTGCGGCGCTACCGCGACTGGATCGGGCCGTATCCGTACCCGCAGCTCACCATCGTCGATCCGGGGCCGGGCGGGTACGGCGCCGGCGGGATGGAGTATCCGACGCTGATCACCGTCGGCACTGCGTGGTGGATGCCCGAGAAGGCCCGACTGCCCGAGGAAGTCACGGTCCACGAGTTCGGCCATCAATATTGGTACGGCATGGTCGCCAACAACGAGTTCGAATCCGCGTGGCTCGACGAAGGACTCAACTCGTACGTCGAGTGGCTGATCATGGACGAGGCCTACCCGCTGCCCGGCAGCTACGCCGATCTCTTCGGCCTCAAATTCGACGGCCTGGCGCGTAACCGGCTCAGCTACCTGTTGGCGACGCAACACGATCCGCTCGTACGTCCGGCGTGGGAATTTCTCGACCGCCGCAGTTATGCCTCGATCAGTTACGCAAAGACCGCGCTGATGCTGGCAACACTGGAGCGCTCGGTCGGACGCGAGCGGTTGCTCGCCGCGCTGCGCGCCTACTTTGGGCGCTGGCGTTTCGGTCATCCGACCGGCCGCGATTTTCTCGCGGCCGTGAGCGAGTCGATCGGTGAGGACTTGAGTTGGTACTTCGACCAAACGGTGGCCGGCACCGGTGTGCTCGACTACGCGGTGACGCGGGTGTCGGTCGATGACGCGATCGGTTTCGCGGGCGTGCCGATTCCCACGTCGGCGGTTGCCGAAGCCACTCCGGTGAGCAAAGAGCGGCTGCATCGCAACGAAGTCATCGTCGAACGACTCGGTGCGGTGCGCATGCCGGTGGATGTCGCCGTGGTGTTCGAAGACGGGACCGAGACGTTCGAGTGGTGGGACGGCCAAGATCGCTGGCGGCGTTTCGAATACACCGGGCCGCAGCGGGTGGATCATGCGGTGGTCGATCCACACAACAAGCTGCCGCTCGACGTCGACATCCTCAACAACTCACGCATGCGCGACGAGGCGAGCCGCGGGATCGTGCGCCTCGCGGGTCGTTGGGGCTTCTGGTTCCAAAACCTGTTGCATCTGTTGGCGGGGCTGTGATGCGGCGCAGCGTGGTGACGGGATTGGTCGGTGCGATGCAACGCTGGCCGGTGGTTGTGTTGCTCTGGTTGGTCGGCTTGCTGGCCGGCGTGGCCTTTCTGTTGGCGGCGGGGCACTGGCTCAGCCTGGCGTTCGACGCGTCGTTGCTGACGCGAACGCTGGCGTGGGATTTCAACCTCACCGCCGTCGGCGATCTGTTCATTCACCACGGCGAATCGCTCGCGATGCTCGCGAGCGTCACGGTCGTGCTCATCGGCGGCGTCTTGCTGTTTTCGATCTGGCTGACCGCGGGCGTCGTTCGCGCCGTGCAGGATGCCGCCGCCTCGTTCACGTTTGCCGAGTTCTGGCGCCGGAGCTTGGGGCTATATCCGGTGTTCTGGCGCCTGTGGGTGCTGGTCATGGCGCTCGACACGTTGGTGATAGTCGCTGTCGTCGGCGCGGTGCACAGGTTGCTGCGCTGGCTCGCGGAGAGCCCCAACGAACTGACGACCACCTACGCGCTGGCCGCCGGCTTCCTGGTCGCGACGATAGCCCTGCTGATGCTCGTGACGATCCACGATCACGCGCGCATTTGCATCGTGCGCCGCCGGTTCGGCGCCTGGCGCGCGTTTCGTTGGGCGTGCCGATTTGTGTTGCACGGCGATCGCCGCGCGCTGACCCTGACCGTGACGATGCTGGTCGCCGGCGTGCCACTGTGGTTGCTCTACCGAGCGATTGAAGTGCTGATTCCCACCACCACGCCGGACGGCGGCGTCACCATCTCGTTGCTGTGGGGACAGGTGTTGATGCTCGGACGCGCGTTCATCCGCGTGGCGACGTTTGCCGCCGCCACCGAGTTGCAGGCCGAGTTCCCCGAGTAGCGCGGCCACGATCGTGGCCGACGCCTTTCGTTGCGTGACGGTTCTCGATAGATTCCACGTGCGCAAGGAGGAGCAGCAGTGGCGCGTGACATTTTAGTCGGGGTGGTCGGCGGGTCGGGATATTCCGGCGGCGAGCTGTTGCGCTTGCTGCTCAGTCACCCGCGCGTGCAGATTGCCTGGGTCACTTCGCGAGGCGACAAGCATCTCGAAGCCATTCACCGCAATCTGATTGGTGCCGGCCTGCGGTTCATCAAGGAAGAGGCGGCGACGCCGGCGGACGCGGTGTTTCTGTGCATGCCGTCGCGCGAGTCGATGACGCGGGCGGAACACTACCTCAAGCAGGGGGCGAAGGTGGTCGATGTCGGCTCAGACTTCCGCCTCAAGGACCAGGCCCTCTTCGAGCAGGTCTACAAGGCGAAGCATAGCTGCTGGCCGTTGGTCGAAGAGGCGCCGTACGGCGCCACCGAACTGCATCGCGAACAGATTCGGCGCGCGCGGCTGGTCGCCAATCCCGGGTGCTTCGCATACACGGCGATTCTCACGCTTGCCCCGCTGGTGAAGGAGAAGCTCGTCGACCTCGATCGCATCGTGGTCGACGGGATGTCCGGCACCTCGGGCGCGGGGGCCGAGCCGGTGGTGCCGACGCACCATAGCGAGATCGGCAACTCGGCGTTTCCGTACAACGTCGTCGACCATCGCCACACGTATGAAGTCGAGCAAGAACTCAGTGGCGTCGCCGGTGCGCCGGTGACGATTCACTTTACCCCGTACTACTGTCCCTTCACCCGCGGCATTCTCGCCAATTGCCACGGGTTCCTCACCCGGCGGGTCTCACGCGAAGACGTGCTGTCGATCTACCGGGACTTCTACATGGCCGAGTACTTCGTGCGCATCCTTACGCTGCCGAAGGAGCCGAAGGTGAGCTGGCAGTACCTGCCGTATCCGAGCGTTGCCGAAGTCGCGGGCTCGAACTTCGTCCACATCGGCGTCGACGTCGACCCCAAGCGCGGCCGCGTCGTCGCCTTCGGCGCGCTCGACAACTTGGGCAAAGGCGCCGCCAGCTCGGCGATTCAGAACCTGAACTGCATGCTGGGATTGCCGGAAGAGATGGGGCTGGAAGGCGTCGGGTTACATCCGTAGAGCGAGATCGCCGGCGGCGCGCGTCGCCGCCCCGATTTTGAAGGCACGCTTCGCTGCGTGCTTACTGCAGTTCGTACGCCCCGATGTCGCAGGTCGCGGTGCCGTCGCCGTTCCCGTCGATCGGGCGTTGAACCGTGCGCTGGTCGCTCGGAGGACAGACCGTGTTGTCGCCGGCGTCGACGGCTGGACTTCCGCGCTTCAGCGACGCCACCAGCGGAACGTGCACCGTGACTGGGAAGAACGGCTCGAACCCGTTCTCCGGGTCTTGCGTCGTTACGAGCAGCGGGTCGGTATTGGGCTTGTCGGTCAGCGCGGTGAAGCCGCATGAATTCTCGCTCTCGATGTTGTTTCCCGTGACGGCGACCGGGGCGTCACAATTGTTCTTTCCCTTGACGATCGTGTTTCGTACGTTCGCCGTTCCGTTGGCGGTGCTGATGGATGATGCGGTGGGCGCAACGTTGTCGGCGAGGGTAACGTTGGTTAACGATAGCGTGGCGTGGTTGAAGATCCCGCCACCTGGACCACTGGTCGATTTGTTCCGCGCGATGGTGGTGTTTGTGATCGACATTGTACCGCCATTCTGGAAAACGCCCGCGCCGCCAGATCCGTTCGTGTTGGTCAAGACCGCTGAGCCACTGATGGTCATGCTCCCGCTATTGTTCAAAATGCCTCCCCCCTTGTTACCAACAACCGTGACCTGAAAAAGCGCCGTGGACGGTCCGTTTAGACCGCCCAAAATCCCGGCTCCATTGTTACTTGCGACGCTGCTGAACTCGATGTCGAGGGTCCCATTGTTCCAAATCGTTGCGTTACCCGGTGCTGCGTTGTGATCAATCGACGTGTAAAAGATCGCTGCAGCGCCGGCGTTATGAATCGCACTGGCATCGCCTCCGATGTTACCGGTAATGACGGAGCCGTTGACGATGAGCGTATCGTCGTTGTAAATGCCCCCGCCGCTCGAGGCGGACGAGTTTCCCCTTATGATCGCACCGGGGAGGCCAGACACATAGGAGTCGAGGCAGCTCGCTTGCCCTATCGTGACTGTTCCAGAATAGTTACCGTAGTGGTTGTAGATGCCGCCGCCCCTGCCGTCGGCGTGGTTCCCCTGAATCACAACGTCACTAAGGGTCAACGCCGCGAAGTCTTCAATGCCGCCTCCGTCACCGCTGGTCTTGCCGTTTTTGATGGTGACCCCGGTGATGCTGGCATCGTGGGTGCTCGAATTGATGAGGAAGACTCTGTCGAGTTTGTTGCCGTCGATAATCGTGGATTGGTGACCGTCGCCGTTGATCGATACATCGTCATTGATCGTAAGACCGCCGGGAATTGTTAGCTTGATGGTGCCGACGACGGCGACATCGATCGTGTCAGGACCGGCCAAGGCGTTGGCTTCCTGAATTGCGGCGCGTAGCGTGCACACACCCAACGCCGTGTGGCAGATGCTGTCGCCGATGTTGTCGTCGACCGCGTCCAGCGTGCTGGTGACGGTGAACGTGGCGGCATGCAGCGGTGCACCGACTAGCAGTGTGAATGCACCGGCGACGCACCAAGAGGCAAGAGGTCTAGAGCACCATTGGCTGCGGCGACCGAGTAGTTGTCGCTGATTCGTCATGATGTCTCCCTTCCTGGTTTGCCTGTCTGTCCTGGAGTACGCAGTCCAAGCGCCGCCGCCGCTACGGGGTCTCGTAGGCGCCAATGTCGCAGGTGGAGCTGCCTCGGAGCCAACCTCGCTGATCACGATTGCTCACGGGTGCGGCGGCGCAAAGGCTGTGAGCAGCGGAGGCGATCGCAGGGCTGGTTCCTGCACAAGACTTTTTCGGAGTTCCAACGCCCGTGCACAACGCCATGGTTTTGGTGCCGGATCCGTTCTTGGCCAACGACAACAGGAGTGGGTCGGTCGCGGATATGTCGCTTCCACCTGTCAGGCCACAGTTGTTAGTCGGGTCTTGGGTCAAGTTGTGCCCGTGATCGGTCACCGCGTCGACACTGACGCAGTCGCCACCGGTGCTGTGGGCGATGATGGTGTTCGCGATGGTCAGTTGCCCCGCTGGGGCTCCGTCAAGAATTCCGCCGCCCATGGCGCCTTTGCCCGACGCCTTGTTCCCGCTCATGGTGCAGTTGGTGAGGCTCGTGACGCCGTCCGTCTCGATGCCGCCTCCCAAGCTCAGTGCGCCCGAGACCGAGTTGGCGCTCAGAGTGGAATCGGTCAGCGTCAGGATGCCACCGTTGTTGAAGATGGCGCCGCCCTCGGCTTCCAAACCCGAGGTCGAGTTGTTGTTCAGGGTCGAGCCCGCAATGGTCAGGACACCGCCGTTTTCGATGCCGCCACCGGTTGCACCTACACCCGAAGCCGAGTTTCCGCTCACCGTGCAATTGGTTAGGGTCATCGTGCCGTTGTTGAAGATGCCGCCGCCGGCATCGCCCAGCATGCTTGTTCCCGGCGCTTTGTTGTTGCTGATTGTGCAGTCGAACAGGGCCGCGGTGGCGGCCCCGTCGTTATAGAGGCCACCGCCGGT
This sequence comes from Binatia bacterium, assembly GCA_035541895.1. GTDB lineage: Bacteria > Desulfobacterota > Binatia > HRBIN30 > JACQVA1 > DATKMK01. The sequence goes on along the minus strand of DATKMK010000093.1, from coordinate 29,152 downwards.
GCTTTGCTGGAAATCCGAGTTGCCTGTCAACGTGCAACCGGTCAGCGTCAGGGTCCCGAAGTTGACGATGCCGCTGTCGGTCCCATTCTTGATGGTGAGGCCCGAGATACTCACCGTGCCGCTCTGGATCCAAAACACCGACGAGGGCGCGATCTTGGTCCCCTCAATGGTCAGCGCGCCGGCCCCCGGGCCGAGAATCGTGAGATTGCTGTCTACATTTAACTGCGAATTGCTCGTCAAGATGATCTTCGACGGTAGGGCGAGGTTGAAGACGATCTCGTCAGCTCCACTGCCGGCGGAGCACCCGCCTTGCTGGGTGTCGGAGTTGGCGGCATTGATCGCATCACGCAACGTGCAGCCTCGACCGCCGGTCGTGTCGCCGGGATCGTTGACTGCAATTGTTGCCGCCGTCGCCACGTGCGCGAGCCACACCACCGCGGCACTGACAAGTATGGCGATGATTTTCTGCGTGAATGACTGCTTCATGTCGTCGTCCCGTCTTCGCGGCAAGCGTCTATTGTGTTGGCTTGTTCGCTCTACGGTGCGGGCGCCAGTCCGTCGTAGTGCTTGACGAAGATCATGTCGCCGGCGACGTTCGTGTCGATCAGCGGGATGGTCGAGACGAGGCGGTAGCCGGTCAAGTCGCCGAGCGAGAGTTGCGCGCACGCGTCGGCGGGAATCGTCCCATGCGGTGGTGTCGCCCCGCCTGCCGGGGCAATGCCTTCAAACGGCGGATTCGGGTTCGGAAGGTTGTGCGGATCGTACAGATTGGGGTTGTAGATGAACAGCCGCGCGCCTTCGGTCGTCGGGCCTTCAAAGAAGGTCGACAAGGGGAGGGTGGTGTCATCGTCCGTGCACGGCAATCCGTCGGGGCCGTAGCCGTCGGGAAGGCCGTCGGGACCCGGGGCCCCGGTGATATTGTTCTTCACATCGTCCAAACCTCCATTGCCGTTCTCACTCGCCTTCGAGTGGACGATTGCCTGAAGAGGATACCCCATGACGATATCGCCCACCTGGAAGCTGTCGTTTCCCGGTGTGAGCAGAATGCTGCTGTTGCAGATCGGTGCGCTGAGGGCCTGATGCGCGGCCGCGAACGGATTGAGCCCTTGGGCAGCGAGACCGACGTTGGCGGCATTGCAGGGTTGATGTTCCTCGCAGGCACGGGACTGGTCGAGCTTGATCGTGCCGGTGCACGGTCCGTTGTTTCCGCAGTCGACATCTCGACCGCAATTGGCCCCACCGGTGGCGCATTTCCCGGCGACAACCACGTCGGTGTTCTCGACGCAGTTGGGGTCGGCTGAGCGACCTGCTTCGAGCAGGAACCCCGGGCGCGTCCCGCTGCTGTCGTGGTTGACGCTGGCGACATAGCTCGGGGACCCAAGCGAGGGGCAGCCGTTGGGATTGCAGCAGATCATTCCGACGCCGTCGGCCTTGGGCTTCGCGCATATTGTCAAGGACGGCGGGCCGGCGAAGACCGCGGGATCGCATTTCGAGCGCGAGGCGATGAGCCTGAACGGCACGATGCCATCGCTATCCGGCGCACCGATGTCGAAATCGTACGAGCAACTGACGGTGGGGAAATCGACCGGAGTCGGTGTGCCGGCGTTGAGAAACGTCATCCGACTGGAGACGTTGAATCGGATCGTTTTTTCGCCGATCGGCGGTTGGTGCTGCGCAACAGCCGGGCGGCAACACAGTACGACACCGGCGACTGACGCAAGTGTGAGAGTGACTGTAGCAATCAGAATTCGTATCGGTTGACGATCCATGGCATTTCTCCCAATCTTGGTTGCGGTCATTCGTTTATGTTGGACTCGAGGTTCCACACGTATCCGGTGGTGCCAATGCCGAACAGTTTGGGCGCTTGCGGGTTTCGGAGCAGGGTGAGGGCGAAGACTCCTCGCTCGACCGCTGTGGCCAGACACGACAGCCGGTTGGCGGCATCACCGGTGAGACAGACGCCGTCGGTCTTTCCCGGACTGTTGCATTCCGAAGCGTTGCTGCACCAGTTGCCGGCCGCGCCGTTGTTGGTACACACGCCGAAAGCCAGGCGCTCGCCTAGCAGCGGCGCACACACGCCCGTGGTGGCCTGTTTGCCGGCGTTGGCTGCGTCATACACGGCGTAGCTGCCGCAACTTCCACCCGGGCAGTCGGCTGCCGTTTTACACCCCTTGGTATCCTTGGAACCGCCGTTGCAAATCTGGCAACCCTTTGCGATGCCGCTGATTGCTGCGCCATAGGACTTGGCGATGTGATCGGTTAACCGGTTATTGACGGCGACCGTCTCGCACGCGCCGCCGGAGGCCTTGACCGCGACAAGTGCGGCCTTGACGGTCGCGTTGGTTGCCACCAACGCTTTGTTGGTCAAACCCAGACGGCAATTGGTCGGGTCCGGGGCGGCTTTGCAAAGTTCGAGATTGCTCAGGCACTTGGCAAGAGCCGATTCCACACTGGACGATAAGCTCAGCAGCTTGCTTCGGGCGGTTCCGTCACACTTCAAAACCGCGGCGGGGCTTGGTGGGGCCTGCGCCGAGACGGTGCGACGACCGACCACTAGAAGAGACAGCATCAATGCCAGCCCAAGTGTTACGCGTTGGTTCATCACTTGACCCTCCTTTTTTTCGAATCGCTCTCCGAGTTATGTCTCCCATGTGATTCGCTGATCCGGATCGGGGATGTATGCGCACTCGTGACCGGTGCGGATCGACGCTCCCAGGTGGTACCCGAGTGAAGGATGATGCAGCGCGATCTTGCGGAGCACATCCCTGATGCGTTTGGTCACCGCCATCCGTGCCCGCTCGTCGTCGCTGACCCGAGGCGGTCTCCCGGCCGCCGGGAGGAGTTGAGTGGCCGGGAACCGCTGCCCCGGGTGACGCAGCAACGTCGCGAGGTAGTGCAGACCCTTGCTGTCGCGCAACCTTAGAACGGTACCTTGGTAGACAATCGTCCAGTACTCTGCTTCGAGACGAAGCACCGTCTCGGTCGTTTTGTCGTTGGCGACCGAGTGCGATGCGCCGCGGCGCTCGCGGTTGTGCGCCGATCTCTGATCAGTCATTCACGCCTTCGACAAAGAAGGCGTGACTTCGCGGGTCACATCGGGACGTTCAGCGTCCCAAATGCTCGCGACTGCCGCGGTTTATGCTGGAAGTGCGGCTCGCTAGCGTGCGAGGAATGTCGCGACCAACGCCGTCAGGTGGAGAGCACCGCTATGCACCGCCCGCCAAAGATGAAGGTGAGCAACCGATAGATGCATGGCCCCTCGACACCAATGCGCAAGGTGTGCGGCGGTGCGGCCGGGGGTGCTCAGGTGACGGAGGCTGACGAGCATCCCCGCGCTGACCCAAGAGATCGGACGATCGGGGTCCGGCTGGTAGGTGCAATACTGGCCGGTTTTGACGTGCATAGCGATATGACGGGCCAACGGCGGGTGGGCCGAACGAATCTTGGCGATGGCTTGTTTAATCCGCTTGGTCACCGCCCAGCGCGCGCGCTCACTGCCACCGACAAACTTGCGCTCGCGACCGCCGAGGCCGAGTGCGGCGGTCAACTGATCGCTGAGGGCCTCCAACTCCACTCGTGCTGCTTCCGCGCGACCGATATCGTGATGGCTTTCCGCTTCGGCCAGCTCGCGCCGCAACTCGTCGAGTCGTCGCTTGTAGGAAGTCTTCGCGGCGGCATCCAGAATCGGCCCGCCGACGGATGTCCCGTGCGTGGGATCGCCGCCGTTGGACACCTGTCCGATCAGATCGGCGGCGAGAAACTGTTGGTTCGGGTTCCGGATGAGGTGCCAAAGATATTGCAGGCCCTTGCTGTCCCGGAGGCGGATGGTCCGTCCGTCAAACTCAATGGTCCAGTAGTCGCCCTCACGGCGGAACACTGCATCCGCGCCAGACTCCGATCGAGCCGCGCTGAGCCGCGCTGCGTCCGGCTCGATCGAACCGGCGGTGACGGAGGCCACCGCGAGTTTCTCCACTCGTTCGACGAGCATCTCCATGCCGAGGTCGGTCGCGGTGGCCAGCGCCTGTTGTAACAGGACCTGGGCGCGCTCTCTGTCACCACGATCAGCGCGCGCCAACAGCATGCGCGCGTACTCGTACTGCGTGCGCGCCAACCACGGCCACGCCCGCAGGCGTCGATTCATCTCGAGTGCATGCTCGAAGTGCCGGGCCGCGTCGGTCCAGCGGCACAGGGTGGTCTCCAGCAGACCGAGATAGTGAGACACCGAGCCGAAGTACGCGCCGCTGGCCGGCATCGTCAGCGCGCGCATTTCATACGGCGCAAGCTGGGCGACCAGTATTTCCGCCCGATCGGTGTCGCGGAGAAAGGCGCACACCTCCGCCAATTGATGGAGCAGGGAAAACCACATCTGATCTCGCGGGAGATCGGTGAAGCGGCTGGCACTCAATTGCTCGAATTCCAGGTGCGCGGTTGTCGCCTGCTCCAGCTCACGTGCGATATAGGCGAACGCACTCCGATAGGCGGGGAACGTCGGGAATTGATGCACAAACTGACCAACACTCTCCGCAACCGCCGCGAAGCCCTCACGCCGACCTTGAGCGCACGCGAGGTTGAACATCTGCGCGCCAAACGCGACCGCGGCACCCGACAGCAGACTCTGCCCGACGGCGAAATTTTCCTGCATCAAACGTTCCGCCGCGGCGAACTGGCCTTCCATCATCAACAGCATGGCGCGCCCGTTCTGGGTATACCAGCGATAGAACGGTTGCCGCATCGCTTCGGCCGATTGCTCATTGGCTACCAGTTCTTGCTCAGCGGCGATGCGCTCCCCACCTTCAAACAGATCGTCAAACCGCAATGCGCGGCCTTGGAACTCCAGCTCCAAGTCGCCGATGCGATGTGCCAGCTCGATCAACTCGCCGGCGAGGGCGAAGCGTTCGTCGAGATTGTCCGGCGTCCAATGTGCCAGATGTCGCGCGTGCAGCGCATAGGCGATGCCAGCCGGGTCACCGAGGCGGCGGGCCATCTCCAGCGCCTGGCCGCTGACGGAGACGCGACGCTCGTGTTGATCCGAGAAGCGCAAGGCGGTCGCAAGCCGGGCCAACAGCCGAACGTGCAACGGGCTCTCGATTCCAACCCACATCGCGAGCGCGGCTTCGAGTAGCTCGATGCGCGTCGGATCCGGTGTCGGTTGATCGCCCCACACGAACTTGCTGCCGAAGTGCAACGCCGCGCGACTCAATTCCTCGCGCAAGCCCAGTGACTTCGCGATGTCGGCGGCGCGCAGCAAGGAGGTCTTGCTGGTCTCGCTGTCGCCCGCGGCGCTCTGGGCAACACCGAGGTCCGACAGCACGGCGCACAGGACGTGCGCGTCCCGCCCGGGCATTCGGTCCAATACGCTGAGCGCGAGTTCGTAGAGGCGAACGGCTTCCTCGTGCGCGAGCACTGCCGTGGCGCGATCGCCGGCGCGGCGGGCAAAATCGACCGCCTTCGGCGCGACGTCCGCACCGGCTTCGCAGAAGTGGTAGGCGATCTCCGCGAGATGTTCGTCGGCATCAGCGAGCTGCTCCATCGTGTCGCCCACTTGTCGGTGCAACCGCGACCGCTGCCCGCTGCCGAGATCTTCGTACAGCGCTTCGCGCATGACGGCATGGGCGAAGCGATAGCGTCCGCTTCGCTCGAGAGACTCGCCGATGATGCCGGCGGTTACCGCCTCGTCGAGGACTGCGAACAAGTCCGCGTCCCGCGTCGCGCCGGCGTCCCCAGCCACCACCCCCTCGACCACCTCCCGGCGGAACTCGCGGCCGATCACTGCCGCAACGTTCAGTGCCGCGCGACATCGAGGGGACAACGGCGCCATGCGACAACGCACCACTGCGCGCACGCTCTCCGGCACCGGAAGGGTTCGGAGCGATTGCGGGTCGGCGAGCGCCGCCGGTGAGTCCCGGGCGACAAGCAGGCGCACATACTCACTCACGTACAATGGGTTGCCCTCGGTTTGCCGGTGCACCGCTGCAACCAGCGCCGCCGACGGACGCACGCCGATCATGCGTTCGACCAGCTCCGTCACCTCGGCAGGGCTCAACCCGGAGAGCGTCAAGCGCTCGGCCCCGGGAAGCCGGAGCGCTTCCACCATCAATTCGGTCAGCGGATGTCCGATCACCGCGGCGCCGTGCCGATACGTGCCCACGAACAAGGCCGAGGCGTCCCGCAGCTCGCGGGCGACGAACTCCAGCAGGAGCAGCGAGGGACGATCACCACCGTGCAGGTCGTCGATGATGCAGACGAGTGGCGTGTGCCGGGAGACGGCTTCGAGAAAACGCGCCACGCTCTCGAATAAGCGAAAGCGCGCTTGCGCGGAGTCGGGCGCGGCGGCGTCGGGGAGATCGGGTATGCGACGGCGAATCTCGGGAACGAGGTGCGCCAACTCGGCGGCGCCCCACCCGAGCGCGGCATTCAACTCGTCGTCCGGCAAACGTCGAGTGGCAGCGCGCAGCACCTGAACCCACGGCCAAAATGCCGGCGCCCCTTCGCCCTCATAGCAGCGGCCCCAGAGAACCTGCATGCCGCGTGTGCGCGCCGCGATCGCGACTTCTTCTGCCGTCCGCGTCTTGCCGATACCCGGATCCCCCGCCAGCAGAATCAGCCGGCCTCGTCCATCCAACGCATCGGTCACCGCGGTCTGCAAGATCGCGATCTCATGGGCGCGGCCGACGAACGGCACTCCGGCGCCAGGGGAACGCTCGAAGCCAATTGGTGCGAACTCTCCGTTCGACACGGTCTCCTCCAACGAAGCAGAGCTTCTAGCTACCGCGGTCCAGTAGTCGCGCGACATCGGCCGCAAGCGGCGCCATCTCCAATTCCGCAGCCGTAGCCGCCGCTGCGCACAGTAAGTTGCTGGCCTTGGCTCGATCGGCCGGCGCATTGCGCTTGAGGAGCACCTGCGCGTACTCGCACTGGCTGAGCGCTGCAAACGGCCGTGCGCCCATCCGCGCGTTGTGTGCGATCGCGTCCTCAAAGTGCTGCACCGCGAGATCGAGCTGCCCAGCGGTCGCGGCCAGGAGTCCAAGATAGCGCGCGCCGGAGCCGTGCGGCACGCTGGCATCGGACGACACGAAGTTCCGACGTCCGAACGGCAGCAGTCGCGGATACACCAACGCGGCGCGTCGGGCATCGCCAAGCCGCCAACACAACATCGCGATGTTGCCCCATGAATTCATGCGATTCATGTCGTCCGGCACGTCGGCAAAATCGTGCGCGGCGAGTTTCTCGTACTGTTCGCGAGCATCTGGGGCACTGTTGTCGACCGCGCCGATCACGAGCGCAGAACGGATGGCCCAGTTCCAAGCGAATTCCGTCTGCAGTGTCGGCGTGGCGGCTTGGCTGGCCTCCGCGGTCAGGCGTCCTTGCATCCACGCCATGAATGGAACCTGCACCGCGAAGATCTGACGTCCGATCGGTTCCTTGGCGCGCTGCGCAATCTCAAAGGCGTTGAACGCATGCTGATGGGCCTCATCAAAGCGACCGGTGAACCAGGCGAGCGCCACGCGCCAGAACGCGACGACGTACAGCCGGCTGGGCCGGCGGAGCACCGCGGCGAGATCGGCGTAGCGGTCGACATTCCGCTCGACACCAGCCAGGTCGCCGAGTTCGAACAGACACCGCGCGCGCAGCAGACAAGCTTGCGCCGTCATTTCCGTCGAGTCGTGGGTGTCGCCGAGCGCGGCGAGTTCATCCGCCACGGCGAGTCGTTCATCGAGATTGTCGACTCGCCAGCTCCCCGAAAACCAACTCAGGAGCGCATCGCCCAAGACAAGCGGATCGCCAACGCGGCGGGCCACGGCGAGGCCTTCGTTGCTGAGCGCTCGGGCGCGTTCCTGCGTATCGGGATTGTAGAGCAACTCGCCGGCGAGAATGCCGAGCACGCGGGCGCGCAGCGCGCTGTCGGATGGCCCCAACATCATCAACGCTTCCTCGAGCAGGCGTACGCCGAGTGCCTCCGTATTCCCTCGGGTCTTGCGCCAGCGTGTGCCCAGTACCGCGCGCGCGAACAGCTCCGCGGAACCGCACCGGCGAGCCAGTTCGACCGCGCGATGAAAGGTCGCGCGTGCCGTATCGGTATCGACGGCGCGTTTCTGGGCGTGACCGAGGGTCAATAGAAGTTCGCACCGCAATTCGTCGGCGCCGCAGTTGACTTGATCCAAGGCCGAGAGCGCCCGTTCGCAGAGGCGCAACGCTTCTTCGAATGCCAGCATTTGCCCGGCACGGTCCGCGGCTCGCAGGGCGTAGCCCGCGCCGGCAACGACGTCTGCCGGCGTACCCGCAGCGAAGAAGTGATGCGCCAGCTCCGCGAGCCGTTCCTCAACCTCCGGCAGCCGCGCGAGGACCTGAGCGATCCGGCGATGCACCTGAGGCCGCGCGGCCGGTGCCAGCTCCGCGTACAGGGCATCGCGGACCAGCATGTGCGCAAAGCGGTAGATCCCGGGTCGCTCGGAGATCGTGAAGAGCGCCCGCTGTAACGCGTCGTGCACGACCTCGTCGACGCCGAGCGCGGGGGCATCGAACGTCGCGACTTGTGCGAGGAGGTCGGCGGGCACGTCTCGTCCAATTGCCGATGCGACCGCCAAGGCTCGCCGGGACTGCGGCGCCAGCGCGGCGAGGCGCTGACGCAGGATCAGGGTCACAGTTGGCGGAATCAGCGCGACCGCTGACTGATCTGCAGAAATAAGCAGTGCCGCACACTCCTTGAGCAGGAGAGGATTCCCCTCGGTGACCTCACATAATCGCGTGAGCAGTTCGCCGCTGACCGGCTTGCCCGAGTGCGCTTCGACGAAGTGCGCGACGTTGCTGGTAGTCAATCCGCGCAACCAGACGGTGCAGCCGCTTGGGCCTTCCGCGAGCCTCGTCAACCGGTCGCCATGCGGTCCGCCGCGGACCAGCGCGGCCGTGCGGCAACATCCCAAGATGAATATCGGCACCGTCTGTTCGGTCGCCAGCGAGTTGACGACGAAGCTGAGCAAGAGGGCGGACGGATCATCCGCGCCTTGAAGATCGTCTAACACGATTGTCAGGGGTTGCACGCGGGCGGCATTTCTCAGGACTGCACCGACACCCTCGAACAGGATCGGCCGGTCTTCAGCCGATACGCTCGCAGATGGGAGCGGAAGGCTCGCGGGACCGCCGCGAAGCTCCGGGACGAGCGGACCGATCTGAGGACCGTGATCGCCGATCAGGTCCTCAAGATCCGCCGTACGCGCTCGACCGATGAGCGCTCGCAACACTTGCACCCAGGGCCAAAACGGCGGGGCCCCTTCACTTTCGTAACATCGACCCCATAGCACGAGTGCGCCACGGGTGCGGGCGTAGGCGGTAACTTCCTCGGCCGTGCGAGATTTGCCGATTCCCGGATCCCCCGACACGAGGACGAAGCGAAAGCGTCCCGCAATGGCTTCGTCGGATGCGGTGCACAGCACCGCCAATTCGTCTTCGCGGCCCACGAAGGGCCTTGCATGGGTGACCTGTTCGAACGCCACGTCCTCGCGACTCGATCCCCCCGGTGTTTGCTCCGCTTGGGTGTCTTGCCGACCGACGCCTCACGCTCGATCAGCTCTTGACACCCGTGTCTCCGGTCAATGCGCAAACGGGATTCCTCCCAACTTTCTGGTGAATGTCAATAGTAAGAAGGTTGGACATCGACCGTGCCCGTGGAGCGGGGCAGCGGCCGTGGGTCAGTTGACGCCTTGGAGACTCGCGACTTCGCGGTCGACCGACCCAGAGCCCCACCGAGCCTCGAGCGCGGGAGGTCGTCCTCGATGTCGCGTCAAGCCCGCAGCGAGGCGAGCGGAGCTCCGTCGACGGTCCGCCCCTGGAGCAGTGCTTCGACCTGATGAACGAATTCGGCCGGGACCACCGGCTTCTTCAGAAAGGCGTCGGCGCCCAGACGCATGGCGAAGGCTTGCGTCGCAGGATCGGACTCTGAGCTGAGTACGATCACGCGCGGCTGGGCGGCCAACGGCAGCGGTTGGAAGCGGCCGCGCAACTGGCGAATGAGTTCCAATCCGTTCATGCCCGGCAACTGCAACTCGGTCACCACCACGTCGGCCGGATCGCGGCGAAATGCTTCGAGCGCCTCGCCGCCGTCGCAGACCGATCGCACGCGCCAGCCGCGGGTTTCAAGCAAAGTCTCGGTGATGATTTGGGCGTTCACGTCGTCATCGACGACCAATATCTTGCCTTTCACGACGGTCCTCCAACTCTCCCCCGACAGCATAGCGAGACAACGTGACGTCCGTGTTGTCGCGTTGCGAATGGTACGTGAACAGACGGAATCGAGGATCGGAACATTCAAATCCTCGCGGAACTTCGTGCGACGGAGTATGGCGCGTCGGATAACCGAGCGCAACTCTTTTTTCCGGTCTATTGCGCGGGCATGAGCTGCAGCTTGTTCTTGGCGGCCTTTCCCACTTTGGTTCGGCCGCATTTCGCCACCAAATGTTCGAGCAGCTCGCGCGCCAAAGCGCGCTCTTCGCCGCGACCTTCGGCACAGTTGAAAGCGACATAGAACAATTCCTCGGGCGCGAGCGTGCGCTCTTTGCGCAGCCGTTCGGCGGTTGGAAACGCCGAGTGCGCCAGCTCGCGAAGCCGTTCGAGCGCCGGATCGTGACGGCGGACCGCGCCGGCGCGGGCGTGCGGATGCGCCTTGATCTCGGCGACGGCCAGCGCAAATTTCGTCTCGGCGTCGAATGCGGGCGAATCCTTCAACAGGCCGAGCCACTTGGCGCTGAGCGCGTAGCCCTTGCTCTTGCGCAATCGCTCGGCTCGCGCGCGCACGCGCACTGCGAGATCGCCGGGATCGAGCGCGTTGAGAAATTGGAAGTACGCGCTGTACAGGCGATCTTCGCGCTTCTCCAACGCGCTTTCGAGTTTGGCCCACAACGCGCTCAGCGTGTCGCGCTTCCAGTCGCGCTCGTGGACGAGCAAGACGTCCGAGAGCGTCCACGCCTTGCGCTCGTCGTCGCAGGCGAGAAATTCCTTCATCAATGCGGCGCGAGCGGCGGGCAATTTCTTGAGCGACTGCGCTGCTTCGTCGCGGCGCGCGTAGCTGTCGTCGGTGAGATAGCCGATCAGGGTCTTCACCACCGAACCGGACTCGAACGCGCCGAGCTTGTGGACGGCGAAGCGTTTGACCAGCGGCTGCGGGCTCTCGGCGAGGCGGTTGAGCTGGGCCAGATAACTGCGGTCAAGCGATTGGTCCTCAAGCAATTGAATCGCCGGCCGCACGAACCCGGCCTCGTCGCTTTCGTCGAGCAGCGGCAACAGCGTCGCGATTTCCTTCGCGCCCACGGTCTGCCCGCGCAAGCAGTTGACCAGCGCGCCGAGCGCATGCGTCCGTACCACCGCCGATTGTTCCGCGGCGTCGAGCATGGCGAAGAGGCGCTTGCGCGCCTTGCTGTCGCCGAGCGCGCCGAACAGCTTGGCAGCACCGACGAGCCCGGTGCGGTGGCCTTTCGCCGTCGATGCCAGACGATCGGCGCGGTCGAAAAGATCGGTTCGCTCGCGCGTGTCGAGCGCCGGCACGGCGGCGATCAACACGTCGCAGGCTGCGCGACTGGCATCGAAATCGTCGCCGGCGATCAACTCGAAGAGCAGATCGAGCGCGGCCGCCGTGCGCACCCGACCGCAGAGATCGATGATCGCGTTCAATCGCCGCCGCGGCGCGTCCTTGACCCGCTTCTTCACCGCAGTGACGGCGGCCTGACCGAAGGTCGCAAGGATGCTCACGATGCGGTGCCGCAGCGGCTCGTCATCGGCTTCGAGTAGCGGGACGAGCAAGTCGACGCCCTGACGCGGCCGCACGTGCTCGAAATAACCGACCGCGAAATCGCGGACGACCACGTTCTTGGCGGTGAGCGCTGTGCCGACGGCATCGACGACTCGATCTTCATCGTTCTTGAGCTGGGTCAGCACCAACAACGCGGCGCAGCGCGCTTCGACGTCGGGGCCGCCGACCAGGCCGATCACACCCTTCAGCGTCGCATCCACGGTCGCTTGCCTACCACGTTGTCGCGGCTCGGCAAAAGCCGCCTACACCGCCGGCCACACGCTCGACGGCCGCCTCGGAAACAACGTGGTGAGCAGTGCGTGCACCCGATCGGTTCGCACCAGGCAGTCCGGAAACGCGTGCTGCAGCTCGTCGAGCGAGCGATAGCCACAGAGCAGTTGCAGAACGGTCAATTCGGGCAGAAACGCATCGGCCCGCTCGGCGGTCGTCGGTTGCAAACGCTCGACGCCGAGCAGCCGCTCCGATTGCTGCCACGGGACCGCACTGGCGAGTCGGCCGTCGGCAAAGACGAGCGACACACCGCCGCGATAAAAGCCCAACCGCAGCTCGCCCGAGAAGTCCCGCCATGCCGACTCGGCCAGCCTTCGCTCCAACACGGGTGCGATGTGGCGCAGAAACGCCGCGAGGTCGTGCACGCGAATGTACCAGGCGTACGGCGGCGCCATCTGCGGCGCCAATTGACCGAGCGCAGCGTAGAGTGGATGCGTCGTGCCCATCCACAGGCCGACGTAGCGGAAGTCGTCGCCGTGAATCGACGCATAACGCAGTCCGGTCGCGCGCAGATAGGCGAGCAACGTCGGAACGACGTCTGCCCAATCGACATCGAGGGTTTCGCACGCATAGAGCACCAGCGTTGCGCCGGCGAGGCGCGCGGTGTGATGCGCGTGCGCGAGGTATCCGACGGGGCGACCGTCTCGCGTGGTGATCGTGCGCAACTCGGTGCGGTAGAAGTTCATCGGATCGCGCCCGTACAGCTCGTACTGCCACAGCCCTTCATCGCGATCACAGGTCAGCAGCGATCGTCGAGCTGCGTGCCGCGCCGCCGTCGCGATGAACGGCAGATCGGCTCCGATCGCTTCGCGCACGCTGAACATCGGCGAGTCGACTTCCGGCAAGCGTCCGGCCTGCAATACGACCCCGCCCAAACGTTCCAGCGCCATCTCATAGCCGAACTGGCGGTAGAAGTGCGGTACGCCGTCGATCGCCAGCAACTGCTGACCTCGTTCGACGCTCCGTCGATGCAGCGCCTCGAATTGCTCGCGTACCAAGCCTTGGCGCCGGCGGTCGGGATGGGTGCCGATCAACTCGGGTTGACCGACGGCGATGGGAATCCCGTCGAACGACCAGGTTTGCGAGATGAGGCAGGCGCTCGAAACGATCTCGCCGCTGGCCACGTCTTCAACGATGCTGAAGTCGCTTGGTACGAAGCGCGGATGGCGACCGGTCATCAGGTCGCGCGTCCACGCGCCGGTGCACGCGTCGGGCGCGGGCGCATCTTGGTGACGGAGGACGTCAGCGGTGAAGACGACCAGCGCGTCGGTGTCCGCCGCCGTTGCCCATCGCCGTCGCAGCTCGCTCATGATCGCCGCGATCAATGGCGCATCGTCGCAGCCGGTGCAAACGAGTTCGGATGGGAGGACTGGTGGAACGCGCTCTCCGAGCGTGTTTCCGGGCTGCTCGCCGCGCCGTGCCAGCACTGCCGAACAGGGAAAGAAGCATCGTTTGCGGCGCTTGTGCTAGGGTGCGCCGATGTTGGTCAGTCTCTGGCAAGAGGGGGCGGTGTGTGCCGCCGCGTTTGTCGCCGGCATGATCAACTCGGTGGCCGGCGGCGGCACGCTCGTCAGCTTTCCCACGCTGCTCTGGATCGGACGCGATCCGATCATCGCCAACGTGACCAGCACGGTGGCGCTGTGGCCGGGATCGCTGGGCGCCATGCTCGGCTTTCGCCGCGAGTTGGGCGACAGCCGCCGTTGGATGGCATTGCTGGCCGCGCCGTCGCTGCTGGGCGGACTGATCGGCGCGATGCTGCTGTTGCGGACCCCATCGCGGGTGTTCGGTTCACTCGTGCCGTATCTGATTCTGTTCGCGACCGTGTTGTTCGCCGCGCAGGAGCCGCTCGCGCGCTGGCTGCGACGGGGACGGCCGGAAGACCACGTTGCGAACGCGCGCTGGTGGGCGGGCGCCGCGCTGTTTCAGTTCTTCGTCGCACTTTACGGCGGCTACTTCGGCGCCGGCATCGGTATTCTGATGCTCGCGGCGTTGGGACTGCTCGGTCTCACGGACATTCACCAAATGAACGGGCTGAAGAACTTCTTCGCCGTCTGCATCAATCTCGTCGCCGCCGCGTATTTCATGTTGTGGGGACCGGTCGACTGGCTCGACGCCGGCGTGATGGCGATCGCTGCGATCAGCGGCGGCTACGGCGGCGCCGGCCTCGCGCGCCGCATGGGGCGCGAGGCCGTTCGCCGCGTGGTGGTGGTCATCGGCGTCGCGATGACCGTGTCCTTGTTGCTGCGCGGCTGAGCCGCGTCATCGTCGCGTTCGCGCCCGCCAAGCCAGGAGCCGCTGGAGACGCACGGCGAGCCACCCGCGCCAGGTGCCGGGCGTCGGCCGGAGGCGCATGCCGAGGAGCTGTTCGGCGGCGGGCAGCACGTCGAAGACGGTGAGAATGCAGGTCACGCGGCCGCCGTCGATGTCGATCACATCGACACCCTCGAACTCGGTGCGACGACTCGTCGGCGCGTAACCCGGTGGCACGAGCGGATGCAGATGCGAACCGGTGATCCGCCATTTGATCGCGACACGAGACCCATCGGTCGCAAAACACATCGGCGGCAGGATCTCATACGTGAAATCGGGAAAAGCCCGCAGGACCGACTCGGCAAACGCAACCGCAGCCGCTCGCCCACGAGCAGGCGGGTCCGGCATCGCCGGGTCGTACCATTCGACGTCGTCGGCAAGGCATGCCGCGAAGCCGGCGAGGTCGCGGGCGTTCCAGGCCGCGAGCAATCGCTGGATCACGACTTCGGCGTGCGGGTTATTCAACCGGCCTTCCTGTTCTCGGGTGCGCCACTGCCCTTTCCCATTCGGCGATGCGCCCAGATACGACGCGGAACAGCGGATGCGGGTCCGGAGTGCCGACGTGACCGAGACGTCGCAGCCACGCTGGATTGCGCCGCGCCAACTTGCCCATCAGGTGGTGCATTCGAATTGCAGTTGTGCGCGGGTGACGGTCATGCGGGTGTGTACGTGCGAGCGACTGATCTTTCCAGGGGCGAAACGGTAGCCGCGCCGTAGCGCCTCCGCGTGCAGTCCTCGCAGGTACTCAGCGAGGAATCCGACGGGACGTGCCTGCGCGCGAAAGCGATCAAGTTGAGGGTGACGGACGTAGCCCCTTGTCTTGCCTCTGAGCACTGCCTGAGCCAGCAGGCTCTCGCGCCACAACGCGACCAGGCCGGGTGCGTCGAGGTACTTCGGATGCAGACTCCAAATTCTCATCGTCGCGTTGATCGGTCACGCCGCTGTGTGCGGCCAAGTCGAAGCGCTCCACAGCCGAGTGGGCAGCAGCGGATACGCGAGCTGCTTGACGAACCCCTCGGGTATGGGATCGTCGATCCCGAACCATGTGGCGGTGCGGTTCTCCGGGAGGTAGAAGGTTCCGAGCAGCACGTCCCACAGCGAGAGCACGCCGCCGAAATTCTTATCGCGACCTTCGGCCTCGCCGGTGTGATGCCAGCGATGAAATGCAGGGCTCGCGATGAGGAAGCGCAGCGGTCCAAACGACCATGGAACGTTGGCGTGAAGGAAGACGACGTACCACGTCGTGAACGGAGCAAGGACGAGAAAGCTTCCCGCATTGAAGCCGCAGGCCAGGATGGGGACGACGTTGATCAGTTGTACGCCGATTTCGTTGAGAGGGTGAAAGCGGCCGGAACTCAACCAATCGAGCTGCCGCGATGAGTGGTGCACCGCGTGCACCGGCCAGAGACTGCGCGTGTGGAAAAGCCGATGTTGCCAGTAGGACAGAAAGTCGGCCAACACGAAGACGATCGGCACTTGAAACCGGAACGGAATCCGCGCCGCCGGCCCGAAGCCCCCGAAGAACTCCGGCGCGTTCTTCCCAAGCGCGACCATCACCGGCACGAGCGCAAAGTAGACGGCCCACGGCGCAACGTTGCGAGCGACCCACGATTGGACGATGTACCAGACCGCGTCGGACAGCAGGCCCGGCCGCACGAGCGTCCGCGCGGGAATCGCAGGCCAGCGCCGTTCGAGCACGACGCAAACGGCCGGCACGACGACGAAGCCAATCAGCGCCGCGATTCGTACATCCATTGTGTGCTGCGAGCGCCGTTCAGCAGTCACGACGCTGCGCGCGGCCGGTAGATCGCGGTGTGGCGAAGGTGTTGGATGATGCGGTCGCGGTCGGCCACGACGAGTAGGTCGAGAACCACGAATTCGTGGCCTTTGCGTTCGAATTGTTCGGCGACCCGTCCGCGTAGCGACACGGTGTCGCCGTAGCGTGCGATGCCGAAATGGGTGACCTCGCTCGCGACGTGAATCCATGGCCCGAGCACGACGTTGTGCGCGAGGAACCAGTTCGCACACGCCAAAAGCAGCGCAGGATGCGCGATGCCGGAGGGCCCGCGATAGAGCGCAAGGTCGTCGCGGATGCCGTCGAGGAATTCGGCGGCGCGCTGTTCGTCGAGGTGCAGCGAGAATGTTCCCAGCACGCGTCCCGGCGCCAACGACTGCGCCGACGCCGGCGGTCGCTCGTCCGGTAGTGGCGCTACCGGATACTCGCTGATGTCCGGTTGGGCAAGATCCGGCGCGCGCCATCCGGCGGTGCCGCGAGCGCAGGCGGTGCCGTCGGCGCGCTGTGCGAGCAGATCGAATGTTGCGCCGCTGCCGGCAGTCGCGTGCACCTCGATCACCTCTCCCTCGTAGCACGGACTGATGAAGCGCGTGGTGGCAGCGCCGCGTTCGAGCCACGCTTCGCCACAGCGCTCCACCACCGAGTGTGTCAGGTAGCCGTAGACTGCGATACCCGGCACCAGCCCGCCGCCGAAACCGTAGCGTCGCGCGACCGTGTCGTCGTGAATCTTGTTGTCCGAATCCGCGGCGATATTGTGCGCACGCACCCGGTACGTGCGCAGATCGGCCGGCGGTGATGGTGTCGCGATCGCCACGGCGCTACTTTTTCTGCTCCATCTCTTGCCCGCAGCACTTGAGCGAGCCGTTGCCGGCCTTGGTCACGATCACTTGCGAGCCGCACTTGCCGCAGATGTACATTTTGCCCAGTTGGTTTGCCATGGTCCCTCTCTGTTCGATCACGAGCCGGTGAATTTCGGCCGCCGCTTTTCGAGGAAAGCGCGCACGCCTTCGGCGCGATCGGCGGTTGTCTGTAGCAACACATAGAGGTCGTGCTCAAGTCGGATGCCATGGTCAAGCGTCAGATCCAGTCCCCGCTGCACGGCTTCCTTGGCGTACCGCAGCGCGATCGGTCCCCGGGTTGCCAGCTCGCCAACGAACGCGCGCATGCGGTCGGCGAAGTGCGATGACGGAAACACGCGGGTGGCGAGTCCGATGGCTTCGGCTTCCGTGGAATCGACCGTACGGCCGGTGAGCAGGAGGTCGAGCGCGCGCATGCGGCCGACGATCCGCGGCAATCGCTGCGTGGCGCCGTGCGCCGGCATGCGGCCGTTGCTGATCTGCGTGAATTGCCAGCGGGCGTCGTCCGCCATCAAGCGGAGATCGCACGCGAGCGCGAGTTCGCAGCCTTCGTCGATCACGTGGCCGTGGACCGCCGCGACCACCGGCACCGTGAGCCGTGCGATCGCCGCGATGCCGTCGCACTCATGCTCCCAATCACCGCGGTGTTCGACGCCAACACAGAAATCTTTGCCGGCGGCCTCGATGACGACCAGATGGATCGTCTCATCCAGTTCGAGTGCCTCGGTCACGGTGCAGAGTGCCTGCGCCAGTGGCTGCGAGATTGCATTGCCCGCCGCCGGACGGTCGAGCGTGAGCCACGCCACCCCGTCGCGCACGGCAGTGCGCAGCGGGGAAGTCGCGCTCGTCCGCCGGGGTGACGCTTTCATGCGGCGCCGAACTGTTTGCGCAGATCCTTCTTGAGGATCTTGCCCATCGGATTCTTCGGCAACTCGGCGACGAAGTGCACGATCTCCGGCTTCTTGAAGCTGGCGAGGCGCTGGCGGCAGAACTCGATCACGTCCTCCGTGGTCAACGTCACGCCGGGTCGCGGAGCAACGACCGCACACACCTTTTGTCCCCACTCGACGTCGGGCATGCCGATGACCGTGGCTTCCTCGATGCCGGGATGCGAGTAGAGCACAGCCTCAACCTCCGCCGGCGCGATGTTTTCGCCGCCGCGGATGATCATGTCGTCCTTGCGTCCGGCGAGGAAGATGTACCCGTCGGCGTCGATCCATCCCATGTCGCGCGTCGGCAGCCAGCCGTCTTGCACCAGCGGAGACGAGGTGCCGTCCTTAGCCGCGTAGCCCTTCATCACCCGCGGCGTGCGCACCCAGATCTCACCGACGTCGCCGGCGGCCAGCGCGTTGCCGTCGTCGTCGACGACTTTGACCTCGACGTCGGGCAGCGGCCGGCCGATCGAAACCAGTCGCTTCAGTCGCAGCTCGACTTCAGCCGGCGTGCCGTCGAGGCGGTGATCGTCCGGTCCCAAGACGGTCAATGTCGAGGTGGTCTCGGTCTGGCCGAACGCGTTCACGAAGCCGACGCTCTTCGGGAACATCTCCAGGGCGCGGCGAATCACCGGGAACGGCATCGCGGCGCCGCCGTACGAGAGATTCTGCAGGCTGGACAGGTCGTGCTTGCTGAAGTCGGGATGATCGATGAGCTGCTTCATCATCGTCGGGACGAGGAACGCGTGAGTAACCTGCTCGCGTTCGACCGTGCGCAGCCATTCGGCGGCGTCGAATTGGCGGGTCAGCACCAGCTTGCGGCCGGTGAAGAGGTTGGTCATTACGTTGGTGGCGCCGGCGATGTGATAGAGCGGCACACACAACAGCGAGGTGCCGCGCGGCGTACCGTCGGCCAACTCGACGTTGGCGGTGACGTAGGCGGTGAAGTCGTTGAACCGCAGCATCACCCCTTTGGGCAGCGCGGTGGTACCGCTGGTGTACATCAAGATGGTGGTGTCCTCGTCGTCGGTCTCGCGCTCTTCAAAGTCGGGCGAGGCCTTGGCGATCAGCGGCTCGATGTGTGCGAAGCCGTCGTGCTCGCTCTCTAGTGCGACGCGGGTTTGAACGCTCGGCAGCTTGGGGAGGATTTGCCGCACGGCGTCGATATAGCGATCGCCGACTAGCAGCACTTTGGTTTCCGCCGCGCCCAGCATGTATTCGAGTTCGGGCAGTTTGGCGCGGTAATTCACCGGAATGAAGACGGCGTTGAGCGCGGCGGCGGCGAAGTAGGTCTCGACGTATTGCGCCGAATTGGTTTGCAGCACCGCGACGCGATCGCCGCGCCGGACGCCAACCGCTTCCAGGGCGTTGGCCAACCGCTGGATCCGTTCCCACAACTCACCGTAGGTCCGACGCTGATTCTCGAACACGAGGATCTCCTGGTCGGGAAACATCATCGCCGGAATGCTGACGAAGTTGGATGTGTTCACGGAACCTCCTTGCAGTGAGCAAATAGGCAGTACGCGGATTCAATTGGTTGCGTGGTTCCTGCTTCGCCAACGACGGCTCAGCCGCGCTTCCAGATTGAGGGCAGCGGGGAGCGGGAGATCGAGTCCGTCGGTCACGGCTCGCTTGGTGTCCGTGAACAAACCCGACTCGATCGCGGCGAGTCGACGGGCGAGTGCAAGGGCTTCGGATTCCAACTGGTCACGCGACACCACGCGCATGATCAATCCCATCGCCCGCGCCTCGTCCGCGCCGAGTGTGCGCCCGGTCAGTACAAGATCGAGCGCGCGGCCGACGCCCAACAGGCGCGTGGCCGTTTGCGTGCCGGCGACGCCGGGGATCATAGCCATCCCGGTCTCGGGCAGCGCGAAGCGTGCGTCGTTGGCGGCGATGCAGAGGTCGCACAACATCGCCATCTCGAATCCGCTGCCGACGGCGTAGCCGTGGACGGCGGCGATGGTTGGCTTGGACAACGCCTTCAACGTGCCCCACACGTCGCGCTGGAAGCGCACCGCACGGGCGACCACCGGCGAGGGCGCGCTGCCGAACTCGCGCACGTCGCCGCCGCTACAAAACGCCGGCCCGTTGCCGCGCAGCACGACCACGCGGACCGTCGGATCGTCGCGCGCGGCGGTGAGCGCCCCGAACAACGCGTCGCGCATCGCGACGTTGTACGCGTTGAGCACCTCGGGCCGGTTGAGCGAGATCGTCGCCACCGGCCCGTCGAGTTCGTAGAGAACGGCCGGCACGCGCGATCAGTCGCTCGACGGCAGCGGCTTGGCCTCTTTGATCTTCATTTCTTGCCCGCAGCACTCGACCGCGCCGCCGCCGGGCTTGTTGCAGAGCACCTCGGTGCCGCAGCTCTCACAGAGGTACCGTTTGCCCAGTTGGTTTGCCATGATTCGCCTCCTCGCGTTGAACCTTTACTGCCGTCGTCGACCGCCAAGCCGGCCGGTCGCTCACGGTGATCGTGATCTCGGCGTCGTTCGTGCGTGCGCGCAGCTCGGTGCCGATCTCCCATGCGTTCCGATGCACGTACCCGAGCCCGATGATTTTTCCAAGCGTGGGGGAGTATGCCGCGCTGGTGATGTGTCCGACGTCTGTGTTGTCGTGCGTTAGGGCGGTTTGCGCCGGCGGCACTACCGAGCCGGTCACGAGCAAGCCGCAGAGCTTTCGATTGACATGGCCACGGGCGGCGACGCGCTCGACGACTTCTTGGCCGAGGTAGCAGCCTTTGTTGAAGCTGATCGCGTCGTCGAGTCCAACCTCCATCACCAAAGTGTCCTCATCCATATCGACGCCGTGCCAGGCAATGCCGGCTTCGAGTCGCAGCACGTTGAGGGCGTCGAGGCCCACCGGAGCGGCGCCGGCGTGGCGCACGCGTTCCCACAGCGTTGCCGCGTGCTGGGACTCGCCGAGCAGGCGGAAACCCAACTCGCCGGTTTGGCTGATCGCAACGCACCGCAGGGCGATACCATCAACGGTGATTTCGCGATGCTGAAAGGCTTGTAGCTCGTCGACCGGAGCGCCTGCGACCACGGAGAGCAGTGCAGGCGCGCGGGGACCCTCGATGCTCACGAGTGGTTGAATGGCGTCGGCTTCGAACTCGACATCGTCGGCGATGATCAAACGGTCGAGGGCAGCGCGGACCGCGTCGGCGCGCGACGCCGGCACGTCGAGCAGCAGGCGATTGTCCAGCGCAAGGACGTAGAGGTCCGAGACGATCCGACCTTGAATGGTGAGAAGTGCCGCATAACAGCCGTCGCCGACGGCGAGCGCCGCGACGTTGTTCGTCGCCATGCCTTGCAGAAAGCTGACGCGGTCGTTGCCGACCAGCGAGAGCACGCTCCGATTGCGTGCGTCGAGCAGTCCCGCGCTGTCGCGCACCGCTCGACACTCCGTTTCTACGGAGCTGAAGACCCGGGGCAGCCGCGCCCCGGCGAACTCGGCGCACTGCGCGCCGGCCGCGCTCTCGACCTGTTCCAAGCTGGTCCAATTCATCGGCTGAGGCGGAAGACCTAACAAAATCCGCCCGCCAGGAAAAGCGTGGTGCGGATGGCGGCGGAGTTTCAGCCGACCCCGCCGGTCGCTATGATCCGCCGGCGATGAAGCTCGTGTCCGCCCGCGAGGCGATCCGCGCGATTCCCGACGAGGCGCGGGTGATCTTGCCGCACGGCGCGGTCGAGCCGGCGGAGATCTACGACGGCTTCGTCGCCGAGCATGCGCGCTTCAGCAACCTCCAACTGTATTCGGGGTTGCAATTCGGCGACTACCCGTTTCTGCAAGCCGGACTGGGCACGCACTTCCGCTACACGACCTGGCAGGCGTCACCGAAGCTGCGTGGGTATGTGCGCGACGGGCGGGTCGAGATCCTCCCGCTCCGTTATCGCGACGTGCCGCGCATGATTTCGCGCCATGGGGTGGTGCGACCGGATGTCGTCGTGGTCCAAGTCAGCCCGCCGCGCGGCGGCGAGGTCAGCCTCGGGATCGCGCTCAGCTTCTATTTGGAGTTCATCGCCAGCGCGTCACTGGTGATCGCCGAAATCAACGCGCACATGCCGTGGACCCGCGGCCCCACGCGGGTGCCGATCGAGGCGATTCATCTGGCGGTCGAGTCGTCGCGGCCCCTCGGTGAGTATCGTTTCCCGCGTTGGACCGTGCGCGACGAGCAGGTTGTCGAAAACGTACTACGGGTGATTCCAACGGGCGCGTGGGTGCAGTTCGGCATCGGTGCGATCCCAGACGGCGTGCTGACTCGCCTCCATGAGATTCCCGACGCGAACATTTTCTCCGGCATCGTCACCGACGGGCTGATCGAGTGTCTGCATCGCAGTCGCCACCGTATGCAGGTCATCACCGGTGAAGCCGGTGGCGCGGCGGCGCTCTACGACTTCGTCGGCGCCTCGGAGCAGGTCGAGTTTCAGCCGGTGAGTGTGACGCACAGCATTGTCGAGCTGGCGAAACGGCTGCGAATGGTGTCGGTCAATTCGGCGATCGAGGTGGACCTCGGCGGGCAAATCAACGGCGAGACCATCGACGGCGTGCAGGTCAGCGGCGTCGGCGGCAGTCTCGATTTTCTCGAAGGCACCGAGCACTCGCCCGGCGGGCGCTCGCTCATCGCGCTCTCGTCGACGACCGATGACGGGACGCGCTCGAAGATCGTCCGGCGCTTGAGCGACGAGACGCCGGTGACGATCCCGCGCTTCTGCGCCGATACCATCGTGACCGAGTACGGCGCGGCCTACCTGCGCGGCAAAACCCTGCGCGAGCGCCGCGACGCATTGATCGCGATCGCCCATCCCGACTGGCGTAATTGGCTGGCGCAGGCATGAGGCGCCAATGGCGTATCAGCGAGCGCTGATCGCCTGGAAGCGACTGCATTGACCGGCACACTCCTCGTGCTCTAATCGCATCCGCCGGATGCGACGGCACAAAGGAGGGGAGCATGTCGAGACATTCTTGGTGGCTGGGAATAGTCCTGGGCGGTGTCGCGATTGCACGTTTCGCTGCGGCCGAGACTCCGGCGTGGACGCCGAGTGATTGGACGAAAGAAGAGACGTTGAAGCTTTGCACCAACGATCCCGGTGAAGGGGAGTACTGCTTCAAAGTGTGGCTCGTGGTGATCGACGGCGACGTTTATGTGCGGCTCGGTACGAAGGCCGCCGATCGCATGCAGAAGCACGGCGGAGGCGCGGTGCTGCCGGTCGAGATCGGCGGGCATCGTTTCGATCGGGTGCGCGCCACCGAAGCGCGCGACTATGTCGAGCGCGTCAGCCAGGCGATGGCCGCCAAGTACACCAGCGATATCTTCGTTCATTACTTCTCGCATCCGTTGACGATGCGGCTGCGTCCGGAAGCGCCGGCATCCTGACTTTCCTTCGCGATTGCGCTAGGGTTCGCGCGCGGTTTACGGACCGACTTTTCGATCAAAGGACATCCCAATTCATGGCACAGTTGAAACTTCCCAGCGGCGAGCGCATTCGGTTGCGTGACGGCAAACTCGAAGTTCCCGACAATCCGATCCTTCCGTTCATTGAAGGCGACGGCACCGGACCGGACATCTGGCGCGCGAGTCAGGCGGTGTTCGACGCCGCCGTGCAGAAGGCATCGGGCGGCAAGCGCCGCATCGCGTGGATGGAAGTGCTCGCGGGCGAGAAGGCGTTCAATCAAACCGGCAACTGGCTGCCCGACGAAACCGTCGAGGCCTTCAAGGAGTTGATCGTCGGCATCAAGGGCCCGCTGACGACGCCGATTGGTGGTGGGATTCGTTCGCTCAACGTCGCGTTGCGGCAGTTGTTGGATCTGTACGTGTGTCTGCGTCCGGTTCGGTACTTCACCGGCGTGCCGAGCCCGGTGTTGCGCCCGGAAGCGGTCGACATGGTGATCTTCCGCGAAAACACGGAAGACATTTACGCCGGCATCGAGTGGCAAGCGGAGAGCGATGAAGCGCGCAAGGTGGTGGCGTTTCTGCAGAAGGAGATGGCGGTTAAGAAGATTCGCTTCCCGGAGACCAGCGCGATCGGCATCAAGCCGGTATCGCGCGAGGGCTCAGAGCGCTTGGTGCGCGCCGCGATCGACTACGCATTGCGGCACACGCGCCGCAGCGTGAGCTTCGTGCACAAGGGCAACATCATGAAGTTTACCGAGGGCGCGTTCCGCGATTGGGGCTACGCCCTTGCCACGCGCGAATATCGCCAGCAGGTCGTGACCGAGCGCGAGAGCTGGATTCTCGGCAACAAGGAAGCCAAGTCGGACATCTCGGTCGAGGACAACGCGCGCGCCGTCGATCCGGGCTACGATTTGATGACGCCGGATCAGCAGAAGAAGGTTCGCGTCGACGTCGAGGCGGCGCTCAAGCTGTGGGATTCACACGGCAGCGGCCAGTGGAAGAAGAAGCTGATGATCCGCGACGCGATTGCTGACATCACGTTGCAACAAGTGCTGACGCGCCCGCGCGAGTTCGATGTGATCGCGACGCTGAATCTGAACGGCGACTATCTTTCCGATGCGCTGGCGGCGCAGGTCGGCGGCATCGGCATCGCCCCGGGCGGCAACATCAACTACGTCAGCGGTCACGCGATCTTCGAAGCCACCCACGGCACCGCGCCGAAGTACGCGAACCTCGATCAGGTCAATCCTGGCTCGGTGATCCTGTCGGGCGAGATGATGTTCCGTCACCTCGGCTGGGACGACGTCGCCGACCTGATCATCAAGGGCACGGAAGGCGCGATCAAAGCGAAGACCGTTACCTACGACTTCCATCGTTTGATGGAAGGCGCCACCAAGGTGAAGTGCTCGGAGTTCGGTCAGGCGATCATCAAGCACATGTAGGGCGTGCGCCGGTCACGTGGCGTGGTACACGCGCGCGTGCTCGATGAGACCTGCGGTATCGAGTTCGAGCATCTCGATGACCGATTGCGGCGGATCGAGGTCGACGGCGCGGTACTCAATGGCGAGCGTGCGCGGGCCGGTGGACACCGAGACCGGTTCGAACCGCAACGCCGGGCGTCGGGCCAATCCGCGACGGAAATAGTCCGCAATGGCCGCGCGGCCGACGACGCAGTTGTCCGCACTGCCCAGTACTGCTCGGACCCGTTCGCTCGTGTGTCGCGCGTGGGGGGCGTAGAGCGCGATGATACGGTCGACGTCGTGCGCGTTCCACGCCGCCAACCAGCGCCCGGCCAACGGTGTGGTTTGGATCGGCTCTTTCGGCTCCAGCCGGCGCCGGTGTACGAGGCCCGGCGCGGCTTGGTCGGTCGGCATCAGCAGGAGTTCCTCGACGTTGACCCACGGCGGACGCGTCACGCACCACACGATTGCGTCGGCCACGTCGGCCGCGCTCAGCGGGCGCGTGTTGTCGTAGACCTTGGCGGCGCGGGTGCGGTCGCCGTGGAAGCGTACCTCGCTGAACTCCGTCTGCACCATGCCCGGATCGACGGTGCTGACGCGGATCCCGGCGCCGTGAAGGTCGAGCCGCATCGCCTTGTTCAGGGCTCGCACGGCGGCCTTGGAGGCGCAGTAGACGTTGCCACCGGGGTAGGTTTCGTGTCCTGCAATCGAACCGATATTGATGATGTGGCCGCGTTTGCGCGCCACCATGCGGGGCAGAACCGCGCGGGTGACGTACATCAATCCCTTGACGTTGGTGTCCACCATCTCGTCCCAATCGTCTTCCAGTGCTTCGTGAATTGGCTCAAGCCCACGTGACAGGCCGGCGTTGTTCACCAAGACATCGATGGCGGCAAACCCATCGGGGATCGCGTCGACGGCGCGGTGCACCGCGCCGCGGTCTCTCACGTCGAGTTCAATGAGGTGCGTAGCCGTCGGCAACTCCCCTGCAAGAGCGCGGAGCCGCTCGATGCGGCGTGCCGCCAGGATCAGCCGGACGCCGTTCAGCCCGAAGGCGCGTGCCGTCGCGGCACCGATCCCGCTCGATGCCCCGGTGATGAAGACAACCATCGCTGCAACTCCCCGTGGCCTGGTGATATCGGGAGAGCTTACCGCGATGCAAGCATGGCTGGCGAACCGGCGTGCGAAAGGCTTTGACAATTGGAAAAAAATCGCTAGCGTAGGTAGGCAGAAGAGTTAACCGAGCCAGGGAAAGAGGCGAGGGGATGAAGGGTAGCAGGTGGAGGGTAAGCCTGGCTTGCGCTGCGGCGCTAGCGGCGCGGGTGGCGATGGCGTCCACGGTCATCGTGGATGATTTCAGCAGCGCCACCACGAACGGCATGCCCAATCCAATCTTCGGTTGCACGCCGGGATCGGGTCAGGGCACCTGCTTCATTACCGACACCAACGTAGCCCAATCTGTCCTCGGCAGTACGACCGTCATCGACGCGCCGCTGGCCGACGTACTCGGAGGGTCGCGGACGCTGACCGTTGTTGCCGACTCGTTGCAGAGCGTCACGCCGCCGGACTTGGTCGTCGCCGGCGTGGTCCCGCTGGTGAGCTTTCTCGAATACGACTCGACCTCTCAGGCCGATGGTCGGGTCGAGTTGCGGTACAACGGCCAGGGCGCCGGATTGAACCTGGCGCTGACGCTGCACAGTGGCATCCGCGTGATTATCCTCGATGCCGACGATGCAGCGGTAAACTGCGAGGGCGGCGTGCTCAACTGCACGCCTGGATACGAGGTCACCGTTACGCTTACCGATGCGGAAGAAGGGGGACATGTTGCGTCGGCGACCAAGAATGTGCTCCTGCCGGGCGGGCCGCTCGCGTTGACCTTCCCGGTGTCGGATCTTTCCGGGTTGCAGGGCCTCCAACTCAATAGCATTTTCAGCATCCGTGTGGCGATCAACCCCAACACGGCGGGTGATCTGCGACTTGATCGCATCGAGATTTTCCAAGATACGCAGTCAGCGCCACTGGTATCGTGGTGGGTGATCGTTCTCATGCTGGTGGTTCTCACGATCATCGCGTCGCGCCGACTGGCCTCCGATCGTGGATAGCTCGCCGCAACCGCTGACGATGATCCCGGTGTCAGGCGCCGACGCTAAGACACGCTTGCGTCCAAACGGGCAAGCTTTCGGCTCGAATGGCGCGCATCCGTCGCGCGGCGCGATTTGTCACCGGCATCGGTGCCGTTTTGCCAGTCGGAGCAAATCGCGTCGCCCCTTTTGGCGGGCGGCCAATCGGTCCAAAACTAGCCAGATAGCGTCGGTTTCGACGCGGACTCGTCAACCGAGACGGGCGAGGTGGCGGGGCATACGCCTTGCTGACCCCGTGACCATGCTCAAGCTCCCTCATTGCACAGCGTGCGACAGGGTCGACCTTCGCACCGATTTCCTCTCCACGGCCATCCAATTCGACCGAGGCTGCCTAGTCGCCTCGGTGAATCGCCATTGCGCTGATCGCGGCGCCTCAGCGGGCAATTTCACAACTCCTCGGTCTGCGCGGGCCTAAGGCTGCGGCGACGAGTAGCAGCGGGGCGGATGGTGTCGGTGGCAATCAATCGCAGAGTGCACGCGACGGCACGCGGCTTTGCTGATGCCGGACCCCTTCGCGGATCGCGTTCCACCAGGGCGATTCGTTCGCGCGCTCCGTGGATCGTGGCAGCCTTGCTGTGCGTGCTCGGTGGAACACCGCTGGGCGTTCGAGCCCTGACCATCGACGACTTTACCAGCGCCGCGGCCACTGGCTCGCCGCCGGGGGTGACGCAGTCGACGGTTGGCAGCACGACGGTTACGGATTCGGGACTCAGCGGCGTTATCGGCGGCGTTCGGAAACTTACCGTGACGGCGACGAGCCTCGGAACCATCGCCGACTCGGTGACCGCCGGCATTGCAACGGTCACGACGCTGCTCGACTATTCGTCGACGGTCGCCGCCGACGGCAAGATCCAGCTTTTGTACGATGCTGGCGGCGTCGGGCTCGCTGCCGATCTGACTTCGATTGCCGGCATTCGGGCAATGGTGCAGGCGGCGGACTCGTCCTCGGTGCCCTACGTCATCGCGATCACCATGACCGACACCGCCGGACACGCCAGCACGTATAGCCGGACGATCAGCGTGAGCGGTCCGCTGGCAGTTGATTTTCCGACGTCAGGCTTTCCGAGCGGGATCAACTGGGCGAGCATCTTCAGCATTCGAATCGTCATCGATCCGAACAAGGCCGGCGACTTGCGTTTGCATATCGTCGAGACGTTGGCCCCCGGAACGCCGACGCCGCTTCCGACGCCGACATTCACCCCCACGCGCACACCCACATCGACCGCCACGAGGACGCCGACATTCACCGCGACCCGGACGCCGACTCAGACGCCAACCGCAAGCCCGACGCGCACGCCGACAAATTCGCCGACCTCAACCGCAACCTTTACGCCGACGGCGACCCCAACGACCACGCCAACACAGACCGCTACCCGAACCCCGACCGCCACTCCGACCGCCACTCCGACTAGGACCCCCACGATTACGCCGACCATCACGCCGACCCGGACAGCCACGAATACACCCACGACAACCCCGACGGCGACGCCAACCAGCACCGCGACCACCACACCGACCGACACACCCTCCCGCACACCTACGGCAACTCCCACAGCCACCGCGACCGCCACCCCGACGAATACGCCGACCGTGACGCCGACCAGCACCCCAACCGCAACTGCCACCAACACGCCGACTCAGACTCCGACGGCGACACCGACCAGCACGTCAACTTCGACCCCAACGAACACGCCGACCGCAACACCGACGAGCACGCCGACGGCAACGCCGACTCACACTCCGACGGCGACACCGACCAGCACGTCAACTTCGACCCCAACGAACACGCCGACCGCGACACCGACGAACACGCCGACAGCGACGCCGACTGACACTCCGACGGCGACCCCGACCGATACGCCAACCGCGACACCGACTGACACCCCGACCGCAACACCAACGGCGACGCCGACCAGCACGCCAACTTCGACCCCGACGGCGACACCAACTCACACTCCGACGGCGACACCGACCAGCACGCCAACTTCGACCCCAACGAACACGCCGACCGCGACACCGACGAATACACCGACGGCGACCCCGACCGATACGCCAACCGCGACACCGACGAGCACGCCGACGGATACGCCGACGGCAACGCCGACGAATACACCGACAGCGACGCCGACTGACACTCCGACGGCAACGCTGACCAGCACGCCAACTTCGACCCCAACGGCGACCCCGACCGA
>DATKMK010000092.1:0-17692 GCA_035541895.1 Binatia bacterium | reverse complement strand
ACGAAGGGAATGGCATATGCGGCGGTTTCAATCGCCCTGGTGGCCCCCACTTTTGCCTCGAGCCTTTGGCTTCAGCAGGCCTCCTTCGGTCAGGTGCACCCCGATTTCTCGTTTGCACTCCTGGTGATGCTCATTGCGGTCGGCGTGTTGTTCCCGACGCTGAGGGTCCGTGCCGAATCACGGATCGAGCGATCGCTATTTCGCGAGAAGCATCAGTATCGCACTGCCCTCGCTGACTTCACTCGATCGATCGTGCGTATCCTCGATCGCGACAAACTGTTGCGCGAGGTGGCCGAGACCCTCATGGAGACCCTGCGCGTCGACCGTCTCGGCATCGTGTTGTTTGACGAGGCCACGCGCTCCTACCAAGTGACACACACCGCCGGCATCCCGGCTGCCACCGGCGAGTTCGGCGAGCAGGATGAATTTGTCGTTGCCTTGCGGCGCCATGATGAACTTGTCCTACGCGATGAATTCGAAGCCAGCGCCGATCCAATGGAGCGGACCGTCGTCGCCGACGTCTGTCGCCGCAACGGCTGGGACGTCTGCATTCCGTTGACGATCAGCGGCCGCCTGATGGGCTTCATCAGCCTCGGTCGCAAGCGCAATCTCGATGCGTTCTCGGTTGAAGATCTTCAACTCCTCAGCACGCTGGCCGCTGAAGTTTCGATCGCCCTCGAAAACGCGCGACTGTACGGCGAGCTGAAACGTTCGCGCGACATCATCGAGCGCACCGGCCGGCTGTCCGCCCTCGGCACGCTCGCCGCCGGCATCGCACACGAAGTGCGCAATCCGTTGGTGTCGATTCAGACGTTCTTTCAACTGGCCCCACAGCGTATCCATGACGAGGAATTCTTCACCACCTTTCTCAACCTCACCGCCGGTGAGGTGCAGCGCATCAGCAACCTCATCACCGAGCTACTGACGTTCGCCCGCTCGTCCACGCATGCCGTGAGCGACGTCGACGTCAACGAGCTCATCGAGCGCACGACGCTCTTGCTGGAGCCCGAGGCGCGCAAGCACCGCGTGACTCTGACTCGGACCCTCGCCGAGTCGCTGCCGAACATTCGCGCCGATGCCGACCAGATCAAGCAGGTGGTGATCAACCTCGTGCTGAATGCGATTCAGGCAACCGCCGTCGGCGGCAGCGTCGTGGTCCAAACCCGTCAGCGCCGGCACACCGACGGACTCTTCTGCGAAATCGAAGTCCGCGATAGCGGCGCCGGTATTCCCAGCCAAATCATCGACGAGATCTTCAATCCGTTCTTCACAACCAAGGACAGCGGCACCGGTCTCGGGCTGTCTATCGCGCATCAGATTGCCGCCGAACACGGCGGCTTCATCAGCGTCCGCAGCGAGGAAGGTCGCGGCAGCTCGTTCTGCGTGAATCTTCCCTACCCCGGGGATTCGGAGACGGCGGGTCGTCAGGACGAGGAAGACGAGCCGCTGCGCTACGGCCGTCTCGCGAAGGGCTGAGCGTCGCCCACTTCCTTGCGCCGCTTCGGATCGTGGTTATTTTTCGGCGCACGGAGGGTGGATGAACCTAAATCGCTTCACCGAAAAGGCCCAGGATGCGGTGCGCAGCGCGCACGATCTGGCCACGCGACGCAGCCATCAGGGGATCGACGTCGAGCACCTGCTACACGCCCTGATCGAGCAAAGCGACGGCCTGGCCGTCCCGATCTTGCAGAACGCCGGAGTCCCCGTTGCACAGTTGAAGGATCGTCTCGCCGCCGAGCTTGATCGCATTCCGAGTGTCACCGGCCCGAGCGGCGCGCCGGAGCAAATCTACGTGACGCCGCGGCTCAATCGGTTGCTGACCAACGCCGAGGCCGAAGCAACCAAGTTGAAGGACGACTTCGTTAGTGTCGAGCACCTCCTCCTGGCCATCGTCGACGAACGCACCGGAGCCGGCCAAGCGCTACGCGACCTCGGACTCACCCGCGAACAGCTGATGGCGGCACTCAAACACGTCCGCGGCAGTCAGCGCGTCACCAGCCAGAATCCCGAATCCACCTATCAGGCCCTCGAACGGTATGGCCGCGATCTCACCAAGCTGGCCGCGCAAGGCAAATTGGATCCCGTCATCGGCCGTGACGACGAAATCCGGCGCGTCATCCAAGTCCTGTCGCGCCGCACCAAGAACAATCCGGTGCTGATCGGTGAGCCGGGTGTCGGCAAGACCGCCATCGTCGAAGGCCTCGCCCAGCGCATCGTTCGCAAGGATGTTCCCGAAGGATTGAAGGACAGGCGCGTCATCACCTTGGACATGGGTGCGCTCATCGCCGGCGCCAAATTTCGTGGTGAGTTCGAAGAGCGTCTCAAGGCGGTGCTGAAAGAAGTGCAGGAGTCGGCCGGCGACATCATTCTGTTTATCGACGAACTGCACACGGTCGTCGGAGCCGGCGCCGCCGAGGGCGCGATGGATGCCAGCAATCTCCTGAAGCCGATGCTCGCGCGCGGCGAGCTGCATTGCATCGGCGCCACAACGCTCGATGAATACCGCAAACACGTCGAGAAGGATGCGGCGCTCGAACGGCGATTCCAGCCGGTATTGGTCGATCAGCCGAGCGTCGAAGATACGATTTCGATTCTGCGCGGCTTGCGCGAGCGCTACGAAGTGCACCACAAGGTGCGGATCAAGGACGCCGCGCTGGTGACGGCCGCCGTGCTGTCGCATCGCTACATCAGCGATCGCTTCTTACCCGACAAGGCCATCGATCTGGTCGACGAAGCCGCGGCCAAATTGCGCACCGAGATCGACTCGATGCCGGCGGAGCTCGATGAGGTGACCCGCCGGGTCATGCAACTCGAGATCGAGCGCGAAGCCCTGAAAAAGGAAACCGACAAGGCCTCGCGCGACCGGCTGCAGCGACTCGAAAAGGAACTCGCCGATCAGAAGGAAACCGAGCGCCGCTTCCGCGCGCAGTGGGAACAGGAAAAGGGCGCGATCGGCGGCGTCACCGAGCTGCAGAAGAAACTCGAGGAAGCCCGCCTCGAATTGGCGCACGCCAAGCGCGAGTATAACTGGACGCGCGCGGCCGAACTCGAACGGGGCATCATCCCCGCGCTGGAGAAACAGATCGCCGCGCCCGAAGAGTCGGCCGCCGCCTCGCGCTTGATCAAGGATCACGTCGACGCGGACGACATCGCCGAAGTTGTGGCGCGCTGGACCGGTATTCCTGTCACACGGCTGATGGAAGGCGAGACTCAGAAACTCCTGCGCCTCGAAGAGCATCTGCACACGCGCGTGGTCGGACAAGACGAGGCGGTCACCGCCGTCGCCGACGCGGTCATCCGCGCGCGCTCCGGCTTGAAGGACCCGCAGCGGCCGATCGGCTCGTTCATCTTCTTGGGTCCGACCGGCGTCGGAAAGACCGAATTAGCGCGCGCGCTCGCGGAGCTTCTCTTCGATGACGAGGCGGCGATGATCCGCGTCGATATGTCCGAGTACATGGAGAAACACACCGTCGCGCGTCTAATCGGCGCACCGCCGGGCTACGTCGGCTTCGAGGAAGGTGGGCAACTGACCGAAGCCGTTCGCCGGCGGCCGTACTCGGTCATCCTGTTCGATGAAATCGAGAAGGCGCAGCATGACGTGTTCAACGTCATGCTGCAGATCTTGGACGACGGCCATCTGACCGATGGCCACGGCCGGCGGGTGGATTTCAAGAACACCGTGGTGATCATGACCTCCAACGTCGGCAGCCAATTGATCCTCGGTTACCGCGGCGGCGACGACTCACAGGCCTACGAACGCATGAAGGCCGACGTCCTCGAAGCACTGCGCCAGCAGTTTCGGCCGGAGTTTCTCAATCGAGTCGACGAGATCGTGGTGTTCCATTCGCTCACCCGCGATCAACTCAAACAGATCGTCGACATCCTCCTTGGACGTCTCCGCACGCGGCTGAGCGAACGCAAGATCGTGTTGGAGCTGACCGACGCAGCGCGCGACTATCTCGCACGAGTCGGCTACGACCCGACCTACGGTGCGCGGCCGCTCAAACGGCTGCTGCAGCGCGAAGTGGAGACGGCGTTGGGTCGCCGCATCCTGCAAGGCGAGGTGCGCGACAACAGCCGGGTGGTCGTGGACTGCGTCGGCGATCAGTTGCGGTTTGAAAGTCAGCCGCTGGCCGAAGCGGCCTGAACGGGATCGGGGAGCGGATCGTCGGCGTCGCCGTCCTCGTCGCCTTCGTCGAGGTCCGCCGCTCGCGTCCCAAATCGCCCGCGATACTCATCGTAACGCTGCAGGATGCGGCGAACATACGCGACCGTGTCGCGGCCGCGCGCGCACCCCTTCGGCAACCGCTCGCACAACGGCGCGTGTTGCAAGAGCGGCAACACCAACGCCATCGATTCGTGCCAAATGTTCGGCTCGTAGCCGACCCGCCGTGCGAGCATCTGCGCGTCATGCACGTGCGACGGCCCCATATTGTACGCCGCCAGCACGAGGCCGAGGCGATCGCGTCCCGTCGACTCGCGAAACTCCTCGCTGAGGTGGCGCAGATAGCGAGCGCCGGTCCGAATGTTGTCGTTGGGCGCGGCGAAGGCGCGCGAGCCGACGGCCGCCGCCGCAATCGGTCGGACTTGCATGAGACCCACGGCCCCGGCGTCGCTGACCGCGTCGGCCGCAAAGCGCGATTCCTCAAAGATCACCGCGGCGATCAGCCGCCAATCGAGCCCCTCGGCTTCGGCGTGGTAGGCGATCAGTTGATCGTACGGTGACAACGGCTGCGGCCCACGCGGCCGCATCACCGGCCGCGTCTGCTGGCCGAGAGATGGCAACTCAACCTCGGCGCCGTCGACTCGAATCACCCAGCCACCGCCGCGCAACGACCAGGTTCGGCTGCTCGCACTCGGTGCACCGTCGGCCGCGGGCCCTGGAGTATCCGGGGCGACGTGGTTGGTCGATTGGTGAAAGATCGCCGCGATCGACAGCCCGGCGATCAGCAACCCAACGGTGTTGCACCGGCGACGGCGTGGAGACGGCATCGGCGCTATGCTGCCGAAGCCCTTGGCAATCCGCAAGCCGCGGAGCGAAATTCGCGTTGACTGATGCCGCGGTCTTTCCTAGTGTGCCGCCCAGTCGGATCAGCAATGGGTAACCCCGAATCCGGTGACGCCGTCGAGGCGCGCGAGAAGATTCTCGAAACCGCTGCGCGTCTGTTCGCGGAGCACGGCTACGAAAACACCTCGATTTCACAGGTGGCGCGCGCCGCCCAGGTGAGCAAGGCGCTGATCTTTTGGTACTTCGACACCAAGGAAAAACTGTACCGGAGCGCACTGCGGAAGACGCTCGAACCGTACATCATCGCCATCGACGACCTCGACGGGCGCGACGAGCAAGGCCAGATCGAGCGCCTGATCGAGTTGTTCGCCGAGTTCGTCAACGAGAACGTCTATTCCGTGCGCTTCTTCCTCAGCATGGTGCTGCAGGGCGAGCACCAACCCGACGATGTGATTCGCCGCGTGAGTGAACTCTATCGCGTATTCCGCAATCTGATCGCCGACATCATCGCCGGCGGCCAAAGCCGCGGCGTGTTCGGCCAGCACTGCAATCCGCAACTCGACGCGGCCATGATCATGGCCGCGCTCGATGGCGTACTCGTCCAGAATTTCCTCAGCACGGAATTCGTTCACGATGCCGGTGAGATGATCGCCCACCTCAAGGCCAGCCTACTGCCGCGGCTGCTGCGCGCCGATCACTGACGCACAATTGCTCGTTGCACCCCACGCGGGGTGCCCGAAGGCACCCCGCCCGAGACGACTCGGCCACCGCCCCCCAACCGCCGGGGAGTCATCCGCCCCTCCGCTACAACCACCGCACTCCCCATGCTTTGCCCGTCAACGACTCCCACGAGTCCGTTGGCGGCAAACTCCAACCCCATCGCGTCACGAGCAGCCGCTGGTGGCCCCACAATTGAGGCACTTGTAGCAACTGCCATTGCGCACCATGATCGCCCCGCAATCGGTGCAACTCGGCGCATCGGCTTGCGGGCTGAATCCCAACGACGTCACGACCGTTGCCTGATCGCCGGCGCCGATCTCAGCGGGCGCCGCGTCATTCACCGTCGTCACGCTCAATCCCATGCCGGTCCGCTGCTCGGCGTTGAGAAAGCGCGTGCCGAGGAAGCGGAAGATGTAATCGGTCAACGACTTGGCCATCGGGATTTCCGGGTTCTTGGTGAATCCCGACGGCTCGAAGCGGACGTGGCTGAATTTGCCGACCAGCGCTTCGAGCGGCACGCCGTATTGCAGGGCGAGCGACGTGAGCGTCGCGATCGTGTCCATCAGCCCGGAGATCGTGCTGCCCTCCTTGGCCATCTTGATGAAGATCTCGCCCGGCGTCCCGTCTTCGTAGAAGCCGACGTGGATGTAGCCTTCGTGGCCCGCGATCTCGAACTTGTGCCGCACCGAGTGACAGTCTTGCGGCAAACGCCGCCGCACCGGACGAAATTCCGGCCGGCCGGCAACTTCCACTGCCGTCGCGGCGCGCTTGTCGTCGCGCGCGGTATTGAGCGGCTGCGTTCGTTTGCAACCGTCACGATAGATCGCGACCGCCTTCACGCCCAACCGCCAGCCTTCGAGATAGGCCTCGGCGATGTCGTCGACGGTGGCGTCGTTCGGCATGTTGATGGTCTTCGAGATCGCGCCCGAGATGAACGGTTGCACCGCGCCCATCATCTTGAGGTGACCCATGTGATGAATGGCGCGGGTGCCCTTGGCGGCCTTGAAGGCGCAATCGAAGACCGGCAGATCGTCATCTTTCAAATTCGGCGCGCCTTCGATGGTGTCGTGCTCATCGATAAATTCGATGATTTCCTGGATCGCCTTCGATTCGTAGCCGAGCCGCTTGAGCGCGCGCGCCACGGTCTGATTGACGATCTTCAGCATGCCGCCGCCGACCAGTTTCTTGTACTTCACCAGCGCGATGTCGGGTTCGACACCGGTGGTATCGCAATCCATCATGAAGGCGATCGTACCGGTCGGCGCCAGCACCGTCACTTGCGAGTTGCGCACCCCCGCGGCCTTTCCCAAGGCGTGGGCGTCGTCCCACACTTGGCGGGCGGCCGACAGCAGATCGAGCGGTACGTACGCCGAATCGATCTTGTGCGAGCACGATCGATGCTTGGCGATGACCTCGATCTGTGGTTCACGGTTCGGCGCGAATCCCGCGTAGGGGCCGAGTTGCTCGGAGATGCGTGCCGATTGCAGGTATGCCTCGCCACACATCAACGACGTGACCGCCGCGGCGTAGTGGCGGCCGGCGTCGGAATCGTAGGGCAAGCCCAGCGACATCAGCAAGGCGCCCAGATTGGCGTAGCCCAGACCGAGTTCGCGATACGCCTTGGCGTTCGCGGTGATTTCAGGGGTCGGGTAGCTCGAATTGTCGACGACGATGTCTTGCGCAGTGATCAACACGTCGACGGCGTGGCGAAACGCGTCGACGTCGAAGTCGCCGTTGTCGCTGACAAACTTCATGAGGTTGAGCGACGCCAGATTGCACGCCGAGTTGTCGAGGTGCATGTACTCGGAGCAGGGGTTCGACGCGTTGATGCGGCCGCTCGCCGGGCAGGTGTGCCAGGTGTTGATCGTGGTGTCGAATTGCATGCCGGGATCGCCGCAGACGTGCGTCGCCGACGCGATCATGCGGAGGAGGTCGCGCGCCTTGTAGGTGTCCATCACCTCGCCGGTGAGGACGGAGTGCGTCTGCCAAATCCCGTCGGCTTCCACTGCACGCATGAATTCGTCGGTGACCCGCACCGAATTGTTGGCGTTCTGGAAGAAGACGGAGCCGTAGGCCGGGCCGTCGAGCGAGCCATCATAGCCGGCATCGATCAACGCCCACGCTTTCTTCTCCTCCTCTTCCTTGCACTTGATGAAATCGACGATATCGGGATGGTCGGCGTTGAGGACGACCATCTTGGCCGCCCGGCGCGTCTTGCCCCCTGATTTGATTACGCCGGCCGAGGCATCGGCGGCCTTCATGAACGACACCGGACCCGACGCCGTCCCGCCGCCGGCGAGCTTCTCGCGGCTGGCGCGGATTGGGGACAGGTTGACCCCTGAACCGGACCCACCTTTGAAGATGATCCCCTCGTTGCGGTACCAACCGAGGATCGACTCCATCGTATCGTTGACCGACAGAATGAAGCAGGCCGAGCACTGCGGCCGCGGCTCGATGCCAACGTTGAACCACACCGGACTGTTGAACGACGCTTTCTGCGTCAGCAGCAGATGTGTGAGCTCGTCGCTGAACGTCTGCGCATCTTCCGGTGTCGCGAAGTACGCTTGCCGCTCACCCCAGCCGCGAATGGTGTCGACCACGCGGCTGATGAGCTGGCGCACGCTGCGTTCACGTTGCGGGCTGCCGAGGTGGCCGCGAAAGTACTTCGAAACCACCACGTTGGTGGCGAGCTGCGACCAGGTCTTGGGGAACTCGACGTCGTGCTGCTCGAAGACCACCTCCCCGCCTTCACCCTGGATCACGGCGCTGCGGCGTTCCCACTCGACCTCGCTGTAGGGATCGACGCCCGCGTCGGTGAAGAAGCGCGGAACATGCAACCCGGTGGCCGCCGGTGCATGCGATTCATTGCCGGGCTTCCACCCCTCATCTTCCCGCCGCCGTGCCCGCTCCGCCATGGCCCCCTCCGTTTGCTTCCGGCCTTTATCTTGTGTCTGTGAGGCGAAGCTCATACAAGATATTGTGCTTGGGTGTCAAGAAAAAACAAGCGTGATCGGACGAAAAAAACTGCGACAACGGGCTCCGTTGATGTCGGCAAACTCATAGTGGCATTCCTCGCGATGGAACTCACGTCGCTGCGAGCGGTGGCCTTGAGCCGGCGAAATCACTAGCATCTCGTCATGGCCGATCGCATCGCGCGTCCCGATCCACTCGCCGGCATCTTGCCGACCGTGTTGCAGCGTGTCGATCCGGACCGCCAATTGCGCGCCTACGCGATCTGGAGCTTCTGGAACGAAGAAGTGGGTGACGCGATCGCGCAGCGAGCGCAACCGGCGCGCGTGCGCAATGGCATCTTGTTCGTGACGGTCAGCAGCCACGCGTGGATGCAGGAATTGCAGTTCATGAAGGACACGATTCGCGAACGGCTGAATCGCCGCCTCGGCGAACTCGATCCGCCGCTGATCCGCGATATCTACTTCGTCTCGGGTACGATCCCCAGCGCGGCGCCCACGGCGGCACCCGCGCCGCAGTCGGACACGCCCCAACGTGACGACGCGCAGACCGTTCTCTTGCCATCCGCCGGTGACGCCGAACTCGACGCCGCGTTCGCCCGCATCCTCCGTGCGCGCGCGCGCCGTAGCCGCTCCAAACAATGAGCGACGCAAAGGGCACGAGCCGCGGCGAACAGTACGCGCGGATCTTTCGCAAGGCCGGCGTGCTTGCCGGTAAAGGCGACCTCGCGGCCGCGATCACCGCACTACACACCGGGCTCGATTTGGCGCACGGATTCGGCGATGGCGACATGGAGCGAGTATTCGCCGAGCAGATCGCCACGCACCAGCGCGAGCTGAACGGCCCCGGCTAGCGCGCCGCCGGGACAAAGGCGCGCAAGTCGTTCACGTGGCTGTCGTCGATCGCCACCGCGCCGGCGGCAACGAGCCCGGGATTCTCGCCTTGCCACGACAACACGCATTGTCCGCGATCGAGTGCGGCGAAGCAGACGCGCTCGATTTCTCCGCCGGCACGCGTGTGCACGGCCACGATGACGTCGGCCAACGCGGCGACCAATTCGTCGCGCCGGCGGCCGTTGCGCGCCACCGCGTGATCACCCAAACGAAAGGGCGACAGCACCAGCGTGCGCGCCGCATCGAGCGCGGCACGGCCGGGTCCGAGGCCGAACGGGTCCTGATCCACATGGCGCCCCAGGGCCGCAAAAATGCCGCGGTCGAGCACGATCACGCGTGCCGGCGCGGTTCGCCCGAGCACAGCGGGAATGCGGTGGGTCGCCTTCATCCCGCCGCTGACGACGACCAACGCCTGCGCCGCCGCCGCTTGCACGATGCGAATAGTCGCCGTGACCGCCCGCTCGGTGGGCGCGCGCGAGTTCAGCACCGCCGCCGTCGCGCCCTCCAACGCGGCTAGCGATCCGAGGCTGAAAACAATCGGCGGCCCGGGGTCGAGCCGCTCCCGCCAGCGCGCCGGATAGCGCGAATCGTCCCACACGCAGACCTCAACGCCAGCCGCGCGCATGCGTGCCAGCAGCTCGCCTGCCTCGCGTTCCCGGCGTTCACGGTCGCGACACACCCGCTCCACCGCCTGCCGGTGCAGCGCGTAGGCCTCGCGCAACGTGGCTTCGGGCAACTGGAAGAAATCCATCAACGCAATGCCCCGCGCGGCGGTGAGCTCGAGCGCGCGGCGCGCGGCCGTCTCGCCGACGCGTGGCAACTGCGACAGCATCACTGCAGCCAAGGCCGTCTCGGTGTCCATCGTCCCAGTCTTCGTTGTATCGGACCGTAGGGGCGACGCATGCGTCGCCCCTACGAAAGCGTGTCAGCCGCGTAAACCCACCCGCCGCTTCAGCTCGCCGCCGCCAGCGCTTGCGGATGGCGGCCGGAAACCGCGGGTTCGCCGAACGTCACCACCTCCGTTCGTTCGCAGGCGTGTTGCACCAGCGCGGGGATGTCGAGTGGCGCTTCGACCTCGTGCGCCAGCGCGATCGACATCCGGGTCGCCGGATGCCGCGGCACGAACAATTGGCAACAGTCCTGATCGGGCTGGATCGAGATGTCGTAGGAGCGGATCGCCTTCGCCTGCTCGGTGATCTCGTGCTTGTCCATCCCGACGAGCGGTCGCAGCACGGGCAACCCGACGGCATCTTGAATCACCGTAAGATTCTCCAGCGTCTGCGACGCGACTTGTCCGAGGCTTTCCCCGGTCACCAGCGCTTGCGCCTGCACCTCGCGCGCGATCGCTTCGGCGATGCGCAGCATCATGCGGCGGTAGAGAACGACCCGAAACGGCCGGCGAACCTGCGTGATGATCTCGCGTTGCACCTCGCCGAAGGCGACCAGGTGAAGCCGGGACTCGAATTGACACGGCGTGAGGAGGCGCACCAGCTCGACGGCTTTATCGCGGCTGGCGCGGTCTTGGTACGGCGCGCCGTGAAAGTGCACGAAGTCGATGCGGCAGCCCCGCCGCATCATCCGCCACGCCGCCACCGGCGAGTCGATTCCGCCGGACAGCAACGCCACCACCCGGCCGCTGGTGCCGACCGGGAGGCCGCCGGGACCGGGGATCTTTTCGAGTGAGAAGAACGCCTCGCGCGGCAGAATTTCCACCGCGATGCGCAGCTCCGGCTGCGACAGGTTGACCGCGGCGCCGCTCTGCGCCTGCACCGCGGCGCCGATCGTGGCGTTGATCTCGGGCGACGGCATCGGGAACGACTTGTCCGCGCGCTTGGTCTGCACCGCGAAGCTGGCGAAGCGGCGTTCCGCAGTCGCGGCCACGACGTGATCGGTGAGATCGTCGATGTTGCGTTCGGTGCGCTGGGCCAGCGAGAAATTGGCGACGCCGAACACCTTTCCCAACCGCTCGCGGATCTCCGGCCAGTTGACATTTTTCCCGAGCAGCACGACGACGCGGCCGGGCGCTGATTTCACCCGTCGGATGCCGGTGCCGCGCAGCGCGCGGCCAATGTTGTTCACCAGTTGATTGACGAAGAACGGCCGATTCCCGCGCTTGAGCGCGACCTCATGGTAGTGGACGACGACGCGATTCACGCGACGAAGCATAGCACACCAGCAACCGCGCACCGCAACGCGGCGGCCTTTCGCGCGACCGCGTCCGCTGCTAGCGTCCGCCGTGATGGACCGTTCGCAGTGGCTGGCGGAGAAACACGCGGAAGCGGCGCAGCTCGGTGTGGTGCGCCTCAGCGAAGTCACGCCGAGCCGGCGCGATTTTCGGCTGTACGTCGCCGGCCAGCGCGAGGAGTTGGCTCTCATCGCGCGCATCCAGTCGAATGACCGGGCCGGGCTCGCGACCTGGCGCGACGCCGATCTGCTTGCGCACGCGGTCGCAAGTGACGACGCCGACATCGCCGCGCTCGCGGTCGTGACCGATCAACAACGGGGGGGATCGACCGGTCTGATGAAGCGAGTCGCCGCGGCCACGCAAGCGCCGGTGCTGCGCGACGATCTCGTGCTCTCCCCTGCTCAACTGTACGACGCACGCCTGCACGGCGCCGATGCAGTGGTCCTTCCGGCCGCCGATCTGGCCGCCGCGGCGCTTGCCGAGCTGATGCACGTCGCCATCTCGTTGCACATGGCGGCGGTCGTGGAAGTGCAAGCCACCCCCGACATCGAAAAGGCGTTGGCGATGCCGCATGCGGTGATCGGGTTCAACGCCGATGTCGGTGCGATCGACGAGTTGACGTCGCGGATCCCACCAAGCCGAACCCGCATCGTGCTGCGCGAACCCGACGCAATCGACGAGCTGCGCTCGCTGCGCGGGAAGGTCGATGCGGTCACGTTGGGACCGGCGCACCTGATCGGTCACGACCTCTCCGCGCTGCTCGCGCGGTTGAACGGCCGATGACGGAATCGACTCGCGCCGCCGTGTTGGTGCCCGTTTGCACGGTCGACGACGACCCGCACGTGGTCTTTATTCGGCGGAGCCACGACGCTCCGGTGCACGGCGGCGACATGGCCTTCCCCGGTGGACGCCATGATCCGAAGCGCGACGACAGTCTGCTCGCCACCGCGCTGCGCGAGGCCGAGGAGGAGATCGGTCTCGCCGCCGCCGACGTCGAGCTGATGCGGGCGTTGCCCGAAGTGCGAACGCTCAGCTCCAACTTTCTGATCGCGCCGTTCATTGGACGGATTCCGCATCCGTACGCGTTCACCCTCGACGCTCGCGAGGTCGCCGCAGTTACCATGATCGGGATCGCGCAGTTGCGCGCGCCGACGGCCCTGCAGCGAATCTCCCGCCGGCTCACCAGCGGGTTCGAAGTCGACGCGGATGCATTTGTGGTCGGCCCGCACGTGATCTGGGGCGCAACCTATCGAATTGCCCACGAGCTGCTGCGCGTGCTCGGGTAATGCGGAACTAGCCGGCGCGCAACGCGCGGCCGATGGGCTTGCGGGCGCGATTGATATCGCGCAGGTATTCGATGCCTCGCTGCGCGATCGGATCGCCAACCATCTCGTCGGACTCGGCGGCGAGCTCCTGCATATCGACCCACATCGCGTAGAGGCCGCGGGTGCGTTCGGTGATGATGCCGGCCTTCAGCAGCGTCTTGATCAGAACGCGGAAGATGTTGTTGCTCTCCTTCATCACCCGCCGACGATCGTCGTCAGTGAAGGCTTCCATCACCGCGGCGCGCACCCACTGCCATTCGAGTCCGAACTCGCGATAGATGATCTGTTTCTGCTCGGCGTTGACGAGGTTGAAGAGCAGCGTCTGAAAGCAGCGCGCGGCCCAGTCTTCAACTCGCTGGTGCTCCTCCTCGCTCAGCTTCGGTACCGTGCGATCAGCCCAGACCTTTCCGAAGCGGTGATGAAAGGCTTCGTCGGTCATGACCAGTTGGGTCAGCTTCGACAGCACCGGGTCCTGCGCGCGAGTGTGCAGCGTCGCGAAAGCGCCCATCGCCAAGCCTTCGACCAGCATCTGCATGCCGACCAGTTTCTTGTAGACTTCGGGCGCACCGACCAACTCGTTCAGGAGCGCGCCGAGCGTCCGCCCGACCGGCAGCGGGCTGCCCCACCGCACGGTCATGTAGCGTGCGAACGCGGTCACGTGCCGCGCCTCCTCGCGCGTCTGGTTGGCCGCGTATTCCTGCGCGCCGGGGTCGCGAAGGATGTGGCAAAGGCTGGCCGACAACGACAGCGCACCCTGTTCGCCGTGCAGAATCGACGAAAGAATCCAGCGCGCATTCTCGTTCGCAAGTTTGACTTGCTGGTGCCCGTCCAACTTGTCGGCGACGGCGCAGTTCAACTCGGGGATCAGTTGGCGCGGCAGCACCATTTCTTCCGTAACGTCGAACGACGCGTCGAACTCGATGTACGCACGGTCGGTCGGATCCCAAAAATGATCGTGCGTCGCCGCGATGATGCCGTTGAACGCATCGGTGCGATCGCCATAGCGGTCGACTTCGAGCAGCGCCGGAAAATCGTCCGGCGCAACGGTGTTGTAGATCGGATCGTACGTGATGTCGTCGACCATGAAGCTCCCCCGAATTCTTCGCGCGTGCTTGACGAGACCGTAGCGCCCGGCCGCTCCGCGGTCAACGGGGCAAGATTGATTGGTCGCGCGATCTGCGGCGGCGCGTTGCTGCGACCCGTCAGTACGTCCTCTGGTACAGCAGATAGTAGATCAACCATCCGCTGCCGGCGACGTAGAGCCAGATGGGCAGAGTGATGCGCGCCAAGCGCCGATGCGCGGCGTAGTCGCGCTTGCGCATCGCCAAGTAGATCAATCGAAGCGCCAGCGGCCCCGGCGCCATCGCCAAAATGACGTGCGGCACCAGGTTGGCGAAATAGAAGATGCGCCAACCGCCGGCGCCCGCGAACGGCTTCGAGCCATAGATCGACCACCGTGTCACGTAGGCAGCCAAAAACAGCGCCGCAAAGGTCGTTGCCGTCAACATGGTGTTGCGGTGGCTGATCATGTTTCGCTGGACGCGGATGAAGTACCACCCGAGCAGCAAACTCACGCCGCTCAAGACGATGCACGCGGTGCTGAGCTGGGTGAGCAACTGCAACGACATGGCCGGCGTTATCGCAGCCCGTATCGGGCTTCGCAACAATGAGCGCGCCGGAAATCGGCCATTGTGCGGCTGATGACGCCTGAGTAACATGCGGCCGCCCCACACCGGGGACGAGAAGGAGTTGCCATGTCGTCGTTTGAAGGCGTGGACTATTACAACGTGGACGAGTTGCTGAGCGACGAGGCAAAGCTGATTCGCAAGACCGCGCGCGACTTCGTTGAGCGCGAAGTGCAACCGATCATCGAAGAGCATCATGCACGCGAAGAGTTCCCGCGCCATTTGATTTCGCGCCTCGGCGAG
The DNA here is from genome assembly GCA_035541895.1 of Binatia bacterium. Taxonomy (GTDB): domain Bacteria; phylum Desulfobacterota; class Binatia; order HRBIN30; family JACQVA1; genus DATKMK01. The sequence goes on along the minus strand of DATKMK010000092.1, from coordinate 2,663 downwards.
TTGGGGTTCTTCGGCGCCAATCTCAAGGGCTACGGCTGTCCCGGCTTCAGCCACACGGCCTACGGCCTGATCTGCCAGGAGATGGAACGCTGCGACAGCGGCTTGCGGTCGATGGTCTCGGTGCAAGGTTCGCTGTCGATGTACGCGATCCACGCCTTCGGGACCGAAGTGCAGAAGGCGCGCTGGCTGCCGCTGATGGCGCAGGGCAAGGCCATCGGGTGCTTCGGTCTGACCGAGCCCGATCACGGCTCCGATCCCGGCGGCATGACGACACGCGCCCGCGCCGACGGCAATCAATTCATTCTCTCCGGCGTCAAGCGCTGGATCACCAACGGCAGCATTGCCGACGTGGCCATCGTGTGGGCGAAGACGACCGACGGCATCCGCGGATTCCTGGTTGAGAAAGGCATGCCCGGCTACACGACGCACGACATCAAGGGCAAGTTCTCGCTGCGCGCGTCGATCACCTCGGAGCTGGTGCTCGACGAGGTGCGCGTGCCGCGTGAAAACCTGCTGCCCAACGTCGTCGGCTTGAAAGGACCGTTCTCGTGTCTGACGCAGGCGCGTTACGGCATCGTGTGGGGCGCGATCGGCGCGGCGATGGCGTGCTACCACACCGCGCTCGACTATACCAAGACGCGCACGCAATTCGATCGGCCGCTGGCGCGCTTTCAGTTGGTGCAACAGAAGCTCGTGCACATGGTGAATGAGATCACGAAGGGACAATTGCTCGCGTGGCGGCTGGGACAAATGAAAGATGCCGGCACCATGCGCCCGCAGCACGTCTCGCTCGCCAAGCGCAACAACGTCGGCCATGCCCTGGAGATCGCGCGCTTGGCCCGCGACATCCTCGGCGCCAACGGCATCGTCAACGAGTACCCGGTGATCCGTCACATGATGAACCTCGAGACGGTCAACACCTACGAAGGCACCTACGACATGCACACCTTGATCGTCGGCCGCGACATCACCGGTGAAGATGCGGTGCGTGGGGTGTGATGCTGGTCGTTGACGCACCGCCGGAATGGGCGCCTCCGACATCAGAGCTGTAGCCGCACCCTTCAGGGTGCGTTCTTTTCCGACAGTAACGACGATATGACCCGTCGCCCTCGCTTGCCAAAGTCGCCGCTGTCGGTGAAGTCGCAGCGCTGGCTGCGCGACGCCCACATCGAGGAAGCTCTCGCGGCGGGCGAGACCCTGGTGCCGGTCGGCAAACAATATCGCTTGCGCGACGGTCAGCTCGCAACGCTGGTATTCCATCGCGACGACGAGCAGCGCCTCTGCGTCGGGTACGCGGTCGACGAGGGCGAGTGGGTCATCGTCGAATCCGAGCCGTTCAGTGCGCGTGCGCTGGGCTACTACGAACGCTGGCTGAAGCGTCATCGCGAGGTCGAAGCGTGACGTCGACTGCGACCCGGCCTGCGGAGGTCGCGCCGCCGGCCGACAACGGCCATCGCGCTGCGGTGCTCGCGGGTTTCCTCGGCTGGACGCTCGACGCGTTCGATTTCTTCCTCGTGGTGTTCTCGCTGACCGCGATCGCCAAGGAGTTCAACAAGTCGGACGCCGACATCGCGCTATCGATCACGCTGACGCTGGCGTTTCGTCCGGTGGGCGCGTTCATCTTCGGCTTGATGGCGGATCGCTACGGCCGGCGCATTCCGTTGATGATCGACTTGGTGTTCTATTCGCTCGTCGAAGTCGCCTCCGGCTTGGCGCCGAACTACTCGACGTTCCTGATCCTGCGCGCGTTGTTCGGCGTCGGCATGGGCGGGGAATGGGGCGTCGGTGCGTCGCTGGCGATGGAGAAGGCGCCGGCGCAACGGCGCGGCATCCTGTCGGGCCTGCTGCAAGAAGGCTACGCCGCCGGTTACCTGCTGGCGGCGATCGTGTACTTCGTGGTGTTCCCGCGCTGGGGTTGGCGTCCGTTGTTTTTCATCGGCGGGCTGCCGGCGCTGTTGGCGGTGTTCGTGCGCGCGCGGGTGAGCGAGTCGGAAGTCTGGGAGCAGACCAAGCACGACAACTGGAGCCAGCTCGGTCGCGCGATCGTCTCCAACTGGCGGGTGTTCTGCTACATCACGGTCTTGATGACGATGATGAACTGCGTCTCGCACGGCACGCAGGACATGTACCCGACGTTTCTTCAGCGCGATTGGGGTCTCACGCCAACCGGACGGGCGGGATTGACCGCGTTCTCGATGGTGGGCGCGATCATCGGCGGCCTGTTGTTCGGGCATTTCTCCGATCACATCGGCCGGCGGCGCGCGATCGTGGCCGCACTGGTGTGCGCGATGCTCGTGGTGCCGCTCTGGGCGTTCGCGCCGTCGATGTGGCTGTTGGTGGTCGGCGCGTTCGCGATGCAGTTCATGGTGCAAGGCGCGTGGGGCGTGATTCCCGCGCATCTCAACGAACTGTCGCCTGACAGCGTGCGCGGCTTTCTGCCCGGCTTCGCCTACCAATGCGGTGTCTTGCTGGCGAGCGGCATCGTCTACATCGAGGCGATCTACGCCGCGCGCACGAGCTACGCGACTTCGATGGCGCTGACGGCGCTGACCGTGTTCATCATGAGCGCCATCGTCGCCGCCCTCGGCAACGAGCGCCGCGGAGTGACGTTCGGCTCCAGCCACTGAGCCACAGAGCATCCTACACGCTCTTTCCGGCGGCGG
>DATKMK010000091.1:0-27322 GCA_035541895.1 Binatia bacterium | reverse complement strand
CGGTTCGACGTCGGTCAGAACCAGCCGCCGCATCGCACGATCGAGGTGCGTGACCAGCTCACCCGCTCCGCCCCCTATGGGCGCCCCGGAAGAAGCACTCGGAGAACCGGTCGTACGTTTGCGTTTCAGCACATTTCCATTATGCAAATATTGGAGTGAACGTCAAGCCACCTCCTAGCAATGGGTTAGATCCCGCTTGTGAGCCGTGAATTCGCTTTGGCACTACCCCGTAGATCGGCGTCGAGAATTCCTTCGCCCCTGGAAATCGCATGGCCTATTGCGGCGTTTGACGTATCACCGGCTTGGCCGGGGGTGCCTTGGGCGTCTGGGTTCAAAGTTCGAAGCCGGAGCACGCCCCGAACCTGATTGGGCTCCGAATTGCGAAAGGGGGATTAGGGGGCCAGTCTATTTGTGCGTAAGTAATTGAAATAGCGATGAAAAAAATGCGAGGAGGGGGACTTGAACCCCCACGGGTTTTACCCCACTAGCCCCTCAAACTAGCGCGTCTGCCAGTTCCGCCATCCTCGCAGGGAGATGAGTCGTGAGTGGTAAGCCGTGAGGGGGGAGTTGTCACTCGTGACTCGTGTTGGTGACTCGTGACCCGGCCGCGATCACTTGGCGGCCGGTGCTTCTTGCGGTGCGGGCGCTGCCGGTGCCGCAGGCTCCGCCGCTGCTTGCGGTTCCGGATTCGCCGCTTGCGGCGCGGGCTGAGCCTCTGCGGCCGGTGCCGGCGCGCCTGCGCCAGGAGCGGGTGCTTCTGCCGGGGGCACATTCTCCGGCTGCGGTACGATCGGCGCGGCGGGAAGCGGCGCGGTGTCGAATACCGTTGACGTGACCCTGCGCGAGCCGACGTAGGTGAGGGTCAACGATGTCAGCATGAACACCGCCGCCATGACGGTGGTCATACGTGTCAAGAAGTTTCCCGCACCGCTGCTGCCAAAGATCGTCGAGCTGCTGCCGCCGAACACGGCGCCCATGTCGGCACCTTTGCCGGTCTGCAGCAGCACAACCAGCACCAAGAAGATGCAGGCCAGCACATGAATGATCGTCACTACCGTTGCCATAATCTCTCAACTTTCAAAGCGCACAATGCGCGCGAACGTCTCGACTTTCAAGCTGGCGCCGCCCACCAGCGCTCCGTCGATATCGGGCTGCTTCATCAACCCGTCGATGTTGTCGGGTTTGACGCTCCCGCCGTACAACACCCGCGCGGCCGTCGCCGCGCCACCAACGCGCCCCAGCATTCCTCGGATCGCTGCATGCACTTCCTGGGCTTGCTCCGGGGTCGCGACCTCGCCGGTGCCGATCGCCCACACCGGTTCGTATGCGAGGACGAGCGCGCGTATAGCATCCGCGTCAAGCCCCTTCAATCCACCGGTTACCTGGCGCTCGATCACTGCCAGCGTCTGCCCGGCTTCGCGCTCGGCGAGCAACTCGCCGACGCACACAATCGGAACGAGGCCGTGTTTGCGAGCGGCGTGAACTTTCTTGTTTGCCGTCTCGTCGGTCTCCCCGAAAAACTGCCGGCGCTCGGAGTGACCGATGATCACATGCGTGCAGCCGAGGTCGCGCAACATCGGTCCGGACACTTCGCCCGTGAAAGCGCCGTTGTCTGCCCAATGCAAATTCTGTCCGGCGAGCAAGATTGCGCTGCCCTTCAAAGCAGCGGCCGCCGCGCCAAGGGCGGTGAACGGCGGCGCGACCAACACGTCGCGATCCCCGAGCCCCGCGGTCGCACCTTTGAGCCCGTCGACCAACGCGACGGCTTCACCGCTGGTGCAAAACATCTTCCAATTACCCGCGAGCAACGGGCGTCGACTCGGGTGCATGGGCGGCTCCTAATGGAGTGTGGAATGCGGGGCGCGGAATCGGGAAGGACCGGGACATGGAGCACTCAGTCTGCAAGGGCGGCGAGGCCGGGAAGCGTTTGGCCTTCGAGAAATTCCAACGAGGCGCCGCCGCCGGTTGAGATGTGGGTGATCTTGTCGGCGCGGCCAGATTGCATCACCGCCGCGACCGAATCGCCGCCGCCGACAATGGTGGTCGCGCTCGAGTCGGCCAGTGCGTTGGCAATCGCCAGGGTGCCGGCGTTGAACGGCGGGACCTCGAAGACACCGAGCGGTCCGTTCCACACGATCATGCGCGCTTTGGCGATCTCGGTGCGAAAGCACGTGATCGTTTCGGGGCCGATGTCGAGCGCCATCTTGTCGGCGGGAATCTGTTTCACGGTCTGCACCGCCACGCCCGACTTTGGCTCGTCCGCCACGACGTGATCGGTTGGCAGAAGCATCGGCACGCCGCGCGCCTTGGCCTTGGCCGAGAGATCGCGTGCGAGACCGATCTGCTCGCTCTCGCACAGCGACTTGCCGATCGATTCACCCTGTGCGCTGAGAAACGTGTAGGCCATGCCGCCGCCGATCAGCAGTGCATCGACCTTGTCGAGCAGGTTCGAGATCACCTTGATCTTATCCGATACCTTGGCGCCGCCCAGAATCGCCACCAACGGCCGATCGGGATTGGCGAGAACCTTGCCGAGGTACTCGCACTCCTTCTGCAACAAGAACCCAGCCGCACGCTTGGGCAGCAAGTGGACCATGCCGGCGGTCGACGCGTGCGCGCGATGCGCGGTGCCGAAGGCGTCGTTGACATACACGTCGGCGAGGTCGGCGAGTGCCTGCGAGAATGCCGGATCGTTCCTCTCTTCTTCGGCGTGGAAGCGCAGGTTCTCCAGCATGAGCACGCTGCCGTTGGCGAGTGCTCGGACCTGCGCGCTGACCTCGTTGCCGATACAATCGCTGGCGAGCGGAACGGGAGCGCCAAGCAACTCCGACAGCTTCTTCGCTGCCGGCGCGAGGCTCATGTCTGGATTGGGCTTGCCCTTCGGACGTCCGAGGTGCGAGGCGAGAATGACCTTGGCGTCGTGCTCGCGCGCATAACGAATCGTCGGCAGCGCGGCTTCGATCCGGGTCGCGTCGGTGACGGTGCCGTTCTTCAGCGGTACGTTGAAGTCGACGCGGATGAAAACGCGTTTGCCGGCCAGATCGAGTTGGTCAATGCGACGCACTAGTCGGCGGCCCCCACCCTGCCCCTCTCTCGTTGCCAGAGGTGGCAACAGGGGAGGGAACCTGTCGCCGTTGCTCGGAACATTACACGTTGCCGCCGATCAGCCGCGTGACGTCGCACATACGGCGCGAGAAACCCCACTCGTTATCGTACCACGAGAGGACTTTCACGAAGTTGCCGTCCATGACCTTGGTGGACTTGGCGTCAAAAATCGAGGAGTGCGGGTTGCCGTTGAAGTCGATCGAGACCAGCGGCTCGTCGCAGTACATCAGCACACCTTTGAGCGCGCCGTTGGCGGCTTTCTGCATCGCGGCGTTGATGTCGGCTTCACTCGCTGCCTTGCTCAGCTCGGCGGTGAGATCGACCAGTGACACATTGGGAGTTGGCACCCGCACCGCCATGCCGTCGAGCTTCCCCTTGAGGTCGGGGAGGACTTCACCCACCGCCTTTGCGGCGCCGGTCGTCGTTGGGATCATCGAGAGTGCCGCCGCGCGCGCGCGGCGAAGATCGTCGTGCGGCAAGTCGAGAATGCGCTGATCGTTGGTGTACGCATGCACCGTCGTCATCAGGCCGCGCTTGATGCCGAAACTCTCGTGCAGCACCTTGGCCACCGGCGCGAGGCAGTTGGTGGTGCACGAGGCGTTCGAGATCACGTGATGCGTATCCTTCTTATATGCCGCGTGATTCACGCCGTAACAGATCGTGAGATCCGCGCCTTTCGCCGGCGCCGAGATGATCACCTTCTTCGCGCCCGCCGTCAGGTGCGCGGCGGCCTTGTCGCGCTCGGTGAACAAGCCGGTCGATTCGATGGCGACATCGACTCCGAGTTCCTTCCACGGCAGTTTCGCGGGATCGCGCTCGGCGCACACGCGGATGCGGCGACCGCCGACCACGATCGCGTCTTTGTCGGCTTCGACGGTTTGCCCGAGACGACCGTGCACCGAATCGTACTTCAGCAGATGCGCCAACGTTTTCGCGTCGGTGATGTCGTTGACCGCGACGAATTCGAGATTGGAGTCGTCGAGCGCTGCGCGCAACACGTTGCGACCGATGCGCCCGAAGCCGTTGATGCCGATCCGAATGCTCATGGGGGTCTCCTTGCGAACCGCGTGGTGGTTCCGCGCTAAACCATCTTCGTCCCGGCCAGTCAAGGAAGCGGCGACGGTCGTGGGATGTGCCATAAAGCGATGGTCGCGATTCGCCCGGTTTCGTTGACTCGTTGGGGGGCGTGTAATACCGTCCTCGCGCGTTGGTTGAGAGGAGTTGCATGCTCGGGGCGTGGCTGCCTGCGGCGTTTGCGCAGGCGGAGGTGGGAGGGGCGCAAGAGAGCCTGGTGTCGATGGTCGCCGGCACCGGCTTGGTGGTGCAGGTCGTTCTCTATCTCCTCATCAGCTTCTCGATCATCAGTTGGGGCATCATCTTATACAAGCTGCGCCAGGTGCATACCGCGCGCCGGCAGTCGCAACGCTTCGTCGAGATGTTCTGGGACACCAAGAACCTCACGGCGATCCATACCGCGAGTCAGGAACTCAAACAGAGTCCGGTCGCGCAGGTGTTTCGGGCAGGCTATCAAGAGTTGGTGCGCCTCACCCGTTCGAAACGATCGGCGAATCCGGGCGAGGAAATGGCCACCGATCTCGGCGGCGTCGAGAACGTCGAACGGGCGATGAAACGCGCCACCAGTCAGGAATTGACGCAGCTCGAAAAGGCGCTGACGTTCTTGGCGACCACCGCGAGCAGCACGCCGTTCATCGGCTTGTTCGGCACCGTGTGGGGGATTATGACCGCGTTTCGCGGCCTCAGCACGACCCAGTCGTCGAGCATTCAAGCGGTCGCGCCAGGGATCTCGGAGGCGTTGATTGCGACCGCCGTGGGATTGTTTGCGGCGATCCCCGCGCTGATCGGCTACAATTATTTCGCGCGGCAGATCCGCGTGCTGCACGCCGACATGGAAAACTTCGCCTCCGAATTCCTCAACATCGCCGAACGTCACTTCCTCAAGTAACGCGCATCAATGGCCGGCTTCGAGGATCGCAACGGAGGAAGCATCGCCCAGATCAACGTGACGCCCCTGGTCGACGTCATGCTCGTGTTGCTGGTGATCTTCATGGTGACGGCGCCGATCCTTCAGCAGGGCGTCAGCATCAATCTCCCGAAGGTGAAGGCCGCGGCGCTCACCGGCGAAGAACAGCAACTCGTGGTCGCGATCAACCAGAAGGGCCAAGTCTATCTGAACGACGTCGTGATGAAGGAAGCCGACCTCGGACCGAAGTTGCGAGCGGTGCTGAAGGAGCGCCCGGACCGACAGGTGTTCCTGCGTGCCGATCAGAACGTCCGCTACGGTGAGGTCGCGCGTATCATCGCGACCATCAAAGGGGCCGGTGTCGAGCGGCTCGGCATGGTGACGGAGCCACCAACGGATCAGCCGTGAACCCGCCGTCTCCCTTGGTGGTGCACCATGCCGAATGGGACCGCGGACTATTCTGGATGGTGGTGGTGTCGGCGCTGGCGCACCTCGGTGGACTCGCGCTGATTTTGGTGCTTCCGCATCGCTTCGCCTTGCGGCCCAAACCGATCACCGCGTACACGGTCGATCTGGTCAGTTCCGATCAGCTCGCCGGTACCAATCTGATCCCGGGAAGCAAAGGCAAGGTTGAGGCGCCGGCGAAGGTTGAACCGCAGCCGCCTCCGCCACCTCCACCAGCGCCGAAGGTCGAAGAAGTCAAGAAGCCCGAGCCGCCGCCCCCCGAGCCACAGAAGGTCGAACCCAAACCGGTTGAAGATGACAAGGCGGTCAAACTTGCGGCGGCGACGCAACCCAAGGCGGCGCAGCCGACGCCGACCCCGATCGCCCAGGCGAAGGCCGAAGTCGCCAAACCAAAACCCGACGCGAAGCCGGCCCCCGCTGTCGCGTCGACGCGTGCTGTGGCGCAGAAACCATCCGGAACCCCGACACTGACGAAAGCGGAAGTTGCGGCGCGCGAGCGCGATGACCGGATCGCCAAGGCAATCGCGAAGATCAAGAACGAAGGCAGCAAGAGCGGCGGCACCGGCAAGGCCGGCGGTCAGCCGGGCGGTGGCCCGATCTCAGTGGGTCCGGGATCCGGACCGGGCGGGGGCGTCGTCAAAGGTCTGGAGTACCTGCTCTACTACAATCAGATGATGGCGCGATTGAAGGACGCGTGGGCCTGGGCCGGGCGCAGTGGACTCGAAGCGGTGGTGGCCTTCCGCATCGCCGAAGATGGCGAAGTGAGCGACATTCGGATAACTCAATCCAGCGGCGATGCGACCTACGATGCGACGGTGTTGCGGGCGGTGCGCGCGGTGAGTCCCCTGGCGCCGCCGCCTGAGGCGTATCGCAAAGAGTTCTCCGAAGTCGAAATTACGTTTAGCCCCAGCAGCATGAACATGTGACGAGGACGATGCGACGATGAAGCGACGAGAGTGGATGGCGGTCGTGGTTGGGATGTCCGTGGTTGGCGCGTCGGCGACGCACGCGCAGGTCCGCGGCACGGTGTTCGGGCCCGGCTCGCGCAGCTACCCGATTGCGGTGTCGCCGCTGAAGGATCAGTCCGATCGCGGCACCGGCGCGAAACTGGCCGTCGAGTTCGCCGACATCGTGGTGCGCGACCTCGATCTCGCCGGATTGTTCAAGATCATCGATCGGTCGGCGTACATCGAACCGCCCGACACCACCGGCATTACCGCCGAGCAGATCAACTTCGACAATTGGTCGGTGATCGGTGCGCTCGCGCTGGTGAAGGGGAGCGTGCAGTCGGTCGGAAACGATCTCACGGTCGAAGCGCGTCTCTTCGATGTCTACCAGCGGCGGCAACTGGTTGGACGTCGCTATCGCGGCGACTCGCCGACCCAGGTTCGTCGCATCGCCAACCGCTTCGCGGATGAAATCATGGCCCAGTTTACCGGCGAGCGCGGTCCGTTCGATTCGCGCATCGCGTTCGTTTCAACCCGCGGCGGTCGCTTCAAGAATCTCTACGTCATGAGCCTCGACGGCGGTGATCTCCTGCAAGTCACCAGCGGCAAGACCTTGGACCTCTCCCCGTCGTGGAGCATCGACAACCGGTCGCTGCTGTACACCTCGTACAAGCGCGGCAATCCCGATCTCTATTCATTGGATCTCATTGCCAGCCGCGAGACGCGGCTGTCGGCGGAGAAGGGTCTGAATCTCGGCGGCAAGTGGTCGCCCGACGGCTCGCGTCTGGCGGTCGCGCTGGAGGACAAGGGTAACTCGGACATCTTTCTGCTCGACCGCGACGGCAAGGTGATTCGCAGACTCACCGATCACTGGGGTATTGACGTGTCGCCGAGTTGGTCGCCGGACGGGCAACACCTGGCGTTCTGCTCGGACCGGTCTGGCGTGCCGCAGATCTACATCATCAATGCCGACGGGACCGGAGTGCATCGCGTCAGCACCGAAGGCAACTACAACACGTCGCCGGCGTGGTCGCCGAAGGGCGATCGCATCGCCTACACCGGTCGCGCGGGCGGGCGCTTCAACGTCTTCACGGTCAAGGTGGATGGCAGCGAGACGCAACAGTTGACCAGCGGACAGGGGAGTAACGAGGATCCGAGCTGGGCACCGGACGGACGGTACATCGTGTTCAGTTCAACGCGTACCGGCGCAGCGTTGTTGTACGTCATGGACCGCACCGGCACGAGCCAAGTCGCGTTGACGCATGGGAGCGGAGATGATACTAGCCCGACCTGGTCGCGCTGGTTGGAATGACGCCTGTCAACACGATGGGCAGGTTGGAGGTTGTGTGATGGGTCGGCGACTGATCCCGTTGGTTGCGATTACGTTCCTGGTTGCGTTCACCAGCAGCGGTTGTTCGAAGAAAAAACCGGGACCGGCGGAGGGCGCCGGCGCTCCGGGGCTGGACGAGAACGCACTCAGCGGGGACAGCTTGGCGCGTGCCCAAGCGGGATTGAACCCGGCTGAAGGCGGCCCGCTGAAGGACATTCACTTCGCGTACGACTCGTTCGAACTGGACGAGTCGGCGCGGCAAACGCTGCAGCAGAATGCGGAATGGTTGAAAGACCATGCCAAAGCCAAAGTCGAGATTGAAGGCCATACCGACGAACGCGGCACGGTGGAATACAACCTCGCCCTCGGCGCCAAGCGGGCGCGTGCCGCCAAAGACTACATCGCGACGCTCGGAATTTCCGCAGACCGGCTCTCGACTATCAGCTACGGAGAAGAACTGCCGCTGTGCCGCGAACACGACGATGTGTGCTGGCAGCGCAATCGCCGCGCGCATTCCGTGGTCTTGGGTGCCGATTAAGGTGCACCCGGTCCGACATCTCGCGGTGATCATCGGTTTGAGTGCCGTCGTATCCGGCTGCGCGACGCGCGCCGACCTGTTGAAGGTCCAGGACGATCAGCGGAAGGTGCGGGCGTTGTTGGCCGACACGCAGGTGGCCGTCGACAGTCTGCGCCGTCGCGTCGACGCGTTGCAGAGCCAAGGCGAAGGCGCGAAGACCAGTCGGCCGCGCGGTGGAACCAAGTCGACCGAAGAACTCGAACGGCGCCTCGGTGAGTTAGAACAAAAGCTGCAAGGCCAACCTCCGGTGCCCGGTCAGCCAGCGCCGCCGGCTCCGACACCCGGCGCTGCACCGGCGGCACCGGAAGGTCCGGTGGCGGCTGCGCCCGCGCCGTCGCCCGTCGAACCAGCACAACCCGCCAGCCCGCGCGACGCGGCGTTGGCGCGAGAAGAAGCCGGACTCCAAGACGCCAAGGTGGATGACGACTACCGCGACGGCATTCGTCTGGTGCGCGCCAATCAATGCGACCAAGCGGTGCCCAAGCTGCGCTCGTTTCTGCGCAAAAACCCGAAGTCCGACCTGGCCGACAACGCGCAATACTGGATCGGCGAATGTTACTACGGGCAGAAGGACTACAACAAAGCGATCATCGAACTGAACGAAGTGCTCTTGAAGTATGCGAAGGGTGACAAAGTGCCGGCGGCGTTGTTGACGCTGGCGTCGGCCTTTGCCGACTCAGGAGACAAAATTGACGCCCGCCTGATTCTGCAGAAGTTGATCAGCGATCACCCGAAGTCGGAAGAGGCGGAGCGCGGGCGACAGAAGCTACAAGCCCTCGGCGACTGACGGCGACGAGCGGAGCGCGCCGACCGCGACTGCCCCCAGGCGCCGACGTCTTCAACGTATGCATGTCTTGCGGCACCTCGAGCGCGTTGCGCCGCGGCCGACCCCGCCGGTGGTGACGCTCGGAAATTTTGACGGCGTCCATCGCGGGCACCAAGAGATTCTGCATCGTACGGTTACCGCCGCGCGTGCGGCGGGCTGCGAAGCGCTCGCCATCACGTTTTGGCCGCACCCGGCGCAAGTGCTGGCGCCGTCGAGCGGCACGGTGTTGATCACGCCGCTTCGCCAACGCCTCGAACAGATCGCGGCGTGCGGCATCGACGTCATTGTCGCGCAGCGCTTCAGCAAACGCTTCGCGGCGGTGACGGCGGAGGCGTTCGTGAAGGACCTGTTGCACCGGCGGCTCGGGGCGCGACGGATCGTGGTCGGCCATCGGGTCAGCTTCGGTCACAACCGGGCCGGCAACGCCGACGTACTCCGCCGGCTGGGCGCGGATATCGGGGTGGCCGTCGATGTCGTCGAGCCGGTTCGCGTCGCGAACCACCTCGTCAGCAGCAGCGCGGTGCGCACGGCGTTGCGCTCGGGCGATCTCAGCCACGTGCGCCAGCTCCTCGGCCGGCCGCATTCATTGGTGGGGCGCGTCGTTCACGGACATCATCGCGGGCGCACGATCGGATTTCCGACCGCGAATTTGCGTCTGCACAATGATCGTGGCGGCCTGCTACCACCCGACGGGGTCTACGCCGTCCGCGCGCGCTGGCAGGGACGCTGGTATCCGGGGATCGCGAACATCGGCTTCAATCCGACCTTTGGCGATCGGATGCGGAGCGTCGAGACGCATCTTTTCGACTTCGACGCCGATTTGTATCGACAGCGGATCGAAGTCGCGTTCATCGAGCGCCTGCGCGGCGAGGTGAAGTTTGCCGATGCCCAGGCGCTGGCTGCGCAGATTCAGCGCGATGTGCTCGTTGCCCGTGCTGCCTTGGAGAGAGAGCCGTCGGAGTGAGCCCCGCCGTCTTCAGCTTCACCGTCGATCGCGACGCCGCGCGTCAACGGGTCGATCGCGTGCTCGCCGCGATGGGCACGTGGGGTACGCGTTCGCAGGTGCAGCGCTTGATCGCGCTGGGTTTGGTTCGGATCGACGGTGTTACAGCCAAGGCGGGCACCGTGTTACGCGGCGGCCAGCGCGTCGAAGTCGACCCCGCGCCGACGCTGCTGCCGCATGCCGTCGAGCCCGCAGCGATCCCGCTGGACGTGTTGTACGAAGACGAGTGGCTCCTGGTGATCAACAAGCCGCCCGGCCTGGTCGTCCACCCCGCGCCGGGGCATTGGCAAGGGACGCTGGTGAGCGCGTTGTTGCACCGCTGGCGCGGACGTGTGCGCGATCTCGATCCGTTGCGCCCGGGTATTGTGCACCGTCTCGACAAGGACACCTCCGGTGTGTTGCTGATCGCGAAGGATGCCGCCACGCTGGCGGAGATGGCGCGACAGTTCCGCACACGCGAGATCAGCAAGGAATATCTCGCCCTCGTCTGGGGCTCTTTGCCGCATCCGCGCGGCGAAATCTCTCGTCCGATTGCTCGCCACCCGGTGCATCGAAAGCAGATGAGCATTCGGGTGGGCGGGCGCCCGGCGGTGACACGCTACGAGGTCGTCGCGGCACGGGATGGCGTGAGCCGGCTGCGGGTCTGGCCGCAAACCGGGCGCACGCATCAGATTCGTGTCCATCTCGCGTCAATCGGGCATGCGATTGTCGGTGATCCCGTCTACGGCGGTCGTCCCGCGCGCGCCGCCGAGATTGGGGTGACGCGGCCGGCGCTGCACGCGGCGGCGCTGAGCTTTCGACATCCACGAACCGGCGAACCGACTCAGGTGGCCGCGCCGGTGGCCGCCGACCTGCTCGACGCGTGCGAGCGGTTGGGCTTGTCCAGCTTGACTTCGCGAATACCTTTCGTTAGCGTTTCGACGCGTAACGCACCACGTCCGAGCACCGCCGCACCGCGCGCGCTGCGCCGAGCGGCCCGACCATCACGCCACGCATCTCCGAGCTGAGACTTGGTGAAAGAAGAGAGGACATAAGTATGGCCGACGAAGCCGTCGGGAAACACAGACCGCAGGGTGGCTCGCGCTCCGAGCGCCGCCGTCGCCACGAGCATCACAACAACCATCATGGCGAAGACGGGCAACGGCCGCAGCCGCAACTCCAGGTCGTTCCGGCCGAGCCGCCGGATCTCGTCGAAGAGCCGCCGGAACGCGAGGGCGCGCTCAATCTCAAGGCGCTGAAGGAAAAGAAGATCGGCGAGTTGGCGCAGATCGCGAAGAACTTCAACATCGAAAGCGCCGCCAACATGCGCAAGCAGGAGCTGATCTTCGCGATCCTCGGCGCGCAGACCGAGCAGAGCGGATTCGTCTACGGCGAAGGCGTGCTGGAGATCTTGCCGGATGGCTTCGGATTCTTGCGTGCCCCGGATTACAACTACCTGCCCGGGCCCGACGACATTTACATTTCGCCGAGCCAGATTCGTCGATTCAACCTGCGCACCGGCGACGTCGTCTCCGGCCAGATCCGCCCGCCCAAGGAAGGCGAGCGCTACTTCGCGCTGCTGAAGGTTGAGGCGATCAACTACGAGGAACCCGAGAAGGCGCGCGAAAAGATCCTGTTCGACAACCTCACGCCCTTGTATCCCAACGAGCAGCTACGGCTCGAACACAATCCGAAAGAGTTCACCACGCGGCTGATCGACTTGTTCACGCCGATCGGGAAGGGCACGCGCGGTTTGATCGTCGCACCGCCCCGCACCGGGAAGACGATGATGCTCCAGCACATCGCTCACGGCATCACCCAGAATCACAAGGAAGTCGTGTTGATCGTGTTGCTAATCGACGAACGCCCGGAGGAAGTGACCGACATGCAGCGCTCGGTCCATGGCGAGGTGATCAGCTCGACGTTCGACGAACCGGCGACGCGGCACGTGCAGGTCGCCGAGATGGTCATCGAGAAGGCGAAGCGTCTGGTCGAACATGGGCGCGACGTGGTGATCCTGCTCGACAGCATCACGCGCTTGGCGCGCGCCTACAACACGGTGGTGCCGCCCAGCGGCAAGATCCTGTCCGGCGGCGTCGATTCCAACGCCTTGCACAAGCCGAAGAAGTTCCTCGGCGCCGCGCGCAACATCGAAGACGGCGGCAGTCTGACGATCATGGGCACCGCGTTGATCGATACCGGCAGCCGGATGGATGAAGTCATCTTCGAAGAGTTCAAAGCCACCGGCAACATGGAAATCCACCTCGATCGCCGCTTGGTCGACAAGCGGATCTTCCCCGCCATCGACATCAACCGATCCGGCACCCGCAAGGAGGAGCTGTTGCTCGGCCGCGACATGCTGAGTCGGGTCTGGATCCTGCGCAAGTTGTTGGCACAGCTCAACCCGGTCGAGGCGATGGAGTTCATCATCGACAAGATCGAGGATACGAAAACCAATTCCGAATTCCTCGAATCGATGAATCAGTAGCCCCCTTCGTGGTTGCCTGTCGAATTCGCTTTCTGGTATCAAAGGAAGTCCGCGTCCAATCGGAGAGGAGAACGTAATGGAAGTGAGTATGAAACAGTTGCTGGAGGCCGGTGTGCACTTCGGCCATCAAACCAGCCGCTGGAACCCGAAGATGAAACCCTACATCTTCGGCGCCCGCAACGGGATTTACATCATCGATCTGCAGCAGACGGTGAAGATGTTCGAGAACGCCTACAACTTCGTCCGCGAGACCGCGTCGAACGGCGGACATGTGCTGTTCGTCGGCACCAAAAAGCAGGCGCAAGACGCGATCAAGGAAGAGGCCGAGCGCTGCGGCATGTTCTTCGTCAATACCCGTTGGCTGGGTGGTACGCTGACCAACTTCCAGACCATCAAGCAGAGCATCGATCGGCTCAAGAAACTCGAGGAGACCCTCGAAAATCCGGTCATGGCCGAGGCGCTGACCAAGAAGGAAATGCTCAACGTCAAGCGCGAGAGCGAGAAGCTGCTGAGCGCGCTCGGCGGAATCAAGAACATGCGCAAACTGCCGGACGCGCTGTTCGTCATCGATCCGCAGAAGGAAGAGATTGCGGTCAAGGAAGCGAACAAGCTGCACATCCCGGTCGTCGCCGTCGTCGATACCAACTGCGATCCGGATGTGATCGACTACAAGATTCCGGGTAACGACGACGCGATTCGCGCGATCCGGCTGTTCTGCGCCGCAGTGGCCGACGCAGTGCTGGAGGGCAAGGCGCGCGCCGAGGAGAAGGCGAAGGGGGACGGCGGCGAGGCGCCGGCCGAGAGCGCGGCAACTGCGGCGACCGGAATGACAGAAGGGGGAATGGTGCAGTGAGCGAAGTAAGCGCTGCGCTGGTTCGCGATCTGCGCGACAAAACCGGCGCGGGCATGATGGATTGTAAACGGGCGCTGGCGGACAGCGCCGGCGACCTCGAGAGGGCGATCGTCATCCTGCGTGAGAAAGGGTTGGCGGCCGCCGCGAAGCGCGCCACCCGCGTGGCGTCCGAAGGCGTGGTCGTCGCGGCCTCGGCCGACGGGGTCGGCGCGTTGGTCGAAGTGAATTGTGAGACCGACTTCGTCGCACGCACGCCGGAATTTCAGGCGCTGGCAGGAGAGATCGCCGACCAGGTCCGCACTCACGGGGAGCAGGCGGACGTTAGCGCGCTGGTCAACGGCGCGATTGCCAAGACCGGTGAAAACATCGTCGTGCGGCGAGCGGTGCGGTTCCAGCCCGCGGGCAATGGCCTCGTCGGCTCGTATATTCATGCGGGGGGAAAAATTGGCGTCCTGATCGAAGTCGAGTCCAGCGGGTCCATCACCAGTGCTCCTGATTGCCAGCCCGCGTTGAAGGACCTCGCCATGCAAGTCGCCGCCGCCAATCCGCGCTTCGTGCGGCGCGAGGAGGTCACGAGCGACGTGCTGGACAGCGAGCGCGCGATTTATCGAACGCAGGCCGCAGCCTCCGGCAAGCCCGAAGCAGTCATCGAGAAGATGATCACCGGCAAGCTCGAGAAGTTCTTCAAGGACGTGTGCCTGCTCGAACAGCCGTTCATCAAAGATCCGGACCGTGCCGTGAGCAAATGGCTCGCAGATGTTGTCGGCAAGGTCGGCGGCTCGATCACCGTCAAACGGTTTGCGCGATTCCAGCTCGGGGAGCAAACCGAGCAGGCCGGGTGACCCGTGGCCGGTGCGCCTCGCCGCTCTGCGAAGGCCCCGGCGCTGCCGGGCGCGACTTCGTTGCGCTATCGGCGGATTTTGCTGAAGCTCAGCGGGGAGGCCCTACTCGGCAAGCAAGAGTTCGGCATTGCCGCCGACATACTCGACGACATCGCGGCTGAAATCACCGACATTCATGCCCTCGGGGCCGAGATCGCTATGGTCATCGGCGGCGGCAACATCTTTCGCGGCGTGGCCGGTACCAGCCGCGGCATGGATCGCGCCACCGCCGACTACATGGGCATGTTGGCCACAATCTTCAACGCCCTGGCGCTGCAGGACGCGCTCGAACGGCGCGGCGTGCAAACGCGCGTGCTGTCGGCGATCGAAATGCAACAGGTCGCGGAACCTTATATCCGCCGCCGCGCCACCCGACACCTCGAAAAGGGCCGAATCGTGATCTTCGCCGGCGGCACCGGCAACCCGTTCTTCACCACCGACACTGCCGCCAGCTTGCGGGCGGCCGAGATCGGCGCCGAGGTGATGCTCAAGGCGACGCACAACGTCGACGGCATCTACGACGCGGATCCCCGCGCGCACGCGGGTGCCAAGAAGTTCACCGAACTGACCTACCTCGAGTGCTTGAGCAAGGACCTTAAGGTGATGGATGCGACCGCGATCTCGCTGTGCAAAGAGAGCGCACTGCCGATCATCGTGCTCAAGCTGTCGCGCGGCAACGTGCGGCGCGCTTTGTTGGGAGAGGCGGTCGGAACAATCGTACGGGATCGCGCATGACTGAGGACGTCATCACCGAACTCCGCAAGGAGATGGAACAGACGCTCGCCAGGTTCCGCAAGGCGTTGACGCGTACGCGCACCGGCCGTGCGTCGACGGCACTGCTCGACGGCGTGATGGTCGACTACTACGGGACCAAGACGCCGCTGAATCAATTGGCCGGCGTCGCGGCGCCGGAGCCGCGCTTGATCGTCGTCACGCCCTACGACAAGGGCGCGCTGCACGAGATCGAGCGCGCCATCCAGCAAGCCGACTTGGGTTTACAGCCGGTCAACGACGGCAAGATCCTGCGGTTGCCGATTCCCGAACTGACCGCCGAGCGCCGGCGCGACCTGGTCAAACACGTGCGCAAAGAGGCGGAGGAATACCGCGTCTCGATGCGGAGCCATCGTCACGATGCGATCGACATGCTGAAGAGTCTGGAGAAGGACAAGGATATCACCCAGGACGATCTCCATCGCGGCCAAGAAAAGGTCGAAGAGATCACCAAAGAGTACATCGAGCGCATCGACAAGGTGCTCAAAGCCAAGGAAGAAGAGATCTTGGAGGTGTGAGCCGGTGCCGGCCCCACTCCCACTCTTCCACCGTCGCTCGTAGGCCGCGAGACCGTTTGTGCTGCGCACCCGACTCGCCACCGCCGCGGTCGCGATCCCGCTGCTGCTGTTGCTGATCAAGTTCGCTCCACTGTGGTTGTTCGCGGGATTCGTCGGCATCGTCGCGGCCGTCGGGGTGCTCGAATACTTCGCCATGGCATTCCCGACGCAGACCGGAGCCAGGCTCGTCGGTATTGCGATCGGCTGGCTCTTGGTCGCGGCCATGATTCCGACGCGCGCCGACTGCGCCGTGTGCGGCGTCGTGACCTCGTTCATTCTCGGCCTCACGTGGACGCTGCTCGGGCGGCGAGATTTCGAAAAGGGTCTGAGCGATCTCGGCTTGACCCTGCTCGGCGCCTACTACGTCGGCGTCCTGCTGCCGTTCTTCGTGTGGTTGTGGGCGACTCCGTCCGGGCCGGGCTGGGTGATCGGGCTGCTGGCGGCGGTGATGGCGGGCGATAGCAGCGGCTACTTCGTTGGCCACGCGATCGGCCGCCACAAGCTGACGCCCCGGATCAGCCCGGGGAAGACCATCGAGGGATCGCTCGGCATTGTGGCCGGAAGCATGATCGGCGTGGCGCTGGCGAAGGCGGTGCTGTTGCCGATCATGGCGTTGAGTCTCGGATCCGTCAGTTGGAGCGAGGCGCTCGGTGTCGCGGTGGCGATCGGAATCATCGGCCAGATCGGCGACCTGTGCGAGTCGATGATGAAGCGGACGTTTGCGACCAAGGAGTCGGGGTGGATTTTTCCCGGCCACGGCGGCGTTCTCGATCGCATCGACAGCCTGGTGTTCCCGGTGGCGCTGCTATATTATTATCTGACGCTCGTTCACTGAGTGCGCAGGAGCATTTGATGATCACCAGCATTGCCGCGGCGGTTGTCGTTCTGGGCTTTCTGATCGTTGTCCACGAGCTCGGCCACTTCTTGGTTGCCAAGCGGGTCGGGGTTCGGGTGCTGCGATTTTCGATCGGCTTCGGTCCGCGCCTGTTCGGTTGGCGATCGGGTGAGACTGAGTACGCACTCAGCGCGGTCCCATTCGGTGGATATGTGAAGATGGAGGGTGAAGACAGCGACGCGGATTTGGACGAAGCGACCAAGCGGGTGTCGTTTGCCCATCAACCTGTGAGCCGCCGCTTCGCTATTGTATTCGCCGGACCGGGCACGAACATTTTCTTCGCCTTCGTCATTTTTTGCGTCACGTTCATCGCATTCGGCGTGCGGATTCCCAGCGACCAGGCGAAGGTCGGCGGCTTGTCGCCGAATATGCCGGCCGCCGCTGCCGGCTTGCAACCGGGCGATCTGGTGTTGTCCGTCGACAGTCAAGCGGTCAATACCTGGGACGAGCTATCGCAAACCATCCGCAAGAGCGGCGGACGCACCTTGACGCTCAAGATTCAACGCGATGGCGACGTGCGCGAGATGACCGTGACGCCGAAGGAGGTGCCGAACAAGAGCATCTTCGGCGAAGATCTCGGTACCAGCATCTACCTCATCGGCATCGAGCCGGGGCTGGAGGTCAAGAACGTCGGCGTGCTCGAATCCGTCGGCATTGCGGCCGAGCAAACTGTCACGTGGGCCGCCACGATTACGATGGGACTGATCAAGATGGTCACCGGCAAGATCCCGAGCCACGAGATCGGTGGGCCGATCGAAATCGTCCGACAAGCAGGCAAGCAAGCGGCGTTGGGAATCGAGTTTCTCCTCATGTTCACCGCCGTGATTAGCCTGAACCTCGGCATTCTGAATCTGCTCCCGATCCCCGTCCTCGACGGCGGGCATCTGTTCTTCTTCGCCATCGAAGGCGTGCTCGGCCGACCCATCGAATTGCGCTACCGCGAACTCGCGCAGCAAGTCGGATTGTTCGTCTTGATCGCGCTGATGCTGTTCGCCTTCTACAACGACATCGCGCGCGTCCTGCAAGGTTGACGATCCGGTGTGGATCCTCGGCCTCGAAACCGCGACGTGGACGGCGAGCGTCGGCGTGGTGCGCGACGGGCATGCGGTCACCGAGCGCACGCGAAGATCGCAGAGCAGTCACGCGCCGCTCATTGTGTCCCTGATTGACGAGGTGCTGGCGGAAGCCGGAGTGGGCGTCGGCGAACTCGACGCCGTCGCGGTGTCCGCCGGGCCGGGATCGTTCACCGGCCTGCGCATCGGTGTCAGCACGGCGAAGGGACTTGCCTTCGCGGTCGGCGCCGCCATCATTGCGGTACCGACGCTGACGGCCCTGGCGCGTGCGACGGGACCCCGCGCTGGCACCGTGTGCACGATTCTCGATGCGAGAAAAGGCGAAGTGTACGCGGCCGGCTTTCGCTGGCAGGACGGTCGACTCGAACAGACCTTGGCCGAGCAAGCGATTGCGCCCGCAGAGTTGTCGCGCGTGATACATCCGCCGTGCACGTTTATCGGCGACGGTGTCGACGTTTACGAAGCGGTGCTGCGTACGCAATTCGCCGACGCGGTCACGCTCGTGCCGTTGGCCGCGGCGCCGCCGTCCGGTTGCGTGGTAGCGCAGATCGGCGCCGAGCTAATTGCAGCCAAGGTTGAGACCGCGCTCGCAACCGTTGAGCCGTACTACGTTCGACCGTCGGAGGCGGAGCTGAAGGCGTGATAACACGCCGGAACTGTGCGGGTTTCGCGGCACTGCGGAAAATTGACAGTGACGGGGGCCTGCGATAGGGTCCGCGTCACCTGCCTGATGGAGATTCACGATGGAGAAGCATGAGGAAGAATTGATTCGTTCTCTGTTGGACAAGGATGTCGAGCTCAAGCGCTATTACGAAGAGCACGTCGCCCTCGAAAAGCAGTTGGCGACCTTTCAGCACAAGCACTTCTTGACCCCAGAAGAGGAAGTCGAAAAGAAGCGGCTCCAAAAACTCAAGCTCGCCGGCAAGGATCACATCATGGAGATCCTTGGCAAATACCGCACCCACTAGTCGAGTCTATGCGCCACACCATTTCTGTTCTGGTCAGCAACGAGTTCGGTGTGCTGGCCCGAGTCGCCGGTCTATTCAGCGGCCGCGGCTTCAATATCGAGTGTCTCACGGTCGCCGAGACGCTCGACCCGACCGTCTCGCGCATCACGCTGGTGACGCGCGGCGACGACAAGGTGCTGGAACAGATCACCAAGCAGCTCAACAAGCTCATCAGCGTCATCAAAGTCACCGACTTCTTGGACAGCAAACACGTCGAGCGCGAATTGGCCTTGATCAAGGTGGCGGCCAACGAGCGCACTCGCGCTGAGGTGATGAACATCGTCGACATCTTCCGCGCCAAGGTGATCGATGTGGGCGCGGAGAGCTACATCGTCGAACTCACCGGCGATGAAGAGAAGATCAACGCCATCATCGATCTGCTGCGGCCGATCGGCATCAAGGAAATCGCGCGGACCGGCAAGGTCGCCATGCATCGCGGCACGCAGCTGTTGACGGTGCAGGACGACAAGGAGAGAGCAGCGTGAACCTTTACTACGACAAAGATGCCGACCTTCGGCACATTCAAGGAAAAAAGGTGGCCGTGATCGGCTACGGCAGCCAAGGCCACGCCCATGCCAACAACCTGCGCGATAGCGGCGTCGATGTCGTCGTCGGGCTGCGCCGCGACGGCGGGTCGTGGAAGAAGGCGGAGGCCGCGGGACTGACGGTGATGGACACGGCGGCGGCCGCGAAGGCCGCCGACATTGTGATGATGCTGGTGCCGGACGAGCAAGGCGGCGAGATCTACGATCGCGACATCGCGGCCGGCATGCGTGACGGCAAATACCTCGCGTTCGGTCACGGCTTCAACATTCACTTCAAACAGATCGTGCCACCGGCCGGCGTCAACGTCTTCATGGTCGCACCGAAGGGTCCGGGTCACCTGGTCCGCAGCGAATTCCAGAAGGGTCGCGGCGTACCGTGCCTGCTCGCGCTACACCAAGATCCGTCGAAGAACACCAAGGACGTCGGACTCGCTTACGCCAAGGGCATCGGCGGAACGCGCGCCGCCGTGATCGAGACCAACTTCAAGGAAGAGACCGAGACCGATTTGTTCGGGGAACAGTCGGTGCTGTGCGGCGGTCTCACCGAGCTGATCCGCGCCGGCTACGAAACACTCGTCGAAGCGGGGTACTCGCCCGAGATGGCGTACTTCGAGTGTCTGCACGAAGTGAAATTGATCGTCGACCTGATCTACGAAGGCGGTATTGCGAACATGCGCTACTCGATTAGCAACACCGCCGAATACGGCGACATGACGCGCGGCAAGAAGATCATCGGCCCCGAGGTGCGCGCGGCGATGAAGCAAGTGCTCGCCGACATCCAGAGCGGGAAGTTCGCCAACGAGTGGATCACCGAGTACCGCTGCGGCATGCCCCATTTCAAGGAGCTGCGCAAAGAGGGCGAGAACCATCCGATCGAAAAGGTCGGCGCCAAACTGCGCGCGATGATGCCGTGGCTCGCCTCGGATCGGTTGGTCGACAAGAGCAAGAACTGACCTCCGTTCCGGGCCGTGCAGAGATCTCCGCCCGGCTCATGATTGCACGCTCGCCGCGGCGGCGAGCGTTTGCTCGTTGTCAGTTTGGTCCGCTAGAAGTCGTGCATGCTTCGGTGTGAATGCCCGTTGGTCCGCGCTGCTCGCCAGGCCACGGTGCGCCCGAGCTATACCCGCTGCGCGTCTCAATGATCTGCTCGGGATGCCATCACGAAAACGTGCCGGACGCGGCGTTCTGCGAGGAGTGCGGCGCCCGCTTCGAGCGGCGATGCCCGTCATGCGGGAACGCGTGCGCTCCGACCGCGAAGTTCTGTCGCGGCTGCGGCACCAACTTGACGGCTCCGATTATCGAGAGGTCTGAAGCGCGCAAGATCGTCACCATCATATTCGCCGATCTTGCCGGCTCGACCGCCTTGCAAGAGCGCCTTGATGCTGAGTCGGCGCGCGCCTTCATGGAGCGCTACTACCGAGCGATGCGCGCCGCGGTCGAAGGGCACAGCGGGACCGTGGTGAAGCTGCTGGGCGATGGGGTGATGGCCGCCTTCGGCGTGCCGCGCGTCGCCGAGGACGATGCGATCCGCGCCGTGCGCGCCGCGGTGGCGATGCAAGACGCGTTTCGCGCCCTCGCCGGCGAACAGCGCGACATCGGCCTGCGGGTCGCCGTGAATACCGGCGAGGTCGTCGTCACCAGCGACGACAGCGACGTGGTCGGCGATCCGGTGAACGTCGCTGCTCGCCTGCAGCAGGAAGCCGGCAACGGCGATGTGGTCATCGGCGAATCGACGCAACGCTTGGTCGCGGCGTTGGTGACGTTGGCACCGCTCGGCAGCTTCGCTTTGAAGGGGCGCTCGGAAGCGGTGAAGGCGTATCGCGTCGAGTCGCTCGACCGGCCGGCAACCGCGATCACTGCAGCATTCGTCGGGCGCGAAGACGAGCTAGCGCGGCTCTCGGCGGTGTACGATGCCGCGGTATCAAAGCCGGCCGCTCGCCTCGCGGTACTGCTCGGCTCGCCGGGTCTCGGCAAGTCGCGATTGATCGACGAGCTTGGTCACCGCTGCGGCGCTGCAGCGTATGTCATTGCGGCGCAGTGCGACGCTGCTGGCGGAGCGACGTTCGCGCCGCTGGCCGAAGCGCTGCGCGAGTTCCTGCACCCCGGCGGGGCTGACAGCGAAACATCTCGGTCTCCGGGCGACCCGGGAATGAATTCCCGGGCTGAATCGTTGGAAAGTCCCCTGAAGGGGACTCGGGGCTCTAGTTCCGGAGTCGGCTTGAGCCGACTTGCGACGACTGAGCCGGGGAATTCATTCCCCGGCGACCCGCTGCGCGCGGCGATCGAGTCCGTCCTCCCGGCCAGTGACGCCGAACGCGCTCGAATCGCCGCCGGCATTTCGGCGCTGCTCGCCGGCGCGCCGGCGCCACCCGAGGAAACCTTCTTCGTCATCCGCCGCTTGCTCACTGGGTTGGCGCAGACCA
This sequence comes from Binatia bacterium, assembly GCA_035541895.1. Taxonomy (GTDB): domain Bacteria; phylum Desulfobacterota; class Binatia; order HRBIN30; family JACQVA1; genus DATKMK01. Next base: position 5,616 of record DATKMK010000091.1, on the reverse strand, counting down.
AGCCGGTGGTGCTGGTGATCGACGACCTGCATTGGGCCGAACCGCTGCTGCTCGACCTGATCGAGCATCTAGTGCAGTGGGGCAGCGGCGTGCCGTTACTGGTGCTGATCGGCGCACGACCGGAGCTGCGTGATCTCCGCTCCTCGTTGGTGACCCCGGGGGGGTTGGTCTCCGATGTTGTCACGCTCGGCGGCCTCGATGCCGGAGCCGCCATGCGGCTCGCGGCTAACGTGATCGGCGCAGCCGACCTGCCCGCCGCGGTCGCTGCCAAGATACTCGCGACCAGCGAGGGCAATCCGTTGTTCGTCGGTGAGTTGGTGCGCATGTTGGTCGACGAGGGAGCGATCGAGCGACGGGGGGACCGATGGATCATCGGCGCGAACCTCGCGGCCCTCGAAATGCCGCCGACGATCCATGCGCTACTCGCCGCGCGCATCGAACGTTTGCGTCCGGAGGAGCGCACCGTGCTCGAACGCGCCGCGGTGGTCGGTCGCCATTTCTCGCGCAGCGCCGTGGCGGCGCTACTCTCGCGCGACGGTACCGCACTCGACGCGCGGCTCGAAGCACTGCGGCGCACAGAGCTGATCGAGCGCGATACCGGCTGGTTCCTCGGTGAACCGGTGCTGCGCTTCCATCACGTGCTGATCCGCGATGCGGCCTACCGGCGTCTGCTCAAGGGCACGCGCGCTGAATTGCACGAGCGTCTGGCCGACTGGATCGAGGCGCAGGTCAATGACGCTGCCGAGCACGACGAGACCATCGGTTGGCATCTCGAGCAGGCGCACCAACATCTGCGCGAGCTGGGTCCGCTCGACGAGAAGGGTAAGACCCTCGGCGCGCGCGCGGCGACGCGCCTCGCGGCGGCGGGCCGACGCGCGCTGGCGCGTGACGACGTGCCGTTGGCCGCGAGTCTACTGGGGCGCGCCATGGAGCGGCTCGACGCTGCCGACCCGGCCCGCGCCGATCTAGCGCTCGATTGGTGCGAAGCGTTGCTCTCGGCCGGCGACGTGGGGCCGGCAGCGAAGGCGATCGACGAGCTGGGGAAATTTGTCGATGACGCTACAGCGTCAGGGTCCCTCTCCTGGAAAAAGGGAGGTCGGGAGGGATTTGCGAATGGATCGTCGGCACAAATCCCCCTCGATCCCCCTTTTGCAAACGGGGAGGTGAATCGCCTGCACGCCTGGCACACCTGTTTCACTGCCCAGCTTGCCGTGCTCACCGACCCCGCGTCGCTGCACACCAGCGCAGACGGCGTCGCCGCCGCGGCTGCGGAACTGGCGAAACTCGACGACGCTGCCGGCGAGGCAAAGGCGCACTCGGTACATGCGCAGGCACTGGCGCGCCTTGGCAAGGTCGGTGCCTGCGAGGCGGCGCTCGACAAGGCGCTGGCGGCGGCGCGCAAAGCGGGAGATCGGCGCCGCGCCAACGCGGTGTTAGCGGGCGCGCCGCTCGCGGCGCTATGGGGACCGAGCCCGGTGACGCGTGCCAGCGGCCGCTGCCTCGACGTCGTGCGCGTGCTGCGCATCACGCAGGGCGCGCCCGCCGTCGAATCGGTCGCCCTCTCCTGCCAGGGCGTCCTCGAGGCACTGCGTGGCCGCACCGAGGCGGCGCGGCGCATGCTCGCCTCATCGCGCAAGATGGTCGAGGATCTCGGCATCGCGCACCGTCTCTTCGAAGCCGACGCCTTCGCCGGACGCATCGCGGCGATGGAAGGTGACGCCGCCGCGGCCGAACGCCTCCTCCTTAGCGCGTACGAAGGTCTGCGCGATCTCGGCCTCGGTATCGACGCGGCGCGCGCCGGGGCGCTGTTGGCGCGTACACTTCTCGCTCTGGATCGAGTCGCAGAAGCGGAGTTGCTCTCACACGAGAGTGAACGCCTCGCCGGCGATGATCTCCAGGCCGCCATCGCCTGGCGCGGCGTGCGCGCCGAGGCGCTCGCGAAGCGCGGCGAGCACGCCGAAGCGGTCGAGCTGGCACGGGCCGCGGTGGCCATCGCCTCCACCACGGACGCGCTGCTCGACCACGCCGACGCGCGCATGGCCCTCGCCGCGGCCCTGCGCGCGGCGGGGCGTGGCACCGAAGCCGACGCCGAGGAGCGTCGCGCCATCGAGCTGTGGGAGGCGAAGGGCGCGACGCTCTTGGCCGAGCGCGTGCGCAGCGACCGTGAGAGAGTGACGCCGACCGTCCCTGCCGCGGCGCCCATCGCCACGGCGACGGCTGTTCGGCGGCGGGTACGCCCGAACGCCGCGACCGCCATGAATAGCCGCTGCCTGGCCGCCCTCGCCGCGCGCGACTTCGATGCGCTCGCAGCGGAGTTTCACGAGCAGTATCGGGAAATCGATCATCCGACAGGATCGACATACGGCCGCGACGCCGCCATCGCCTCCGTCCAGCGCCTCTTTCGATCACGCGGTCCCCACTTCGAGGTCGAGCCAATCGCGACGCTCGGCGAGCGCCTGGTGCTCTCCCGTCGCCGCACCCGCGCCAGCGGAGACACCAGGGGCCGCTACGATGTCGGCCCGTACGAGAACGAGGCAATAGAGCTGTCCGAGGTCGATGCCAGCGGTGTCTGCTGCCGGGCGGAGATCTTCGCCATTGATCGGTTGGCCAACGCCATTGCTCGCCTCTACGTGCGCTACGCCGAGCTGCTGCCCGACGGCCCCGAGCGCGAGCGCGCCGCGGCGACGGCGCGCTCGCTGGGCACGATGTTGACGGCGGCGAGAGATCTCGAGCGCGTCGCGGCGGTGATCGCGCCCGACATCGAGGGCATCGACCACCGGCACCTGAGCACCTGGTCGATGCGCGGCGGCGCCGCGTTTGTCGAGCACCTGCGCGCCTTGCTGGAGGTCGCCGCCGACGTCCTTATCGGAACGAGCGATCTCCTGGCACTGGAGCCGAGCGCGCTACTCATCCGACACAAGCACTCGGGCACCGAGCGCGTCGTCGGCGGCGCCTACGAGCGACCCTTCCTGGTTCTCTTCGCCATCGGTGACGACGGCCGGCTGGCGCGCGCCGAGTGGTTCGACACCGACGGCGAAACCGCGGCGCTGGCGCGCTTCGACGCACTCGTCGCAGGCGCAGAGGCGAAGCGCCCCCTGCGCCGCCGCGTGCGCCCCAACGCGGCGACCGGCGCGATCGCCCGCTTCGACGCCGCCTTCGCACGTCGCGACACCAGCGCGTTCGCCACGTTCTTCCGCGATGACTACGAGTCCACCGACCACCAGAACAAGAACACCTACGGGTGGGCGGGAACGCTTACCAGCGTCGAGGCAGTATTGCGAGCGCAAACTCCTACCTGGGCCCACGAGCCGCTGGCCACCCTCGGCGAATCACTGTCGCTGTTCCGCCGGCGCATCTCCGCAGCGGGCGTGGTCGCGGACCGCTTCGATGTCGGCACCTTCGAGCTCGACGAACTCGTGGTGCACGAAGTCGATGCTCAGGGGATGGGCCGGCGTTCCGAGACGTTCGTTGCCGACCAGCTCGGCGCCGCCGTGTCGCGTCTCTATGAGCGCTACGCCGAGCTGCTGCCCGATGGTCCCGAGCGCGCGCGCGCCGCGGCGACGGCGCGCTCGGTGCGGGTGGTGGCGCCCGGAGGCGTGGACCTCGCCGGAAGCTTCGACCTTGATGGCTACGCGGAGGTATTCCGCTCCGATGCGGCGATCGTAGACCACCGGGTGCTCGGATGGGGCTCGTCCACCGAGCCGCAGATGCTGTTTCGCGGCATGGCCGCGGCGCGGGAGGTCGGGGACCAGCTGATGTCTCGCCCGCAGGACGTGCTCGCGCTCACCCACGACGCCTTGCTCCTGCGGTGGCTGTCCTCGGGCGTGGGTCGCGAGAGCGGCGGCGCATTCGAGTGGGCGTTCCTGCGCCTCTTCATCTTCGATCCCGATGGCCGCGTCGCCCGCTACGAACTCTTCGATGCGGACTGCGAAGCCGAGGCGCTGGCGCGCTTCGACGAGATCGTCGGTCCTGGGCCCCTCTCTGCGGGCGCAGAGCTGAAGCCACTTATCCGCCGCCGCGGGCGCGCCAACGCGGCGACGCGCGGCATCGAACGGTTCCAATCGGTGATCGCAGCGCGGGACGGCGCCGCACTCGCGGAGGTGTTCGACGAGTCGCTCCACGTTTTACACCATCCGACGCGTGCGACGTACGGCAGCCGCGAGATGCTCACGCAGTGCCGATCGATGATGAAGGCCGATCGCCTGGACTTCCGCTCGGAGATCCTCGCATCGCTCGGCGACGCGCTGGCCCTCGCGCGACACTTCCTCTCGATCGAAGGATTGCGCGAGGCTCACCTGGCGGGGTTCGGACGCAGCGAGTTCCACGAGGTCGTACTGATCGAGGCCGACGATCGCGGACGGTGGGTTCATGTCGAGATTTTCGCCGCCGACCGCCTCAGCGCGGCCATCACGCGCCTCTACGACCGCTACGCTGAGCTGTTGCCCGAGGGCACTGAGCGCGAACGCGCCGCGGAGACGGCGCGCTCGATCGCGGCGTGGAACGGGCCGATCGATCCGGAGCGGCTGGCGACCGCGATGGCTTCGTCGGTCGAGAACGCCGACCACCGGAGATTCGGCACCTGGAGCGCACGCGGGCCAGCGGATTACCTCAAACACTGGCGCTTGCAGGACGAGCTCGCCGCGGGCTGGGCGCTGCGCGACGATGCCGTCCTCGCCATCGAGCCCAATGCCTTCCTCGTTCGCCGCGCCTATTTCGGCACCGTGCGCTCCACCGGGGGTGCCTTCGAGAATCGGCTCCTCGCGCTGTTTGTTTTCGGCAGCGATGGTCTCACGACCAGAACGGAGATCTGGGAACCCGAGTGCGAAGCCGAGGCGCTGGCGCGCTTCGATGAGCTGACGGCAGACGCCCGTCATGCCGGCACTCTTCCAGCCGGGCTCCAGGAGGGGGGAACGGACTCCTGCCCGAAGATTGCGGGAACGACGGAACGGTCTCGACTCGTCAGCGGCCGCCGCGTGCGGCCGAACGCGGCGACCGCGTGGAGGGCCCGCTTCGACGCGGCTCTCGCCGCGCACGACTTCCAGGCGGTCGCGGCGGGGATTCACGAGGAGTTGCGGGAGATCGATCACCCGACGGGATCCGAGTACGGGAGGGACGCGGCCGTCGCTTCCCTCAAGCGCCTGTTCCGATCGCGCGCTCCGTACTACGAGGTCGAGCCGCTCGCGACGCTCGGCGAGCGCTTACTCCTGACCCGCCGCCGCACGGGCGCAAGCGGAGACACCCGAGGCCGCTACGACGTTGGCCCGTACGAGAACAAAGCGATCGAGGTCGCCGAGGTCGACGCGCACGGTGTCCTCTGCCGCCAGGAGATCTTCGCGGCCGATCGCCTCGGCGCCGCGCTCGTCCGCCTCTACGAGCGCTACGCCGAGCTGCTGCCCGAGGGCCCGGCGCGGAACCGCGCCGCCGCGGTGGCGCGCTCGGTCGCGGGGTGGAACGGACCGATTGGTCCCGATCGCTTGGCGACCACGGTGACACCATCCATGGAGTTGGTAGACCATCGGAACCTCGGCACCTGGAGCACACGAGGGGCCGCGGAGTTCCTCGACCACACCCGCTTGCAGACCGAGCTCGCCATAGGCTTCACGGGGCGCACCGACG
>DATKMK010000090.1:0-3044 GCA_035541895.1 Binatia bacterium | reverse complement strand
GAAGGACGCCTGGATGATCGACGTCAACGATCGCTACGACATCAAGCGGGCGCAGCTCATCCTGCAAGCCGAAGCCTTCGACAGTTGGGCATTTACTGTCGATCCCTGGCAGCCCGACGGATTCAAAGACGGCGGCTTCGCCCAGGTGCAGCGCAATCCGAATTTTCAGTTCAACGTCACACCCTGTCTCGTCGGCAATCTCTACGAGATCACCTTCGATGGCCAGGGCGCAATCATGGGCAAGCGACGCAAAGGCGTGACGCCAACCCTCGCGCCGAATTCCGCCTGGATCGGACAGAACCCCGACAGCGGTTTCGTCGCGATCGCGCCATGGGTACGCGACGATCCGGCGCTGCAAACGCCTGATCTCACGCTTGCGCAGCGCCGCAACCAACTGGTGACGGCCGGAACACCGCTACTGCCGCTGTCCGGCGTGGCTTGCGCGGCACCCAACGCTGCCGGCGAATGCGAGAACGGCTATCGTGAGTCGATCATCTTCGCCGATCTCGACATTCCCGACGCTGCCCCTGCCGCGCGTACGCCGGTTGGGTCAGCCCCGACTGCCTTCGATAGCAGCCGGGTCATTGCCCTACCGACGGATGGCGAGCAGCGCCGCGCGAGCATCGCTGCCCACGGCGGCAACGTGTACGTGACGTACCAAGAGACTCGCGGCGGGATCGAGAACGTCTACCTCGCGATCAGCCAAGACGAAGGCCAGCACTTCACGGTTCAGCATGTGAGCGACAACGCCGTCGGGGCCATCGTCGAATCGCAGCCAGCGGTCGCATTGCGAAGTGACGGCGCACAGGTGTTCGTCGTGTGGCAAGAGTTCTGTTCCGGGCATGTGGACGGCTGCGGCCGCATCAAGTTGGCGCGCTTCGATGCGACGGGTCACAAATTCGGTGCGGATGTTCGCGTCGACAGCGGCGCCGACAGCGCCGCCAAGTGGAACCCTGCGGTCGCAGTCGATCCTCACGGACGGCCAGTCGTGGCGTGGGTCGACGAGCGCGATCACGGACCGCGCGGTATTCCGTTCGAGCACATCTATTTCGCCCGTGGCCGCGGCACCTCGATCGCGATGGGGAAATCCGTCCGCGTCGACAGCGGCGCCCCGGTGCCGTCGTCGAGCAGCCTCGACAACAAATGGGCGCCGGCCGTGATCGCTTCGAACCACTGGATTCACGTCTTCTGGACCGATTTCCGCAACTACAACTGGGACATCTTCAGCGCGCGGTCACGCAACGGCACACGCTTCCATCCCAACGTACGCGTCGACGACGCCGTCGGTCTCGAGCGCATCCACGACCATCCGATTCCGGCGCTCGACGACGCCGGCCGCCTCCACGTCGTGTGGGCGGATCGCCGCGCGCAGGACCCCGTCACCGCGATTCACTACGCGCGCAGCGATGATCATGGCCGCGGCTTCACCGCCAGCACGCGGGTCGATGCCACCGCGCGCCGCTTCGATCCCGATCACGACACGCCCGACAACCAGTGGCATCCCGCCATTGCCGCGAGCGGCGAGGATCTCTTCGTGGTGTGGCAAGACAACCAGCTCGGCGACAACGACATCTTCTTCGCCCGCAGCCGCGATCACGGTGCGACGTTCGAAGCGGACGAACGCGTCGACGACAGCGGCGACGATCCGAGCAATCAGTATCGGCCGGTGGTTGCGGTGGACGAGTCGGCACCGAACGGCCGAGTGGTTTACGTCGCGTGGGAAGACGAACGCTACGGCCCGGCGACGATCGGGATCACGCGGCGTGTGGTGCCGTAGCGGAGGCACACCGGCCGTCCGCAACTGGCTTGCGCCGGGCTTCCAGACCAGCAATGACGGCTTTCCTTTCTTCCTCGCATTCCTTGTCGCTGATTACATCCTTCAGGCGTCGATTGCTCGCGGCTCAGTGGGGCGGGCAGCCAAGAGTTTCAACCTCTCGCACATCCTCCATTGCTCGCCGTCCGCTGAAGCCGCCGAGTTGGACCTTCTCCCGCCGCGTAACGAATCACCGCAAGCTCCGCACCGCCGTCGAGTTTACCGAGCATAGCGTCCGCCCGTGCCATGACCGCGTCCTCGAGCAGGGACTCCGCACACGAGCCGCACTGAAGCACGGGAATTCCCTTCAGGATGATGATTCGCTCGTCCGAAAGCTTGAAGGGCAAGCTGGTAGTGACTGGCTTCATGAGCCCACTGCATACAGCGCATTTCATTTCATAGTCCTCCGAGTCTTCAAGTCGACTGCCCACTCATCGGGGTCGGGATAGTATGCTGTCACCACCCGCACATTCTGCCCCGGAACGTCGACGGCCACCAACACGTGGAAGCCCACCGACTGCCGCCGGCCAAGCGAGAGATAACTCGGCAGGTACTCGTCTTCGGGGCACTCCTTCACAATCGCGTAGCTCGTAGACGCGCCAATGATCATGTCCCGTGCGATGAATCGCTGGCCGAGACGCATGTTGACGTGGTAGGTCCACAAACTGCGCGCCTCGCGCAGGCAGTCGCAGATGAAAGCGAGTGGATCATGCGGAAGCACTCGGTCTGCCACCGCTCATGCATAGCCCGCCGCTGCTCAGAGGTGTAACGGTATGCCGCAGAGACACTCGTTCCAGTTCACGCACCCAGCGATCGCACCGCGGCCACGGCGCGACGCCAGCCCTGATAGAGCGCTTCGCGTTGCTCGGGCTTCATCTTCGGCTTGAAGATGCGATCGCGTTGGCGCACGCGTTCGAGCGTCGCACTCGACTTCCACAACCCGACGCCGAGGCCGGCCAGGAGCGCCGCGCCGAGTGCGGTGGTCTCGATCACCTTCGGGCGATCGACCGGCGCGCCGAGGATGTCGGCCTGGAACTGCATCAGGAAGTTGTTCGCTGCGGCGCCGCCGTCGACGCGCAAGCCGCCGAGTTGGCGACCGGATTCGGTCAACATCGTGTCGACCACGTCACGCGTTTGATACGCCAGCGACTCCAGCGTTGCGCGCACCACATGGGCGCGCGTGACCCCGCGCGTGAGGCCGAGCACGGCGCCGCGGGCTTGGGAATCCCAG
>DATKMK010000089.1:0-31111 GCA_035541895.1 Binatia bacterium | reverse complement strand
ATACGCGTACCCGTGGTCTCCCCAGGTCTCGCCCCACGAATTGCGGATGATCAGAGCACCGGGTGAGGTCTGCTGCGCACACGGGATCGAATCGTCATACCCAACGGCCAAAACCGCGTGCCCGCCGATCAGGACATCGGTACCGGGGATGGGAAGGGGGATCACGAAGTTGCTGCCCATTGAACCGATCGAGCGATACACCGGAAAGCCGAAGGCTGCGGGGAAGCCGTCGGCGAGCGTGCGTTTGAGCGTATCGAGAGTTTGCTCGCCGCGCGTCGAGAATCCGGGAGCCAGGGCGCCGGAGCCATCAAGGCGCGCGTAGCTCATCGCCTTGAAGTTCTCGGCGTAGGCATAGTGGAAGGCTTCCGGCTCGATATCGACGAGCTGCGCATCGTAGGGCCAATCCGATTCGGGCGGCACGCCGAAGAGGACCATCGACTTGAGCGTGGTGCGAATGTAGGCGCCGGTGTCTCCGGTCCATCCGAGCAGTCGCCTCGTCACCTTGTAGAGGAACATCCTGGACAGATCGAGTTGGTCTTCGCCGCTGCGCAGAATCAGATACTCGGCCATGCCAACGGCGGCGTTGGCAGTGCACGATTGCATTTGACCTTGATCTTCGATTGGCGGCATGGGCGACGCGTCGCCGAGGTGCACACGTGCCGGCAACGGCTGCGTCGAGTCGAGCAGGTGCGACTGCTTTCCAGTGGACTGCGCCGTCGCTTGCAGCAGCTTCCCGGCAGCGGTTTTGACGAAGTCGATGCCGCCGAACGCACGGTCACGGAAATCGGGAAGATCGGGATGATAGCCGAGACCGACCGACTTGGTGCCAAGCGCTCCGGAACCCGTGCCCAGCGCTCCCGAGCCTGTCCCCAACGCCCCGGAACCGGTGCCGAGCGGTCCCGAGCCTGTTCCAGCCGGCGCCGGTCGATGAGCGGCGGCGCCGCTACTCGTGCCGACTCGAGCACCGAACGGAACCGGGACTAACGTGCGACGTGTGATTGCTGTATCAGCCATGTATTCACCTCCGAACTACCAAGGGCTCCGTGTGATAGAGCCGCCCGAGGTTTCACCGTTGCGATGACTGCTTCGTCGAGCCGGCCTCCGAATCCTTTTTCTGCGAAGGCGCGGTGTCCTTCTTCTCGGTGTCCTTCTTCTCGGTGTCCTTCTTCTCCTGCTTCCTTGTCGCCGACCCTGGTTTGTTCGGCGCCGATTTCTCAACGACGCTGACCACGATCGGCCGAGTGTACAGCGAGCCTCGGATGCCAGAGTCGATCGCGTGAGCGTTGGCGGGATCAAACGGCAGCTCGAGCATCACTGGTGTGCTTGCATCCTGCACTTCGATCGGAACAATGATCGTGTTGCCGGAACGGTGTGCCGCTGTCCCGGCACCGGTCTGCAGTTTCGCGTTGCCGGTAGCGACACTGATCTTATTCAACGCCACCTGATCCAACTGGTCGCCAACGATTGCGACAGAGACTTTCGCGGCGCCAACCGCGTCGCCAGTTTTGACCAACGTCACGCGATCCGGAACGACCTCCGCAAGCTTCGGCATCTTGGGAACCCCGTCGGGAACGAGATATTCGACCGGCAGTGTCAGATTGAGGAAGGAGCCTAACGCGAAGTGCTTGAGCATTTCGGTGCGCACTTTGGCGAGTTTGAGGGTGGGACGAATCGCCTCGCCAGACATCTCCGGATCAGGGGCGAGATTCAGCTCATATGAGAGTTGAAGTCGCTCTTCCTCGGACCAGCGCGGCCTGAATGTCCTACCGAAGTAGTACCAGTGACTTTTGAGCGGCACCCAACGAGCAATTTGATTGAAGGTAATGACCGGCTCGTAGACCTCGATCCACTGTCTCTCTTCTGGAGCACCTTCAGCGCGATACTCTGAGCCGGATGAGCTCCCCGCCCCGACACCGTCAGTTGAACACGTCGCTTCACTACACCAATGCAAACGTGGACGAATGTCGCTTGCATCGAGTCCCAGAATGATCAACACGGGGAAAGACTGCCGATCGAGAACATTGGCAGACTTGAGGTCTCCGCTGCCCGCATCATCGATGGCGCGCAGGATCGGCCCGACCTGATAGCCAAATACACCCCCACTTGCGCTGTACGAGTTTGCGGGGACCGCCGCGGTGCGAGTACGCGCATCCGATTGGCGTGACTTGACGAAATCCTCGAACGCGTCTGCTTGAGCACCGTAGCCGGCGGAGCGCAGCGCAAAGGAAAGCGCAATCGAAACCTCATCGATGCGTCGCGAGGAACTGGCGAGATCGAGAGTTTGGGTCTCGGTCATCGGTGAAACCGCAGCCGTCACGGGGTTTCGCGCGGACCCGAAGTCGCATGTATCCGCCTGCTCTTCCCGGTACCCTTGCTTTGATTTCTTCTCTTGCCACACCTCGCATCCCCACCCGCTGGGGATGGTTTGTGGATAGACGGCGCGCGAAGCACTAGCGTCATCCGGCAGTGCGAGGTGATGCTCTTGAGCGATACGAGCACGGAGGGCAGCGTCCAAATTCTTGTCATGGATGAGCGCCTCAACAACTTCGGGGCGTGCCTTTTCGTACTGGTAGCCGAGGCGGACGGTGAGGTCGGCGGCGAAGTCTTTGCGGGTTCGCCAACCGGGATCGACCGACACTGCCGCCGCCCCGAAGGTTACGATCTTCCCTTTGAATCTCTGCGCGTCGCCGGGATTGCCGAGCACGCGGAAGATCGCCTCAACCGCTTTGTCGCCAGCGGCGGTGACCAACGCCGTTCGGTTTGAGAGCGTGGGACTGAAGTTCGCGGGCAAGAGAGCCCCGGCGGCTTTGAACGCGCCGCTGTCGAGCAGACCGCTGCGGCCGCTAGCCGGCGTCGCCGAGGTGGCTGGGGTCGGGGCCGCGCCGACGTCGCTGGCGACTGGGAAAGGCGGGGGAGTCGCTTGTGGCGCCAGGCTGGCGGCCAGCTTGGTGCGTGCGTCGGCCAGTTTTTGATCGCGCACCTGTGGATCTTTTTCGGCTTGGGCCGCCTGCACGGCGGCGCGAAACTCGCTCTCGGCGGCGGAATCAACGAGATTCTGTTGCATCTGCTGCCGCGAGGCCTGTTGATAGTATTGCCGCACCTTCTCGCCATACGCCGCCATCTGCGTCGGGTCGGCTTGAACGGCCGCGCTGAGCGAGAAACTTTGAATCACTTGCTCCAGCGACGCCGCGCCGCCCTGGACCTCGCTCTTCGCCTCTTTGAAATAGTCGTTCACGTCGCGATTGAGATCGAAACCAAACGCGGCATCAGGCTTTGAGAGCATCGGTGCCGACATCGTGATCGTGCCGTATTCCTCCAAGCGTTCGGCCATCGCGTCGAGCGGCTTCCCGGTCTCGGAAATCCAATGTGGCGCGCGCGAGCATGCACCGAGCACGAGCGCACCCCCGAGCGTCAGCAGCCCAGTGAGCTTCGCACGTCGCGACAACCATTTTCCGTTCATCGTTCCCCCTCTTGCGCGAGCTGCGATGGCCTTCATGCGAAGTGCCAATCGGCAATGCGCTCAGTGTCGACCAGCTTCGTTGAAGGAGGCCCCGTGCAATCAGCGCGCCCACATCATCAGGAGTGTCACCACCTTCCGCGGAACCTCCGGCATGCTCGAACTGTCCAGTAGGGTCGACGAGGTTTACTGATCCTGTCCGGAATACAGGACAACGCATTCGAATTTCCTTCACCACCGCTTTCCGCTAAGGTCCGCGCCCATGGCGCGGCGGGTGACCACTGGACATGCGGGAGCTGGCCGGCGCACGCCGTCGACCGGTCACAAAGCCTGGGCGGGGCGCATGAGCGAGTCGACACATCCACTGGTTGACGCCTTCACGACCTCGCTCGCCGTCGACCGGCGGCTGTACCCGCAGGACATCGCCGGCAGCATCGCGCACTGTCGGATGCTGGCACGCCAGCGGATCATTCCGACCGGCGATGCGCGCCGTATCATTCGCGCGCTGCAGGAAATCGAGCGCGAACTCGATCGCGGCCGCTTCCGGTTCGCGCCGACCGACGAAGACATTCACATGGCGATCGAGCGGCGGTTGATCGAGAAGCTCGGCGCGATCGGCGGCAAGCTGCACACCGCGCGCAGCCGCAACGATCAAGTCGCCACCGACTTTCGGCTCTATCTCAAAGAGGCCGCCACGATCGTCGATACGCAGTTGGCAGAGCTGCAGGCCGCGCTGATCGACCTCGCACGTCGTCACGCCGACGCCATCATGCCCGGCTACACCCATCTGCAGCCGGCGCAGCCGGTGTTGTTCGCTCACCATCTGCTCGCGTACATCGAGATGCTGCAACGCGATCGCGAACGCTTCACCGCGTGCCCCGAGCATGCCGACGTGCTGCCGCTCGGCTCCGGGGCGCTCGCCGGCACGACATTCCCAATCGACCGCGCGTACGTCGCCAAACAGCTCGGCTTCCGGCGCGTGAGCGCGAACAGCCTCGACGCGGTCAGTGATCGCGACTTCGCCGTTGAGTTCCTCAGCGCCGCGGCGCTGCTCGGCATGCATCTCAGCCGCTTCGCCGAAGAAATCGTGCTGTGGTCGTCGCAGGAATTTCACTTCATCGACTTGCCCGACAGCTTCGCTACCGGCAGCTCGATGATGCCGCAGAAGAAAAATCCCGACGTGGCCGAATTGATTCGCGGTAAGACCGGACGGTTGTACGGCAATCTGACGGCGTTGCTGACGGTGCTGAAGGGCTTGCCGCTGGCGTACAATCGCGATCTGCAGGAAGACAAGGCGATCGTCTTCGACAGCTACGACACGATTCGCGCCAGCCTCGAAGTGTTGGCGGCCATGGTGCCGCGACTCCGCGTGAACACCGAGCGCATGCGAGCCGCGGCGCTGGCGGGGTTCACGCTCGCCACCGAGTTGGCCGACTACCTCGTGACCAAGGGCGTCCCGTTCCGCGACGCGCACGGGGTCGTGGGCGCGGTCGTGCGCGAGTGTCTCGCTACCGGCCGCACGCTCGATCAGCTCTCGCTTACCGAACTGCGCCACTTCTCGCCGAAGTTCAGCGCCGACGTGCGCCGCTGGCTCACGCTGGAGGCGGCGATCGGAAGACGCCGTGCGCCCGGCGGTACGGCACCGCAGAATGTGCGGCGGAAGTTGGCGCGGCGAAGATGAGAAGCGGAAGTCAGGTTCCCTCCCCGGCTGCCACTTCCGGCAACGGGGCAGGCTGGAGGTCGAGTTCCGTCACGCGCATCATCCTGGCAACCGTGCTCTTGCTCCCCGCGTGCGGACGCAAGTCGATGGTGAAGCCGCCGGAAGACGCGTCACCGCGCGCGATCACCGACCTGCGTGCCGCCAACACCTCCGACGGGGTCGCGCTGACGTGGAGTCGCCCGCGCCAGTACGTCGATGGCAGCACGTTGATGGATCTGGGGCGGTTCACGATCGAACGCGCGATTGCAGACGATCGGCAGGCGGCGACAACGCTCACCACGCTCGAAGTCAACGACCGCGAGCGCTTCCGCCAAACCCGCACGTTTCGGTACGTCGACCACACGGCCACACTGGGCTCCAGGTATCTCTACCGCGTCATCTCCAGCACCATCGACGGCTACACCAGCGGGCCGTCGAACGCGGTGATCGTGCAACGCGAGCTACCGCCGCCAAACGATCGTGCAAACGCGGCGACCCCGACAGCGCGCTAGAAATTGCCGCGCGAGGTGCGGCGTGGTAGTCGTGCCTCACCGATGAGACGCGTGCGCTTCACCAAGATGCACGGAATTGGCAATGACTATGTCTACGTCGACGCCGTCACGCACCGGATCGACGAGCCGGCGGCGCTCGCCCGCCGGGTCAGTCCGCGCCACACCGGCATCGGCTCCGACGGGCTGATCTTGATTTGCCCATCGTCGGTCGCCGACTGCCGCATGGAGATGTACAACGCCGACGGCAGTCGCGGACAAATGTGCGGCAACGGCATCCGCTGCGTCGCCAAGTATGCGTACGAACACGGCCTCGCCGCACGCAATCCGATGCGGGTCGAGACCGACTGCGGGATCAAGGAGCTGCAGTTGCACATCGACAATGGTCGCGTCGATCAGGTGACGGTCGACATGGGCGCGCCCATTCTTGACGGGCCGCGCATTCCGGTCGCGGCTGAAGGTCGCGTGATCAACGCGCCGCTCGACGTCGGCGGGCAACGCTATCACATCACCTGCGTCTCGATGGGCAATCCTCACTGCGTCGTTTTCGTCGACGCAGTCACCTCGCTGCCACTGGTAACCATTGGGCCGCAATTCGAGCACCATCCGTTCTTCCCCCAACGGGTCAATACCGAATTCATTCACGTGCTCGGCCCGCACGAAGTGCGAATGCGCGTGTGGGAGCGCGGATCGGGTGAAACCCAAGCTTGCGGCACCGGCGCCTGCGCCGCAGTGGTGGCGGGCGTGTTGAACCGCAAGCACGAACGCAGCGCGACGGTTCACCTGCTCGGCGGCGATCTCGGGGTCGAATGGCGTGCGGCCGACGACCACGTGATGATGACCGGCCCGGCGACCGAAGTATTCAGCGGCGAATTGGAGGCTGAGTGATGGCGCCCCGTTTCAGCGGTTCGATGACCGCATTGGTGACCCCGTTCCACAACGGCGAGATCGACGCGCCCGCGTTGGAACGCCTGGTCGAGATGCAGATCGGCGGCGGCACCACGGCGTTGGTGCCGTGCGGCAGCACCGGCGAGTCGGCGACGCTCTCGCACGCCGAGCACGCCGAGGTCGTGCGCCTCGTGGTCAAGATGGCCAAGGGCCGCCTGCCCGTCATCGCGGGCACCGGCTCGAACTCGACCTCGGAAGCAATTGCGTTGACCAAGGCCGCGAAGGAAGCCGGCGCCGACGCCGCGCTGTTGATCTCGCCCTACTACAACAAACCGACACAAGACGGGATCTATCAGCACTACCAGCGCATCGCCGAGGTGACGCGCTTTCCGCTGATCGTTTACAACATTCCCGGCCGCACCGGATCGAAGATCGAAGCGTCAACCATTGCTCGCTTGGCGGAGATCGACGAGATCATCGGGCTCAAGGAGTCCACCGGTTCGCTCGACGAAGTGCAAGAAGTCCTGCGACTGTGCGGTGACAAGATCGAAGTGTATTCCGGCGACGACTCGCTCACCTTGCCGATCATGGCCGTCGGCGGCGTCGGCGTGATCTCCGTGATCGCAAACATTCTTCCCAAGGAGTCGGCAGCGGTCGCCGGCGCGATCCGCCGCGGCGATCTGGTCGCGGCGCGGGCGCTGCATTTCAAGTTGTTGCCGGTGGTGAAGGCCCTGTTCCTCGAAACCAATCCGATTCCGGTCAAGGCCGCACTATCGATGATGGGGCTCATCCGCGACGAGTTGCGCCTGCCGCTGGTGCCGATGACGGAGCAGCCGCGCGCACACCTGCGTGCCGCGCTGCAAGCCGTCGGAGCGCTGTAATGGCGCTCGGCATCATCGTCTGCGGCGCGGGCGGCCGCATGGGCCGCACGCTGATCAATTTGATCGTGCAGAATCCCGAGACCAAGGTGGTCGGCGCGGTCGAGGCCGCGGGCGTAGCAACGGTTGGCCGAGATGCCGGCGAGCTCGCCGGAGTCGGCGAGTTGCAGGTTCCGATCACCGATAGCCTCGACAAAGTCATCCGATCCGATGCGGTGACGCTCGACTTCACCAACTCTGCCGCCGCGGTCGAACATCTGCGCACCGCCGTGCAACACAAAGCGCCGATCGTCATCGGCTCGACCGGCTACACCAAACCCGAGCAAGCCGAGCTCGATCGGCTCGCGGGGCAGACGCGCACGGTGATCGCGCCCAACATGAGCGTCGGCATCAACGTGTTGTTGCAACTCGTGCGACAGGCGGCGCGCATTCTCGGTCCCGACTTCGACACCGAAATCATCGAGATCCACCACAAGATGAAGGTCGACTCACCGAGCGGCACGGCGTTGCAGCTCGGTCGGACGGTGGCGCAAGCGCTCCAACGCGATTTCGACCAATCCGCGGTCTACGGCCGCCAGGGCATCGTCGGCCAGCGCAAACCCGCCGAGATCGGCATCGTGGCGGTGCGCGGCGGCGATGCGGTCGGCGATCACACCGTGATCTTCGCCGGCCTCGGCGAACGCCTCGAACTCACCCACCGCACCCAAAGCCGCGACAGCCTCGCCCGCGGCGCAATCCGCGCGGCGCTGTGGCTGATCAATCAGCCGGTGGGCCGCTATGGCATGGCCGACGTGCTGGGCCTGAGCGAGGAGCGATCCGAGGGCTCGTGACGCCAGAAGAGAAAAAAGCAACTTGGGGACATGCTTTTCGCGTCACTGCCGAAGGAGGGGACCTCGGTTGGAAACACAACCCTCCTTCAGAAGCTCCGCGAAGCTGCGAAGCAAAAGCTCGACATCGATCTTTCAGACGATATGTACTGGGAGATTCGCAACGCGCTTGTCGCAGCCGGAAAGATTGCAAAAGGTCGCGGCCTGGGTGGATCAGCCTACCGAGTTCAGTCTGCGAACCAGGGACGTAAGAAGCCGGGCGGAAAATGGACACGTCCGGATTTTGCGCTGGCCGCTGTGAAGTCGTTTCCCTACATCCCCGGCAAAGTTCTCGAGCTCATCACATTCGAAGTGAAGCCGGCCGACGACTATCGCATCGAGGGCGTATTCGAGACGGCGGCACACTCGCGCTTCTCGCACAAGTCCTGCCTCCTGATTTACGCACCAAGCGGCAAACCAGATACGCAGGACTCCGAACGCGTAGAACGCGAGTACGAGCGCTTCGGGCTCGGCTTATAGTGACTTTCAAGGATCCAGGTGACCGGGAATCGTACGAGACGATTCAGGAGGCCGAACGGAGAAACCCGGACC
Source organism: Binatia bacterium (assembly GCA_035541895.1). Classification (GTDB taxonomy): domain Bacteria; phylum Desulfobacterota; class Binatia; order HRBIN30; family JACQVA1; genus DATKMK01. Next base: position 22,262 of record DATKMK010000089.1, on the reverse strand, counting down.
CCGCCGACGTCAATGACATCATCTACGCAATTGGGGAAGCAGAGTCAGGCCAAAATCCTTGAGATGGTCAAGTGAGACCTCAGGCCGTGCGCCACCGCTGAAGCGCCGACGTTCGCGCCATGAAAAGGGCGACGATACAGCGCCGCCAAAGAGATGTACTTCGAACTCATTGGACCGATCCGACAGGTTGAGACCATCGCCACGTCGCACTCAATCCGTGATCGCGCCCGGTTGCGACGCCTCTAGGGGCGCGGCCGTTGGCGCAAGCGGAAAGGGATTGCGACGGTTCGTCTTGCCGACGGGTGCGTCTGCGAAGCCGAAGTGCATTGGTACGAAGCTACGGGAATTGGTAGAAAAGGACTGAGGGCGAAGCGATTGCTCGGGTGAACTCGCCACGGCACGAACCATCTCCAAGAAGAAGCGCTTCGTAGTATGCGTAGCGAATGCCGGTTTACCCGGTCTCCCTTGAGCTACGCAAGATCTACCAAGCGCTGCCGGACGCCGACGCCAAGGCGCACGGTCTGGTTCGAGTGATCGACGAATCGGGCGAAGACTACCTTTATCCCGAGAAGTTTTTCCGCGCCCTCGATCTTCCACAACGCGTCGAAACGGCACTGCGGCGCGCCACCGGGTGATTCCGCGAATTCTGCGTCCCGATTTTCAGCGTTCCGTTTGGCCGACGCTGCCTTGAGTGCCTACATCCCATCAGCTACGGTTCGCGACGAATGAGCGAACGAGCAACTCGCGCGGTGCGCATCGGCCGCGTCACCGTGGGCGGCGGGGCGCCGGTGGCGGTGCAGAGCATGTGCGCGACCAAGACGCGCGACATCGACGCGACCGTGGCGCAGGCCGAGCAGCTCAAGCGCGCCGGCGCGGCGATCGTCCGCATCGCCATCGACAACACCAAGGACGCCGAGGCGCTGAAAGAAATTCGCCGTCAGACCGACGCGACGCTGTCGGTCGATCTGCAGGAGAATTATCGACTGGCGAAGGACGTCGGGCCGTTCGTCGACAAGATCCGTTACAACCCCGGGCATCTGCATCACGTCGAGCGCAGCAAGACCGTGCGCGAGAAGGTGCGCTGGCTCGCAGCCGTTGCGCGTGACAGCGATTGCGCGATTCGCGTCGGCGTCAACTGCGGCTCGGTCGCGCCGGAATTTCTCGACCGCTATCCCGGCAATCAGCTCGAAGCCATCGTGCAGTCGGCGCTCTATCATTGCGAGCTGCTCGACGACATTGGCTTCGACCGCTACGTGGTCTCGCTCAAGGACTCCGATCCGGCGAAGGTGGTTGCGGCCAACACGCGCTTTGCGGAGGTGCGGCCCGACGTCCCGTTGCATCTCGGCGTCACCGAGGCCGGCATGCCGCCCGACGGCATCATCAAGAGCCGGCTCGCATTTGAGAAGCTGCTCGCCAATGGCATCGGCGACACCATTCGCGTGTCGCTGACGCTACCGAACGAGCGCAAGCACGAGGAAGTCGAAGTCGGTCATCAGATCATCGCCGACGTCGCCGCCGGTCGGTTCATTTCCGTCCCCGACTTCGGTCAGGGATTGAACATCATTTCATGTCCGAGCTGTTCGCGTGTCGAGAACGAAGCCTTCGTCGAGCTGGCGCAGCAGGTGAAGGAACTCACCGCGTACGCTCAACAGCATCGCATCACGATTGCCGTGATGGGCTGCCGCGTCAACGGCCCAGGCGAAACCGACGACGCCGACCTCGGCCTCTGGTGCGGCCCGTCGACGGTGAATCTGAAACGCAAGGACGTGAAGGTTGGCAGCTACAGCTACGGCGATGTGCTTCCAAAGTTGCGCGAAGAGCTAGACAAGCTGATCGGGCAGCGTTCGATGTGACCGTGGAACGAAGGACGATACTGTCTCCATGCCGCCAGTATCGCTACTGCCTCTGGCGAGAATGGGACATGATGAACTCGAGCTACGCGGTCTTCATAGGCCTGAACCCGTCCACCGCCGATGAAGTCGAAGACGACCCGACAATTCGGCGCTGTGTGGACTACGCGAAACGGTGGGGCTACGGCGCGCTCTGCATGGTGAATCTCTTCGCGTATCGGGAGACTGATCCTAACGTGATGAAGGCGCAGGTGAGACCGGTCGGCGCAGACAACGATCGATGGCTGCTGGCGTGCGCGAAGGATGCGGGCATAGTCGTCGCAGCTTGGGGGACGCACGGAACACATCTGCAACGTGACCAAGCAGTGAAACAGCTGCTGGTCGGCAAACTGTCGTGCCTCGGCCAGACGAAGGGCGGACATCCGAAGCATCCGCTCTTCATCAAGGCTGATGTGAAACCGTGCTCATACGCGTGACACGCGGGTGGCGGGCTAACATGCAGGGGACCCGCCGAGGCCCAGGTTGGTAGACAGATCGTTAACCTCAAGGCGACGACCTCGTCTCACCCCGAGGAGATAGCCATGTCGTTTGAACGCGTGCTCCTCGCCTTCTTCGCTGCTTTCGTCCTTCTTGCGGGCGTCGCGTGTCTCGTCGCTCCGGCAAACTTCGCCCTGCAGGCCGGACTGTCTGCGACACCGAGCGGTTTGACTGAGATCCGCGCGTTCTACGGGGGCCTACAGATTGGGTTTGGGAGTTTCCTCTTCTGGTGCCTTCGCGATCGCGCGCTGACGGTCGCCGGCTTGCTCTTGGAGATGGTCGGTGTCGGAGCCCTCGGGATCGCACGTGTTCTCGGAATGCTCATCGATCGATCCCCAACCGGGTATCATCTCACGAATCTTGCCGTCGAGGTCACGACTGTCGCACTGATCGCCGTCGCCTTCGCGAGGCGTCGGCGACTGGCCGGTCGCACCGCGTAGCCGCGAGCGCGGCGATGACCTCGGCCCGATCCGACAATCGGCGAATCACCTTCTGGCTGTTGATCCTGGCGCAGGCAGCGCACTCGATCGAGGAATACGTCGGGCGCCTGTACGATGTGTTTCCACCCGCGCGCGTGGTCAGCGGCCTGATCTCGGCGGATCGCGAACGCGGCTTCGCGATCTTCAACGTTGCCCTAGTCGGTTTCGGCCTCTGGTGTCTGTATAGGCCGGTGCGGCGGGGATGGCGATCAGCAATCACCTTCGGTTGGCTATGGGTGCGAATCGAGCCGGTCAACGGCATCGGGCATCCGTTATGGTCGCTGCGCGAACGCGCGTACACGCCGGGCGTCGCGACTGCACCGGTCCTTCTGATTCTTGCACTGTCGCTGGCGAGCGAACTGCGCAGCGCTCCGCGATGGTCGCGAACGGCATCGAAGCCGCGCCCCCGCAGCGATGATCGCTTTGCGGGCGCGTTGGCGCACGACGGCCAAAGCCATGCCGTCGAATCCCCTGCTGCCCTCAGCGGCAGAATCGTCGCCGTCACACGCGGCTCGGCGGCGAGTCGCGGACTTATGATGCGGCTCAACTCGCCGCGAGTCGGTCGACGGCTTTTTCGAGGCAGGCTTTGATCGCGTCGCGACACGCGGCGAAGAAGTTCTCGTCGCGGCCCGCCGGATCTTCGATGTCACCGTGGCCGCCGGCGAATTCCTTCAAGGTGAACACCGGCTTGCCGTGCGATTCGGGAAACGCATCGCGCAGCATGCGCACTTGCTCGCCGGTCATTGCGAGGATGAGGTCGGCGTCCGCCACCATGCGACGGTTGCGCTTCAGGTCCGTCGAGACCGAGTCGGACGGAATGTGAATCCCCTCGTCGCGCAGCACCAGTCGCGCGTCCATGGAGACCAGTGCGCCATCGCGCGCATACGCCGCGATCCCGCCGGACTCCACCGTCAGATGTTCGTGCAGTGCGCGCTCTTCGAGCATCTTCTTCATCAGCGCTTCCGCGATGATGCTGCGGCTGGTGTTCGCGTGACAGATGAAGAGAATCTTGCGGTAGGTGGGCGGCATCGGGACGTCAGATCGAGAGCGGACGTCGGGCATCATGAAATGGGCTGGTGACTCGCCGGGTCTCCAAGTCACGAGTCACCAGCACCAGTCACCATCTCACCCCAAACCGCCGGCGAACACGTCGGCCGTGCTTTCCTTGCGCGTGACCCCTTTGGCCAACTCCGCCTTGAGTTTCTCACCGAGGCCGGCCGCTTCCCAAGTGGCGTGCTGCTGCACCTTGGATACCGAATGCCAACCCTGCATGAGCCACACGGTACCGCCGCCGACGCGGAAGACTTCGCCGTGTTCGTCCTTGGCATCATCACTCGCGAGCCACGCAACCAGCGGCGCGATGTTTCGCGGGCTGAACACGTCGAACTCACCTTCCTTCACTTCGCCGCCCATGAGTGCGGCGGTCGACGGCGTGGCTTCGACCGTCAAACGCGTGCGGGCCACCGGCGCGATGGCGTTGCAGGTGACGCCGTACTTCGCCATCTCGCGGTCCATCGTGATCGCCAGCAGCGCGACCGCGGCCTTGGCCGCACCGTAGTTGGTCTGCCCCACGTTGCCGAGCAAACCCGAGTCGGACGAGGTGTTGATGATGCGGCCGTTGAGAATGTTGCCCTTCTTGTGCTCCTCGCGCCAGTATTCGCTGGCGTGGCGGCTCATGTTGAACGTGCCTTTGAGGTGCACGCCGACGACCGCATCCCAGTCTTCTTCGCCCATGTTGAAGATCATGCGGTCGCGCAGAATGCCGGCGTTGTTGACGACGATGTTGAGCTTTCCGAACGTATCGACGGCGCACTCGATGATGCGCTTCGCCGCCTTGAAGTCGGTGACGCTGTCGCCGTTGGCGACCGCTTCCCCACCCATTTTCTTGATCTCATTCACCACGTCTTGTGCCGGTCCCGTGCTGGCCCCGGTGCCGTCGAATCCGCCGCCGAGGTCGTTGACGACGACCTTGGCGCCGTGTTGCGCCATCATCAGCGCCTCTTCGCGACCGATTCCCCGGCCTGCACCGGTGATGATCGCAACCTTGCCTTCGAGCAAACGCGCCATCTCAGTTCCTCCTTGAATTTCCTGCCACTCTGGTCGGTGTATTGCCCTACGAACGAGCGGGACAACCGCGGCTATCTGCCTCGAAAGACGCCGGAAAGTCAAGGTGATCGGCGACCGCTCCGAAGTGACTCAATGACCAGTGCATCAGTGGGAAATGCCAGCGCAGGCAGCGCATCCAGGGCGAAGAAATCGACCGCGCCGAGGTCATCCCCCGCCTGCAGCGCGCCGCCGTTGATGGTTCCCCAGAACCAGACGCCGACGGTTTGGCGAGCCCGATCGTGGAAGTTCGAATGCACCGCGCACACCTCACCGATATCGACGTTCAAGCCGGTCTCTTCGAAGAACTCGCGCCGGGCGGCATCGCGAATGTCTTCATCCCATTCCACGTAGCCGCATGGGATGCACCAGCGCCCGGCGTACGGCCCGCGGCTGCGGCGGCCGAGCAGCAACCGACCCGCCTGCATCACGACGACGGCGACGCCCACAGCCGGGTTGCGGTAGTGGATATGTTCGCAGCGAGCGCAGCGTAGGCGGCCCCGGCCGGCGCCGTCAGTCGCATTCAAGGCGCCGCCACAAAGCGGACAAAATTTCGGCGCTTGTGACACCGCACTACCATAGCGAGATCAGCACGTTGCGCCAAACTTTCCCGGCCACAGGCTTTTGAGTTGATTTACGGAAAGGTCGCGTTTACGATGCGGCTCTGCTCGGTCGCGGAATCGGGCGGGTGGATGTTGATGATGACGTGGTACAAAATCTTGGCGCTTGCTCTCGGAGCCGCGTTGGGGGTCACCGGTGTGGCCGGCGCTCAGACCGGTCCGCCGGCACAAAAGCTGCCATCGGCGTTGGTCGTCTTGCCGCTGATCGACAGCGGCACCAACGGTTCCGACGGCGTGAGCCGCGACACTCGTGTCGAAGTGGTGAACCTGACCGCGAACTCCGTCGATTTGCAGTGCTTTTACGTCGACAGCACGAGCTGCAACGAGATCGGCTTCTTCCTCACCATGACGCCGTACCAGCCGCTCTCGTGGCTGGCGAGCGAGGGTTACAACGACATCCGGACCTTCAGCCGCGTCCCCGGTTTCTACGGCCGCGGCGAGATGAAGTGCGCCGTGATCGCCCGACTCCCGCAGGTGGAATTCCACAACGCGTTGCAGGCGCGCGCCGTGGTGTTCGGGTCCGACGGAACCAGCGTCGGCTACAGCGCGACCGCGTTTCGGCGATTGACGGACGGCGACTACACCGGCGCGATGCCGCTCGACGGAGTCACGTACGAGCAATGCCCAGACCGCCTCCACTTCACGCTGCTGGGCCAAGTCGCCGGACAATCGGAGAGCGAACTGATTCTGGTGCCGTGCACGCAGGATTTGTTGACGCAGACTCCGAGTCAGCCGAACGTCAGCTTGACGATCATCAACGAGTTCGAGCAATCCTTTTCCGCGGCCATCAAATTCAAGTGCTACGATCGGCGGAAGCTCACGGATGTGGCGAGCACCCTCGATCGCACAGCGCTGGGAAGCGACACCGCCCATGTCATCGTGCGCGGCGGATTGTCGCTTATCGGTCTGGGAATCGATCAGTTCACCTTCAACGGCGCCCCGCTGACCGCGGCGAACGACCCGTCGTTTCAAGGCGGCCGGTCGGCGACGGTGACATTCCCCTAAGGTGCCATGGGATCGTTCGCCAATTTCCTGAGTGCCCTGCTGCTGTTCTTTCAGCAAATCGGGTCGCTGCTTGCCCCGGCAATCGTGCCGGTGGACGGGACGCCCGCACCGACGGTTACTCGTCGGCCGACACTCAGTCCGACCATCACCAACACGACGCAACCCACAACGACGTTGACGGCGACGGTGAGTGCGACCATCACGCGGACACCCACGATCTCGCCGAGCCCGAGCAACAGCCCGCGTCCGAGCGCCACGCCAACTTCGACCCCGACCCGAACGTTCACCCGGACACCGAGTTCGACTCCGACGTCCTCGTTCACGCGCAAACCAACCGCGACCCCTACTCTGACCTTCACACTCAGGCCGACGGCAACACCGACGTTGACGTGGACGCGAGTGCCGACAACGACCCCGACGAACACGTTCACGCCGCGGCCGACTGCAACCCCTACGTCGACCCCGACTACGACGTTCACACGGACCCAAACCGGCACGCCGACCAGCACGTTCACGCCGCGGCCGAAGCCGACGGCGACCGAAACGTCGATCGCCGTTGCAACCCCGACGCTCAACTCGGGCAATGCACTCGCATTGCCGGCCGTAGTGGGAACCGGCCCGGCGCAAAAGCTGCCGTCGGCCTTGTTGGTGTTTCCGCTGGTCGAAGCCGACAGCGGCGGGACGCCGCGCGACACGCGGGTCGAGCTGGTCAATCTGACCGCAGCCACGGTGTCGGTCATGTGCGTCTATATCGACGGCACGACCTGCAGCGAGACCGATTTCTTCGTGCAATTGACCGCCAACCAGCCGCTCTCATGGATGGTCAGTCAGGGGTTCCACACGTTCTTCTCGGCCACCGCGATTCCGCCATTTCGCGGCAGCGGCGAGTTGAAGTGCGCGACCCAACCGATTCTGCCCGATCTGAACTCACATAACGCGCTGCAGGGGCGCGCATTGGTATCGACCATCTCGCCGACCCCGGTTGCGGGTCTGACCAGCGGACCGGAGACTGTCGGCTACACGGCGATCGGCTTCCGGCGGCTCACACCGGGCGATTTCACCGGCGTCTTCAATCTGGACGGCGTGACCTACGAGCAATGCCCCGATCGACTGCACTTTCATGTGCTAACCAATCAAGCGGGGTCGAACAGCGAGTTGCTGCTGGTTCCGTGCACGGAGAACGTGCTGTACGGTCCGACGAGCACGCAGATCTCACTGAATGTGATCAATGAGTTCGAGCAGTCGCTGTCCGGATCGGTGTCGCTGCAGTGCACGGTTCGCCGTCGCTTCAGTACGATCAGCCCGCTCAAGAATCTCGGCACCGACACCGCGCATCTCATTGCGCGCGGCGTCGACGTGCCGGTGATCGGGTTGGTGATCGATCGCTTCAACGGCATCGCGAATCAGCCATCGGTATCCGCCAACGAGCCGTACCTCGAAGGCGGCGCCTCGGCGACGATTCAGTTGCCCTAGTCCTGTTCGCCGCTCGGCCGCGGTGGAAGTTCGCGCTTTACCACCAATCCACACCTGGCTAGGATGATGCGGCAGAGAAGGGCGTTGGCATGCGCGAGTTCATTTACGGGCTGATTCTGGGCGCAGCGTCGCTCTACTGCTATCGCTACTTCGACGCCCCCGGAATTCTCGCCTATCTCAACAACGCGACGACATACGCGGTCGAGTCGACCCACGGCTACGGCGGCTCAAGCAGCGCCAAGACGGCTGGCAAGCGATGAGTGCGAGCTTATCGACCCAACCCGATCGCGCTGGCTAACGCGGTTCGGCCACAGCCGGATCGGACCGCATCGTCCACCTGTATCGCCACCTCGTGGCGTGAAATCTTCCCGTCACGTCGCAGGGTGCGCAACGCGCGCGCCACGCACCGCACGTAGGCGTGCTGATCGGACCATTGCACGTCCGGCGCAGGCCCTTCACACGGACACACTTGAGCGACACTGCAGCCGGTCGGCAACACGACCGCGCCGCTTGCGGTGGCGGGGCAGTTGTCGCACGCATCGCCAACGCCGTCCCCATCGGCATCGTGTTGATCGAAATTGGGCACCCCCGGACAGTTGTCCCGGGAATCGGCAATCGAGTCCCCGTCTGCATCGGGTTGGTCGTCGGTCTCCACGTGTGCCACCAACACCACAAGGTATCCAACCCCTTGGCCCGCGGCAGACGCCACGGTGGCCGAGAGCGACGCGGGCTCCAGTTGCGGTCGGTGATCGCTGCGCAGCGTGACGTCAACGCCGTTGACGTGGACCTCCATCACCAAGCCGCCCTCGGGATCGTGCTGAAAGAATCCGGAGCCCCTGATCGTAAACGATTCCGCCTGCAGCTCGACACCGGTGATCGCCGTGACCGCCTCGCCGCCCGGTACGGGCAGCAGCGTCACATCAAAAACTCCGGTGAGCGGCTGGGTCGGAGGCGTCGTCGGCCCGCACGTGCGGCAGATCGGCGTGATGGTGCTGCCGGCGACAAGCACGTAGTGGACGGCGCCGGCCATGGCGGTTGCCGGCAGTAGCAGCATCGTCGCCGCAAGCAGACCGCTGTGGGACACAAGAGTGCGTCGCATCAATGCCAAGCGTACGCGCGCGCGGATAGCGAGGCAAGCGCCGGCGCTGACGACGATGACTTACTGCGGTCGGGGTGGGCGTTCCGGGGGGCGAAACAGTGGCGTTGGAACGTCCGTGCGTTCAGGGATCGGGGTTCGGGTCCTCACCATCTGAAAGCCATGTTGCCGATGCCGCTTCTCCTGCTGGCAAAGCAACACCAATCGCGTGGAGGTGTGGTACTCCACCGCCACTTCGGCCAGCGATCTACCCCGTGCTAACGCGGCGCGAATCGCAGCGCAGTTCAGGTGTGGGGTTCGCGATGGGGTTGGAATCGAAGGGGTCGCCAGTACGGTCACACCCAGAAACCACGTCAGGATCCACCCACGCATGACGCCGCCTCACAGCTTCGGCGAGTATTCCTTACGTGCCGATCGGCAATGCGTCAATCGATGCGACAGCAAGACGCACCTCGGCGCCGGCTTGGTGACCGATCACCTGCCGTCTTGATGTTGCGAAATGGAAGGATCAGGGAGAGGGGGAACGGCTCGACCGCCGCCCAGAATTCTGAGCTAGGCGAGAGCCCTTTTCGGCTTGGTAATCACCACCACCTCCTGCCCATTCACCCGCACCGTGCGACGGTCGGTTGGAGCTTGGCGCCCGCTCTGCTTGCGGGCCCGCGCTTCACGCCACTTGCGCAGCTCCTTCTCCAAGTTCTGTTTGATCATGCTACTTCCTCCACACGAGGCACACGCTGGTCGGGTCAATTCCCGACGAACGCCTCGATACTCTTTGCTCGGCTGGGATGGCGCAGCTTGCGCAGCGCCTTTGCCTCGATCTGCCGGATTCGTTCTCGCGTGACCGCGAATCGCTGGCCGACTTCCTCCAACGTGTAGTCGGATTTCTCTCCAATGCCGAACCGCATTCGCAAGATCTGTTCCTCGCGCGGCGTCAGCGTCGCCAACACTTTGCGTGTTTGCTCTTCGAGACTGGTGTACACGGCTGCGTCGGCCGGCGACACAGTTTGACGGTCTTCGACAAAATCGCCCAGTGAACTTTCCTCTTCGTCGCCGATGGGGGTTTCGAGCGAGACCGGCTCCTTGACGATGCGGAGCACCTTGCGCACCTTGTCGAGCGGCATTTCCATCTTGGCGGCGATTTCTTCCGGAGTAGGTTCGCGGCCGAGCTGTTGGACGAGGTAGCGTGACGAACGCACGACCTTGTTGATGGTCTCGATCATGTGCACGGGGATGCGGATGGTGCGGGCTTGGTCCGCGATCGCGCGGCTGACCGATTGCCGAATCCACCAGGTCGCGTAGGTCGAGAACTTGTAGCCGCGCTGGTATTCGAACTTTTCAACCGCGCGCATCAAGCCGATGTTGCCTTCCTGCACCAGATCGAGGAAGCCCAGGCCTCGGTTGGTGTAGCGCTTGGCGATGCTCACCACCAAGCGGAGGTTGGCCTCGATCAGCTTCTTCTTCCCGTCCTGGGCTTTGTCTTCACCGGCCCGAACGACGGCGAGGACGCGGTTGAGCTCATCCTCGTCCATTTGCACTTCGCGCTCGGCCTCGCTGATGTGGCGGCGCGCCGTGCGCAATTCCTCGATGACTCGCCGCGCGTCATCGGGCTGGAGTCGCAACAGGCGACTGGCGCTGGCGACCGAGCGGCCGTCGTCGGCACGCAGGCGCGCCCCGATCTTCAACAACTCGCCCATCGGCCGCCGCAACCGATGCTCGTAGCGGCGGATGACCTCGTGCTGTTGACGGATGAATCGCGCGCCGCGGCGGAGCTTCTCGACGATCGCGTTGATGTGGTGCCGCCCGATCTGCAATTCCTCGAGCAGCTTGCGAATCCGCTTGTTGATCGACTCGAGGCGCCGTTCCGCTTGCTTGCCGCGCGGCGAATGGCGCACTTGGCGAAGCCGGGCATCCGCCTCGGTGCGGTCTTCCACCGCCCGGCGGAGCCGCTCGAGGAGCTTGAGGATCTGCCCGGACGATGCGGGAGGCCGTTCGATCTGCTCTTCCCCGGCACTTTCCCCTTCTTCTTCACCCTCCTCAACCGCCTCCTCGTCTTGCAGATCGCGTTCCTGCATCTCGCCGGCTTTGATCCGATCGGCCAGCTCCAGCAGGTAGGTCAGCGTATACGAAAGTACCAGTACTTGGTTGCTGACCTCGTGTTCCCCCGACTCGATCTGTTTGGCGATCTCGACTTCCTGCTCGCGAGTGAGGAGCGACACCGCCCCCATCTCCTGCAGGTACATGCGGACCGGGTCTGAGGTGTCCTCCGCGTAGCTCTTCTCCTCGCGCTCCTCCTCGACCCACTCCTCTTTTTCCTCGGTTTCCTTGGGAACCGCGGCATCGGCCAAGGATTCGACCGCATCTACGTCCATCTCGCCCAACATCGAGATGACGCCCTCGATCTCCTCGCCGCGGGCGATGTCCTGGGGCAACGCCTCACCAATGTCGTCGAACGCCGACGCCTTGGTGCTCACTACGTCCGAACCGCGCGACGGACGCGGCTCGGCCGCAGCCAACGGGGTTACCCGTTTGCGTGACGCTCCAGCATCCGGCTTAGATCTGGAAACGGAATTCGGTTTCTGCCGTGAGACGCGCACGTGCGCTCAAGCCTGGGACTGCTCAATCTGCATTAGGGTGTGAACACGAACAATTGGCGGCAAAACGTCTCGGTCCTGCTCGTTAGGGCAAGGGTCGACTCATCTTGCGTGTTGTCGATAGCGATCCTTTTAAATGGCCACCTGTAGAGAGTCAAGGGCCTTTGCGCAGAAAAAAAACGCGCATCCGCTCCGCGATCGCACACCACCGGTGATTGCAGCCGCCGTCGGGCGCAGGTAGATTGGCCGCCTTACGTCGGAGCTGAGCGCGTACCAACCAGGTTCGCGCAAATCGTTTCGCGGTCGCGGCCCTGGGGCGCGATTCCGCTAGAACCATCGGGTCGAACGGCTCGGTGAGGAAAAGGAGGATGACAGATGAAGACCTCAGTGAAGGGCGCGGTCATCGCGGCGGCAGTTGCCGGTATCTTCACGGCCCGGATCGCGGCGGCGGAAGAGGGCGCCGCGAAAGGCGCGGCCGAGGCCAAAATCCACTGCGAGGGTATCAACTCGTGCAAGGGCAAGGGCGCATGTGGTGGGGCCGGCCACGATTGCGCCGGCAAAAACGAGTGCAAGGGTAAAGGTTGGATCGAGACCAGCGAAGCCGACTGCAAGGCCAAGGGCGGCACGGTCGGCAAGTGATCGGAACCGGACGGGCGCGCGAGTCGCGCCCCGTCCGTCGCTCATGTTCGACCCCACGACCTCCCGACCGCGACCGCTGGGCTGCGGGGTCGGGCTGCGCACGCCGCACTATCCGTATATCTTCGAACACTGGCCGGCCGTCGACTGGTTCGAAGTGATCTCGGAAAACTTCATGGTCCGCGGCGGGCGGCCGTTGCACACACTCACCCGCATCCGCGAACGCTACCCGATCGTGTTGCATGGCGTGTCCTTGTCGATCGGTACCACGGACGCCCTCAACTTTGACTACCTCACCGCGCTGCGAGCGTTGATCGATCGCTTCGAACCGGCGTGGGTCTCGGACCATCTGTGTTGGACCGGCGTCGGCGGGCGCAATCTTCACGATCTGCTCCCGTTGCCGTTCACCGACGAGGCGCTGGCCCACGTCGTCGGGCGTCTCCAACGGGTTCAAGACTTTCTCGGCCGGCGGATCGCCATCGAGAACGTGTCGAGCTACCTCACCTTCCGGCACTCGACAATTCCCGAGTGGGAGTTCCTCTCCGAGGTCGCCACCCGTGCCGACTGCGGCGTCCTGCTCGACATCAACAACATCTACGTCAGCGCCGTCAACCACCGCTTCGACTCGATCCAGTACATCAACGCGATTCCGCCCGCGCGCGTGTGGCAGTTTCATCTCGCCGGCCACAGCGATCACGGCGACTACCTGCTCGACACCCACGATCACCCGGTCACCGACGCGGTGTGGGATCTCTACCGCCACGCGCTCGACCGCTTCGGGTGTGCGTCGACGCTGATCGAGTGGGACGATCACATTCCCGATTTCCCGGAACTGCAGGCTCATGCCGACCGTGCGCGACGCCTGCAAGAGCAACCGCATGACCGCGCTCACATTGGCGCAGACGCAGCACCTCTTGTGGCGACTGATCACCGCGCCTAGCGGCGTGGCCGACGGGCTCCGCGCGCTCGGCGACATCGGCGGGGGGCTCCCCGACGGTCTCGAATCGGTCGTCAATGGCGATCCGCGGCTCTCGGCCGTGCGGCGCTTGGACATCTACGCGAACATGTATTTCTTCCGCCTGCTCGACGCCATCAAGCAGGATTTTCCCACCGCTGTCGCCGTCGTCGGCCCGGACGCATTTCACAATCTGATCACGGACTATCTGTTGGCTCACCCGCCGACCCACCCATCGCTGCGCTATGCCCACCAACATCTCCCGGGGTTCGTTTCCGAGCACCGATTGAGTGCCGACTATCCGTTCGTGCCGGATCTGGTGAAATTTGAGTGGGCATTGGTCAACACTTTCGACGCCGCCGACGCCGCGGTGATCGACCCGACCGCATTTGCGGCGATCGCACCCGAGGCCTGGCCGACTCTGCGGCTTACGCTGACGCCGTCGCTTCAGTTACTGCCGCTCGATTGGGCTGTGCTCGAGCCATGGCAGCGGGTGCAAAACGGGACGCAGCCCGGTGCGGCGACGTTCCGATCAACCCGGGTCAGAACCTGGCGCCGCGACATGCGCGTGTTGCACCGTGAAGTGCCGGCCGAGGAGTTTGCGACGCTGACCGCCGCCGCGCGCGGCGAACCGTTTGGCGTGCTGTGCGAGACGATGGCCGCGCATGTCGGCGCCGATCACGCCGCCGTCCGCGCCGCCGACCTGCTGCAACACTGGTTTACCGACGGCCTGATCGTCGGCTTCGATCCTTCGTAGCGCTTACGCAGCCGCGGACAGCGGCGAGCCGTCGGCGGCGCGCTCCCGCACCAGTTGCAGCATCGCGTCGAGCGAGGGTGCACGCGTGATCATCTCGCGCAGCGCCGCGCTGTACGGCAAGCCGCGCGTCATCCGACACACCAGCCCCCGACCGCGCCCGAGTGCCGCCGCCGGGTGCACTTCGCTCGCCAATCGCTCGATCAGATTCGCAATGAGCTGCCAGACCTCGCGCTCGGCCGGCGGCGTCACGACTCGACCGGCTCGTAGCGCCGCGAGCTGCTGAAACATCCAGGGATTCGTCAGCGCCCCGCGGCCGATCATGACGCCGTCGACACCGGTCTCGTGCATGCGCCGCAGCGCGGTGTGCGCGGAATCAATGTCACCGCTACCCACCACCGGAATGCGCACGGCGGCCTTGACCGCGGCGATCAAATTCCAGTCGCTGACGCCGCTGTACAGTTGCACCCGCGTGCGTCCGTGCACCGCCACCATCGCGGCGCCTTCGGCTTGCACCATTCGCGCAACCTCGACCGCGTTGCGCAACGACTCGTCCCACCCGGCGCGAATCTTCACCGTGACCGGGAGCGCAACCGCCCGGCGAATCGCCCGCAGCATCTTCGCCAGCACAGTCGACTGCCGCATCAACTCGGCGCCGCCGCCGCGCTTGACCACCTTCGGCACCGGACAGCCGCAATTGATGTCGATGACGGCGGCTCCGCAATCTGCGGCCAAGCGCGCCGCCTCGGCCATGCGATCAGGATCGGCCCCGAACAACTGGATCGATAGCGGTTGTTCGATGGCCGCAGATCGCAGCATCCGCAGCGACTTCTCGTCGCGCCGGCTGAGCGCTTCGATGCTGATCAGCTCGGTCACCACCAGTCCAACTGCACCCGGATTGGCCTCCTTGACCGCGCGTCGAAACACGGAATCGGTGATCCCCGACATCGGCGCCAGGATCGCGTTCGGCGACACGCGCACCGCTCCCACATGAAATTCCGACGGGGTGCTCATGGAGCTGTGCCGAGTATCGGATCGCCACGGCGCGCGCAAGCGCCGCCCACGCGGCGTCTAGTGGATGGTCCAACTCACGTGGTCGCGCGCCACGCGCTGGAGCATGATCAGCGCATCGGTCAGACGCGTCAACTTGGGGGCTTCCCGGCCGCCACCGATCACCACCTCAACGTGTGTGTCATGACGGTTCATGCTCACTAGATGCGCGACCTGCTCGATGAGCATGTCGAGCTGGTCGTCGGCGGGATCTCCGGCGTACTGCAGAAGGCGCGTCGACATGCCCGCGACTTCTCGCCTCACGGTGACGCAGAACGCAGGTGGGATCAGGTCGACCGCGAGAACTTTGTGTCGCCGGCGTGGCATCGTTGCCTGCTCATGTGCAACGCCGGTGCCACGCTCGGATTCGAAGTCGCCTCCCGCTCGCAGACCACCAACGACACTCGCACTGCGCCACACAATTCGCCAAGCGCCATTGGCGCATTACCCACTGTCCAGAAACGCAAATTGGTGACGCCGACCTGTCACCTCACATGCCGATTGCCGCGTGCGCGGCTCGCGCGGGTCAGAATCCGATCGCGCTTCCGTCCTTGCGACGATCGGACCCGCCCCAGTACGCACCGGTTGCCGGATCAATCATGATGCCTTGACCGCCGCCGAATCCGCCCCGCAGCAGCGCCGCCGATTCGCCGAGCACCGCGTGGCCGCGCCGCGTCAGCTCGGTGCGCGTCGCGCTCTCGTAGTCGTCTTCGATCGCGACGTTGATCCCGTCGAGATAGTTGAACCGGGGGAAGTCGAGCGCCTCCTGAATGTTGCAGCCGTAGTCGACCATGTTGGACACGACTTGGACGTGCCCTTGTGCTTGGACGTCGCCGCCCATGACCCCGAACGACACGATCGGCCGATGCTCCTTCAACAGCATCGCTGGAATGATGGTGTGAAACGGACGCTTGCCCGGTGCAATGCAATTGGGGTGCGCTGGATCGAGCGAGAACCCGTAGCCGCGGTTGTGGAACACGATGCCGGTATCGCCCGCAACCATTCCCGATCCGAACGGCATGAAGAGACTGTTGATCAGCGACACGACGTTGCCCTCGCGATCGGCGGTGGTGAGATAGACCGTGTCGGTGCCTACCGGCACGAGGCCCGGCTGCACCACCGGCAAGGCCCGCTGCGGGTCGATCAACGCCGCGCGGCGACGCGCATACTCCTTCGACAGCAACGCGTCCGTCGGCACGGGCACGTGCGCGGGATCGGCGATGTAGCGATTCCGGTCGGCGAAGGCCAGCTTGATCGCCTCGATGCGCAGGTGCAGGCAATCCGGCGATCCAAGCGGCAGCGACGACAGGTCGAATTGCTCCAAGATATTGAGTGCGATCAGCGCCGTCAGTCCCTGACCGTTGGGTGGAATCTCGCACAGCGTGTAGCCGCGATACGCGGTTGCGATCGGCTCGACCCATTCGGACGCATGCGCGGCGAAGTCGGCGCGCGTGTGCAGCCCGCCGTTGCTGCGGGCGAAGGCCACCAGCTCTTCTGCCAGTGCGCCGCGATAGAATTCGTCGGCGCCGCCGATCGCGAGTCGCCGGAGGCTGCCGGCGAGCGCCGGCATCCGGAAGATCTCTCCCAAGCGCGGCGCGCGGCCGTCAGTGGCGAAGGTTCGCAACGCGTCGGGATGGCTCAAGACTCCGGCCGACACGATGAGGTTCCACTGATAGCTGATGATCTCGGTGACGGGAAATCCGTCCGCGGCATAGTGGATCGCAGGCTCAAGCACGGCTGCAAGCGACTGCGTTCCGAATCGTTCCAGCGCGCTGCACCACGCGTGGACTGCGCCCGGGACCGTCACCGGCATCATCCCGTGCATCGGCATCGCCTCGCCACCGCGCGCGCGAATCGAGTCCACCGTTGCACCCAGCGGCGCGCGGCCGCTCCCATTCAATCCGAAGAGCCGTTGGTCGTTGCCATGCCAGATCAGCATGAAGCAGTCGCCACCAATGCCGGTCGAGAACGGCTCGACGACGCCGAGGACCGCCGCCGCACAGATCGCGGCATCGATCGCGTTGCCGCCGCGCTGCAGCACCTGCATCCCTGCCGTCGACGCCAATGCCTGGCTCGTGCAGACCATGCCGCTGGGCCCCATGACCATCGAGCGCTGGCTGCGAAATCCCTCCGCGTTGCTGCGTCGCGTCGTGAACATGCACACCCGTACTCGCGCACGCGCATGCGCATTGTCAAGAATGGGCTTGACCATCTCGGGAACGGCACGTCTAATGACCGGATGCTTTTGCAGTCGCTGGCGGCAATCGCGTTGACGTGCTCCACCACGGTCACGATCGCGGACGGACGGGTCGCTCCTCGCGTGCTGGAGCGGGTCGCCTCCGGCGATCGCGTCGACGTGGTCGTGCTGCTGCAGCAGCCGCCGCGCGCGACGCGCGCCGCCGATCTCGCCGCCCGCCGGACCCATATCGCACAGCGGCGCGCCAATGTGCTCCGCGGTGTGCTGGCGGCAACCCAACCGGACGACGTCGTGGTTCGCCATCAGTACGTCAACGCCAGCGGCTTCAGCGCGACAGTGTCGCGCGCCGGACTCGCCGCGCTGGCCAACCAGGCCGACGTCTTGCGCATCGACGAGAGTGCGCAAGGGTCGGCGGCGCTGGCCAATAGCGTCCCGCAGATCAATGCCGACACCGTGCACGGACTCGGCATCGACGGGCGTGGCGTCACGGTCGCAGTGCTCGATACCGCCGTCGACACGGCCCATCCGGATCTCGCCGGACACATCGTTGCCGAGGAGTGTTTCTGCGCGTCGGCGTGTTGCCCGGGCAACGTGACGCGCCTGTCGGGGACCGGCAGCGCGACCGGCACCGCCATCATTCACGGCACGCACGTTACGGGCATCATCGTCTCACAAGGCACCAATCACATCGCCGACGTCGGCGTGGCTCCGGGAGCCGACGTCGTCGCGATCCGCGTGCTCGACAACAACGGACGCGGCGCCGTCGAAGACTGGATCGCGGCACTCGACTGGCTGGCGGCGAATCGCCCCGACGTGCACGCAGTCAATATGAGTCTGGTCACCGATAGCCTCTTCGCGGGGAGCTGCGACAATGACGATGCGATCAACGTGCTGTTCAAGCAAATCATCGACACGTTGCGAGCGCAGGGCACGTTGGTATTCGCGGCGTCCGGCAACAGCGGCACCGCCACGATGATGGCCGCACCCGCGTGCATCAGCTCGGCTCTGGGCGTCGGCGCGGTCGATCATGACGATGCAGTCGCGAGGTTCAGCAACGGCGATGCACAGCTCGCGCTGTTCGCTCCCGGCGTGTCGATTCGTTCGACCGCGCCGAACGCATCGACGGCAGTGCTGAGCGGCACGTCGATGGCGACCCCACACGCGACCGGCGTGGCCGCGTTGCTCTGGGACGCTCAACCGGACCTGACTGCCGATCAAGTGGCCAGCATCATGCGCACGACCGGCAAACCGATCACCGACAGCCGCAACCAGCTCGCGTTTCCACGCGTCGACGCGTTGGCGGCGTACGCCGCCGCGCAGTTCGCTGCGCCCCTGGTGCGCGGCGGCGGCAGCTACTTGTCGGACTGCCTGGTCGAGTGGCGCATCACACCGCGCAGCATCGTCGACACCCGCGCGCGCGTCGACGCCGTGTGCCACGATGGGGACCCGGCATGCGACCACGACAGCGTGCCCGGGCAGTGCACTTTCAACCTGTCGCTCTGCTTCAACGTGCCGGACGGCAGCATCCCGTATTGTCGCACCAACGATCCGATCACCCGCGTCACACTCTACACGCCGCGCCCCAACGCACCCGACGGCATCGATGCCGGCAACGCGGCAGCCACGCTCGACGCGCTCCCCCCGACGCCCATCGTTGGTGAACAGGTGTGCTCGCTGCCGATCGCGTTGACCGTTCCGATCGGCCCGCGCGGCCGCGGCCTGCGCGCGATGCACGTCACCGCTGAGACTCGCGACCGGCGCGACGTCGATCACGCTCGCTTCGTCTGTCTGCCGTCGCCAGTTACTTCGTCTCGGTGAGCTGCTTGTAGGCCAGCAAGTGGCGCATCGCCTGCGATCGTTGCCCGAGCCGGTCGAGCAATCGGCCAAGGTTGAAATGGGCGTCGGCGAACTCGCCGTCGAGTTCGATCGCGCGATGATATTCGCTACTCGCGGCGGTCATCTCACCCTGATCTTCGAGCGCCAGCGCCAAATCATAGTGAGCGATCGGGTCGTCGGGTGAGCGCGTCAGCGCCTCGCGGTAGAGTCGCATGGCTCCCGCCGAATCGCCGGCCTCGTGCAGCAAGCGGCCGAGATTGATGTAGGCGTCGCTCAAATCGGGATCGAGTTGGAGCGCGCGGCGATACGCGGTCTGCGCGGCGAGTGGATCGACCAACTCCAGCGCCACCGCCCGCTCGAACCAGCCGGCAGCGGTGCGCACCGCTTCGATGTGCGGCGGAGACGGGCGGGACGGGCGTTTCGGAACCGGCAGCACCACGGCGGTCTTGCGCGCGAGATCATCGACCGCAAACGTGAAGACGGCTTGGCCGCTGTCGGGCTGCCACGCAGTCTGGCCTTCGCGCACCACCACCTGGCGCCCGTCGGCATAGATGCGTACGCCCGACAACGGGCGATCCGGCGGGAGCTGCCGGATCAACTCCCGCAGCGCGCGTCGAACCCGACCGGAAGGAACGCGCGCCTGCAACAAGCCGTGTGCCGCGCGCAGCAGCACCAGGTCCTGGAAAGAGAACTCGAACGTCCGCCCGCGCCGGCCCGGTCGACAAAGACCCAGATGAACGAACGCGCGCACCCGCCGCGGCGTGACCCGCAACACGCGGGCGACATCGGCAGTGCGAAAGGTTCGTGAAGTCCGGTGACCAGCGGGTATCGCGGGACGGGCTCGAGGCGTTACCATGAAATCGAACGACGGCCGCGGCGTGGGACGCGAGCGGTTGCGGCGGCTATTTCGCCTTGGCGACCGACGCTCGTGCCACCACCCGTCCCTTCGCCTGCGGCGGACGCCGACTCGACCCGCCGGCAGCCGCGGCGGCGGCCGGTTTCTGCTTCGCTTCGAGGCTGGCCTTCAACGCGTCCATCAGATCGATGATCTGCGCGCGCGGCGCCTGCGCCGACGCCAGCACCACTTCTTGTCCCGCGACCTTGCGCTCGATCAGTTCGAGCGCGCGCGTTCGATACTCGTCCGTGTACTTTTCGGGCTCGAACGCGTCGGAGCCCAATTGCTCGATCAACTGAATCGCCAGATCGATCTCGCCCGGCTTGAGCGTGGCCCCTTCGCCGCGATCGATCTCGGCAAAGCTCGCGACTTCGTCGGCATGAAACAGCGCGTGCAACATCAGGCCGCCTTGCGCGAAGCGCAGCAGCACCAGTTGCTGCTTGCCGCGGGTCGAGAACCGACCGAGTGCGCCGCGACCGGCCTTGGCCATCGCCTCGCACAGGAGCCGGTAAGCCTTTTGACCACCCTTATCCGGGCCGAGGAGATACGCCTTCTCGAAGTAGACCGGATCAACTTCCTTGATCGGGACGAATTCTTCGATCTCGATAGATTGATCGGTCTGCTGCTCCAATGCTTTCAACTCCTGGTCGGTGAGGACAGCGTATTGATCCTTGGCGTATTCGTAGCCCTTGACCATCGCCGAACGCTCGACCACCTCGCCGCAGGTGGCGCACACGTACTGTTGGCGCAGGCGCGATTTGTCTGCGTCATGGAGCAGGTTGAACGAGAGACTCTGCGATCGAGTGGCGGTGTACAGCTTCACCGGGACCGAAACCAGTCCGAAGCTAATAGTGCCTGAAGCAATGGCGCGGGCAGCCATAGTCGACTCCTATTTGCACAACACGCGGGCGCGAACATAACATTGATCCCATGCAATCGCGAGTGCTTTCGGGGCGCACAGATGCCTGAACGATCCCTCGACCACTACCGCGCCAAACGCGATCCGGCGCGCACCCCGGAGCCGTTCGGATTTGTACAGGCGCGACCGGCCACGACCGGACCGGTGTATCGTTTCGTGATCCAACAACACGCGGCACGTCGTCTGCACTGGGATTTCCGCCTCGAAATCGACGGGGCGTTGGTGAGCTGGGCCGTGCCGCGCGGCCCGTCGGTCGATCCCCAACAAAAGCGGTTGGCGGTGCAGACGGAGGATCACCCACTCGAGTACGCCGACTTCGAGGGGTTGATTCCCGCCGGCAACTACGGCGCCGGCGCGGTCATCGTCTGGGACAACGGCACCTACGAGTGCGTCGACGAGGTCACGCCGGTTGAGGCGCTGCAGCGCGGCAAGCTCGACATCGAACTGCACGGACACAAGTTACGCGGCCGCTGGGCGTTGGTGCGTACCAAGGCCGGCGACGGCAAGGACTGGTTGCTGTTCAAGAAAGCCGAGACGAGCACGCCGCCGAAGGCTGAACCGGTGGTCGCACAACCCGGGTCGGTTCTGTCAGGCCTCACCGTCGAGGAACTTCGAGACGGTCTGAGCCGTACCGCCGAGCTGGCGCGGCAGGCGAAAGCGGCCGGCGCTACCCGCCGCCGACTCGATCGCGCAGCGCTGTCGCCGATGCTGGCGGAGACCTCGTCGCAGCCGTTCTCGCGCGCCGGTTGGGTGTTCGAGTTGAAGTACGACGGCATTCGCGCTCTGGCCGTGCGCGAATCGAGCGGCGTCCGTCTGCTCTCACGCAGTGGGCGCGATGTCACCGCCACCTTCCCCGAGATTGCCGCGGCCGTCGCGCACCTGCCGTGCGACGACTTTGTGATCGACGGCGAGGTGGTCGCGCTGAACGAACGGGGCGTCAGTTCGTTCGAACGCTTGCAGCAACGTCTGGGACAAACCAACCGCGCGACGGTCGCACGTGCGGCCATCGAGGTGCCGGCGCTCTTGTATGTGTTCGATCTGCTCGCCGTCGCCGGCTACGACCTGCGCGGACTGCCGCTGACGACGCGCAAGGACCTGCTGCACCGACTGCTACCCGCCGCCGGCGTCGTACGTTTCTCGGATCACATCGAGCACGACGGCCAAGCGTTGTTCGAGGCTGCAGCCGAACACGGGCTCGAAGGCATCATCGGCAAGCGCGCCGACTCGCGCTATGTGAGCGGACGCCGCTCGGGCGACTGGCTCAAG
>DATKMK010000088.1:0-27626 GCA_035541895.1 Binatia bacterium | reverse complement strand
TGCCCGGCGTGTCTCGACACCGACACGCAGGGCGCCTTGGCAGATCGGGTGTTGAGCTTTGTGCGGAGCCTGGACGGCCAAGTCTACTGCAGCGGCGCCGCCGCACTCCCCACACCGGCCCCGTGAATACAGCGTGGCGAGTGACTGCGCCGCCTCACACCACCGGACCGCAGTCACTCGCCGAGGATCGCGCAACCAAGGATGGACCAGCATTCACAGAGTTCGACGGGAAAGATTCGAGTCGATCGCGAGCATTCAACACGCCACATAGCATTGGAGGGATCATGCACACGACACCAGGAATAAAAGAGCTTGTTCGATCAACCATCATCGGCCTGCTCACGGCGATTCTGCCGGCAGTCGCGCATGCCGACTTCACGCCAGGTAACATCGTCGCATATCGCGTCGGGAATGGAACAGACACCCTTGCGAGTACTGGCAACCCGGTGTTCCTCGACGAGTACACCACGGCCGGCAGCTTCGTGCAGACGGTGGCAATCCCTTGCTCCACCACATCGGTGACCGGATGCACAACGCCGCTTGCCAGTGGCAGTCAAAAGCCGCTCATCGCAGTGGGCACCAGCAGTGGTGTCTCCGAAGGCTTGTTGACGCTCTCGAGCGACGGTCAGTACCTGGTGCTTACCGGCTATGATCGAAATGTCGGGGGCAGTGGTAATGTCGCGAGTAGCACCACGGCGTCGTCGGTGCCACGCGTGGTCGGGCGCGTGAAGTACGATGGCAGTGTCGACACCACCACCGCTCTGACCGACATGTCGAGTTCGAACAACATCCGCAGCGCGGCGAGCACCGACGGCACCGTCTTCTGGGTCGCCGGCGCCAGCAGTTCGAGTGGCGGTGTGCACTATGTTGCAGCACTCGGTGCCTCGACCTCGACCACGCTCGCATTGACGCCCACCGGCGACCGCCAAGTGTCGATTTTCAATAGTCAACTCTACGTCGACTCGAACACGGCGGGAAATCTGAATGTGAATACGGTGGGGACGGGGTTGCCAATCACGGGGACGCAAACCGTGACCAAGTTGACGGGCCTTCCCGATCTTACGGATGCCGAGGCCTTTTTCTTTGCGTCAGTGTCTGGCGGAACCGTTCTATATGTAGCCAACAACACCGCAGGAACGATCTCGAAGTATTCGCTGGTGAGCGGTAGTTGGAACTCCAATGGTACGATCGCGGTGGCCAACGCGCACGGGGTCACCGGCACCGTTAGCGGGTCGAGCGTGACGGTATTCGTGACGGGGACCACCGGCACTAACGGCACGCTCAATATCTTCACCGACAGCAGCGGTTTCAACGCGACGGTGTCGGGCACGGTGACGACTCCTGTGACACTGCCGACGAACAAGGCATTCCGGGGCATCGCGCTCGCGCCAGCTAAGCAGTGCACCCAGCCGGCAGACCCGAGCAATGGAACGTATGCGTCGTGCAACCCCACGGTATCGGGCGGCACGTGTGCGCTCACCTGCAACGCCGGCTACACGAAGGACGGCGATGCCACCTGCACGGGCGGTAGCTGGTCGACACAGACGTGCATCGCGAACCCGACCGCCACGCCGATTCCCGCGACCGCAACGCTGACCGACACGCCGGTTGGTGCGACCTTCACGCCGGTTCCGGCGACCGACACACCGATTCCTGCGACGAGCACGCCGGTGCCTCCGACGAGCACAGCGACGCAACCAACGGCGACGGCGACGCAACCGACTTCCACCCCGACCGCAACCGCAACGTTCACGCCCGGGCCGTTCACAACGGGTGACTTCGTCGTCTATCGCGTCGGCGATGGCAGCACCGGCCTGGTCCAAACCGGTAACCCGGTGTTCATCGACGAGTACCACGACAACGGCGACAACACCGCGACGCTGATACAGTCGATCCCCACCGGGATCTACGCGCAAGGAGGTTCGGGGAACGGTAGTGCGATCGAAGGCCTCCTTTCGAATTCCGCGAACGGCCAATATGTGGTGTTTTCCGGTTACGCGAATCCGGTGGCGAGCGGGAATCTCAGCGCCGCCAATTGCGGTACGGGTTCCGGGCAGGCGAATCGCGTCGCCGGCCTCGTCAAGTACGACGGAACCGCAAATGCCTCGACCGTGCTCGGCGACTTCTCTTGTGCCAGCAACCCGCGCTCCGCGACCAGCACCGACGGCAGCAATATCTGGGTCAGCGGGAACGGCGGCGGCGCTCGCTATACGACAATCGGAAGTTCGACCTCGACGCAAGTCAGCAGCGGTCAGACGAACGTGCGTCAGGTGCAGATCTTTGGCAGCCACTTGTATGCGGCGGTCAACGGGATCAACGTGAGTAGCTTTGGGACCGCTCTCCCAACCACGAATGAGCCGGTGACGACACTACCTGGTTTGACCAACAGCGGCACCGTGCCCGACGGATTTTTCTTCGCGACGCTCCCGAGCGGCACCGTTCTCTACATCGCCGACGATACCGCCGGCGGCGGGCAGATCCACAAGTGGTCGTTGGTGAGCGGCACGTGGGCCGACAACGGGACGATTTCGTACTCGTCGGCGCGCGCCGTCTACGGCGTCGTCAGCGGATCGACCGTCAAGTTGTATTTGAACAACGGCGGCGCCACGATTTCCACCCTCACCGATACCAGCGGCTTCAATGCGACGATTGCCGGCACGATTCAGTCGTTGGTGACCGCGGGGACGAATAAGACCTTCCGCGGCATCGCCGCAGCGCCGGTAGCGAATCCGTGCAACGGACAAACCGACGGCACCACCTGCGACGACGGCGACCCGTGCACACAGACCGATACGTGCCAGGGAGGCGTCTGCGTAGGCAGCAGCCCGGTGACCTGCACCGCTTCGGATCAGTGTCACATCGCCGGTACCTGCGACACTTTCAGCGGCTTGTGTTCGAATCCTGCCGCGAATGACGGCGCGAGCTGCGACGACGGCGATGCGTGTACTCAAACCGACACGTGCCAAGCCGGTGTGTGCAGCGGCGGCGATCCGGTCGTTTGCATCGCACTTGATCAATGTCACGTCGCGGGTACGTGCAACACGGGTACGGGTTTGTGCTCGAACCCGACCAAGACTGACAACACCGCATGCGACGACGGCAACGCGTGCACGACCGACGACACCTGCCACAGCGGCGTCTGCACCGGCGGGACGGCGTTGGTGTGTGATGCGTGCCAGACCTGCGACTCCGGTTCGGGATGCACGGGAGCGGTGTGCACACCGATACCGCCAACGGCCACCGCTGTCCCAGCTACCGACACACCTGTCCCAGCTACCGACACACCTGTTCCCGCGACCGACACGCCTGTGCCCGCCACCTATACGCCTGCGCCCGCGACCAGTACTTCCATCCCCGCGACCAATACGCCCGGATCGAGCGGCTCGCCGACTCCGACAGACACGCCGACGGATGTCTGCGCCGGGCCGCATTGCGGTGACGGAGTGGTCCAAACGAGCTGCGGCGAACAATGCGATAATGGGACCGCAGCCGCCGGCGGCGGGTGTACGGCCGATTGCCAGCTCGACAAATACGGGCTCCCCTGTCAGCGCGCGCTTGGCTCGCAAGGACGAATGCTGGCGGTCAAGGAAACGACGCTGCGGCAGCAGTGTTTGGATCGGGTTGCCGCAGACAAGCTAGCGTGTGTTTCCGGGGCGTGCGTGATCAACCCCACCAGTAAGACTCCGCTCACGGTCAACTTTACCCCATACACCTGCACCGTGAGCACCGATTGCTGTCCAAACTACGATGCCGTCCAGTCGACCAAGACCACAGCCGCGAAGTTGACCGCCGCCGAAACCTCCATGGCCAAATCAATCCGATCAGCGTGTTCGTTGGCGGCCGGAACCGACAAGAAAAAGGGCACGGCTGACGATACCTATGTGGTCCCACAAACTCTCGGCTTCGACACCACTTGCCTAGACGCCTCCTTCGTTCAGTGCGGCACAATTCCAACAACAACGCTGGCGACGGGCGATCCGGAAACCAACGACTTGATCCAGTGCCTCCAGTGCACGGTGGAGACGGTGAGCACTACCGAGACGGCATATGGCTATCCGTCGGCGAGCACGGTGGCGAGCCTCGGCAAGTTGGATCAGGGCTGCGAGCAGGCCATCGGGCAGCAGACGGCCAAACTCCACGAACAGGAACTGACCTTGTATCAGGGGTGCCTCGATCGCACCCTGCAGGGCACCCTCGGCTGCGTGACCAACGCATGCGTGATCAACCCAGGGAAGAAGAACGCAGCGACGGTGTTAGGGTCGACCTGCGAACAGGCAGGCGATTGCTGCCCTGGCTTCGACTCCGTCGATCCAACCAAGACGACCGCAGCGAAGCTTGCGAAAGTCGAAACCAGTGCCGTTGCAGCAATCAAATCGAAATGTTCGGCGGCCGCCGGACCCGACAAGAAAAAGGGCACCAACGACGATACCTATGAGGACCCCACGGCCCTGGGCTTCAGCAGCGGGATGTGCATCCAAACGTTCGGGCAATGCGGAACCTTGCCGCTGACCTCGGGAACGGCCGTCACCGACATCAACAATTTGAACGCTTGTCTGGAATGCGCCGCGGAAGATTCGGCCTCTGCACTGGTGAACTACTACCTAAACCGTCCATAAGTGTCCGAGCGTCTCGGGGCGGCGCCAACGCCGCCCCGAGACGCAAGGCGCCGAGACTCCGGACAGCCGTACGCCCCCACGCTTCATCAAACGTTTACACGACCGTCATCAAGTCGTTGCAGAGCCGGTGCTAGGTGACGTTGCGCACGCATTCATCAGCATTGCTTGAGAAGTTGAAGATCGTGGAGCGACCTATGGAGAAGACCCCCTTTCTGGCGACTTTTGTTCGACTGACGTTGACCGGACTGGTCGTCGTACTGGCGAGCCGCGTCGGCTACGCTGATCCGTTCACCTCCGGAAACGTCGTAGTCTACCGGGTCGGTGACGGCAGCGGAACGCTGACCGATAACGGCAATCCGGTATTTCTCGACGAGTACAACGTCCGCGGGACAAGCGCCACGCTGGTGCAATCGATTGCGATGCCGACGCAAGCGTCGGGCGCGCAAATGCAACTCATTGCAACGAGCAACTCTTCAGAGGGTCTCATCGCCCGCTCGACCGACGGACAATATATTCTGCTCACCGGCTACGCGTCGGACCTCGGCGGCAACGCGGCGCTCGACACCGTTGACGCGACGACCGTGCCGCGCACCGTTGGGCGGGTCAAGTACGACGGCACCATCGACACCTCCACCGCGCTGACGGATATGTCCAGCAAGAACAACATCCGCAGCGCGACCAGCACTGACGGCATCGACATTTGGGTTGGCGGTGCAAGCGGTAGTTCGGGCGGCGTCCACTACACGACACTCGGCGCAACCACCTCAACGCAGCTCTTCGCGGCCATTCCGAAAGGGGTTCGACAGGCGCATATCTTCGGCGGTCAACTCTACTTTGATTCGAACGCAACCGGCTTGCTGAACGTGAGTACGGTCGGGGCCGGGACGCCCAAGATGGGAGGGCAGATGGGCACCGAGCTGCCGGGCCTGCCCGACACCGCGGGGAACGACGGTTACGTCTTTATCGACTTTGGCGACGGCAACGGCTTCGCGACCCTGTACGTCGCCAACGACACCGTCGGCCAGATCCTCAAATACTCTTTGGTGGGAAATGATTGGGTGGCCAACGGAACCATCACCGCCGCCGGCGTTCGCGGCCTCGCGGGGTTCGCCAAACAAGGCATCGTGACCCTTTACGCCACCGGCACCACCGGGACCGATGGCACCCTCTATACGTATAGCGATCCGACCGGGCACAATGGGGCCGTCTCGGATACTGCTGTCATCTTGACTTCGGCGCTCACCAACGAAGCCTTCCGCGGCGTCGCGCTCGCTCCTGTTGGCAACAATCAGCCGCCGACCCCAAGCGCGACTGTGCCGGCGTCGCCGACACCGACGCCAACGGCCACAATCCCTCCCACCAACACGCGACCACCGACGGCTACGCCGACCGTGAACCTTACGCCGATTGCGTGTGTCGGTGACTGCGACCACAACGGGAAGATAAGCGTGGACGAATTGGTGACCGGCGTGAACCTCGCGCTGGCAACCTTGACGCTCGATCACTGCCCGGAGTTCGACTGCAATCACGATGAGCACGTGACCGTCGACTGCCTCGTCAAAGCGGTCCAAGGTGCGGTGAATGGGTGCACGGATCAGTGAGGGACAGGGGTCGGTGCGAAGCCAATCCGCATCGTCCCGCAACTGATTTCAATCGGGAGGCATTCGGTGATGAGTATCGTTCGTGGTCCGGGAAGAGACGGTCGGTGGACATCTGCACTGGTGCTGGTTTCGACGATCATGGCACTCGGCGGCTGCGGCAGCGACTCCGGTCACGATCAGGGCACCGTCCACTGGTCACTCGACGGGGATCCGCCGACGGCCGTAAACATCACCGGCGGGCCTTGGACGCTGACGCAGTTGGCTGCGGGCAATTCCAATCCTCCTAAAGTTCCGAATCCATCTTACGGCTACACCGCGAACTTCGGATCGGCCAACTCCGGGAAGACCAGCCCGATGCAGCCGTACTATTTTGGATTCACTCGACGCAGTGGTGACACGCTCCAAGGATATTTCGATTGGCGACCCAAGGAGATCAACGAAGCCATCGTCGCGGCCAATTCGACCGACGGGGGCAAGACATGGCAATTTCAGCAGATCGCGCTGGTGCTGACTAATGCGGTTCCGCTCAGTCCGCAGTCGACCAATCCCGACAGCAACCTGGCCGATGACGGCTTCGGCCACCCGGCAGTCTTGCGCATTGTCGATCCTGACCCGCTGCCGACCCCGACCGTAGGCAGCGAGCCGCCGCTGCCGACACCGACCGCAGTGCAGGGTGCACTGCCCGACACGTTTTTGTACACACTCGACCGCTCGACCGACGCGGTGCACCGTCTTGGCTTGGTTGTCAGCGCTCTATCCCCCACCGCTGATGCGCCTTTGAACGGAGCACTAGCGAACATTCCGCTGGTGAACGACTTCACCGATGAGTCGCAGGTGGTGCGAACGCAAGGGCTGAAGAACCCCGACGGCATTCTTGCGGTGGTGCCGGGAACAACCAAGCCGGTCAAAGTGCTTTACATACAAAAGATCGGCAACGGCGATCTGACCGGAGCCACGCGCTTGCCGGGAAGCCAACAATGCCAGACGCAACCCTACACGCCGACCGCTGCCAAAGCGCCCAACCCGCCGAATCACGACGTCGTCGCCGTGCGTGCGGCGGTGACGTACGACGGAGTCAATTTCATCGATCTCGGGCAGGCCGTCGGTCTCATGGATCCGACCACAACTTCGTACACCGGCACGCGCTGGGTCGCTCCCGGCGGAACGATGCTTGATCTCGGCGGCGGGCGGTTCGGCCTTTTCTTCTCGGGCGGCAACTGCATGGACGCAGATTCCGACGCCTTTCATTACATCGGGTATGCCGAATCGACCGACCCGGATCTCCTGAACTGGACGATCATCAACGGCATCAACAATCCGATCGCGTCGATTTTGCCCCACACCGTTCCGGTCGATGGCGTGCCAACGGTCATCCCGGCGCAGACACCGGTGGTTGGCCCCACGCTCGATCCGTTCGACTCGCGGGTCTACGCGCCGTCCGGTATCGTGCTCGACTCGAACACCCTTCTGATCACGTTCGCCGGCTACCATGTTCAGAGTCCGAACGATGATCTGCTGGACTATCGGACAATCATGACCGTTCGGCTCAAATCATCGCGCTCACTTTTGCCATCGGGCTGAGCCTCACCATGTGGCCGACTGCTTCGAATCGATCGGCGCGCTCCCCGGCCAAGCGTTGAGGCCGACACTCGATGACGGATCACCACCGGCGAACGTCGATATTCCTGTCGGCAACACTCGCGTCAGTGACGCTGTTCGGGATCGCCGGTGTGAGTCGTGCGGGTTCGTTCACGGCCGGTAACCTGGTGGTGTATCGCGTCGGCGACGGGACCGCGACGCTGGTCAACACCGGCAACGCGGTCTTCCTCGACGAGTACACCCCGAGCGGCACCTTCGTGCAGTCGGTCGCATTGCCGACCACCTCGAGCGGGGTGAACAGCCAACTGATCGCCAGCGGCACTGCAGCCTCTGAAGGTTTGCTGACGCGATCCGTCAACGGGCAGTACCTCCTGCTCACCGGATACGCGCGCAATCTCGGCGGCGGCACTTCCTTGTCGGGGACCACCGCGACGGCGGTGCCGCGCACCGTCGGCCGCGTGAAATACGACGGCACGATCGATACCTCGACCGCCCTCAGCGACTTTGCCTCCGCCAACAATCCGCGCAGCGCGTGCAGCACGGACGGCCTCGACATCTGGGTCGGCGGTGCCGCAGGCGGCGTTCGCTACACGCGCTACAGCGCGTTCGGCAGCACGAGTTCGGCCCAGCTCAGCACCGACAGCACCAACATCGAACAGGTCGGCATCTTCAGCGGCCAACTCTACGCCTCGACGCAGAAAGGTTCTCTGCGCGTCGCGACCGTCGGCTCGGGTACGCCCACGGCGGCCGGACAGACCATCACCAATCTACCGGGCTTCCCCACGTCCACCGACAATCCCAACGCATTCTTCTTTGCCGACCTCGACGGCAGCCCCGGGCTCGACACCCTGTACGTCGCCGATGACATAGGCGGCCAGCTTCAAAAGTTTTCGCTCGTGAGTGGGAGTTGGACCGGCTCCGGTACCATCACCGCCGCGAACGCACACGGACTCACGGGCGTAGCCAGCGGAACAACCGTGACGCTGTACGCGACCGGAACGTCCGGGACCGACGGAACACTCTACAAGTTCGTCGACATCACCGGCTACAACTCGAACGTGTCCGGCTCCGCGAGCGCCATCGCTACCGCGGGGGCAAACCAAACCTTTCGCGGCGTCGCATTGGCTCCGGTCGCGACCTTGCCGCCAAGCCCCACACCCACCGGCACTCGCACCCGCACAGCCACGAGCTCATCGGCCCCAAGCACCCCGACTCGAACCTCAACCAGCAGCCCCACGCCAGGCACCAGCGTACCAGCCTCACCGACCCCGGCGGTCACCGCCACGCTGACGCAGAGTTCAACCGCGACACGGACCACCAGTCCGACGCCGCTCGGCGCGACCGCAACCCCCGCCGCGGAGGGCGCGTTTGAAGCCGGCAATATCGTGGTCTACCGGGTCGGCGACGGTGTTGAGAGTTTGTCCAACAACGGCAACTCGGTCTTCGTCGACGAGTACACGCCCGCCGGCACGTTCGTGCGGGCGGTCGCGGTGGGCATCAAGGCGCAAGGGAGCACCGGCTCCGGCAGCGCGATCGAAGGCCTGCTGTCGAATTCCGCCGATGGTCAATACGTGCTGCTTGCCGGCTACGCCACCACGGCCGGCTCGACGTTGAGTACAACGAGTTGCGGCGCCGGCGGGGTGAACCGCATCGTCGGTGTGGTGAAGTACGACGGCACGGTCGACATCTCGACGGTACTCACCGACTTCTCGTGCGCAAGCAATCCACGCAGCGCGACCAGTACCGACGGCGCGCACATCTGGGTCGCCGGCAACGGCGGCGGCGCACGTTACACCACGCTCGGCGGCGCGACGTCGGAGCAGGTCAGCACGGGTGCGACCAATGTCCGGCAAGTGCTCATCTTCGATGGGCAGTTGTACGCGGCGATCAACGGCAGCAACGTCAGCACAATTGGAATGGGCCTCCCAACCTCGGGCGATACCGTCACGACGCTGCCGGGGTTGGCGAGTAGCGGGACGAGCCCCGATGGGTTCTTCTTCGCCGCGCTTCCAGGCGGCACCGTACTGTACATCGCCGATGACGCCGCCGGTGTGATTCACAAATGGTCGCTGGTGAGTGGGACCTGGAGCGACAACGGCACGCTTTCCTATGCCTCCGCACGCGCCGTCGTCGGCACCGTCAGCGGCACGACCGTCACGCTCTATCTGAACAACGGTGGCAGCACGATTTCGACGCTGACCGACAGCAGTGGCTACAACGCGATGATCACCGGAACCGCGACGTCGTGGGTTACGGCGCCGGCGAACGAGGTTTTCCGTGGCATCGCGCTCGCGCCGGTTTCCGCCGTCGCTGCGCCGACCTCCACCCCGATCGCGAGTTCGCCACCGACGCGCACGATCACGCCCGGCGGCCCGACGTTGACGGTGTCTCCGACTCCCACCCGTACCGCCACATCGGCGTTCACCCTGCCGCCGGCGACCGCGACTGCTCCGGCCAGCGCAACACCGGCGGTCGGATCGTTCACAGCCGGCAATATCGTCGTCTATCGCGTGGGCGATGGTGTCACGGTGCTCGCCGGCGTGGGGGCGCCAGTCTTTCTGGATGAATTCACGCCGGCGGGAATCCTGGTACAGTCGGTACCTCTGCCCACCAGCGCTAGCGGGACGAATAAAGCGCTCATTGCCAGCGGTACGGCTGGCACGGAAGGCCAACTGACGCGTTCCGCCGACGGGCGGTATCTGCTGCTCACCGGCTACAACGCCGCGCCCGGCACCGCAAACTTGACGAAGTCAACCGCCGACTCGGTCGCGCGTACGGTGGGGCGCGTCGATGCGGCAGCGAAAATCGACACCACCACGGCATTGACCGATTTCTCCAGCGGCGACAAGCCGCGCGGCGCCGCCAGTACCAACGGCACCGACATCTGGCTCGGTTGCGGGGGCAAGGCGACCGGCACCACCGATAGCGTGCACTATACGACGCTCGGCAGCGCGACGTCGATTCAACTCAGCGCCACGTTCGGCGATAGCCGCGAGATCAACATTTACGGCGGCCAGTTGTACATCTCGTCGCAGAACAATCCCAACGCGCTGATCGGCGCCATCGGCACCGGCACACCCACCACCGCTCCACAAACGACCACCGCGATCCCTGGGTTCGCGGTCGGCGGCGCGCCCGAAGGGTTCTTCTTCGCCGATCTCGACGGCAGTCCCGGACTCGACACGCTGTACGTCGCGGACGAGGTCGCGGGGATTGAAAAGTGGTCGCTGGTCGGCGGCAATTGGACGCTCAACAACGCCCTCGCACCCACGTCCGACGTGCTGTACGGGCTGACGGGCGTGGTAAGCGGGAACGCCCTCACGCTGTACGCGACCGGAAGCGGCTCGAACAACGATCAGGGGACGCTGTACGCGCTCGCCGACAGCAGCGGCTACAATAGTTCGATGAACGGGACGCTCAACCTATTGGTGACGGCGGGGCCGAATCGCACATTCCGCGGCGTCGCGCCCGTCCCCGTTCAACCGATGGCATCGGCCTGCGTCGGCGACTGCGACGGCAACGGCGTGGTGAAGATCAACGAAGTGCAAGCGTGCATCAACATCTTTCTCGCTGCTCCGCTGAGCACGTGCGCGAACTGCGACCAGAACGGCGACTTGCAGGTGAAGATCAACGAGGTACAGGGTGCGGTCAACTCGTTTCTCGACGCCAGCACCTGCCCGCACGTAATGAGCCAGCCGTAGTCGGCACTCACTCGCGACCGTCCCAGCCCGCAATGATCCTCTTTGCTTCGCGCCCCTGTCGGTGAAACTCAAGCTGGCGCTTCAACTCGCCGATCCAGCCGCGCGGGGGCGGCGGATCGAGCGAGCCGCTGCGTGAGCGCTCAATGAAACGGCCGGCGCGCAGACGGCCGCGCCGGACGAGTTGATGGAGATCGTCCATCGTCGGCTCGACGTGTTGCAGCACGGTCGCCGACGCGTTGTCCGCGAGCGTCGCGCCCGCGTCGAGCGCGACGACAGGCCATGATGTCTCATTCATCGCCGGAGCCGCAATCGGCACAATCACCGGAAATCCGTCACCATCAAGGGTGACCAGCGTCGCGTGATCGTCGCCGATGCACGGGCGTGCCACGAGCGGCTCGAATTCGATGAAGACGCGGCCGAAGTACCACCAAAATAGATAGCGGTGAAACGGTACGCGCCGGATCTCGTGCAGGGGCGGGAATTTGCGCTCTTCGGCCGGCAGAAACCGCGCAACAAACTCGTCGCCGGAGATGTCGGCGTGTACACGCGCCCGACCGGTGACCTGCCAGCCGCCGACGAGCATCGCGACGCGTCCATCGCGTCGCACGTGTTGCGTCTTCTTCATGAAGGCCAATGTCGAGGTCACCACGATCTTGGCTGCGTCACGATACGGCGTCACCGGCCACGCCATTGGGCGGTCGTGGGGCCCGTGAAAGGCAAGGATGGCAACGACGGCATCGTCCGCAGCGCGCAAGGCGGACGCGAACGGGTCGTCGGCGCGCGCCGGTGTCGCTGCGCTGAGCACCATCAGGGCGACGAGAAGCGGTGCGTGTCTTGCCATTTCCGAGCAGCGATATAGACGAATGGCGGGGTTGCGGCGACACGGTCGTGCGTCGCACAAACTGCGATGAGCCGAAACATCGAACTCAAGGCCCGTTGGAGCGATCTCCCTGTGGCGGCTCGGATCGCCGAGAACATGGGTGCAACCTTGCACGCAGTCGAGCGTCAGCACGACAGCTACTTCCACGTCACCAACGGCCGGCTGAAGCTGCGGCGCCGCTGGATCGATCGGCGCGAGCTGCCGAGCGAATTGATTTGGTATCAGCGACCCGATCGCTCGGCGGCACGTGCGAGCGACTATTCGCTGGTGCCGGTCGATGCCGGCGAACAACTGCTCGCCCAACTGACCGGCGCGGTCGGCGTCCGAACCGAAGTGATCAAGGAGCGGACGGTCTATCTCCACGACAACGTCCGCATTCATCTCGACGACGTCGAAGGTCTCGGCAGCTTCATCGAGTTCGAGGCCATCGTCGACGACACCTGCGATGATTCCGCGGCGCACGCCAAGCTCGACCGACTGCGCACGGCCTTCGCGATTCGCCCGGCCGACGTTATCGGCGGTTCCTACGCCGACCTTGACCGAACCGCGCGCGCGCGAGTACGATCGCGCGGCTGGCAGGAGGACACCCCATGAGTCATCGTGGATACGCTCGGACCAACGAACTTTTCGAACGTGCCGCACGCGTGGTGCCGGCCGGGATTTACGGACACCAGAGCCCGGTGATGCTGGTGCCCGGCGAGTATCCGTACTTCTTCGATCGCGGTACGGGCTCGCACGTGTGGGACGTCGATGGCAACGAGTACATCGACTACATGTGTTCCTACGGCCCAATCGTCGTGGGTCACAACCACCCCAAGGTCGAGGAAGCTGCAGCGGCACAGCGGCGCAAGGGCAATTGCTTCAACGGCCCGACCGAACTGTGGGTCGAGCTGGCGGAGTATCTCGTCGAGCTGACGCCGTTCGCCGATTGGGCCGCGTTCGGGAAAAACGGCTCCGACGTGTGCACGTGGGCAATCGAACTGGCGCGCGAACACACCCAACGCCCGAAGATCGTCAAGGCCGAGGGCGCCTATCACGGCACGCACTCGTGGTGCACACCGCTGCCCGCGGGCACAACGTCGGCGGATACCGAGAACATCGTGACCTTCAAGTACAACGACATCAACGACCTGCGCCGCGTGGTCGACGAGCACGACGGGCAGGTGGCGGGGATCATCGTCACGCCGTTCCGCCACGAGGCGTTCCACGATCAAGAGATGCCGGTCGAAGGGTTTTTGAAGGGAGTGCGGCAGCTCTGCGACGACAAGAAAATCGTCTTCATCCTCGACGATGTGCGCGCCGGCTTTCGCCTCCATCTCGGCGGTTCCGGCGAAGTGTTCGGCGTGCGACCCGATCTGTCATGCTACTGTAAGGCAATTGCAAACGGATACGCGCTGTCCGCGTGCGTTGGACGTGACGCGCTCCGCCCCGCCGCCGAGTCGGTGTTCTTCACCGGGTCGTACTTCACCTCCGGCGTGCCGATGGCTGCCGCGCTTGCTTGTCTCAAGGAGTTGAAGGGAATCGGCGGGGTCGAATACATGCAGCGCATCGGCACGATGTTGCGGCGCGGCTTGGAAGATCAAGCCCGTTCGCATGGTCTGGTGATCACCAATTCCGGACCACCGGCGATCCCGTTCATGAGCTTCGTTGCCGACGAGGGGAGCTTTACTCGCAACCGCCGCTTCTGCGCGGAATGCTGCACGCGCGGCGTCTATTTCCACCCGGTCCACAATTGGTTCCTGTCCACCGCGCACACCGAAGACGACATCCAGCGTACGTTGGCGGCGACCGACGAGGCCTTCGCGATCATCAAGCGCGAGTTTGGAAACTGACCATGGATCTGTCGTACACTCCCGAGCAAGAAGCCACACGCAAGCAAGTACGCGCGTGGCTGAAGGCCCACTTCCCCACGCGCGAACGGAGCGAAGAATCGCTTGAATACGGCGACCCGGGCCGCACCGCCAAAGCCAAAGCGTGGCAGCGCAAACTCTACGACGCCGGCTACGTCGCGATGGGATGGCCGACACACTACGGCGGACACGACGCCGACATCATGACCCAAACCATCGTCAACGAGGAGCTGGTGCTCGCGCGCGCACCGGGTCTGATCGGCATGATGGGCGTGCAGATGGTGGGTCCGACGCTGATGCGTTGGGGCACGGAAGAGCAAAAACAGCGATATCTTCCCAAGATCCTCACCGCCGACGAGATTTGGTGCCAAGGCTATTCGGAACCCGGCTCGGGGTCCGATCTCGCGTCGGTGAAAACCCGCGCCGAACTGGTTGGCGACGAGTTCATCATCAACGGCCAGAAGGTGTGGACCTCCTACGCGCAGCTCGCCGACTGGATGTTCTGCCTCGTGCGCACCGACGCGGATGCACCCAAGCATCGCGGCATCTCGTACGTGTTGATCGACATGAAGACGCCCGGCATCACCGTGCGCCCGTTGATTCAGATGACCGGCGACGCCGGCTTCAACGAAGTGTTCTTCGAGGACGTGCGGGTGCCGCGCAAGAATCTGGTCGGCGAACTCAATCAAGGATGGTTGGTGGCCAACTCGACATTGGCGCACGAACGCAACATGCTGGGATCAACCACGCGCACCCAGCAGATGTTCAACGGCGTGCTCCACATTGCGCAGACGCGCCAGCGTTACGGCCGCCGAGCGGTCGATGATCCGGTGATTCGCCAGAAGCTCGCGGATCTGCAGATTCGGGTCGAATCGATGAAGCTGCACTCGTACCGCCAACTCACCGACGCGGTGAAGGGGCGCGCGCCCGGCATCGGTGCATCCGTGAACAAGCTGGTCAGCACCGAACTGAATCACGACATGGCGTCGCTGGCGATCGAGCTGCTGGGCTCGTACGGCGCGCTGGCGCGCGGCGCCAAGTACGTCACCGATCGCGGGATCTGGCCGTGGGAGTTCATGTTCACACTCGGCATGATCATCGGCGGCGGCACCTCGCAGATTCAGAAGAACATCATCAGCGAACGCGGCCTCGGCATGCCGCGGCACTGAGCGCGGCTTACCGACCGGCTTGGACTACACGGCTCGCGCCGTGTTTCAGAATCACGACACGATCGGCGAGATCGTTGGCGGCGGCGAGTGCGTGCAGCCAGCGCGGCGGCTCATCGATCGGCTCGTACGAGACCGCGAACGTTCCCCAGTGAATCGGGACCAGGAAACGCGCGCGCAGATCAACGAATGCTTGCAATGCGTCTTCGGGATTCATGTGTACGCGGCGAAACGCCGGCGGACTGTAGGCGCCGATCGGCAGCAGCGCGACGTCGATCGGGAACTGTCGGCCATACTCGCGGAAGCCGGGAAAGTACGCGGTGTCACCGGGAAAGAACACCGTACCGGCGGCGCTCTCGATGACGTAGCCGGTGTACCCGCGGTCGTCCGGAATCAACGCCCGCGTGCCCCAATGCCGCACCGGCACCGATCGGATCGTCACGTCTTTGTACGTGAACGTCTCGCCCCAACTCAGCTCGACCACCCGGCGGTAGCCGCACGGCTCCAGCAAGTCGGCCAGATTGCGGGCGCACACGGCGATGGCCTCGTTGGGGAGACGCTGATGGGTCGGCACATCCAAATGATCCATGTGTCCGTGCGAGACGAGCACCAGATCGAGCGGCGGCAGCCGCTCCATCGGGATGCCGGGCTCAACCAAGCGCTTGGGCAAAATGAGCCGCGACGAATAGACCGGATCGGTCAGGATGTTGACGCCGGCAAGCTGGATCAAGACGGTGGCGTGACCGACGTAGCTCACCGCAATGTCCCCAACGCTGGGGCTTGGGAGCGTGGCCGGGCGAACCGGCGTGGCCGGCAGGACGTACGATCGCGCCAGGTGCGCGACGAGATCGAACGCGCCCCGCGCCCCGTTACTCCATTGGACAGATCGAATCATCCTCCCGGAGTCGTGCTTCGACGCCGCCCTTTGCATGGTCAGCCCTGCGCGCCTGCGAGGGATACCATGGGGTCGGTGGTAATGAAACGTCGCCGATACCCACCAGTGTCCCGCGCGGACACGGCGAGAGTGAAAATCGGCACGTATCTGCATCGCCAAAATTTGTCATCAGCGGTACATCATTGGGGCGCACTAGCCTCTGCGTCTACGTCATTATTGTTCACGTGCAGCGCGGACGTAATGGCACGTCGCATGCTTTGCCGGCATGGCTCTGCACTCGAAGGTTATCCACAATCCAGCGGCTTGCATCAGCAACTTCATCGGTGGACGCGCACTGATCGCAGCCGCGGTCGTCGCCATCTCGCTGGCGGCGTTGCCACGGGTGGCGCACGCGGGGATCGTCGAGACGTTCTTCGTCCCCATGCCCGAAGATCAGGTCCGCGCCGCCATGGTGGCGTTGCAACCCTCGAGTTCGATCGGCACCACGATGGACAGCGTGACCTCGATCGTGGTCACGGGTAACGGCACCCTCATCTATTACGATCATTGGGAAGACGGTTACGAAGTCGACATCGAGCACCCGACCCAGGCCACCACCGAGATTTGGGGCGATGGCAATCCCGCCAATGGGGCGCCGCCGGGAGTCCCATCCGACGTGCTGAATGCGGGGACGGTGATCGCGTTGCGCAACAACGTCGTGCTGCCGCGCAATCCCGCGACCCGCTTGTACGACGGCCACGACAAGTTCTCCGTGACGAAGGCCGTGGCGGTGACGCGGGCGCAGTGGGCATTGAGCCCGGGTACCGTGCTCGCCAGCGCGGTCGAAGTCGCGCCGGTACGCGACTACGGGACCACTTTTCAAATTCCGATCGGCCAAAACGTGAGCGCCGCGTCGATGTTTCAATACGTCGGCCTGATGGTGATGGCATCGCAAAACGGCACCAGCGTCACGGTGGACAAGGACGGACCCGGCGGGGCAGCGCCGGTGACCGTGACCTTGAACCAAGGCGAGAGCTATCAGGTCAGCGGCGGCGTCTTGCTCGGGGCGACCGTCGTCGCCACGAAGCCGGTTCAGGTTCACGTCATGACCGGCAAGATCAACGGCAACTACGAGTCGCGCTCGTACACCATGGTCCCGACCAGCCAGTGGGACAGCAACTACTATACACCGGTGGGAACCGCGGCCAACGGACAGGAGGCGTATGTCTTCGTGTACAACCCCGGGGGCGCCGCGCTGACGATCAACTACGTCACCAAGGCCGGATCGGGCAACTTCTCGGTCCCAGCGGGTGGCACCTATCAGTTTCTGATGCCGGCGAACTCGGGCGGTCGCTTCTTCAGCAGCGGCAATCCCTTCTTCGCCATCGCGACAGTCGGCGCCAGGCCGACCTCGAATAACGTCTACGACTGGGGTTTCTCGCTCGTTCCGGCGAGCAACCTGACGACGCAGGCCGTCGTCGGCTGGGGGCCGGGCAGCGCTGATCTGTCGCAGAACGGCAGTCCGGTATGGGTCACGGCGGTGGGCGCAACCAAAGTTTACGTCGACTACGACGGCAACCCGGCCACCGGTCCAAACATCGATCCGAACGGCAAGCACTACGACGCGTTGCTCAATCTTGCCGCACTCGATTCGGTGCGGATCTTCGATCCCGACAAGGATCAAACCGGCATGCGGCTCTACACGCTCGACGGCACGCTGATCACGGCCGCGTGGGGCGAAGATCCCGCCACTGCCGGCCCCGGCAATCCCTATCTGGATATGGGGACGACGGTCCTGCCCTTCCCGGTACCGGTCGTCATCAAATCATCGACCCTCTATACGGACCTGAACAGCAACGGTCAGATCGATCCCGGCGACACGCTCGAATACTCGATCAAGGTCAACAACGCCGGGGTGCTCGTGCTTGGCAACGTGCTGGTGATCGACGCGCCGCCACCGAGCCTCACCTACGTCGCCAATTCCACCACGGTCGACGGCGTGCCGCTCACCGACGACACAGTGGGCGCGACCAGCTTCCCCCTCGATGAAACGGGGTACACCATTCCCATCATCCTTCCGGGCGGATTCGTCGAATTCAAATATCGCGCGACGGTGAAGCCGGGAACGACGGGCAGTATTCTCAACACCGTGACCGTCAGCGGTGCCGGCGACCCGATCAGCAAGACGAACGACGTACCCGTGGGTTCGTACACCTGCACGATCGCGTTCACCGACAACGGCGGAACGCCGGTGGCGTCGTACCTGCCCGGTCAGAGCGGCTACGTGAAGGTGACGAGTAATAGCGAGAACCTCGACCCAGGCGGAATCGATACCGTCACCGTGCAAGTTACCGATGCGAGCACCGGCGACCTCGAATCGCTGTCGCTGACAGAGACCGGCAACAACACCGGCGTCTTCATCAACACCGCCGCGCTGCCGATTTCACAAATCGCCGGGCAACTGTCGCAAGATGGGACCCTCTACGCCAACATCGGCGACACCATCAATGCGAACCACAGCAACGGCGTGACCTGCAGCACCTCCGTGCCGCTCTCCGCACCGACCAAGACGAAACAGCTCTATCTCAGCAATCAGCCGAGCGCGACCGGCCTGGGTCGCATCGATCCGACCCATCTCCCGACTCCCAATCCAACGCCGGTGAGCAGCGCGTTGCTGGGCTCCGGCAGCGGCACCATCGCCCAGCGGGGTACCGCGACGAGCCAAGCCACCATCCAAACCACCTCTGGTGGCGCGTGCTCTACCCCTCCGTGTTTGACGATCAACAAGCCGACCGGTGTTGTTCAAGGCGATGTCATGATCGTCAACATCGCTGGCATCGGGAACAACACCACGGATGCGTCGTTGAGTGGGTGGACGCTGATTAAGGGTGCTGATTTGGCCGGCATAACCCTGCGGCGGGCTTCACTGCTGTATAGGGTCGCCGGCGCGTCCGAGGGATCGAGTTACACGTTCAACTTGGGCTCGGGAACTAGCAATGCGGTCGGCTCGATCGTCGCTTTCTCCGGCGTCGATACCTCGTCCGGGCCGTTTGACGCAACGCCGCTGAACATTTCGGTCCAAGGCAGTCAACAAGCCGTGGCCGCTACCACCACAACGACGGTGTCAGCGAACGCCGCCGTGATCATGTTCGGAATGGCCGCCAACGGCAATCCGACGTGGAGTGGGTGGTCAACTGCGTCACCTGGCTCACTGACAATGACTGAGATCATGGATTTCCAGAGCACCTCCGCGTCCGTCGGAGCGGCGTGGGCCACGAAGGCGGTTGCCGGTGCGACCGGCGCTGGAGCCGCGACGCTGTCGTCGTCGGAGCGCAACGGCGGCATCTTGATCGCGCTCAAGCCATCCGGCGGTGGCGGCGTGACCACCGCAACGTTCACGCAGAACCCGGTGATGGCCGGTGCGCTGAGCATGCCGTCGGGCGGCGCGGTCGGGGTAACCGCTTGCATCAACGTTGCGAGCGGGTCGATGCCGACGGGCGGCGCGAACAACATCACCGCCACGCTGCGCGACAACGGCACCGGCTTCGTGACGCTGTCCAGCCCGACCTACTCGACAACCACCGCGACGTGCGACAACGGCCCCGGTCTCACCTGGTCGGGCACGCTGAGCGGCGCCGTGAACATCGCGGCGGGCCACGCCATCTCGCTCCTCGTCGATACGCATGCGCAGAGCGGGTACACGTTTACGATTCAGTACGCCGCAACCACCGCACCGTCGCAGATCTCGCTTCCGGCCACCTCGGTCATCAACGTGGACTCGCTCGCGGTCTACGACGCCGCGTACTCGGGCGGCAGTCAAATCGTCGGTGCGCCCAACGGCCAGACCGTCTACGTGCGCGCGGTGGTGAGCGACCCATTCGGCGCCGCCGATATCGCGCCCGCCGGCGGGCCGTCCCTCACGATCACGCCGCCGGTTGGTGTGCCGTTGGTGGTAACCCCAACGTTGGTGAACACCGGAACCGCGACCCAAACCTTCGAGTACACGTGGGCGACCGGCTCGACGCAAGGCGTGTATCAACTCGCGTTCACTGCGAACGAGGGCTACGAAGGCACGGTCTCCGCCAGCGCCGGCATCCCGTTCACGTTGACCTTCCAAGATCTCGGGACACCGAGCATCACCGAGTTTACCACCGGCCTCAACGGCCCCGGCACATCGACCTACGCGGCTGCCGAGCAAGTGTGCGTACGGGTCACGGATCTCGATCAGAACACCAATCCGTCGGTGGCGGAAACGGTCACGGTGACGGTGACCAGTACCTTGGGCGATTCCGAGCTGGTAACGTTGAACGAGACCGGCGTCAACACCGGTATCTTCGCCGGCTGCATTGCGACGCACAACGGGACCGACACCACCCACAACAACAACACCATCGGTGCGCCGGCGGGCAACGTGTTGACCGCAAACTATGTCGACCCCAACGATCCGAGCGACACGTCCAGTGCGATGGCGACGGTGCCGGCGGCAACCTCGGCGGTTGGCGTCACCAAGACGCTCATCACCCCAGAGAGCGGCAAGGCGCACGGCGGCGACACAGTGCAATTCGACATCGTCGTCACCAACACCGGCAACGCCGCGCTGAACACCGTGACGGTCACCGATACGTTCCCGTCATGCCTCAGCTTCTCATCGGCGACACCCTCGCCCGACTCCACCGGAACGAACACGCTGACCTGGAACGACATCACCGGCGCAGGCTCGCTCGCCGTGGCCGCGAGTTCCACGATTCACGTGACATTCATCGCGTCGTCGTCGACCGCGTGCACGCCGGGAACCAACAGCGTCAGCATCACCGGCAGCGCATCGTCACCGACTCCTGGGACGGCCGACATCACCGTCACCAACCCGAAGTTGTCGGTCACCAAGGTGCTCACCAACCCCACGCCGCCGAGCCCGCCGGCTCAAGCGCCGATCGCATCGAGCGTCTCATTCCAAGTCACCTTGCAAAATACCGGATCGACCACGATCACAACGCTGCCGTTGAGCGACAGCTTCAGCACATGTCTATCATTCGTTTCAGCGACGCCCACCGCGCCCGACGCTACGGGGAGCGGGTTGCTGCTGTGGAACAATCTCGGCCCGCTGGTACCGACCAGCAGCATCGTCCTGACGCTCAACTTCACCGTGGTAGGTGCCTGCAACCCGGCGACGAATACCGCCGACGTGTCGTACGCCGTCGACACCAACGGCGACAGCATCCCGCCCGCGAACAGCAGTGCCTCGGTGGTCACGACCGCCGCGAGCATCAGTGGTCAGGTGCGTGAGGACACCAATGCCGACGGCAATCTCGCCTCGCCCGACGCCGGCATTCCGAACGTGACCATCCGGCTCTACACCGATCCCAACAGCGACGGCGATCCGGCCGACGGAACGTTGGTCGCGATCACGACGACCGACAGCTCCGGC
The DNA here is from genome assembly GCA_035541895.1 of Binatia bacterium. Taxonomy (GTDB): domain Bacteria; phylum Desulfobacterota; class Binatia; order HRBIN30; family JACQVA1; genus DATKMK01. The sequence goes on along the minus strand of DATKMK010000088.1, from coordinate 5,914 downwards.
AACTATACGTTCGGCAATCTCGCCGCCGGCTACTACGTGGTCGTCGAAGAAGACCTGCCCGCCTACTACAGCACTGCGGACTCGTCGCCGCCGAATGACAACCGCATCCCGGTTCACGTCACGACGATCCAAGACTATCCGGGCCAGGATTTCCTCGACTCGCAATTCCAGGCCGGCACCGTGACCGGACGGGTCTACGAAGACGTGAACGGCAACGGAAAGTACGACGCCGGCACCGACACGCCGTTGCAGGGCGTGACCGTCGTCATCACCGATGCAAACAGCGTCGTGTACACGATCACGACCGACTCGAATGGTATCTACATCCAGCAGGTGCCGAGCGGCTCCACGTCCGTCGATGTCGACGAAACCACATTACCCGGCATTCCGGCGGCGATGCTGACCGTCAACACGTTCGGCGAAGGAACCGATCCAAAGACCGTCAGCGTCCCGACGAACGGAACGGCAACCGACAACGTAGGCTACGTCCACGCCAACACGCCGACCGCCACGCCAACCAACACACCGACGGCAACGCCGACGTCGACACCGACGAACACACCAACGCAGACCCCGACTCGCACGCCGACGCAGACATCGACGGCGACACCGACATCGACCCCCACAGCAACACCGACTGCCACGCCGACCAACACGGCGACGGCGACCCCAACCAGCTCGCCGACACAGACCCCGACGGCCACGCCGACTCAGACCCCGACCGCCACACCGACCAACACGGCAACCGCTACCCCGACTCACACGCCGACGGGGACGCCGACATCGACGCCCACCGCCACACCGACGGCGACCCCGACGAACACGCCGACGAATACGCCGACGGCGACTGTGGCGGCGAATCTTTCGCTCACTAAGACCGTCGACAAGGCGTCGCCCGGTATTGGTCAGACGGTGACGTTCACCGTCACGCTAACCAACGGCGGACCGAGCACGGCGACGAACGTGTCGGTCCATGACGCGTTGCCCGCGGGCCTCTCGTTCGTCGACGCGACGACGAGCCCCGGTACCAGCTACAACTCGGGCACGGGAACGTGGACCGTCCCGAGTCTTGCGAACGGATCGAGCGTCACGCTCGTCATCCGCGCGACCGTCGACACGGTCGGCGTACTCGCGAACACGGCCGAAGTCACTGCGTCGGATCAGTACGACCCCAACTCGACGCCGAACAATCACAACCCGGATGAGGATGACCAAGCCAGTGTGAGCGTCGCCGCCATCTTCGACCCACCCTCCGGCAAGAAGGTGCTGAACAAGGTCAACCTGCCGGAACTCGAATGGCGCATGGTCTGGATCAATAGCGGCAACAACGCTGCGATCAACGTCCAGGTCGCCGACCCAATTCCGACCGGCACCACCTACGTCGCGAACAGTCTGACGTGCGAGCCGCGCGGATCGTCGAGCACCACGACCTGTACGTTCGATTCGATCAACAACCGGATTTTCTGGCAAGGCTTCATCGGCCCCGATCTCGGTGCGACCGACGAGAACACCGCGAACAACGAGGTCGTGATCACCTTCCGCGTCAGTGTGTCGCAGTCGGTTCAATTCGTCAGCAACCGCGGCACCTCGATCACCGACACCAATGGCGACCACGACTTCACCGACGAGACCACACCGGTCTCGGTCGCGGCATCGAACCAAGCCGATTGGAGTCGGGATCCGATGCATCCTGTGCCAGTGGTCACGACTTCCGGATGGGCCGCCATGGTCGGTCTGCTCTTGGCCGTCGGCGCGTTACAAGTGCGGCGACGATCCGCCGTCCGGTCGTAGCTACATGGACAGCGGCACTCCACGATAAGGCGGCACGTGCCCTCCGGGCGCGCGTCCGCCGAAGCGGACCGTTTCAATACACTGCCGATCGCGGTTGCCGCTCCGTCGTCACAGTGGTAGTTATCCGCGCCGTTCACGGCGTGTCATTGGTCCGCGTCGTGCGGAGGCGAAATGGCGACAGTTATCACCAGCGAGTGCATCAATTGCGGGGCCTGCGAGCCCGAGTGCCCCAACACGGCCATCTATCAGGGCGGCGTCGAGTGGGAACTCGACGGCGTCAAGCATCCGGCCATCGCGACCGACATCTTTTACATCGTCCCGGAGAAGTGCACCGAGTGCGTCGGCTTCTTTGATCACGAGGCGTGCGCGGCCGTGTGCCCCGTCGACTGCTGCGTGCCCGATCCGCAGATTCCCGAAGCCGAGGGCGTCTTGATCGAACGCGCGCGCAAGCTCCACCCCGAGCAAACATTCGGCGATGAGTTCCCTTCGCGTTTTCGAAAAGAAGGTGGCGCAGCAGCGCCTGCACCGGCCGCGGCACCGAAGGCCGCCCCGACGCCTGCGCCGGCTCCGGCGGCAGCCGCCCCTGCTGCGGTCGTCGCCGTGGGTCCGCCAGTCGAGAGCGCTTTGTCGATTCCGGAAATCGACGAATGGGAAGTGCCGATTGACTGCTTCCGCTGCCATGGAACCTACGCCGTGGCGTTCAAGCACTTCCGCAGCGGCGTGGTGTTTCGCTGCCCGTTCTGCAACGGTTCCTACGTCATCACCTCCAGCATGCACAACCACATCCATCATCAGTTGCAGGCGTTTCACGCGCGCTGGCGAGCCGCGTTCGAAGCGTTTCAGGCGAAGCGTCAACGTGAACTCGCCGCGTTCGAAGAGAAGCAACGCCGCGAGTTGGAGGAATTCAACACGGCACTGCGACTGTCCGGCAAAGACTTCAAACCGCCCGGCGCCCCGCGTAAACGCGCGTGGATTTTTGGATAATTCCGAAATTCCGCACTCCGCACTTCGCATTCCGCATTGGAATCAACCGGCACCTTCCGGCACCGCGACGAATTCCACCGTTGATCCGACCGCGATGCGATGCTGCGCCGCGAACCCGCCGTTGACTTCTAGAACGTAGCGCGCCGGCTGGTCGGGCCCGACCGGCTCGGTCGACATGGGATGCGCGTGCTCGACAATGCCGACGATGCGCCGATCGCGATCGATGAACAACATGTCGAGCGGGATCAGCGTGTTCTTCATCCAAAAGTGGAGCACGCTGTCGGTGGGGAAGATGAACAACATGCCGGCGTCGCTCGCCAGTTCGTGGCGATACATCAGCCCTTGCGCTTGCGCGGCGGGCGTTGTCGCCAACTCGACGCGGATGCGGACATTCGGGCCGTCGCTGGCGTGAAGCACCACCGACGGCCCGCGGTCGCAGCCCGCGAGAACTAGAAGCACAAATAGCGCAAACTGGACGTTCCGCTTCTTCACCCTCGGAGATCGTTGAGTTTGCATAAGACGGTGTGCTCCGCCGATTAGCGGCGCTCGACCTGCCGCGAACTACCTTGCAAACACGGATGCTTTCGCTTAGGACTCGCGCAGAATTCGTTGCAGTCATCCCCGCGGAGGGTGCGATGAACATGGTGATATTCACGCTCGTGCTGGCGGCGTTCTTGGGGTACTTCGCCAACACGATTTATGGTCGATTCCAAGTGCTGACCAAGGTCAAGCCGGCGATGCTGTTCGACCGCATCCCAGAGCGCATTCAAGCGGTGCTGGTGTATGCCTTCGGGCAGAAGAAGTTCGTCATCGGCGAACAACCCGCCGGCTGGATGCACTTCTTCATCTTCTGGGGTTTCACCATCTTGGGCGTGCAGGTGATCCACATGTTCGCCCGCGCGTACATCGATGACTTCTACCTGCCGTTGATGTCGCCGGCACTGCTCGGCGGGCCGTACTTGTTGCTGAAGGACCTCATGCAATTGGCCGTGCTCTTCTGGATCGGCGTCGCGCTCTATCGCTGGGCCATCTCGCATCCCGCCCGCCTCTACGGCTATGCACCGGCCGAAGACAAGCTGCGGGGCCACTCGCATTGGGAAGCCTTTCTCATTCTCTCGTTCATCGGCACCATCATGATCACCGGCTACCTATACGACGGGGGCAGGCTGGTCTACCTCGCGGGGCACGAGCTGACCGAGAAGGAGCGCTTCTGGCAGCCGATCAGTCGCATCGTCGCGTCTATCCTGTCGCCGCTCGGCAACGATGGCGCGCGCTTCGTCAGCAATCTGGGGTGGTGGGGACACAATCTGGTCATCCTCACATTCCTGAACTTGTTGCCGTTGGCGAAGCATTTCCACGTCATCACGTCGATCCCCAACGTCTTCTTCAAGAAGCTCGAGCCGGCCGGTGCGCTGTCGAAGCAGGACCTCGAAAACGCGACCACGTTTGGAACATCGTACATCAATCAGTTCACCTGGAAGCAGGTGCTCGACATGTACTCGTGCACCGAATGCGGTCGCTGTTCGTCGCAATGTCCGGCGACCTACAGCGGCAAGGAGCTGGCGCCGCGGCAGTTGATGCTCAACCTGCGCGATTATCTCTACACGCATCAAGACGACGTGCTGAAGGCGCAAGCCGACGGTGCGGAGGGCCTCACGATCGGCGAGAACATCGTCGGCGAGAATCTCATCCACGACGGCGTGCTGTGGGCGTGCACGACCTGCCGGGCCTGCGAAGAAGCCTGCCCGGTGCTGATCGAGTACGTCGACAAGATCGTCGACATGCGGCGGCATCTCGTGCAGGAAGAGTCGCGCTTCCCCGCCGAGTTGACGCGCACCTTCAAGGGCATGGAGACGCAAGGCAACCCGTGGGGCGTCGACGCCGCCACGCGCGGCGATTGGGCCGAGGGGCTCGAAATCCCGACGCTCGCCGAGAAGCCCGACGCCGAGTATCTCTACTACGTCGGCTGCGCCGGCTCGTTCGACGACCGCAACAAGCGAACCACGATTGCGCTGAGCCAGGTCCTCAAGCAAGCCGGCGTCGACTTCGCCATCCTCGGCGGCGAGGAGCCGTGCAACGGCGAGACCGCCCGACGCATCGGCAACGAGTATCTCTTCCAGAGCATGGCGCAGGCGGCGGTCGAGGTGATCAACGGTTACAAGGTGAAGAAGATCCTCACCAACTGCCCGCACTGCTTCAATACGTTGAAGAACGAGTACCCGCAGTTCGGCGGCAACTATGACGTCGTCCACGCCACCGAATTCGTGAAGCAACTGATCGCCGAGGGGAAGATCGAATTCAACAGAAACGGCTCGCAGGCGATCACCTACCACGACTCCTGCTACCTCGGCCGCTACAACGACATCTTCGAAGCGCCGCGCGACATCCTCAGCACCATTCCGGGCGTGCAGTTGCGCGAGATGGAGCGGAATCGCCGCACGGGCATGTGCTGCGGCGCCGGCGGCGGCCGCATGTGGATGGAAGAAGAGCCGACCCAACGCGTCAACACGCGCCGCGTCGAACAAGCGCTCGAAACCAATCCCGACGTGGTCGCCGTCGCCTGCCCCTACTGCATGACGATGATCGACGACGGCATCAAAGGTAAGGGCCTCGAAGAGAAAGTCCGCGCCCTCGACGTGATGGAGTTGGTGGCGAGTTCGATGAAGTCGTGAGTGGTGATTGGTGTTCGTGACTGGTCGGATCGGGAAGCTGGCCGCGACCATCGACAAATCAGGGTACCTATATACTTGACAGACCGGGCGCGCGGTGTTAGATATGGCCCATGGAAACAAACACGACACCGCTTCCCCGCAATCTGCTGGAAGTCACCCGCTACTTCTCGGACCTTGATCGTTGCCAACAACTGCTTGCCGCGAAGCGTTGGCCGAAGGGCGTGAAGTGCCCGCGCTGCGGCTCTGACCAAGTCACCTCCTTGGCGAACGCCCGCGTCTGGAAGTGCCGCGGGAAGCATCTCGCGCAGAAGTTCAGCGTGAAGGTCGGAACGATTTTCGAGGATTCGCCGATCGGACTGGACAAGTGGTTTGTCGCCATGTGGCTGATCGGTACGTGCAAGAACGGTATCAGTTCGATGGAACTGCACCGCGCCTTGAAAGTCACGCAGAAGACCGCGTGGTTCATG
>DATKMK010000087.1:0-3890 GCA_035541895.1 Binatia bacterium | reverse complement strand
CACGTCAACGCGGCGCAGCTGCTCGACGTGTACCGGAAGAGCCACCCGCGCGCCCGGTGGCGCGAGTAGCCTTCGCCGCGGCTAGACCATATGGAAAGACCGACCTGCGCTTGTAGGGCGCGGATTACCCTACGAGTGCTTGAAGGCTCGCAGTGCAGAGCCGCATACAAGGAGGTCGGTCATGATGCAGTCTACTACCATCATCGCCTTCGATCAGCACGCGGCGACGACGATGGCGGCGGTGCTCGTGTCGGAGCACCGGACGCCGGCGTTGCACCCGCTGACGTCAGACGTGCCGACGATTCTTCGGTTCGTCACGCAGCTGCAACGGCGCGGGGCGGTGCAGTGCTGTTATGAAGCGGGGCCGTGCGGGTTCGAATTGCAGCGAGCGCTCGCGGCCAAGGCGATTCCGTGCGACGTGATCGCGCCCGCGTTGATCCCGCGGCGCGCGGGCGATCGCATCAAAACCGATCGGCGCGATGCCGGCCAGCTGGCCGTGCTCTACCGCGCGGGGGCGTTGACGGCGATTCATGTGCCGACCGAGCACGAGGAAGCGGCGCGCGACTTGTTGCGCTGCCGTGAGGATATTCGGGCCGAGGTCCTGCGGGCGCGCCATCGGCTGTCCAAATTCCTGCTGCGCCACGGGCGTCGTTTCACGGGGACGAAGAAGGCCTGGTCGAAACGACACGACGCCTGGTTGCGCACGCAAGCGTGGGCGATCCCGGCGCTCGATCACACCCACCACGCGTATCTGCGTGGGGTCGACGAGGCGCTCGCGCGGTTGCGGGATGTTGAAACTGACCTCCGCGCCCTCCTCACCCTCGAGCCGCTGCAGTCCCGCGTCCAACGGTTACGGTGTTTCCGCGGAATTGACGATTTGACCGCGTTAACGATCGCGGCCGAGTTTGGCGATCCGCGTCGATTTGCAACGGCCCCGCGGACGATGGCCTTTGTTGGCCTGGTCCCATCCGAGCATTCGAGCGGAAGCAAGCGCGCGCAGGGAGGGATCACCAAAACCGGCAATGCACATCTGCGTCGTGTGCTCGTTGAAGCGGCGTGGCATTACCGCCATCATCCGTTCGTCGGGAAGGCCCTCCGCGCCCGCCAGCAGGACGCGCCCGCGGCGGTGATTGCGCGGGCGTGGAGCGCCCAACAACGGCTACATCGCCGCTACGCACGACTCGCGGCGCGCGGCAAACCCAAACAACACATCGTGACCGCCGTCGCGCGCGAGCTCACCGGCTTTGTGTGGGCGGCGCTGACCCAGTGATCTGATCGGCCGACGTCGAAAGGAGAATCCTCGAACGCTCTATGCGATAGATGACTTCGGTCGCGAACTCGCGCCGCTAGACAGAGGCAGCTCCCGACGGATCATGATCATGCGGTAGCCAACCCGCGAATATCAGAGTGATTCATCGTCGTTGCCGCTCGGCCGATCAGATGACTGGATCAGAAAGGAACAAAGGCCTGTGGAAATGCCGGCCGCTTCGCGGCCTTGGACGCGCGCACAGCACGCGCGCGCCCACATTCCCACAGGCCCCTATCGAAAGGCTTGACTACGGTCTTTCCATATCAGAGCGTTTTCGACTTGTACCTAGTACGGCGGTCATGGTACTCCTCTCGGCGGAGGTGACGATGGCCGCCGCCTATTCCATGGATTTACGCGAGCGCGTGGTAAAGGCGTGGGACGAGACGGGCGACGCGGACGACATCGCGGCGACATTTCGGGTGAGTCGCGCGTGGGTGCATCGATTGATTCAACGCCGGCGTGAAACGGGGTCGATCGCGCCGCGGAAGCAGACGAAGTTTCGGTCGCGGGCGCTGGCCGGCCAGGAGGCGCGGCTCACCGCGCTGATTACCGCGCGGCCGGATGCGACCTTGACCGAAATCCGTGAGGCGCTGCCCACGACGGCGGCTCTCAGCACCCTCTGGCTTGAAATCGACCGGTTGAAACTCACCCTCAAAAAAAACCGTACACGCCGACGAGCAGCGTCGGCCTGACGTCGCGGCCGACCGACGCCGGTGGCGCGAGACGATGCCGCTGCACGATGCGGCTCAGTATGTCTTCGTCGATGAATCCGGCGTCACCACCGACCTCTTACGCCGCTACGCGCGGAGTCTGCGCGGCACGCGCGTCTCCGATCACACGCCGTGCAGGCATTGGCAGACCCACACGATCGTGGCGGCGCTTCGCCCGACGGAGCTGACCGCGACCGCCGTATTCGATGGCCCGATCGATACGCCCACGTTCCGCGCCTACGTCGAGCAGGTGCTGGTGCCGACGCTGCGGCCTGGCGATGTCGTCGTCCTCGACAATCTCGCGGCCCATAAACAACCTGAGGTGCGTGCGGCCATTGAGCAGGCAGGAGCCCTTCTGCGATTTCTTCCGCCGTACAGCCCCGACTTCAACCCGATCGAACAGGCGTTCGCCAAACTGAAGGCGTTCTTCCGCGCGTTTCGCCCACGCACCTTCGAGCACGTGTGTGAGTTGATGGCGGCGGCGCTCGGACTCTTCTTGCCTGACGAGTGCGCCAACTACGTCAGGCATTGCGGCTACCGCTTCACTACATGAAAATCGAAAACGCTCTAGGCCTGCTCGAGCGGCGCCGGCGCAACTCGTTCGACGCGGACCGCACGCCAGCGGCGCCGGCCGCAGTCCCGGCAGCGCGCGGGATGCACCTGGACGCCGAACCACTCCATCAGCCAGCGCTCGGGCGCGCGACGGCGCGAGCGCAGCATGAGGCCGCCGCATCGCAGGCATTTCATGGGACTGCTGGGCAGACGACGACGTTCGTGGCAATCCGTGGGTTGTTCGATGTCTTCGGTCAGGTCCAGGTCAGTCGTGTTCACAGGGTCACCCCAATCCACCTCGCCTTTCCGGAGGACCCAAGTCTATATCGATTGGTAGATGGTGACCCCGGCCCCCGCGGTCGAGACGACACCTGTCGTCTTCATGAAACAGGGGCGACTACTTCGTGGCCCTGGCGACGACGTACCAGCCGCCGGTGCCGAACCGGCGCTCGAGACCGGCCCGATCCAGCCCGCGCAGCAGGTGGCCCAGCCGGTGAAAGTGATTGAGTTCGACGTGGCAGGTCTCGATCGCCACCGACCGCCAGTCCCGAAAGAGTCGACGCACCTGCGCCCGGCTGAAGACCTGGACGAGCGGCGTGGCGCTCTCCGTGTGGTGTCTGAATTCGACCGTGGACATCACGCCTCGATAGCCGCGCCGCAGGAAGCCCGCCTTCAGCAGGCCTTCGACGAGCACTTTCTGGATCCAGAAGTAGTACGAATCCCGGTGATAGAGGCCGACGAGCGCCAGCCCGCCCGGGCGGAGGACGCGTCGGATTTCCACGAGCGCGCTCCGGATGTCCGTCGTGTGGTGGAGTACGCCGAACGTGTACACGACATCGAAGCAGTCGTCGTCGAAGGGCAGCTGCTCGGCGTCGCCGAACACCGCTTCGGTCGAGAGGCCCTCGAGCGCCAGATGACGCTGCGTGTGGCGCAGATGCTCGCGCGTGAGGTCGACCGCGGTCATCGTGTTGTGATTGGCCGCGAAGCGGAAGTGATCGCTCCCCAGGCCCACGCCGATTTCGAGGACGCGCTGGTTGCGCACCTCGTCGAATCGAATGACCGAGTCGAACCAGGGCCCGTACGTCGTGTACCGATGGCGTCTGGCTTCTCTGTAGAAGCTCAGCGAGCCCGGTCCGATCGCCTCGCGGACCGTCTCGGCGCCGCACGGGTTCTCGTTCCACTGCTTCTGCGTCTCCTGCTTGTTCCGGTCGGCAGTGCGCAGTGGTCGTTCCGACCTTCGCGGGATCGTCTCCGACGATGGAAGGATTGCCATGGTGGCAGGATCGCGACCCTCTCGTTCGGCGTGCAAGCGGAATCGC
>DATKMK010000086.1:0-5049 GCA_035541895.1 Binatia bacterium | reverse complement strand
ATCGAGACGCACTACTCGGGATTGGCCGGGCGACCGACGCCGATGGACATCGAATTCGCGAAGGACGGCGGCGACGGTCGGCTGTACATCGTGCAGGCGCGACCCGAGACGGTGGTCTCACAGCGTCACGGCACGCTGATGATCGAGTATCGTTTGACCGGAAGCGGCGAAACGATCACCCGCGGGCGCGCCGTCGGAACGTCGGTTGCGACGGGACCGGTGCGAATTGTCCGCAGCCCCGCGGAACTCGGTGCGTTCCAGCATGGCGACGTGCTCGTCGCCGATACGACGACACCCGATTGGGGAACGGTGATGCGCGAAGCGGTCGCGCTGGTCACCAATCGTGGCGGCCGGACTTGTCACGCCGCGATCGTCGCGCGTGAGCTCGACATTCCGGCGGTCGTCGGTTGCAGCGACGCGACCCAGGCGTTGACCGACGGCGAAATCGTCACGGTCGCCTGCTGCGACGGCGAAGTCGGGCGCGTGTATCGAGGCGCCGTACCGTTCCAGCGCGTCGAGACCGATCTTGCGAATCTGGTGCGGCCGCGCACGCAGATGATGGTGAATCTCGGCAACCCGAACGTGGCGTTCCGCACCGCCGGCATTCCCAACGACGGCGTCGGCCTCGCGCGACTCGAATTCATCATCACCGAGTACGTGAAAGCGCATCCGATGGCGCTTGCGCATCCCGAGCGAATCCGCGACCCGAGCGTGCGGGAAGCGCTGCTATTGCTGGCGCGCAACCATGCGACACCGTCCGAATTCTTCGTCGCGCGCCTCAGCGAAGGTGTTGGCACGATCGCAGCCGCCTTCTATCCGAAGCCGGTCATCGTGCGAATGTCCGATTTCAAGACCAACGAATACGCGAAGCTGCTCGGCGGCGCGGACTTCGAACCGGCCGAACCGAACCCGATGATCGGCTTCAGGGGCGCCTCGCGATATGCGCACCCGGCGTACGAGGACGGCTTTGCGCTGGAGTGCGCCGCGTTGAAACGCGTGCGCGAATCGATGGGCCTCACCAACGTGAAGCTGATGATTCCATTTTGCCGCCGTGTCGAAGAGGCGAAGAACGTGCTCGCCTGCATGGCGAAGCACGGTCTCGAACGCGGTCGAAACGGGCTCGAGATCTACGTGATGTGCGAGATTCCGAACAACGTGATCTCGATCGATGCGTTCGCCGAGCATTTCGATGGCTTCTCGATCGGATCCAACGACTTGACCCAACTCACGCTCGGCGTGGACCGCGACTCCGAAACCGTCGCGTTCGATTTCGACGAGCGCGATCCCGGCGTCATGAAGATGCTCGAGCTGGCGGTCGAGGGCGCGCGGCGCAACAAGCGCCACAGCGGCATCTGCGGCCAGGCGCCGTCCGACTTCCCCGAGGTCGCGGAATTCCTCGTCCGGCTCGGGATCGATTCGTTGAGCCTCAATCCCGACAGCCTGCTGTCGACGACGTTGCGCATCATCGATCTCGAGGCATCGATCGCCGCGGGCGGCGCGGGCGCCTAGCGCCGGCAGCGCAGTGTTCAGCCGGCGCCCAGGACGATCTGCTCCAGCTGACGATGATTCAGCAGGCCCGGCTGCTGCCACGCGAGCTTTCCGGCGCGGAACAACGCGAAGTTGGGAATGCTGCGCACGTTGTAGCGCTGAGCGAGCGCGCCGTTCGCTTCGGTGTCGACCTTCAGCACGATGGCGCGCCCCGCGAGATTGGCGGCGGCCTTCGTCACCTCCGGCGCGGCCATCTTGCACGGCCCGCACCACGACGCCCAGAAATCCACGAGCACCGGTACCGCCGCCGCGCGCGTGATCTCGTCGAATTGCGGCGCGTCGACGTCGAGCGGTTCAGCGAGCGGCGGCAACTCGCGTTTGCACGCGCCGCAGCGGCCGCGATTCGCGAGGTGCCGGGGCGGCACGCGATTCTTCGCCGCGCAGTGGGGACAAGAACGGATCATGTCGGCTTCTCGAGCGTTGCCCGCAAAGGTCACGGAGCACCTCATAATGGCGCCGGGATCCGGCAACACAAGGTGGTCGCTCGAGTGAGCAGCGAGTTCATTCACGAACCGCGCATCGCGTATTTTTCGATGGAGATCGCGCTGCGCAGCGAAATTCCGACGTATTCCGGCGGCCTCGGCATCCTGGCCGGCGACACGGTGCGTTCGGCGGCCGATCTCGGTCTGCCGTTGGTCGCGATCAGCCTGGTGAGCCGCCGCGGTCACTTTCTTCAGGAATTCGATGCGCAGGGCCGGCAGGTCGAACGCGAGGCGCCGTGGGAGCCGTCGCGCTGGGCGCGCCTGCTGGATGCGAAGGTGGCAGTGCCGATCGAAGGCCACTCGGTCTGGATCGGCGCGTGGCTATATGTCCACCAGGGCCACATGGGCGGGCGCCAACCGGTGCTGCTGCTCGATACGGACCTGCCCGAGAACGAGCCTCACGATCGCGAAATCACGCACTATCTCTATGGCGGCGACGAGGCCTACCGTCTGAAGCAGGAAATCGCGCTCGGCATCGGCGGCGTGCGGCTGCTGCAGGCGCTCGGATTCACGATCCGCGAATATCACATGAACGAGGGCCACTCGGCGCTGCTCGGTCTCGAGTTGCTGCGACGCCACGCGTATCCGCCCGAGGACCTGCGGCCCGGCGAATCGCCATACGACATTCCGCGCGTGCGCGAATTGTGCTGCTTTACGACCCACACGCCGGTGGAGACCGGGCACGATCGCTTTTCGTACGATCTCGTCGCGCGCGTCTTCGACGGTCCCGAACACAGCACGGGGGTCGACCTCGACACCGTGAAGCGCCTGGCGGGCGACGCCAATCTCAACATGACGCGGCTCGCGCTGAACCTCAGCGAATACGTCAACGGCGTGGCGAAGCGCCACGCCGAAGTGTCGCGCCAGATGTTTCCCGGTTATCACGTGCACGCGATCACCAACGGCGTGCATCCGTTCACCTGGGTCGCGGACAGTTTTCGCGCGCTGTTCAACGAATACGTGCCGAGCTGGTGTCACGAACCCGAGTTGCTCGTGCGAGTGGACGGCAGCGTTCCCGATGAAGCGGTCTGGCACGCGCATCAGCTGGCGAAGCAAACCCTCATCGATGCCGTCCGCGCATCGACCGGCGTGTCGTTGGACGCGACGTTGCCCATTCTCGGATTCGCGCGACGCATGACCGCATACAAACGCCCCGATCTGCTGTTCACCGATCTCGACCGCCTCAAGGCGATCGCGCACGTGCGGCCGTTTCAGATCGTGCTCGCCGGCAAGGCGCATCCGCACGACGACGGCGGCAAGCGTTTGATCGAACTATTGGAGAAACATGCGCGCGATCTCGCCGGCGTCATTCCGATCGTGTACCTCGCAAACTACGACATGGACCTCGCGCGTCTGATGGTGGCGGGCGCCGATGTCTGGCTGAACACGCCGCTGCCGCCGTTCGAAGCATCCGGCACCAGCGGCATGAAGGCCGCGTTCAACGCCGTGCCGAATCTGTCGGTGCTCGACGGTTGGTGGATGGAGGGCTGCATCGAAGGCGTCACCGGTTGGGCGATCGGCAGCACGGCCGCCGCGGATGGCCATGCCGAATCGCTGTACGACAAGCTCGAGCACACCGTGCTGCCGCTGTACTGCGGCGACGGCGGCGATCGCAGCGGCTGGCTGCGCGTGATGAAGGGTGCCATCAGCAAGAACGCGTCGTACTTCAACAGCCATCGGATGATGCGCCGCTACGCAACCGAGGCGTATTTGCGCTAACCCGCGGGAAGGTGCGTCCGTTCTGTGGTATGGGCGCCAGACTCAACACGGGGATTTGTGGGGATCGGTCGTGTGCCGTCTGCTTGTCGTGCTTGGGGCAGCGACGGGCGACATCACCCCGTATTTACTGGTCGGACATCGCCCGGAGTCGGTCCGCGGTGACCAATGCGATGCCTTGCGGTGAGACATGGAATCGCGAACGGTCGAGCACAGTGTCGTAGCCGATGTGCGTGCCGGGCGGGACGACGCAGCCCTTGTCGATCACTGTGCGACGGATACGACACTCGGCACCGATTCTGACTTCCGGCAGCACGACGGTCTCCTCGATCACCGACCGCTCGTCCACGTGTACCTTGCAGAAGAGCAGCGATGAACGGACCTCGGCACCCGAGATGATGCAGCCGCTCGCCACCATCGAATCACGCGCCGAGCCGCACCGGCCGGGCGCATCGAGCACGAACTTGGCGGGCGGCAGTTGTTCCTGGTAGGTCCAGATCGGCCAATCGTCGTCGTAGAGGTTGAGTGGCGGCGCGACGTGCGTGAGCTCGAGGTTCGCTTCCCAGAACGCGTCGAGCGTGCCGATGTCGCGCCAATAGTTCTGACCACCGGCCGCATCCTCGAACGGATAACCGAACACTCGGCCGCCTACGATCGCCTTCGGGATGACGTCCTTGCCGAAGTCGTGCGACGACGTCGCGTCGTTGGCGTCGGCGCGCAACGCCTCGATTAGCGCAGCCCGACGCCACACGTAGATGCCCATCGACGCGAGCGCGTGACTCGGATCGTCGGGCCGCGGGGTCGGATGTTGCGGCTTTTCGACGAAATCGACGATGCGGCCGTCGCCGCCGAGCGCCATCACGCCGAATGCGCCGGCGCGCTCGATCGGCACCGCGACGCAGCCGATCGTGAGGTCTGCATCGGCTTCGGTGTGGCGCGCAATCATCGGCCCGTAGTCCATCTTGTAGATGTGATCGCCCGCGAGGATCAGCACGAACTCGGCGGTGTGCCGTTCGATGATGTCGAGGTTCTGAAAGACGGCGTCCGCGGTGCCGGCGTACCAACGCTCCGCGATCCGTTGTTGGGCCGGGAGCAACTCGATGAACTCGCCGAACTCGCCGCGCAAGAAACCCCAACCGCGCTGCACGTGACGGATCAGCGAGTGAGCCTTGTATTGCGTCAGGATGCCGATGCGCCGAATTCCCGAGTTGATGCAGTTCGACAACGTGAAATCGATGATCCGGAAGCAGCCGCCGAACGGCACCGCCGGCTTCGTGCGCCACGCCGTCAGTTCGCCGAGGCG
>DATKMK010000085.1:0-6446 GCA_035541895.1 Binatia bacterium | reverse complement strand
CGTGTTGTTGCTGACGGGCGCGGGGCGCGCGTTCACTGCGGGCGCGGACCTCGCGGAGATGGCGCGCCCCGGCAAACGGCCGACCCACGGCTTCGCCGGGCTGTGCCGCGCCATCGTCGACTTCCCGAAACCGTTCGTGCTCGCGGTCAACGGACTCGGTACGGGACTCGGCGCGACGATCTGCGGCCTCGCCGACTTCACCTACATGGCCGCAAGCGCGCGCCTGCGTTGTCCGTTCTCCACGCTCGGCCTCACGGCGGAAGCGGGCAGCACGTTCACGTTCCCGCTGCTGATGGGGCGCCAGCGCGCGGCATGGTTCCTGATGGCGTCGGAGTGGTTGCCGGCGGAGGACTGCGTCCGCGCCGGGCTTGCGCTCGAGGTCGTTGCCGACGAGGCACTGATGGCGCACGCGCGCGCCAAAGCCGAGTTGTTGGCGGTGTTGCCGCCGGCATCGCTCGCGGCGACGAAGCGACTGATGCTCGCGCCGCTGCGCGAGCAGTTGCTGCAAGCGATCGACGCGGAGAACGCAGAGCTTGCGAAGCTGGTGGGTGGGCCGGCGAATCGCGAGGCCCTGCGGGCGTTCGCCGAGAAGCGACCGGCCGACTTCTCGGCATTGAACTGACCCAACCCTTGCGGGATAGCACTACCCACATGATCTTCTCCCTGCAGGACTTGGCTTGCGCGACTCGCGACCTTCGTGCCCCGACCGCGTGCCCATCTCACCCGGTATCACGGCGTTGTCGCACCGAACTGCCGACTGCGAGCACGCGTCGTGGCCTCGCCCAACCGCGCTGCCCGCAAGCGACGCCCCTGCAAGCGCCGGGAGCCGCATCGTTGCGCCGCGACGCCTCGGGGCAGCGATAATGGCGCCTTGTCGACCCAACGTTGGAAACCCCTCATGAAACATCCGATGAATAGTGCGGCCGCGATCTGCGGCCTCGGCGTCACCGCCATGGGACGCGTGTACCGCGACGCCGAAGACCTCGCGGCGGAAGCGGTCTATCTCGCCATCGAAGATGCGGGGCTCGAGAAGTCCGACATCGACGGGCTCTTGATCAATGCCGGCGTCAGCAACGCCGTCAGCATTCCGCTGCACATCACGCTCGGCATGCAGGAACTCAACGTGTTGACGTTCATGCAGGGCTACGGTTCGAGCGCGGGGCAGATGATCCAGTACGCCGCGATGGCGGTGGCGAACGGGCTCGCGAACTACATCGTCTGCGTCTTCGCGGACGATCCGTTGCAGGAGGGCCAGCGGACGGGGGCTGCGTACGCGGCCGGCGGTCGACGCAGCG
The DNA here is from genome assembly GCA_035541895.1 of Binatia bacterium. Classification (GTDB taxonomy): domain Bacteria; phylum Desulfobacterota; class Binatia; order HRBIN30; family JACQVA1; genus DATKMK01. The sequence goes on along the minus strand of DATKMK010000085.1, from coordinate 5,151 downwards.
CGATGGGTGCACTGTACCCGCTGTACGGGTTCGCGGGCGCGCTGCCGATGTATGCGCTCGCTGCCCAACGTCACATGGATCTGTACGGCACGACGCAAGAACACTTCGCCGAGATCGCCATCGGCCAGCGCAAGTGGGCGGCGATGAATCCGGCCGCGACGAAGCGCGAACCGCTCGATCTCGCGGGCTACAACGCATCGCCCTGGGTCGTGCAGCCGTTCCACGTGCTCGATTGCTGCCTCGTTTCCAACGGCGGCGTCGCGGTGATCGTGACGTCGGCCGAACGTGCGCGCGATCTGAAACAGCCGCCGGTCTACGTCCTCGGGTTCGCGCAGGCGCACGGCCACGACGCAGGCCGCGCCGACAAGGACGCCGCGATCCACACACCCGCTGCACGTTCCGCACCGAAGGCGCTGGCAATGGCCGATGCCAAGCTCGCCGACGTCACGCAGTGCCAGATCTACGACTGCTACACGTACACCGTGATCGCGACGCTCGAAGACTACGGGTTCTGCAAGAAGGGCGAAGGCGGGCCGTTCGTCGCCGACGGCAAGCTCGGCCCCGGCGGGAAGCTGCCGACCAACACCGGCGGCGGGGAACTGTCGTCGTATTACATGTGGGGCATGACGCCGATCGCCGAGGCCGTCATCCAAGGCCGCGGCCAAGGTGGGCAACGTCAGGCGAAGAACGACCTGATCCTCGTCTCCGGCAACGGCGGCGTCCTCAACTATCACTCGACGCTCGCGCTCTCGCCGCGCGCAGCCTGATTCATCGGAGCGACCATGTCCGACGCACGTCCCTGGCTCCCGGAACCCGATTCATCCAACCGTCCGTACTTCGACGGCGTGCAACGCGGTGCGTTGACGCTGCAGCAGTGCAGCGACTGCAAAGACTGGATGTTCCCCGTGCGCAAACGCTGTCAGTCCTGCGGCTCGACGCATCTGCAGTGGGCCGACGCGAGCGGGCGCGGCACCGTGTACAGCCACGCGCTGTTGCGACGCGAGTATCACCCGCGCCACGCCGGGCGGCTGCCGCTCGTGATGGCGCAGGTCGATCTCGACGAAGGCGTGCGCGTGAACAGCAACCTGGTCGACGTCGATCCCGCCGCCGTCAAAGTGGGGATGAAAGTCGTCGTCACGTTCGAGCATTCGCCGACCGGTGAGGCCGTCGCGGTCTTCAAGCCCGCCCGCTGAGCGGAGACGGCGCGCATGAGCGACTCACCCGTGTTCTACAGCGTCGACGCCGCCGTCGCGCGCATCACGCTGAATAGACCCGACACGCTCAACGCACCGCGAAAAGATCGATAAACGAATTCAGCACATACGGTATCGACCATGACCGACTCGAGCCTCGCACCCGCCCAAGTCACCCGCATCCCGACGGTGGAAGAACTCGGCTTCGACCCGGACGCGTTGCGCGAGAAGTACCGCGCGGAGCGTGACAAGCGCCTGCGCGCCGACGGCAACGCGCAGTACCAGGAAGTCGTCGGCGACTTCGCGCGCTACATCGACGATCCGTACGCGGGTCCGATGCAGCCGCGTGCACCGTTAACGGACGAAGTGGACGTGCTGATCGTCGGCGGCGGGTTCGGCGGGCTCATCTGCGGCGCGCGATTGCGCCAGGCCGGCATCGAACGCATTCGCATCATCGAGCAGGCCGGCGACGTCGGCGGCACGTGGTACTGGAACCGCTACCCGGGTGCCGCGTGCGACACCGAGGCGTACATCTACCTGCCGCTCTGTGAAGAGCTCGGCTACGTGCCGACGCACAAGTACGCGTTCGCATCCGAGATCCTCGAGCACGCGCGCCGCATCGCGCGGCATTTCCGTCTCTACGACGATATCTGTCTGCGGACCCAGGTGAAGGGCGTGCGGTGGGAGCCAACGAGCCAGCACTGGCGCATCCGCACCGATCGCGGCGACGACATGCGCGCGCGCTTCGTCATCATGTCGAACGGTCCGCTGAACCGCCCGAAATTGCCGGGCATTCCCGGCATTCGCAGCTACCGCGGCCACACGTTCCACACGAGCCGCTGGGACTACGCGTACACCGGCGGCGGCCCCGATGGCGGTCTCGACAAACTCGCCGACAAACGCGTCGGCATCATCGGTACCGGTGCGACGGCCGTGCAGTGCGTGCCGCACCTCGGCGCCGGCGCGAAGACGTTGTACGTGTTCCAGCGCACGCCGTCGTCCGTCGACGTACGCGACAACCGCCGCACCGATCCGGCGTGGGCCGCGAGCCTGCACAGCGGCTGGCAGCGCGAGCGCATGGAGAACTTCAACACGCTCACGTCCGGCGGCGTCGTCGAGAAGGACCTCATCCAGGACGGCTGGACCGAGACGATCCGCAACCTGATCTCGATGGCGAAGTTCCGCGGCACCGGTGTGGACTGGAACGACGTGCCGAAGCTGATGGAGATCGCCGACTTCCAGAAGATGAATCAGATCCGCGCGCGCGTGGACGCGATCGTCAAAGACAAGGCGACCGCCGAAGCGTTGAAGCCGTGGTATCGACAGTTCTGCAAGCGGCCGTGTTTCCACGACGATTACCTCCCGACGTTCAACCGCGACAACGTGCACCTGATCGACACGAACGGGCACGGCGTCGAGCGCATCACCGAGACGGGCGTCGTCGCGAACGGCGTCGAGTACGAAGTGGACTGCATCGTGTTCGCGACCGGCTTCGAGGTGGGCACCGAATACACGCGTCGCTCGGGCTACGACGTGGTCGGCCGCGAGGGACTCACGCTCAGCGCGAAGTGGGCGGACGGTTTTCGCTCGCTGCACGGGTACATGACGCACGGCTTCCCGAATCTCTTCATCGTCGGCAACTCGCAGTCCGCCGCGACGACGAACTTCCCGCACGCGATGGACGAGTCCGCACAGCACTTTTGCTACGTCATCGAGAAGTGCATGAACGAGGGAATCGCGAGCGTCGAGCCGAGCAAAGAGGCCGAAGACGCGTGGGTGGAGCACATCATCGGCGTCTCACGCTTCAACGAGGACTTCCTCGCGTCGTGTACGCCGGGCTACTACAACAACGAGGGCATGCCGAGCCGGCGCAGCATCCAGAACGGTCCGTACGGGAAAGGCCCGAATCCGTTCTTCCGCATCACGAAGTCGTGGCGCGAGGCCGGGCAGATGGACGGGATGGTGACCGTGCCCGCGGACGGCGGCGTGCAATGAGCGAGACGAACGAATCGGCCGCGCTCGCCGCGCAGGTGGCGGACCTGCGCGCCGAAGGCCGCGAGCTCGACGCGCTGCTGTCGCGATTGACCGACGCGGACTGGAGCCGCGCCACCGCTTTCAAAGGCTGGACGATCTGGGATGTGGTCGCGCATCTGCACCTCACCGACCGCATGGGCGTGAGTTCGCTGGCCGGCGAAGCAGCGTTTCGTGCGTTGATGAAAGACATGGCGAGCGCGCGCGTGCCGATGACCGCGTACGCACGCCGCTGGATCGGCGACGTCTCCGGCGCGACGCTGCGCGATCGTTGGTGCGCGCTGCTCGAGGAATTGTGCGTGGGGCTCGAGGGCGCCGATCCGGACGTGCGGCTCGCGTGGGCCGGCCCCGGCATGAAGCCGCGGATGTTCGCGACCGCCCGGCAGATGGAGACGTGGGCGCACGGCTCGGAGATCTACGATCTGCTCGGCGTCGAACGCCGCGAGACCGACCGCATGCGCAACATCGCCACGATCGGCGTGCGCACGTTCGGCTGGACGTTCGCGAACCGCAAGCTCGAAGCGCCGTCGCCGGTTCCGTTCGTGCGTCTCACCGCACCATCGGGCGCTGTGTGGGGGTGGAACGACCCGCAGGCTGACAACTGCGTCGAGGGGCGCGCCGTCGAGTTCTGTCAGGTCGTCACGCAGACGCGCAACGTGGCCGACACGCAGTTGCGGGTAGTCGGCGAACCGGCGCAGCGCTGGATGGCCATCGCGCAGTGTTTCGCCGGGCCGCCGGAGAATCCGCCCGCGCCCGGCGCACGGGTGCCGCGGCGCGGCTGATTCAGTCGGCCGCTGCCGCGATCGGGTCGGTGCGGCCGCCGGGCGAACCTTCGGAATTCCGGAATCGAGACAGAACGAAAATCGAGTTTTCCAAGGATTCGTCCGCAAGCACATTCCTCACTCGCGGACGCCATTGACGCCTATCGGATCGCCCGCGGGTTTGGTTCCAACTGATCGAGATCGAGGAGGCTCATCAACGGCATCTCTTTCTCGCTATCCCGGCCTACCGCCCTTTCCACTGCGGCGGACGCTTTTCGATGAAGGCTTTGGGACCTTCACGGAAGTCTTCGGTCTTAGCGACTTCGGCGAATCCCTGCCCGCTCGCCTGCCACAGTGCATCGTCGTCGTCGGTAAAGGCGCGGATTGCAATGCGCCGGCTGTGCTGCACGGCGATCGGTGCGGCGGCGACGACGCGTTCGGCGAGCGCGAGTGCAGCGGTCATGACTTCGTTCGCCCGCACGATCTGGTTGACCATGCCGAGTTGATATGCGCGCTCCGCAGGAAGGGGATCGCCGGTCATGATCAGTTCGAGCGCCGGGGCCATGCCGATTGCGCGTGGCAGACGGAACAGTCCGCCTGCGCCCGCCACGAGAGAGCGCTTGACCTCTGGGAGGCCGAACACGGTGTCGGTCGCGCAGACGATCATGTCGCACGCGAGCGCGATTTCGGTTCCCCCCGCCAGCGCACTGCCGGTGATGGCCGCGATCAGCGGCTTCGTGCGCTCGCGGCGCACCAGACCGGCGAAGCCCCCCTTTCGGGTTCCCAACTCGCCGCCGCGCCCCGCGGCAATTTCCTTGAGATCCGCACCCGCGCAAAAGGCCGAGCCCTTCGCGGTCAGGATCGCGACCCACAGATCCGGATCGGACTCGTACGCATCGAGGCTTGCTTCCATTCCCCGCGCGACCGCGCCGTTGACTGCGTTGCGCGCCTCGGGGCGGTTGAGGGTGATGATCGCGACGCGACCGCGTTTTTCGTACTCGACTTCCATTCGCAATTCCTCTTCGGTGGGCTGTCACTGCGTCTCGCCAGTGGGATGTCGCTGCGTCTCGCCGCGAACCACAAGCGAAAGCGGATCTTGTACATTAATCGGGGTTCGCACGTCGTACGTGCCGTCGCCAGTCGCGACACGATATCGCCGGACTCGG
>DATKMK010000084.1:0-49696 GCA_035541895.1 Binatia bacterium | reverse complement strand
CGTCGATGAGGTAATGCCGGTGCAGAACACGCCGGTATTGATCGGCGAGTAGATCGAAGGCGAGCCATGTGACTCGATCGAGGCCACGGTGGTATCGCCTTCGAAGCCGTCGATCGTATCGGCGAAGTTACACTGGTTGCCTCCGCCACACTCCGCATCAGCTTGGCAGCCGATCGCGCACAGACTGTCATCGGTGCTCACGCAGCCCGGACCCTGCGCGGTGTCACAGTGTCCGCAGAAGTTCCTCGGCCCGACGACGTTCCCCGACGTTGACGGGTTCATCGTGACAGTCCCCGTACCGGTTCTGAACGGGTTTGGAATGGCACCCTGATTGAAGCTCAAAGCTTCGTTCGGGACGCATTCGATCGTCGACGTATTATCTGCAGTGGTGCAGGCTGTGCTGTTGCCCGCCGTGAAGTCGAGTGTGTCGACCGTGCAGACGTTCGTTCCGGGTGACGGGCAGTCACCGCTGCTGGAGCATTCGAGTGGGCCTGCTACCGGCACACCGGTCGTCGCGTTGATGCAGTTACCAACGCACTTCTTGGTGCGGCAGATCGGGCACGCGTGGTACGATGCGCAGGTTCCGCTGGGGAACAGCGTACCGGTAACGAGCACAGTGGTCTTGATTGGCGCCAGGCTGGCATATGCACCCGTGGCCAGGTCGATGGTTGCAATTGAGGCGTTGCCGTCGCCGACGTTGCCGAGGGTCGTATGCAGGCAGTCCGCCAACGGCGGCACGCTGGTTTCACTGCAGGTTCCGGTGACCGTCAGGGTGTTGTTCGGCGGCGAAATCGAGTGACTCACGCAGCAGTTCGCCGCACCGGAGGTACAAACCGCGTCGCTGGCGCCGCAATTGGTAGAAGCCGTGCAAGTCTCCGCCGACGGCTTTTGCGGGCAATCGGCGTCGCTGACGCACTTTTGGGTTGTGGTGATGCTGCAGTGCGCGCCCAGGCTACCATAGGTAACCCCGCCGCCGCCGCTGACCTGGTCCTTGTCGTTGCCGCTGATGCCGTTACCGATCTGCAGCATCGTGGTGCCGGACATTTGCGCAATCATCGCCGGGTCAGCCCCTGTCGTCGACTTCGGCCGAATCAGGGTGCTGGCGCCATTGGCCTTGTTCAACTGCACAACGATCGAGTCCGCCGACGACGGGCTACCGAGCGTCGCGCCGGTGGTGTCTAGTACTCCGTTGTGGGTCAAGCCGACGACCGACTGGTCGATGCAATTCACCAGTCCCTGGAACTGATGGACGTCGGTGTCCAACGGATCGATGGTCTTGTTCGCAACGCAGATTTCGAGATTACCCAACCCTGCTTGGGCGGCGGTGGTGACGCCGGTCGCTTGACCGCTGGTCTTGCAGGTGGTGTCAGTCGCCCCGCAATCGCTGAGCGTGTAGCAGGGCAGACCACTCTTGTCGCACTTGCCCATACACGCCGCGTACAGGTTCTTGAGTGCCGTGGCCTTCGCCTTTTCATAGTCCGCCGAACCGGCATTCTTTCCGGTCGCCGGCGCACACTCGCCCGTTCCGCAATCCGCGTTGGTATGACAGGCTTTGCCGGCAAACGCCTTTCCGCCACCCTGGCAAAGCAGGATCGGGGCCTTGTTCAACTTGCCGGCTTGACTGTTCTGGATCAACGTGGCCGAGGCCTTCAGGACAGCCTGCGCATACGACGACCCAGTGGTCGCAACCGTCGCGATGCATTTCTGTTGCGACTTACAATTTACTTTGTCGGCCAAGTTGGTACAGGCCGCATTCGCGGCCACGGGTAGCAACAATGCCACCGCGCCCACCGCGAGCCAAGATGCTGATCTCTTCATAAAATCTCCTCCCCTGTTGAAACCAAACGGTTGATGTCTCCTCCGAACCAGCCTGCCGTCTCGCGTTGCGGCGGTGATCGACCCTGCCCGGAGTCAGCAGCATCGACAGGCACCCATTGCGCTTCACAGTGCGTGTACACCGTCATTACCCGGGATGATTGAAACCTATTATCTCTCAAGTCTCGATCCTATGGCAAGGAAAAAATGCAACCCTTCTCATTTTTCTTTTCCTCGCCACGAGCCCTACTTCGCGGTCAATTTTGTGGTCACGACGTTGTCGGAGACTGACGCCTGGTCCAAATTCGGAAATGCCAGAGCCAGACTAGCGCCGCTGATCATCTGAGCGGGCGTCCCCGCGTTGCAACTAAACAGGCTGCCTTGCGCCGAGGTTTGGCAGAATGACTTTCCGGTGCACGTGCTCCCCCAAATCATCGTCGGACCGGGATTGCCGCCGTTGCTGGCGTCGACGATTCCGGACGCAGCCGTTCCGGTTGTGCTGGGAAGCACCGCCGCGGTACCTTTTGCCGACGGCGCATCATCGTCGGTGCAGGGCAAGCCATCGAAGCCCTTACCGTCGCTCACGGCCACGCAAATGTTGTTGGCACCGCAGGTACCGACACCGGTGCATCCTTTGCCATAGTTGGCCCCGGGCTGACACACGCCGCCTGTGCCGCAATCCGTTGCGGCGAGACACGACTTCCCGACGTTGGTACCCGAACTGCAAATTCCGGCACAATACGCGGAGCTGCACACTTTACCGGCCCCACATTCGGCATCAACTTGGCACCCCACCGGAGTGGTGCCTTGCGCGAACGTGGTGCACTTACCGGCGCGTGAGCAGTTCCCGCTTTCGGTTGCATCCAGAATAGTACCGATCGCGGTGTTGCTCAGAATGACGGCCGAGCCGAGACCGCCGGTGTGAATCGCCCGCAGGTGACGTGGGCTGTTGCAGACATTGGTGTGCGGGCTGATGGCGTTGCATGCGTTTCCGCAGTAGAAGCTGCTTCCACCGCAGTCCGAGTTGAATTTGCACGCTGTGCCGGCGAGCGGCCCGCTGGTGCAGATCGTCTTGGTCTCCTTGCACGCGGTCGTGCCGGAACCCGCCGGTGGTGGCGGATCGGCGTTGGTGCAGGTCGCGTCATCAGGACTGTTACAGATCGAGTCTGGGCAATCACTGTCGGCGTGGCAGACCTTGTTCTGGTTCGCGCCGTCAACGCAGATGCCGCCGCCCTTCTTGGAGTTGGCGCACGAACCCGCAGGGGATCCGGTGCCGCAATCGGCGTCAGCACCGCACGCCAACCCGGCGCGAGTCGTTCCGGCCGCACAGGTGCCGGGGCCGTTGGAAGCGTGGGACGGGGTGGTGTTGTGATCGACGGTGATGCTCAGGTCGATACCGTTCAGTGCCGTCATACCGCAGTTGATGTACCCAGAACCGGAATTTCCGGGGCCATTGATGTCCGGGGCAGCCACACCGCGTGGACACGCACAAGCGAGCCCAGGGACCTTGACCGGATTGAACTGCACGCTTGCCGCGGGAACCGCCACCGGAATCATCCCATCCGCTCCCGCTTTACCGAGCACGAGATCTTCTCCGCCGATCAATGGCCCAATCGCCAAGGCGGCGATCACGCTGCCCAACCCGTTCAGGGTTGCACCGCTGCTAACCGAACAGACCCCGTTGGTTCCGCACGAGTTGGCGCACGAACCCGCCACGCCGCCGCAGTCCGCATCAGCGGAACACGCTATTCCGGCTTTGGGGCCGCTCTGACACACGCTGACCGGCGCAATCGGAGGTACCGTTCCGGTTCCGAACGGACAGACCTGACCAACCTTCGTTCCTGCCGTACACACTCCGACACCGAAGCAATTGCTTCCATCGTTCGTCGGTTGGTTGTTGCTATCCAGCGCGCATTCGCTGGTGCACACGCCCTGATTGGGCGCAATCCCGCAGTCCGCGTTGCTCACGCACGGTTTGTTCGGGAAGCTGCCGCCGATGCAGGTGCGCTGCAGGGTGCACGCCTTGCCGTTGCTCGCGCCGCCGAAACACTTGGCGCCGGTAAACGCGAAGTGCACCGTTGTTTCCGACGTGCAGTTGATCGCACAGCCGTCGCCGCCGAACGGCTTGCACGTGTTACCACCGGCGCAGTCGACGCCTCCGCTCACGTTCGACGGACACTTTTGGAGATGCGTGGGATCGCTGGTGCTGCCACCGACGCAGGTGCCGCCGTCGTCGCAGTCTTCGCCGCTCTCTTTGATGCCGTTGCCGCAGACCGCCACGCCGCCCGGCGTAATGGTCGGAGAGACCGTGTTGGTCACACTGGGAACCGGTGTATGACTCGGGGTGCTGGTCGCCGTCGGCGCCGGCGGCACCGTGTTGGACGGCGTGGGAACGAGGGTGTTGGTTGGCGTCGGCGCGACCGGGGTATTCGTGCTGGTCGGCGCCGATGTGTTGGTGTTTGTCGCGGTCGGGGTCGGGACATTGCTGGTCGGGCTCGCCACCGGGGTGACCTTCGGACAGTTGGCTGCCGTCGCGTCGAGGTAACAATTGACGGCGCCTTGGACCTCGTTGATTTCCACGTTGCCGTTGGCGTTCTGATCGCAGTTCGGGCACGAGCTCAACGCCTGCGTGGTGAGATAGATATTCACGCAGTTCTGGACGTTGTTGATCGCGACCATGCCGGTGTTGCTGCAGTCGCCGGTAATGGCGGCCCGCACCGGGACGATTCCAAACACGAGCGCGATGGCGCCGACTCCGATTGACATCACGACTGATTTTTTTGCGCACCCGATCATGTGATCTCTCCTTGAATCCCCGGCGCCTTACTGCACCGAAATACTTCCGTTGCTTCCACCGACAGTGACGGCCACCGCGTTCGCATCCGAGGCACTCGGCACGTTGGTCAGCGTAATCGTCCCGCTCGCCCCGGCGGCGATCACGAAGTTGCAGCTAAACAGCGGCCCATCCGGAATGAAGTTCGCGTTGTCGGTTCCAATGATGCCGACGCGCAGGATCTTCGCGTTGGCGGGTGACGGCGGCAAACTCGCCGCCAGCGTCTTGCTCACGTCACTGTTGACGTCGATCGACGAGTCAATTGTGCAATCCGGCTTGCTGTTGGGCTTCAGCTTGATGCTCACCAGACTCGAATCGAAGACGATGTCGTTCGACGTTGCGGTGATTGTGGTCCCGCCCGTTCCCGCCAACGTCGCGCTGATCGTGACCGTAGCGCCGGCCATCCCGCTCGTACTCCCGAGGTTGATGACCGGTCCGCTGGGGGTCGGCGTCGCGGTTGCGACCGCCGCCGTGGTGTTGGTCGGCGTGGCAGTCGCGGGAACCGTGGTGTTGCTCGGCGTGGCGGCCGGTGGAACCGTCGTACTGGTTGCGGTTGGTGCAGGTGTGTCGGTGGCGGCCACGATCGAGGTGTTCGTCGGCGTGGCCGTGTGAGGCGCCACCACGATGCTGCCGTTGGCTCCGCCGATCACCACCGCGACCGCATCGGCGTCCGACGCGCTCGGCACGTTGGTGAGCGGAATCGCTCCGCTGGCACCGTCGGCTATGACGAAGTTGCAGGTAAACAGCAGGCCGTCCGGAATGAAGTTGGCGTTATCCGTCCCGATGATCCCGACGCGGAGAATCTTGGCGTTGGCGGGCGACGGCGGCAAACTTGCCGCCAGCGTCTTTCCGACGTCGCTGTTGACGTCGATGGCACCGCTGATCGTGCAGTCGGGCTTGCTGTTGGGCTTCAGCTTCGCACTGACGAGGCTCGAATCGAACACGATGTCGTTCGATGTCGCGCTGACTTTGTTGCCGCCGGTACCGGCCAGGGTCGCGGAGATTGCGACGGTATCGCCGGGCGCGCCGATCGCGCTGCCGAGATTGATCGCCGGTCCGCTGGGAGTCGGCGTAAGCGTCGAAGCCGCACTTGTCGTGTTGGTTGGGGTCGCCGGGACCGTTGCGGTGCTCGTCGCCACGACACCGCCCGAGGTGTTCGTCGGGGTGGCCTGGACCGCCCCCGTCGTGTTGGTCGCGGTCGCCACCGCAACCGTAGCGGTCTGCGTGGGTGATGCGAGCGACAACACCTGGATGCTGCCGTCGGTACCGCTCACGGTTACGGACACCGCGTTGGCATCCGACGCGCTCGGGGTATTCTTCAAGGGATACAATCCCGGTGCGGCGCCGCCGGCGATCACGAAGTTGCAGGTGAACAGCGGGCCGTCGGGAATGATGTTGGCGTTGTCCGTGCCCAAGATTCCGACGCGCAGAATCTTCGCGTTGGCGGGCGACGGTGGCTGGCTCACGACCAGCGACTTGCCGATCGCGCTGTCGGCATCGATGGCGGAATTGATCGTGCAGTCGGGTTTGTTGTTCGTCTTCAGCTTCACGTTTACAACCGAGGAATCGTACGCGATGTCGTTCGAGGTCGCCGCCAATTGATTGCTGCCGCTGATCAAGGTGACGCCGATGACCACGGTGTCACCCGGCAGGCCGCTGTCGCTACCGACATTGATGGTGGTGCCGCTCGGAACGACCGCGATCACATCGCCGCCGTCGTGCGCCTGCGGCGTCGTGCCGTTCACACCGCGCTCAACGTTGAGCAGCACGCCGGGCTGTCCCGACGCGATTCCGCCGGCGCCCCCGCCGGTGAGCTGAATGCCGTTGTAGTGGATCAGCTCCTGGCCGATCAGCAGCGTGCCGCTGCTCGGCAGGCCGCTCACGTCATCGACCGGAATCGTCGTATCGTTTGCGCCGATCGGCGCGCTCAACTGCGGCAACGATGGCACCGGCGTACTGGTCGGTGTCGGCGCCGATGTCGTGGTCGGTGTCGCGGACGCCGCCACGGTGATGCTCCCGTTTGTACCGATGACGTTCAATGCCTGTGCGTTCGCATCGGACGCGCTCGGCACGTTGGTGAGCGTCTTGATGCCGAGCGTTGCGGTGCCCGAGATCACAAAGTTGCAGGCAAAGAGCGGCCCGTCGGGAATTGGGTTGGCGTTGTCGGTGCCGATGATGCCGACGCGCAGAATCTTCGCGTCGGCCGGTGACGGCGGTTGGCTCACGACCAAGGTCTTGCCGACCGCGCTGTCCGAGCCGATCGACGAGTCGATGGTGCAGTCCGGCTTGCTGTTGGGCTTGATCGCAACGTTCACCTGCGTCGAGTCGTAAACTAGATCATTGGACGTTGCGACGATCTTGCCGCCGCCGTTGGCGAGCATCACCGCGATCGATACGGTTGCGCCCGGCGCACCGCTCGCGCTACCGACATCAATGTTGCCCGCCGGCACGGCACTCGTTGGGCTGCTGGTAACCGTCGTGGTCTGGGTTGCAGTCGGCACAATCGTGTTCGTCGGGGTCGGGGGCACGGGCGAATGCGACGCGGTTGCGGTCGGGACCGGCGTGTCGGTCGGAACCGCGAGCGAAGTGGGCGTGGGCGACGGACTCTGCGTGCGAGTGCTCGTCGGCGTCGGAACGGAGGTTTCGGTAGGCGTCCCGGTTTCCGTTGCGGTCGCAGTCGGGGTTGGTGTCTCGGTGGCGGTTGGCGTGTCGCTGGTTGTCGGGGTGACAGTGGGAGTCGCGCTTGCCGACGGCGTACCGGTGGCCGTCGATGGAATCGGCGTGTCGGTCGGTGTCGGCGTTCGGCTCGGCGTGAAGAACCGGGTCGGCGTATTCGTCGGTGTTGCGCCTGCCGCATTGAGCACCGATTGAACGACTGGGTCCACTGAGGCGAGTTGGAAGGCGCTTTGATTGATTGCGCCCGCCGTATCCCCGACGGCGGTGCCGGGAGCCGCCTTCACCGCGGACAGAATCGATTGGATGTCGTCATTGGAGAAATTGCAGAACGGAACGCCGGTCGCGACCTTGGCCAAAATGAGTCGCACGACGGTTTCCGAATAGAAGTCGATGTCGACCGTCTTGCCGAAGCTGAACACGAACGCTCGCGTCAACGACGAGCCGGTCCCGACACGGACGAGCAGATGGCAGGTATCCTCGGCAATATTCTCCGGCACCTCGATCTGATAATAGCCGCTGCCAGTGGTCGGGTTGTCCCCCAGCAGCTTCCCGCTGGCGATCTCGCCGTTCACGATGTCCGACGGCTCGATTTGAAACAACTGCACGTCTACGCCAGCGCCCACGGGCAGCACGCTGCCGCTGAGTGCTTCCGCGCTTGGGTACATGGCCCGAGCGACCCGCATCAGGACGGAAGCGGGCGCGCTCGCGACTTGTCCCTTGGGCAACTTGACTTGCCCACTCACCGACGTCCCGGGCAACGGTGTCGGCTGCCCGCCGCCACTCACCACGCGCACATTGGCGTCGCCGCCGCAGCCGGCGATAAGGACCCCAAGCAAAAGCGCTGCGCCTGCTCGCACTGAGCACAACGCTCCACACTGCCGCGTCATCTACTGCCCTCCCGTGGGGACCTCATAAAGAAGAGCTAGCTCGCTACCATTCTTCGCAGAGCTGAGTCAACAAAAAACTGCGGCATTCCGAGTCGACTCAGGCTACGGCGTTGGGGCGGCCTTTTGCACGGCCGCTGTGGGGGGGGCGGTATGCGACGTTGCGGGCCGCTGCCCCTGCATACGATTCATCGATTCGATCAGCCGCGCGCTGATCTCCTTGCTGGCGACCTGATCGGCAACGCTGAACCACTTCTGCTTCGAGTTGGACGCGATGACCGCGATCTGCCCGCGCCACGCAGGGTCGGGCTTGGTCGAGGTTGGCGGCCCGTATCGATCACGCAAGTACTTCATCACCTCGTCTGGCGAATTGTCGCCGAAATAGCCGATCACCACCCACAGCTTCTCATTCCAGAATCGCAACTCGAGCGACACCGGTTTCGCCAACCCTTGGAGCTGAACGTTGGGAATGTGGTAGCGAACAATATTCGGACTCTCCACGACGATCGCGCCGAGATTTTCCTTCTGCAACTGGCGTACGGTCGCATACCGCTTCTTCACATCCGCGACCGATGCGCCAAAACGCAACCGTTCGAAGCCTGCCTGTTCGTTTTGGAATCCGCGCGCCGTCCACGGCATCGTAACGAGCACACAGAAACAGAGTCCGCTGAGCGCACCGCGTTCGACCACCGAGTCAGGCTCCAAGACTGGCTAGTATTTGTCCAGCGAAAAAAAGGGGCGGTGCCGATCAGCACCGCCCCTTGGTACTACACGCACCACCGCATACTCGGACCGGCGATCATTGTTGTTTGCAGGCAAACAAACTGCTGACGACGTCGTCACCGATCTGCGCGGCGTCGAGTTGGACGAACGCACTTGCCTGGGACGATCCACCGATGGACGGTGGCGTCGTCGTGCAGTCGATCGGACTTCCGGTCTGTTGCGTCACACAATCCGATGCACCGCATGTCTCCCCGACGCCGATCGTCGTTCCCAACACATGGTTCGCATTCAAAATCTTCGCACCAGCCGTTCCGCTGGTGGTGATGGTCGTGTTGGGGGTCGCTTGGCCTGGGTCGTCGTCCGTACAGGCCGAGCCGTCCGGTCCGTACAACGCCGGATCGCCGGAGCCGTCGGTCGTACAGGCACCGCCGTCACTGATCAAGCTGATCGCGCTATTGCTCATGATCTGGTTGGCACCAACGCCGGCCGCTCCGCCGCTGTTTGCCGTCGCGGGGTTCGAGTTGCATGCGCCGGTGTGGGGATGCGCACTCGATCCGTCTTCGACGGTGCCGTTCGCACAGCTCGGATCCGGATCGGGAGTTTCAAGGTGCGTATCGTGATCCACCGTGATCAAGTAGTCGATGTTTTGTAACCCGTTAGCGCTGCAGCTCGCGGTTCCGACACCCGAGTTGCCCGGGCCAAATTCATCCTTCGCGATTCCGCGAACGCACGCGCAAACCAAACCCGGTACTTGTACTGGATCGAAATGTACGTCGCTGGCCTTGATGACCACTGGAACGAGTTTCTGGGAATCGCTGTTCCTCGGTGCGCCGCTCGTCAAAACTTGATTGCCCGTCAGCGACAGCGGAATCGCAAAGATTCCCGTCTGTACAAGCGAGGTCGTGCGGTCGGGATCAAAGGTGCAGGTTTGACGCGTCTCGTTCGTGCAATTGGCCGAGCACCCGTCGCCGCCGACGGTGTTCCCGTCGTCGCACTGCTCGTCGCCTTCGATGGCGTTGTTACCGCAAACCCCCTGCACGCCACCGGTCGTTGCCGTTGGCGTGGGGGTGTTGACCACTCCGGTCGTGTTGGTTGCTGTCGCAACGACTCCGGTCGTGTTCGTTGGGGTCGGTACGGCACCGGTGGTGTTGGTCGGTGTCGCGACCGCAACCTGGGTGTGTGTCGCTGTCGCTACGGACACCTGCGTGTTGGTCTTCGTCGCTGTTGCCGCGGGCGCGACCGTGTTGGTCGGGTTGGTGCCGCCGCCGCTGGTGTTATCGTTGTCGCCACCGCAGGCCGACAGAGCCATCAGGCTCGCCGCGGCGATCGCCATCCCAAACACGTGAAGCCGAGTTTTCATAGTCATTGCCTCCTTCGGGTGTCCCAAACTACGCGGTGTTGATCCTAACCCTGTGCAATTTCAGCGCTTGAGCAGCCGTTGCCGCGCTGACCGGCCTGCTTCTACCCGGAGTGTTCCGGCATTGTCAAGAAAATTTCGAGCTTGGCTTCATCGGCTCCCAAGACCCGCCGCTTGCGTGATGAGATCCTGATAGTAGAGCACGTTCAATCCGACGAGCACGATGCGGATGGTGCCGTCGACCCGGGCGTAGACCGCGGTTTGCCCGGGATTGCGTCCGCCGAGCGCCACGCCGATGTGGCGCCCTTCCGACAGCCCGAGCGTGACGTGCGCGCTCGGTGGAACGAGGCCGAATTGCTCGGCTTCGGCTCCCGACTCGCTGACAACCTCCACGTCCGGCAACGCGGTCAACTGCTCCACCAGTGCCGCCAACAAGTCCGACGGGACCGGCGCATGCTCCGGCTCAACCACACGCCAGCGGTCGCCGTCGCGCACCGCTTGGATGCGCGTGGCGCCGCGTTCGACCGTGACCGTCTGCACCTCGCCAGGCGTGGCCGACAAGAAGCTTCGGCGTTGCCCGGCGGCTGCCGCGTCGTGGTCGTCTCCGGGCTCGGTGGTGACGTAGTAAACGACCAGCACAACGAAGGTGGCGAAATAGATCAGGGCGCGGCGCCAGGTCATCGCGATGTCATCCTGTGAACCGCCGCCGCATGAAGACCGCCAGGCCGACGACGAGAAACAGCATCGGCTGAACGACGGTCAAGAGCCAAAACGCCAGCCGGCCTTGGCGGGCGCTGACGAAGAACTGATTGACGCCCGGCTGCTGCTGCTGGGGGCGCACGCCGACGAACTGCTCCTCGTGCGCGAGCCAGTTGACCATGTTGACCAGCAAGTCCTTGTTGCCGAGATATTCGATGAAGAAGTTGTTGGCGAAATCCGAGTCGCCGGCGACGATCAAGCGTCCCGGCGGCGCGTTGCCGGCCTCCGGACGGACGATCACACTCACCGCCACCGGCACCGGGCCGCGCCGATCTCGTCCCGGGAGAAATACCGTCTGACCGCTGTGCACTGCATCGCGGTCGCCGCTGCGCCAGCTCGACGCGCTGGCTTCGAGCATGACCGTCGCGCCGAATCGGCCGCTCGCATCGGCGAGGACCTCGACCGGCCGCGCCTGCGCAAACAGCGGCGGCGCCGCCAGCGCGGCGCTGACGGGGTGACTCGGCGAGCGGCCGGGAATCACCATCGTCAGGAAGTCCCCCGCAAACAAACGATTGTCGGGATCAACCACCACGTCGTCGCCGACGACGACGTGATACGTGCGCAGAAAGGCAACCAGACTTGGACACTCTTCGGGATCGAGCAGCACCAGCAATCCGCCGCCGCGGGCCAGATACTCGCCGAGCGTGAGCAACTCGGCGGGGAGAAAATCGGCATGCGGGCCGGCGATCACCAGCGCGTCGGCATCGTCCGGAACCGCCGCACCGGCCAACACGCTGAGCGACTCGACGTCGTAGAACTCGTTGCTCAAGGTCGCGCGCGCCGTGGTCAGCCCGCGGCGCCGATCGCTATCGGTCACGCTGCGTTCGCCGTGACCGGTGACAACGTACACGCGTTTGCGACTCGGCCGGCTCACCTGCATGATCGCGCCGATCAGCAGCGGCTCGCTGGGATTGGCGAAGATCTTCCGCCGCCCACCGCTCTCGACCACCAGCGAGCCGTCGGAATTGACGCCGTACTGGCGCGCCACCGCGGGATTGCGGTTGATGTCGATCACCGCGTATTGCACGCGCCGCGTGACCGTGCTCACGCGCCACAACAAATCCTCGATATCGTGATTGCGACTATCCTCGGCGCGCAGAAACGCGGTGACGCGCACGTCGCGCTGCAAGTCTCGCAGCACGCGTTGCGAATGCTCGGCCAAGGTGTACGCCTTGTCGGGCGTGAGATCGATGCGCCACACCGAACGGCCCGCAAGCGCCTCGACCATGACCATCGAACCGGCCAGGCCGACCGTCGCGATCGCGAGCACGAGCCAGTGGTACAGCCCACTCTTCATTGTCCGGACCCGGCTCTCTCAGCGCCGTCCGCGCCAGGTGCGCGACTCCAGCGCACGCAAGGTCAAGAAGTTGAAGAAGGAGATGAAGAACACGAAGTACAGCACGTCGCGCGCATCGATCACGCCGCGCGCGAAGGTTTCGAAGTGATCGAACATCGACACTTGCGCCAGCACGCGCAGCACCTGCGGACTGGTGGCGGCCTCGTTCCAGGTCAACACCCAGAACAGCAGCAGAATGCCCAACGTCCCGATCGCCGCGACCACCTGATTTTCCGTGAGCGCGGAGATGAACACGCCGCAGGCGATGAAGCTGAGGCCGAGGAGCAACAGCCCGAGGAAGCCGCTCAGCAGCGGGGTCCACGGCAGCGGCTGTAGAACGTTGAGATACGCGGCGTAGCCGAGGGTACCGAACAGCAACACCAGCAGCACGGCGGCGCAGGCGGCGTACTTGGCGCCGACGATCGTTCGGTCGCGCAGAGGATAGGTCAGCAGCAGCTCGATGGTGCCGAGTTTTTTTTCTTCGGCGAACAGCCGCATGGTGAGCAACGGGATCACCAGCAACAGCACCATCGAGATCGAATACGGCGCGCCGGCGAGAAATGCGAGCCAAAAGTTGCCCAAGATGTTGAGCCCGAACCCGTACTCGACGAAAAAGATCAGCCGCGTGTAGAAGAAGAAGCCGCACAGGCAAAAGAACACCGCCGCCACCACGTAGAACAGCGGCGAGACGAAGTACGAACGCAGCTCTTTGCGGAATAGCGCGAAGAAGCTCACGGCCGCGGCGGCGTCCCCTCTTCGTTCACCAAGCGAACGAACAGATCTTCGAGGGTCAGCGCGAGCGGACGCACCTCCAACAACCCCCACCCCTGTCGCACCACGGTCGCCGCAATCGACTTGCGCACGCTGGCGTCGCCGCGCGCGGAGTACGCCACGACGGTGGTAAACCCGTCGCCCGTCCCGTTCTTCACTTCGACGCGCTCGACACCCGGAACCGATCGCACGGCCGCGGACACCGACTCCGCCGGGCCGTCGACGGTGATGAGGGTTCGCTCGCTTCCGGCGACTCGTTGCGCCAACGCAGCCGCCGTGTCCTCGGCGACGATGCGACCGTGATCGATGATCACCACGCGATCGCAGGTCGTGCTCACCTCGGGCAGGATGTGCGTGCTCAGCAGCACGGTCGTCTGACCGCGCAGCCCGGCGATCAGCGCGCGGATCTCGATGATCTGGCGCGGGTCGAGCCCGACGGTCGGCTCGTCCAGGATCAACACCGCCGGCCGGTGCAGCAACGCCTGCGCCAAGCCGACGCGTTGGCGATATCCCTTCGAGAGCTTCCCGATCAACCGGCCGGCGACTTCGCCGAGACCGCAGGCGTCCATCACGTCGGCGATGCGTCGCCGCGCGGTGTCGCCAAGGAGACCGCGCACCTCGGCGCAGAAGCGCAAGAACGCCCGCACGCGCATATCGGGATAGAGCGCGACGCTCTCGGGCAGGTAGCCGATCTGGCGGCGCAGGGCGAGCGCGTCGGCGCTCACGTCGACCCCCGCCACCGTCGCTCTGCCCGACGTCGGCGGAAAGAAGCCGGTCAAGATGCGCATGATCGTGGTCTTGCCCGAGCCGTTGGGTCCGAGCAGGCCGATGATTTCGCCCCGCCCGACGTGGAACGACACACCGTCAATCGCGCGGGTGGCGCCAAACTGTTTGGTGAGCCGTTCGACGACGATCATAAGAGAGACGTGCGCGTCAACCAACCACCGTGGCCCAACGCGTCGCTGCGGATCAGTGACGCGCTCCTTCGACATCGTAGGCAACCAGCGCGATCTCGGCGAGCGGCGGGCCGCCGTCGGCACGGCTGGATTGAATCGTGCGCACCAACCCGACGTTGGGCGCGTACCAGTCGGCGTAGTAGAGCGTGACCGGCGCGTCGTCGGCATGTCCTTCGCGGTGCGAATGGTGGACGGCGACGGTGTCGACTCGCACGCACCCCGAGAACTGGCCGGCCGGGACGGAGATCACCGACGGGTCGACCGCGGCGCGATGGTGTTGGGTTACCCCATAGTGATCCGTCGGCCCGAGATCGTAGGCGGTGGTCAGACTTTCCCATCGCGTATCCGCACCGAACACGTCGGGCAAGAAGCGCTCTTCAGCCGATCCGAGGCCGGCGTCGCGCAATTTTCCGTCGTGATACTCGAGCGACATCGCGCGATAGAGGAACCCGTTTTCCCGGTAGTAGGCGATGGGATAGGTCTCGGGGTGACCGCCGTTCTCGTCGTCGGCCGCGTAACTCTCTTCCACCAGGTAGGCGTTGCGGTGGAGCACCTCGATGAACTGGTCGCCGCGCGCGCGCACGGTCATGCGCGTTCGTTCGTTGCGCAGCGGCCTGGCCACTTCATAGATCCACGTGTCTTCGGCATGCAGCGGGAAAAACGTCACGCCCGGAGCGGTCTGACCGCGGTGACAGGCGATCAGCCCACCGCCAACGGCCAGCACCGCGAGCCAGCGCGGCGTGCTCTTCATCCGAGTGCCTCCGCTCTCCCAGTCGGCGTCGACGGGATGGTAGGCCAGCGCTGCAAAGCAGTCAATTCGAGGGCGACAGAGGCACACTGGTTACCCATTGGGAAAGCAAGGCGAGCACGCCCCCGGCGCTCAACCCCCACAAAAGATCTTTCTGTAGATTGGCCGCGGCGCCTTGGGTCGCTTCGGTGACGAGGGCGCGGACACCGAAGAGCACCGTCAACACGCCGAGCGCCCAGCTCACGCCGGGCACCTCTTCGTTGCCACGCACCAGGCTCGCCGCGCGCGACAGGTGAAACAGCAGCGCCAGTCCGATCGCGATCGTCCCGATGCGCAGGACTCGAATCAGCATGCCGGCCGGGACACGCTGCGGACGGGGATCACTCGTCGACGACCTTCGCCGATTTGGCGAGCCGCAGCAGCTCCTGCGACTGCGGGTCCCCGGACGCCGCCTGGCGTTCCCACTTCTTGTGGCGCCAGGGTTTCAGCACGTATTCGTCGAGGAAGACGACGAGAAAACTGAAGCCGAGAACGATCGCAACTGAACTCCACATCCCGAGTTCCATGATTACCTCGCAGCGGTTTGAGCGTGCAGTTGAGTGCGCGCCGGGGCATGGCGAGCTTCCTTCATGATGAATCGCGGGCGAAACATCACGATCAGCACCGGCAACAGCGTCTGCGATCCGATGTAGCTAATCCCCATCCAGATCGCCAGCAGCAGCCCCATCTCGGCGTTGAAGCGAATGTTCGACGAGATCCAGAAGGCGGTGCTGATGATCATCGTGATGGCGGTGAACGTCACGGCCTTGCCCGAGGTTTCCAGCGCTTCACGTACCGAGTCCTCGAGGTCGCCGCGGATGCGGATTTCTTCGATCGTGCGGCTGACAATGTACAAGCCGTAGTCGATACCAAAGCCGAGTCCAACGGTCACCAGCGGCAGCGTGTGAATGTTCACGCCGATGTTGTTGAAGGCCATGTAGGCGTTGACCATGATGTTGGACAGGGCCAATGGCGCGAGCAGGTACACGCCCGAGGCGAACGAGCGATAGGTGAACAGCATGATCATCCACATCGTGAAAAAGCCGAGGAAGTTCATCAGCGCGTCATTGCGCACCAACTCCTCGTTGGCCGCGGCCAACACGCCGATCAGTCCGCCCGCCAATTTGAACACCGCCTTCCACGGCGCGCCGATCGTCGATTCCGCCTGCTGACCGTGCCGATCGAGCTTGAAATCGATCAACGTCGCATTCGCGGTTTCCTTGGTGAGCGCGGCGTTGAAGCTCTCTAGGTTGGTGACCTCGGAGCGACCGACTTTCACGATGCGATCGCCGCTGCGGAACGGCCCCTCGCCTTTCGCAGCCTCGGCCGCGCCCGCAGCCTCTGACACGACCCACGACGGGCCGGCCTTCTCCCACGCAGGTTCGGCCAGCACCTTTTTGATCACGACTTGACCGTTGTCTTCCGCCACCTCGATGCCGAGGTCATGCAATTGTGTGCCGAGAATAAATTCCTTGCTGCGGCGGATGATGCGGCGGATGTTGTCGCCTTTGTGGTCCTTGCAGAAAAACGTGACGTGCGCGGTGGTGTAGCTGGGATCGACGTACTTGGCGGTCTCGGTCGGCGGCGAACCCGAGAAGTAGATGAAGAACAAGCCGCCGACGTCGACCCAGTTGTTGGGGATCACGCCCCACTTCGGTTCGAGTTCGTGGAACACCATGTTGACGGCGCGGATGATGTCGGCGAGCGAGAAGCTGTAGCCGACCATCGGATCGCGTTCGAGACGGCGTTGGAATTTCTCCATCGTCCGCAGCGTGTGGGGGTCTTTCATCGCGTCGCGATCGAGTCCTTCCGCCACCACGATCAACGGCTCGACGCCGCCGAACTTGTCCTGAATTTCTTTGTGCGAGACGTTGTAGGGCGAGTTCACCCACAGCAGCGGCGAGGCTGAGGTGGGATCGCCGATCGTCAGTCCGCGCAGAAAGTAGACCGCGACCAATGTTCCACCCAGCCACGCGAGGACGGTCACGGCCCGCCCGGTCCGCGTGAGCAGCGCGCCGGTGAAGCGGTTGATCAACTGCCGGAAGCCGCCGCGCTCGCGCAGCAGCACGAGTTCCGGTTCCGGTGGTTTGAGATAGAAGTAGACGATCGGATTGAGCAGCATCTCCGAGATGGTGATCGCGAGAATCCACCACGACGCCGTGATCGCGAGCTTCTGCAGCATCACCACCGGCACCAACAGGATCACCAGCACACCGAACGCGTCGGTGGTGATCCCCGACAGCGTCGGCACGAACAGCTCGCCGAACGCGGCCACGATGGCGCGGCGCTTGTTCCAGCCGCACTTCTCAAACTCCTCGTAGTAGCGATCGTGCATCTGGATCGCGTGACTCACCGCGCGGGCGGTGATGAGGAACGGCATCACCAGCATCAGCGGGTCGAGCGCGAGGCCGATGATGTGAATGAAGCCGAGGCCCCAAAATGCGGCGATCAAGCCGGTGATCGTCGGCCGCAACGCGCCGCGCCAATCATGGAAGTACATCCAGCGCAGCACCCATTCGATGCAGTAGGTGACGACGAGAATGAAGAACACGTCGCCCGCATAGTGATAGACCCAGCCGTACAGCCGCGGCTCGCCCGCGATGAAGATCTCGGTGTTGTCGTCGACGAACGGATCGACGACGTTCTCGTTGACCTCGCGAAAGATCCGTTTGTAGTCGAGCCGGCCTTCGATGAAGTTGGCGCGGATCAGCGCCGCCTTGTCATCGAGCGACACCAACAGGCCGTAGATGTTCTCGGCATTGTGCACCACGCGCCGAATCGAGGCGGCTTCTTCGGGGGTTTTCAACGGCTCGAGCATGACCGGCTGTGCCCGCATCGTGCCGCCGGCGGCCACCTTCAGATAGCGCACCGTCCGATGCGCGATCGAGTCGATCTGGTTGTGGTTCACGCCGTAGACCTTGTCGAGGCCTTCGGTCATCTTCCAGATCTTGTTGAGCGTCTCGACGTTGAAGATGCTCCCCTCTTTGACCTGGAGCATCACCATGATGTTGTTGGCGCCGCCGAAGGTGCCCGAGAACCGATTGTGAATCTTCACATACGAGTGGGTTTGCGGCAGCAAGTCGCCGAAGCTGGTCACCAGTCCGAGCTGGAAGCTCCAGTACGCAAACAAGCCGGTGACCAGAATCACCAGCACCGACACCGGATGGCGGTAATCGATGAGCTTGTCGCCGAGCCAATAGAGCAGGCGTTTGTCTTCAGGAACTTCGTAGTTGATCGCCATGACGGATTCCCTCTCGTGCGGACTCGCCGATCATCCGAGCGACGGCAACCAGGTCTTGCCGCCATCCTGGGTGTGCAGGATCAAGCCGAAGCCTCCGACGATCCAGCCGTTGTCGGGCGTGACGAAGTCCACCGCACGCAGCCAGGTGAGCACTTCCATCCCGAGCTTGGCGCGCTTCCATTTGCTCGCGCCGGGATCCAGACGGACGACCTCGCCGGCCGCGCCGACGGCGATCCCACTCCCGTTGCCAATCGTTTCCGCCGCAAATAACGGATCGACGATCGGGTATTCCAGCTCCATGGGTTCGAAGCGCCATGTGTTGCCACCGTCGCGCGTGCGCGCGATCTTGCCGTCGAGGCCGGCGGCCATGCCCTCGTTGGCGTTTTGGAAGTGAACGCCGAAGAAGGTCGGCAAGTCCAAGACATCGAAGATCCCGTCACCCAGCAGCGACTCCTGCTGCTCCTTGAAGGTCGCGCCGCCGTCGCTGGTGTGGAAGATCTTTCCGAACTCTCCGACGACCCAACCGTTTTGCGCGTCAACGAACTGAACTCCGTAGAGCACCGGATCCTGCGACGTGATCGCCTGCTCGGCGTTGAGCGATCCGCTTTGGGCCAGCTTACGAACCGACCAATTCTGGCCGCCATCGCGCGTCTCCAACATCGTCGCCCGATCACCCACGGCCCAGCCGCGCTGCTTGTCGACGAAGGAGATCCCGAACAGGTACACCGCCGTGCCGGTGAACTCACGCTGCCAGGTCTTTCCGCCATCGGCGGTGTGCAGCATGACGCCGTCCTGGCCCGAGATCCAGCCGGTTTCCGCATCGGCGAATTGGATGTTGTAGAGCGCGCGATCGGTCCCGCTGGGGATGACCTCCCACGAGCGCCCGCCGTTCTCCGTGAGCAAGATCTTGCCGCCGTACCCGACCACGATGGCGCGGTCGGGGCTAGTCGCCTTGATGTCGTAGAACTTGTCCGCGATCGAGATTTTGCGCTCGACCAACGACACATCATCGACCTCGGCGTGGCACGCCGCCAGCGCGGCCACGGCCAGGCCCATCAACACGTGTAACCGCCATTGACCGCGCATGACTCCTCCTTCGCTCAATCGGTGTCGGGACGGCTCGGCTGCTCGCCTGCCGGCACCGCGCGCTGGGCTGTAGCGACTCTCTCCGCGTCGAGTCAAGGTGCGGGAGCCTTCGCCGGAGTCGCGGCGCCTGCCGGCTGCGCGGGAAACCACTTCGACACGTCCGACTTCTCCACCAATTGCTGCTGCGTGATTTTCCAGCGACCGTCCTCGCGAATCAACGTGTACAACTCCTGCTCTTCCACCCCGAGCTGATTGAGATACTTGTCTTGCGAACTCAAGATGTTCGGCACCAAGGCCTTGTCGCCCTCGATCTTGCCCGGATAGACCTTGAACTCGAAGATTTTCGCTTCGGTCGCCTGCATCACCCACTGCTGTTCCTTTGCCCACTCTTCCTTCGATTTGCCTTGGGCCATGTCCTTGGAGACGTATTCGTAAGCGTCAGCGAACTTGCCCGCCTTCATCGCCGTCAGATACCGCTTCACCGTGTCTTCCGGCGACACCTCCTCGGCCCGAACGAACGCGGCGGTCACTAGGAGCAAGAACCCGGCGAGCACCAGGCGCCATCGATTGTGCACGTTGTGCCTCCGTCTTCTGAGCAAGGCGCTCACATTGTCCACGGGCTTCAGCCGCGACCACGCAGCGTCAGCGCCACCACGATCACCTG
The DNA here is from genome assembly GCA_035541895.1 of Binatia bacterium. Taxonomy (GTDB): domain Bacteria; phylum Desulfobacterota; class Binatia; order HRBIN30; family JACQVA1; genus DATKMK01. The sequence continues at coordinate 29,808 of DATKMK010000084.1, read as the reverse complement.
CAGGACGATCAGCAGGGCGATCAGCGCGCCGGAGCTGAAGCGGAAATTCCCGAAGCTGCCATTGACGCTCTGCAGCTCGCTGCGCAGCTGCGCGATGTCGCCCTTCAAGCCGTTGCTCTCGACGTACAAGCCGCGGACTTCCTCGCGCATGCCTTTCAACTGTTCGCGATCGCCCTGCGCCGCTTCGTGACCCTGGCGGACGTCTTCACGCAACTCGCCGACGCGTTGTTCGATTTGTTTGAGTTGATCGCGCAGCTCCCCGAGATCGTGGGCGAGCGATCGTTGCGCTTCTTCGATGGCGACGAGTCGCTTTACGACGTCGGACGACGGTTTCGGGTCGGCTGCGTATGCGGGAGCGACGCCGAGCCATACGATGCCCATCCAGACGATCCACAGCATCCCCCACCGATCTCGCAGCACGCGCCTCTCCCCTTTCGCCACGGACGAAATCACTGCCGCTTCTCTCTATGATGAACGGGCGCGCCTTGTCCAGACGAGCGCGCGACCGCGAGCTAGTGGTACATATCCATGATGTCGATGATGCCCAACTTGCGCATGCGCTCGAACAAACACCCCTTGATTTCCTTCACCGTGGTGAGGGCGAGGACTTCGGCCGCCAGCGCGCGCGCTTCGCGCATCTCGACCGAACGAATCAGGCGTTTGATAGCCGGAATGAAGAACGGGCCCATGCTGAGGTCATCCAGACCCAACCCCACCAGCACCAGCGTGCAGGCCGGGTCGGCCGCCATTTCCCCGCACAGCGTGACCCGCTTGCCCGCCGCTTTCGCCGCCGCAATCGTGTCGGCAAGGGCGTGCAGCACAGCGGGATGCAACGGCTCGTAGAGCTGCGCGACCCTGGGATTGTTACGGTCCACCGCGAGCAGGTACTGGATCAGGTCGTTGGTACCGATGCTGAAGAAGTCGACTTCTTGGCTGAGAATCGGGGCGAGTCGCACCGCCGACGGCACCTCGACCATGATGCCGACGGAGAGATGGGGATTGAACTCGCGCCCCTCCCGCCGCAGCTCGTCTTGCGCCTGCGCCAGGAACTCACGCACGCGGCGAATTTCCTCCAGCCCCGAAATCATCGGAAATAAAATTCGCACATCGCCCAGGGCGCTCGCCCGCAAGATCGCACGCAGTTGCACCATGAAGATATCCGGAATCTCGAGCGAGATGCGGATCGAGCGCCAGCCGAGAAACGGGTTTTCCTCGCGCGGCAACTTCAGATACGAGGGATACTTGTCCGCCCCCATGTCCAACGTGCGGATGGTGATCGGACGCCCGCCGAGCCGTTCGAGCATCAACCGGTAGAGATCGAACTGCTCGTCCTCGGTGAGGAAGTCCCGGTGGGTCATGAACGGGAACTCGGTGCGATACAGCCCGACGCCCTCGGCCCCGTGGTGCAACGCCAGCACCAGGTCGCCGAGCAGGCCGACGTTGGCGCGCAGACCGACGCGGTGTCCGTCACGAGTTTCCGCCGGCAGATCGCGCAGCGTTTCCAGTTCGCGGTTGAACGCCCGGTACTCGCGTTCGAGACGGTCATACTCGCGCAGCACGTCGGGCGCCGGATTCACGTACACCATGCCCGAGTTGCCATCGACGATGAGGTGATCGCCCTCGCGCACGACTTCTTCCAGCCGGTCGACCCCAACCACGGTTGGAATTTCGAGCGACTTGGCCAGGATCGACGCATGCGAGGTCACCCCGCCGGTTGCCAACACGATGCCCTTCAAGCCGCGCTGTTCGACCATCGTCAGATCGGACAGCGTCAACTCCGTCGCGACCAGAACGAAGGCGCTGGCGAACGAGGCTTCGCGCTCGCTCACGCCCAGGAGATTGCGCAGCAAGCGCTGGCTGATGTCCTTGATGTCGAACATCCGATCGCGCAGGTAGGTGTCGTCGAGCCGCGAGAACTCCTCGACCATCTCGGCTTGGACCTGATTGAGCGCGTGCTCGGCGGTGGCGCCGTCGCGGATGCGATTTTCCAGCCGGCTGACGAAATGCGGATCGGACAACATCAGGCCCTGTGCCTCGAACATCGCCGCATCGATCTCGGGCAAGGTCGCGGCCACTCGCTGCGCCAGGCGCGCGATTTCCTCCACCGATCGATCGATCGCGGTGCGCAGACGGCCGCATTCGCGCTTGATCGACCCGCGCCGCTGTTCCGGCAAGCCCGCAAAGCTCACTTGCGGCGCCAGCAAATGCGCGCGGCCGATTCCAAACCCGGGCGAAGCCCCGAGCCCGCCGAGGCGCCCCGTCCCGGCCGCCAACGGCTGGCGCGCCGCGTGCTCGCGTTCGTAGGCCTGCAACCGCTGGGTCGCCTCGATCATCCGATCGTGCGCAGTTTGCCGCTCGGCTTCCTTGCTTTGGAGACTCTCCTGGAGCTGCACTCGCACCAGCAGGCTGCTGATCGGGACCGCGATCGCCTTGAGCAGACGAATTTGATCGCGGGTGAAGCGTCGCCGGCGCGAGGTCTGCACCACCAACACGCCCAGCGGCTCGCGCTTGTCCACCACCGGCACGCCGAGGAACGAGTGATAGCGCTCCTCACCGGTCTCGGGAAAATATTTGTAGCGCGGGTGGGCCAACGCATCGACGGCCATCACCGGCTCCATCTTCTCGATTGCGTAACCGGTCAGGCCCTCGTCGACCCCCATCGTCACTTTGCCGACCGAGTTCGGATCGAGTCCGCGGGTGGCCGCGAGCACCAGGCGGCGCGCCGCGTGGTCGTAGCGATACAACGAGCAGACTTCCATATCGAGGCGATCGGCGAGCAGCTCCACGATGTCGCGCAAGCTCGCGCGGATGTCGTGCGCGTGCGCGATGATGGACCCGACGTCCTCGATCAGCAGCAGTCCCCAATTGCGGCCGCTGCTGCGGCGCGCCGAGCGCGCGGGCCGCGCGGCTTCTGTCGTCGTTCCGTCCATCAAGCCCCGTTCACAACGGCTGACGTTATATCGTAGGGATACTGGGTCAACAACGTCGCGACTGTCAGACTCCCACCGGGTGTTGTTTGAAACGGGTTGAGCTGTTTGCTCGCGACGCCGAAGGGTGCTTGGCTGATCCCAACGGTTTCGCTATTCAATTCGCCCGCGTAAAGGCGAGTGCGGCGTAACTCACACTGTGCGCGAAGTCGCCGGTCAGCGCGAGCGAAGTCGTGTAGGCGAGCAGCGCGCCCGGCCGCGCGACGGTCGTCGTGCAGGCGCGCCAGGCGAGCAGCGCGCTCAACGGCACCCGCCCACAGATCGTCGCATCGGTGCGGCCGAGAAACCGTTGAAAGCCCGCGACATCGCCGGCCAGCACATACTCGATCGCCTCCATGTCGAGGGCGCGCAGTCGCGCGCTCACGTCCTCGGCATCGGTGGGCGGGAACGGAAGATAGTCGAATGCGGCGCCGTAGTGGGTGAAGTCGGAGCTGACGATCAGCAACGTGTCGGCGTCATGGACGAGGCGATCAAGTCGCTCCGCGAATGCACGGCGATCGGCGTCGTCCAGCTCGCCGATGATGAACGGAACGATCGCCGTGTCCGGCAACGCACGCTGCAGCAGCGGCAGTTGAATCTCCAGCGAGTGTTCGTCGCGATACGCGCGCGGCTCGTCGTGAATGACCGGCGTGTCCGCCACCCCCCGCGCGGCGTCGCGATCGACAGCGACGAGTCCGAGTGGCGTGGCAAAGGCATCCACGTCAACCGTGGCGGCGCCGCGGTAGCGCAGAAAATGACTGGGCGCCAGGATCACCGCGCGACGATACGCATGGGAGCGCACCGCCGCGTACGCAACGGCCGCGGTCGGACCGGAGTACTGATACGCGGCATGCGGGACGACGATCGCCTGCACCACGCCGTCGATCGCGACCGGTCCCGCTGACGACAGCAGCGCGTCGGTTTGTCGCGCCAGCGCCTCGGCCCCGGCTTCGTACCAGCGCCCGGCCAAGTGTGACGATTGAACCCGCATCGTCAGCTTACCTCACAGGCACAGCAGAACCTCGTCGTGTTGATTCAAGTCAGCGTAGATGCGTTCGAGCTGCTCACGATCCCGCACCTCCGCCAGCACGGACACACAGACGTACTTGCCGTGTTCGCTCTCCCGCACCTTCACGCTGTCGAGCGGTACCGTGCCGACGGTGGCCCCGATCACGTCGCGCACGCGATCGCAGAACCGGTCGTTATGGTGGCCGAACACTTTGAAGGTGTAGACGCACGGAAAGCTCATCAGATCGAATCCGCTCCGCATGTTCACGCTGGCACCTCGTCAGTGGTCGCTTGCCGCTCGGGTCGAAATCGCCGCTCGCGCTCGGCCTGAATCATCGAACTCTGGTAGCAGTCGGCGCACGTCGTCACCAGCTCCGCCGCCAACAGGCGCTGGTAGGTTTGTACCGGACCGTCCTCCCCATGTCGCAGCAGGGCGGGTTCCACCGGACCGGTGTGCAGCTCGTAGTAGTCGACCCGATACGACGTCCGTGTATGAATTGTTTCACGCACCGGTCGCCCGCAATGAGTGCAGTGCCGCTCACCGTACCCATTCGAGCCGAGTGGTCTTCCAACGCCATGAGTCACCGTGGCATCTTACTCGAAATCGGCGGACGAGACAGCCGCGCCGCACACCGGCAGGACGATGGTAAAACAACTCCCGCATTGGAGCGTGCTCTCCGCGCGGATCGTTCCACCGTGCAACCCGACCACGGCTCGAGCGATCGCCAGTCCGAGGCCGAGACCGCGACTGCCGAATTCGAGTGAGCCGGACGTGTGCTGGAATGGATCGCCGCCGGCCGCGGAGAAGGGTTCGAAAATCTCGTCGAGGTGCTCAGGGCTGATGCCGATGCCGGTATCGCTCACGGCGAGCTCGATCTGATTTGCGCCGGGATCGCGCTGCGCCCGGAGCCGGACGCATCCCCCGTCGGGAGTAAATCGCACGGCGTTGGAGACCACGTTGGCCACCGCTTGGCGCAGCCAGCGTTGGTCCGCGGCGATCGGCGGGAGATCGGCGGCGATCTCCACCTCTAGGGTCAGCGTGCGGTTGATCGTCCGCAGATGCACTTCGTCGCACACCGACGCGAGCAGCGTCGCCAGATCGACCGGCTCGACGTGCACGCGCAGTCCCTCCCCACGCACGCGCACCGCCGCGCTCATCTGCGCCAGGCCGCGTCCGAGCCAGTCGCCGTTGCGCCGTGCGGTCCGCAGCCACTCGCGCGGCCGCGGCGGCAGGTCCAACATCGCGAGCAGTTCGAGCGCGTTGAGCAACACGTGCAACGGCGTCCCCAACTCGTGCGTCGCCATCGTCAACAGGCGCCCCTTCTGCTCCGCCTCGCGACGCGCCCGCGCGCATGCATGCTCGAGTTCGCGCATCAGCCGGCGTCGCTCCGCGTCCGCATCGTAACGCTCGAAGCCCCGACGCACAGCGAGTTTGAGCTCCGGCACCTCCCACGGCTTGGTCAAATAGGAGTAGACGTGCCCAGCATTGATCGCCCCGATGACGGTTTCCACGTCGGTGTATCCGGTCAACAATACCCGGACGGTGTCGGGATAGAGCGACGCCGCGTGCGCAAGAAACTCGGTGCCCGTCATCCCCGGCATCCGATGGTCGGCGATGATGAGCGCGACGGGCTCCGCGGCCAAGACCTGCAGGCCCTCGGCGGCGGTCGCCGCCGTGATGACACGGCACTCGGCCGCGAGGGCGCGCTGCACCGCGCGCAAGCTCGCCGGTTCGTCGTCAACAACCAGGACGGGGTTTGGCAACATCGATGATTCCACGGTCGAGGCGCGGATTATGAAAGCCTCGATGCAGCGAGCAAACCGCGCGGGGATCTGGACGTTCGCCGTCAAATGGACGGCTCTTTCGATCGGCGCAGCCAACCGCTAGGATTCGTGCCCGGTTGCTCACCGATGCGTTTCCTGTTCGTCATCGATCCCCTCGACAGCTTGAATCTCGAAACGGAAACCTCGCTGCTGATGATGGAAGAAGCGGCGCGACGTGGCCACGCAAACTTCATCTGCACCATCGACGACCTGTGGTTGACCGAACAAGACGCGCACGCCCGGGCGCGCGCCGTGACGCTCAGCCTGTCGCGCCAGCCGTTTTACACTACCGCCGAACCGCTCGAGGCGGCGCTGCGCGACTTCGACGTCGTGGTCATGCGCAAGGACCCGCCGGTCGATGCGCGCTACCTCGCTGCAACCTTCGTGCTTGAACGCGCGGCCGCGTCGATCCCGGTGATCAACAACCCGGTATCGCTGCGCACAGTGAATGAAAAGTTGCTTCCGTTATCATTCCGAGAACTCGCGCCGCCAACATTGGTGACCAACAGTGCCGATCGGATCGCGGCGTTCGTGCGCGCGTACGGCCGCAGCATTCTCAAGCCGCTCGATCAATGTAGCGGTCGCGGCATTCGGCTGTTGCCGCACGAACGTGACGTCCGCGCCGACCTCGGTAAGGACTTCGTGCTGGTGCAACAGTTCATCGACGCCGTTCGCGACGGCGACAAGCGCATCTTCGCGCTCGAAGGCAAGGTGCTCGGCGCCGTCAACCGCGTCCCCCGCCGACCGGAGGACCTCGCCAACATTCACCAGGGCGCACGAGTCGAGGCGACCACGATTACGCCACGCGACCAGGAGATCATCGACCGCGTGGCACCGACACTCAAACGTCTCGGGCTATGGATGGCCGGCATCGACATCATCGGCGGCTATCTGACGGAAATCAACGTGACCAGCCCGTCGGCCGCGCGCCAGATCAACGCGGTGTCGGGGACTCATATCGAACGCCAATTGGTCAACTTCCTCGAACGTCGGGCGGATCAGCCGATGACTGCAACCTAGCCCTCGTGCCACGACGCTCCCTCCGTTACGGACTCGGTCGACACCGCGGAGCGTTCTCAGCCCCCTTAGCCGCTCCTGCCCTGCTGTCTATCGCGGGACATCCAGCGAGGGCGTAGTTGATGCCCGTTACCACCTCATTCACGCTCACCTTGCCGTCGCCATCTTCGTCAAAAGCCGGGCAAAATGACGGCGGAAGCTCCCCCAACGAAATGCGGATACCGATCACGATTTCATCTACCGTCACCGTGCCGAGTCCATCGCAATCCCCGATGCAGGGGCGAGGTGTGGGAGTCGCGCTCGGAGTTGGCGTCGGAGTGGGCGGGTATGTCGCGCTCGGCGTAAACGTCGCGGTTGCCACCGGCGTGCTCGTCACCGTCGACGTAGAGGTCGCGGTGATGGTCGGCGAGGCAGGAGTGGTTGGTGACGAGGTAGGAGTCGACGGCGGCGGCGGAGTATCGGTTGCGGTCGCTGTGGGCGACGCCGTGAGCGTCGATGTCCCGGTTTTGGTCGGCGCCGCCGATGCGGTCGGAGTACCCGTTGAGGTCGCCGACACGGTTGCCGCCGCCGTGCCCGTCGCGGTTCGAGTGCCAGTGTCGGTCGGCAGCGGTGTCACCGTCGCGGTTGGCGTGCTCGTTTGGGTCATCGAGGCCGTGCTTGTCGGCGTGCTGGACGACGTACTCGTCGGACTCGATGTGTCGGTTGGCGTAACGGTCGGGGTACTCGTCGCAGTCATCGTCACGGTCGGTGATGGAGTCGGCAGTGAGGTTTGTGTCGGCGAACTCGTTGACGTCGCAGTCGGGGTGTGAGTCCAGCTTGCGGTCGCTGTCGCGGTAGACGTGATCGTCGCCGTGGGGAGTGCCGTATCCGTTGGAGTGCTGGTCGCGGTGAAACTCGGCGTTGGAGTGGCCGAGAGCGTCGGCGTATGAGATGCCGTCGCGGGCAGCGTGTGGGTCGGAGTGTTCGTTGGCGTCACGCTCGGCGTCGCAGTCGCGGTTACCGTCGACGTCAGCGACGCGGTCGCGGTACTGGTCACTGTCGCGGTGGGCGAGAGTGTCGGCGTGCTGGTCGGTGTGGCACTCGGTGTCTGCGACATCGTCACCGTCGGGGTGACCGATGGCGTTGCCGTGTTCATCGGCGTCGGGGTCGCCGTCTGAGAGGGGCTGCTGGTCGGAGTTGCGCTTGCCGTGTTCGTCGGGGTGGCGGTCGGTGTCGCCGATGGCGTCGCTGAGGCGGTCTGCGTCGGACTACTCGTCGCCGTCGCGCTCGGGGTCGCCGACGGGGTTGCCGTGCTGGTCGTGGTGGGCGTTCGGGTCGCGGTGGCCGTCGCGGTTTGTGTAGGGCTGCTCGTGGGCGTCGCGGTCGCAGTTCTTGTCTCGGTCATCGTCGCGGTATTCGTCGCCGTCGCGGTCGGCGAGAATGTTGGCGTGCTGGTCGGCGTACTCGTCGCCGACTGACTCGGAGAGCTCGTCGCTGTCGCGGTCGGTGTCCGGGTCGGGCTGGCCGTCGCGGTGAGCGTCGGACTGTTGGTCGCGGTCGTCGTGGGGGTCCGCGTCGGCGTGCCGGTGGGCGACTGACTCGGAGTGCTTGTCGCCGTCGCGGTCGGTGTCCGGGTCGGGCTGGCCGTCGCGGTGAACGTCGGACTGCTGGTCGCGGTCACTGTTGGGGTCCGCGTCGGTGTCACCGTGGCGGTTCGGGTTGGACTGCTGGTCGGCGTCACAGTCGCCGTCGCCGTTGGGGTAGAGGTTGCGGTCTGCGTCGGGCTCACAGTTGCGGTATAGGTTGGGGTGCGCGTTGGCGTACGCGTGGGGGTGGCCGTTGCTGTGCCCGTAGCTGTTCGCGTCGCGGTATTGGTCGGCGTGGCCGTCGGTGTCGCCGTCGGTGTCCGGGTCGGCGTCATGGTCACGGTATTCGTCGAAGTGCGTGTCGGCGTCGTTGTGGGCGTCGCCGTCGGGGTCACAGTGGGTGTCCTCGTCGGCGTGTATGACGGTGTCATGGTAGGAGTTCGGGTCGGAGTAGCTGATGGTGTCGCCGTGGGAGTTTGTGTTGGGAAACTCAACGGGCAAGGCAACCCTTGTCCGCTGTTGAACAGCGCGGTCTGTTCTTGCGCTGTCAAGAGGCGCTTCCACAACCCCACCTCATCGAGTCGGCCGTCGAAGTAGCCACCGTCGCTATAGGCTCCGAGCGTAAACGGCGCGGTGCCGTCGTAGACCGTCAGGGTCGTGGATTTGAGCGCCCCGAGGGCATCGTCGATTCGCAGCGAGAGGAGTTGGTTCGTGGCATCGAACGACGCGATGACGAAATGATACGTTCCGGTCGTGAACTCGTCGATGCCAACCGAATCGCTTGCCGTTCCTCCTTGAGTTCCGAGCGCGAACCGCACGGTACCGCCTGCTACGTAGTCGAGCGCGTACTCTTTGAAGTTCGTGTTCGGTCCCTTGGTGATCAGGCCTGCGGCTTGATCCGTGTTCACGCGAATCCAAGCGGCAAGCGTGAAGTCTTGATCCGACACGCCGAAAGCCGCGCTGTCCGTGTGGCTCAAGAACTGCGAGCTCGCCGCAGCAAACCCCGCGGCGAGGCCGGTTTGTGTGCCGACGCCGCCGACCTGGGTTACTCCTCCAGTGTCGGCCAAATCATTCATCGGCGAGGCGATCGAATCGGCCCGGCTCCCGCTTGTCTCGTTCAACCCCCAGCAGGCAACCAAGTTGTCCATGAGGGAGGGGACGATCGTCGGGGTAACGCTCGGGGTCGACGTCATGGTCGCCGTCGGGGTACTGGTCGGCGTGCGAGTCGCAGTAACGGTCGCGGTGTTGGTCGGCGTACCGCTGGGCGTCTGGGTTGGGCTCGTGGTCGCGGTCGCGGTCGGCGTGCGCGAAGCAGTCGCTGTCGCCGTCGCAGTCGGTGTCTGGGTGGGTGTCCAAGTCGGGGTACGCGTCGGGGTACGCGTCGGCGTGCGCGTCGGCGTGGCAGTCACGGTGGATGTCGGCGTTTGGGTCGGGAAGTTGATTGGACAGGCGAGGCCCAAATCCGAGTTGAAGAGCGACGTCTGCTCGGTCGCGCTCAACGTTCGCTTCCACACTCCGATCTCGTCCAGACGGCCATCAAAAAAGTCGCTGCCGGTGTAGGCGCCCATCAAGAACGGCGCGGTTCCGTCGTACACCGACAATGACGTGGCCTTGAGTGCGCCCAGTGCATCGTCCACGCGCAGCGACAGCAAATGATTGGTCGCGTCAGAACCCGCAACGACAAGATGATAGACTCCGGTCGTCACACCAGTGATGCTCACCGCGTCAACGCCCAAACCATCGGTCGTCCCAATGCGGAATCGGAGCGTGCCGCCAGCAAGATAGTCGAGCGCGTACTCCACGGTGTTGGAGTTCGTACCCTTGGTAATGAGACCCGCACTTTGATCGGTCTGGATGAAGACCCAGCCGGCTACCGTGAAGTCTTGGTTCGAGACGCTGAGGTCGACATCGTCGGGCACGCTCAGGAATTGTTCGCTCGCGGCGGCGAATCCGGCGGCGAAGCCGACTTTTCCACCGACCTGCGCCACCAGATTGTTTTGCGTGAGATCGTTCAGTGGCGAGTTCACCGAATCGGCACGAATCCCTGACGCTTCGTCTAGTCGCCAACACGCCACCAGTCCCGTCATCAGAGAGGGCGCCACGGTCGCGGTGAACGTCATGGTCGGCGTCCGCGTGGGAGTGCGGGTCGGCGTGATGGTGGGGGTCCGCGTCGGGCTGAGTGTGGGCGTGTACGTCGCGGTCTGTGTCGGCGTCCGCGTGGGAGTTTGGGTCGGCGTTCGCGTCGCTGTCACGGTCGGTGTCCGCGTCGGGGACGCGGTGGGCGTGCGCGTGGGCGTGCGCGTGGGCGTCAGGGTTTGCGTTGGAAAGCTCAAAGGGCACGGAAGGCCCGCGCCGAAATTGAACAGCGAAGTTTGCTCCGCCGCGGTCAACAACCGCTTCCAGATGCCGACCTCGTCGAGTCGGCCGGTCAAGAAGTCGCTGCCAGCGTACGATCCGAGGATCAACGGGGCAGTTCCATCGTAAGTACTCAGGGTCGTAGCCTTCAGCGATTCAAGCGTGTCATCGACCCGAAGTGACAACACCTCGTTGGTTCCATCGAATGCCGCCACCGCAAAATGAAACGCCCCTGTCGTGACACCACTGACACTCACCGAATCGGTCATCGAACCGTTCGACGTTCCGATCATAAATCGCAGTGTCCCGCCGCTGATGTATTCGAGCGAATATTCCTGCGTATCCGCATTCGCCCCCTTGGTCACGATTCCCGCGGTTTGGTCGACATCTACCCGCACCCACCCGGCGATGGTGAAATCTCCGGACGACGCGCTCAGGGCCGCATTGTCGGCCACACTCAAGAACTGCCCGCTGGCGGCGCTGAACCCGGCCGCGAACGCGGTGGTTGATGCATTGACGCCTGGCGCTTGCGATACTCCGTTATTGCTGGCGAGATTGTTCAGGGCCGAGACCGTATCGGCGCGGGCACCCGTCGCCTCGTTCAGCGGCCAGCACGCAGCGATGTCGTCCATCAGCGACGGTGCAATCGTCGGCGTGCGGGTGCGGGTCCAGGTCGGTGTTGCCGTCGGCGTGCGGGTCGGCGTTCGCGTCGGGGTCGCCGTCGGCGTCCAGGTCAGCGTCCCGGTCGGAGTTATTGTTGGCGTCCCCGTTGGTGTTGACGTCGACGACGCCGTCGGCGATGCCATAAGCGGGGTGGCGGTCGGGGTGTTCGTAGGGGTAGTCGTGGGCGTGCGGGTTGGGGTCGGAGTCGGTGTCACCGTCGGAGTTGCAGTTGGGGTCTGGGTTGGAAAAAAGAGCGGACACGGCAGGCCCGCGCCCCCGTTGTAGAGGGCGGTTTGCTCGTCGTTGTCGAGCAAGCGTTTCCAGAAACCCAGCTCGTCGATGCGCCCGTCGAAAAAGTCGCTACCGATGTACGAACCGATCAGGAATGGCTTCGTGCCGTCGAAGACCGCCAGCATGCCGGTTGATTGCGTAGTGGGTGGGCCGTTGTCGACCGTCAAAGACAGCTTGTGGTTGGTCGCATCGAACGCTGCCACCACAAAGTGAAACGTCGCGTTCGTGATCCCGTTGGCGCTGACGACTGCCTCGTCTGAGCCGTCCGACGTTCCGATTATGAATCGCAACGTACCACCGGCTACGTATTCGATCGCATACTCACACGTGCTCGATCGCGTCCCCTTGGTCACGATGCCTGCCGTGTGGTCGCCATCGACCTGGACCCAGCCGGCAATTGTAAAATCCTGACTCGAGACGCTCAGGGAGGCGTTATCGACATGATTCAGAAATTGCGTGCTCGCCGCACTAAATCCAGCCGCAAATCCGCCGGTCTGTGCGCTCACGCCGGCGACGCGGCTCACGCCGTTGCTTTGGGACAGATCGTTGACAGGCGAAGCAATGCTGTCGGCGCGCGTACCACTGGCTTCATTGAGACTCCAACATGCGACGAGATTGTCCGAGAGCGACGGAATGACGGTGGGGGTGCGGGTCGGCGCGCTGGAACTGGTAACGGTTTGCGCGAACGCCAAGTGCGGCAACAATGTCGCCAGAGCAATCCACGATCGTCCGAGCAGCCGAGGCGCTGGGCGCACCCCAACACCCCCCCTCCGGCTCCACATTTTCTTCTCTCCGATCGCCGAATCGTGAGGGTTGCGTGCCGTCCCGTTCGGCGACTGACTTGACAGTCAGACGCGCAATGCCATGCCACAAGTCAAAATGTCAATATGCAACATCAAGTGGATGCATTGCTATTCCAAATAGACGATTTCTTCACACACAATCACTATCAGCAACCTGTCCGTGTCTGCCGCCGGAGTTGCGCAACTGCACGGAGTGCGCCAACGAGCCGGAACTACGACCGAAGAATGTCTCTCCAACGACGCTGTCCAGAGATGTGGACAGGCCGCCACGAAAACTCCCGCGAAGTGGACAGCGCGGCGGAACTCAGTCGTTCATCGCCTCGATTGCCGGCCGACCACAAGCCACTTTGGAACCAGCGCTCGCAGAGCCAGCTTCGCATCTCCGAATTTTCCGACCCGGTGAAGTAGCAAGCGGTCGCCGGGCCTCCCGGCCGGAGCAACTGACGCCGCCGGCTTGTCCCCTGAACCAATTCAGGGAAGAGCGCGCCCTGGCTGATTTGAACAGCCGACCTTCTGATTCGTAGTCAGACGCTCTATCCAACTGAGCTAAGGGCGCGTACCCGGTGAGACGAGTGCATTCCGAGTAACATGGCCGGCATGCCGGCGCAAGGTTGGCCGACCGCCCGCGTCGACGGTGGGGGAGAAGCAACCGCCCGCGTTGCCGCACGCGCCGGGTCTTCGTAGGATGCAGCAATGGACCGCATTGCGATCTTCGCCGCGCTGCGCTGGGAGTGTCAGCCCCCGCTGCGATTCTTACGCCACGTGAGCAAGCGCCGACTGGGCACATTGACGTTGTGGCAGGGGCAAGCGCGGCGTGCCGAGATCTGGCTCATCAAGACCGGCATGGGGATGGAGCGCGCCGATCACGCGGCACGCCTCGCGCTCGACGCCGGCCGTTTTGATCTCCTGATGTCGACCGGCTGTGCGGGAGCGCTCGCGCCCCAACTGACCGCCGGGGAGCTGGTGATCGCGAGCGAACTCATCGATCGTACAACCGGGCATCGCTACCCAACCGACGCCGGCACGCGCGCCGCGGCAGAGGCGGCCGCGCGACGCGCCGCCGTGCCGGTGGTCTCGCAGCCCAGCCTCTGCAGCGCCCAGATGCTCGCGTCGGTCGCGGATCGGCGCGCACTTCTCGCGCAAACCGGCGCGGTCGCCGTCGACATGGAAGGCGCCGCGATCGCCGCGTACGCCGCGGCCGTGAGCATTCCATTCGCGTCGGTGCGCGCCATTCTCGACACCGCGGATGTCGACTTGGACACCACCACGCCCTTCATCGATCCGCAGACGGGCGCGGTCAAGCCGCTGGCGTTGGCCGCAACGCTCGTGCGCCACCCCGGCCTCGTGCCGCGGCTGGTGTCGATGCAATCCATGATGAGCGCCGCGCAACGCAGCCTGAATCAGTTTTTCGCCGCGTGGCTCAACCCGTGACCGCTGGTTCGCAGCCGCGCCGCCGACCCGGTCTTGACTGAGTTAAACACTTGTTTAAAACTTACGTTCGTGGACATCACCACTTCGGCCGCGACACGCGACCGGGTGCTGCGGGCCGCCAGTCAGTTGTTCGCCGAGCGCGGCTTTCACGGCACCACAGCACGCGATATTGCCGCTCGGGCGGGCGTCAATCTCGCCGCCGCGAACTACCACTTCGGCTCGAAGAAGGAATTGTACTTCGCGGTGCTGCGGGACCAGTTCGCCGAAATCCGCGCGCTGCTGCAGCGCCGCGGCGCGGTCAAGCCGCCCGCTGAATTGAACCGCCTGACGCGGCGGGAGGTCGAAGCCCTTTTGCGCGCGCGCGCCCAGGCGATGCTCGATCTGTTGATCGGGCCGCCGCCGGGCCTGCACGGCATGCTGATGCAGCGCGAGATGGCGGACCCAAGCGAGGCGCTGCCGGTCATCGTCACCGAGTTCATTCAACCGATGGTCGAGGAAACGGCGGAGATCGTCGCGCATCTGGCGCCGCGACTCGACCGCGACACGGTCGCCGATTGCGTCCGCAGCTTCATGGGGCAGGCGATCTTCTACCGCTACGCCATGCCGGCGATGCTGCAGATGATGAAGCGCACCACGTACCCACGCGGGCTGGCCCGCGAACTGGCCGCGCACATCACGGAGTTCACGCTCGGCGGCATCGATCGCGTCGTCGCCGCCCACGCGCGGAGACGCCATGCTCGCTGAGCACTCGCGACGCCACGTCGCCCGTCACGTCCTGATCGCCGTGTGCTGCGGCATCTACGCGTGCTCGCCGGCGCGGCTCATGCGACCCGAAGGCGACGGCGGCTGGACCACCGCGCAACGCCAGCGCGAACTCGCGCAGCGCGCCAGCAACGCCGGCGTCGACTTCGGCCAGCCGCCTGCGCCATTGCCTGAGGCGCCGCCACCCACCGCGAGTGGTCCGCTCGATCTGCCCACCGCGCTGCAACTCGCCGCCAAGGGCAATCGCCGCATCGCAGAAGCCGCGAACCAGGTAGCCAGCGCGCGCGAACGCGTCGCCGACGTGCGCGGCCGCTTGTTGCCCAGCACCATCGGCAGCGGCCGCTACACCTGGTACTCCGACTCGCAGACCACCCACGCGCAATTGCCGAGCGCGTTTGCCGGCCAATTGCCTCCGGGAGCATCGCCGTCCTTCAACATCAAGATCCGCGACGCCGACTTCGGTGTCGTCAACGGCACGCTCGCACTGCCGCTCGACATCTCCGGCGAACTCCGCCACGCGCTGGCGTCGGCGCAGGCGGGCTATCGCGGCGAACTGGCTCGCTCATGGGCCACAACGCTCGAGCAACAGGCGCTCGTCGTGCGCGCCTACTTCGACCTGCTACAAGCCCTCCGGCTGCGTGAAGTCACCGAACAAACCATCGCGCTCGACCGCGAGCAGTTGGCGGTCGCCGAAAGCCGCTTTCAAAACGGTCGCGTCACCAAGAACGATCTCCTGGTCGTGCAAGTTGCCTTGCAAAACGCCGAGCAGCAGCTCGTCCAACGCGACCTGCTGATCGCGCAAACGCGCTGGACGCTCAATGAGCTCATCGGCGCCGATGTCAACGCCGCGACCGAGGTCGTCGACGTGCGCGAGCGACCGCAGATTCCACCCGCCGCGACGGTGTTGCAGCTCGCCTACGCCCACAATCCGGTGCTGGTGTCGCTCGTCGAAGAGCAGCAACGCCTGGAGGAGACCGTGCGCTCGCTCGAAAGCAGCCGCTTCCCCCGCTTCAACGCCGGCGCTGCGATCGACTATTCGAGTTCGCGCCTGCTCGCGCCTCAGGACATCGGCTCGGGCTTTACCGGTTTTACCTGGGACCTCGGCACCGACACGCGGCGCGAGGCCCAGATCGCCGACGCGCACCTGGCCGCGGATCGCAATCGCATCGAACTCGAACGGCAACTCCGCGACCTCGAATCTTCGATCCGCGCCACTCAGTTGGCGGCCGAGGAACGCCTCGCCGCGCTCGTCGCCGCCGAAACCGCCGTGAGCCAAGCCGAGGAGAATCTGCGGATCCGCCAGCAGCAGTTCGAAGTGGGACGCGCGCAGAGTGACGACGTGCTCCAAGCCGAAGCCCTGCTGCGGCAGCAACGCGCCATCCTGGCCACCGCGCTGTATGAAGCGCACACGCGTCGCGCCGAGCTGCAGCAATTGATCGGCTTGCCGATCGAAGAGGCCCTCCCCACTCCCGCGCCGAACGCCGAGACAACAAATCGAAGGTGATCGCCATGCAACGCACCATCCTCATTCCAATCGTCCTCCTTGCCGCCGCCGCGGCCGGCGGCGGGTGGTACCTGCGACGAGACCGCGCCCCGCTGCACTACACGGGCTTCGTCGAGGGCGAAGAACGAGTGCTCCGCAGTGAGGTCAGCGCCCGGGTGCTCGAGGTGACGTACGCCGAGGGGCAGCCCGTGCCGCCCGGCGAAGCGGTCGCCCGGTTAGACGACCAAGACATTCAGGCGCGCATCAACTCGAAGCAAGCCGAACTCAGCGTGCTCGATGCCGAGCTGCACACACAGACGGAGCGCATCGAGCTGGTCAGCAGCACCTGGCAGCGCGATGTGAGCGCACGCACCGCCGATCTGCGTCAGGCCGAGTCCGCTGCCGACTTGGCGGAGCGCACGCTGGTGCGCGAGGACGGGTTGGTGAAAACCGGCGCCAGCACCGCTCAGCAACTCGACGACATTCGCGCCAGACGGGATCAAGCGCGCAGCGCGCTCGACCGCGCCCACGAGCTGTTGGCAAAGGCCAAGGCCGAGGAACGCAACATTGCCCTCGCTCGTCACGAGTTGACGACGCTCCAGGAACGCCGCGACCTGGCGATGGCCCAGCTCGGCGAGTTGCAAGTCACCTTGTCGAAGTATGTCATTCGCGCGCCGGCCGCCGCGTCCGTCGTCCAAACCCAATTCATCTGGCCCGGCGAGTTGGCGCAGCCGGGATCGGCGATTCTGTCGGTGCTCGATCCCACCGACAAGTACGTGCAAGTCTACATTCCGGTGGTCGACGTCGGCCGGTTGCACATCGGCCAGCGAGTTGCGCTCGAACTCGACAGTCGACCCGGCGAGCGCGTGGCGGGTGAGGTGAGCTTCATCGCCGACAAGGCAAATTTCACCCCCGAGAAGATCGAGACCCGCAGCGATCGCATGGGGCAGGTCTATCGCGTCAAGGTCCGCATTCTCGAAGGCGTCGAGCGCCTCCAGCCCGGCACCGAAGGCAACGTCTATCTCGACTCGTGATGGCCGCCCGCGGCAATCGGCGATGACCAGCGACAGCGCCATCCGACTTCGACGGCTCACCAAGCGTTTCAGCCGTCGGCAGGCACTGGCAGACGTCACGTTGGCCCTCGACGGCCGGCAGATCGTCGGCGTCGTCGGTCCCGACGGTGCGGGCAAGACGACCTTGATCCGCACGCTCGCGGGCTTGCTCGAAATCGAGGCTGACGAGGCGTCGGTGCTGGGCTTCGATCTCCGCGCGGACGTCACCGAGCTGAAGGCGCAGATTGGCTACGTGCCGCAATCGTTCAGCCTGCATCGCGACTTGTCGGTGATGGAGAATCTGCGCTTCACCGCGCGGCTACAGCGCATCGCCCGCGACGAGTTCTCCCGCCGCGCCACCGAGTTGCTCGCCCGCACCGGGCTGGCCCCGTTCGTTGATCGGCCAGCCGGGGCGCTGTCCGGCGGGATGAAGATGAAGCTGGCGGTGGCGAACGCGCTGCTGCCCCAGCCGCCGCTGTTGCTGCTCGATGAGCCGACGGCCGGGGTCGACGTCGTCGCGCGCGGTGAGATCTGGACGCTGTTGCAGCGAGTGCGCACCGCGGCGCTCGTCATCATCAGCACGTCCTACCTCGACGAGGCCGCCAACTGCGATCGTCTCATCTACCTCGACAACGGACACGTCGTCGCAAGCGGTACGCCGGCCGAGCTGCGCGCCGCCGTGCCGCTCGAACTCTATCGAGCGTGGGGCGACGACCCGCGGACGATCGCGCGCGCCGCGCGTCAGTTGGCGTACGTGGCGGGTGCGCGCGCGACCGGACGCTGCGCGCGCGTCGAGGTTCACCGCGATCACACCCCGGGCGCGGCGCGGGTCGTGCGCGACTTGACCGGGCTCGAGGGTGCCGGGGTGCGCTTCGCCGAGCGCGCCGAGATCGACATGGAGTCGACCTTGTTGGCGCTCGCCCACGGAGCCGCCACGTGACGAACGCGCCGATCATTTTGGCGGAGCATCTGACCAAGCGCTTCGGCGATTTCACCGCCGTCAACGACCTGTCGATCGCGGTCGAACCCGGCACCATCTTCGCCTTTCTCGGCGCCAACGGCTCGGGCAAGAGCACGACGATCCGCATGCTCATCGGGCTGCTGCAGCCGACCGTGGGACGCATTGAAGTCGATGGGATCGATGTCATCCGCAATCCGCGCCGCGTGCGCGATCACATCGGCTACATGGGGCAGAAAGTCAGCCTCTATCAAGGCCTGTCGCTGCGCGAGAACGTCGAGTTCTACGCCGGGCTGAACGGCTTGTCGTCCGAGACCCTGTCGCAGCGCTGGGGTGCGTTGCGCGAGCGATTCGGCCTGACCGAGGCCGAGCACGAGCACGCGGAAGATTTGCCCGCCGGCATTCGCCAACGTGCCGGCCTTGCGCTCGCCATCCTGCATCAACCCCGGGTGTTATTTCTCGACGAGCCGACGGCCGGCGTCGACGTCCGCAGCCGCGGCTTGTTTTGGGAGCTGATCCAAGACGAATCCGACGCCGGCGTCACCGTGTTCGTCACCACCCATTTTCTCGAAGAGACCGACTACTGCGATTGGGTGTGCTTCATCGACGGCGGCCGGTTGATCGCGAACGCCGAGCCCGAGGTTCTACGGCAACGCTATTCGGAGGGATACCGAATCGACATCGCGGTCCCGCCGACCGACCGCGCTCACGTGTTGCAGCTCCTGGGTACGGGCACACAGGAGACCGACTCCGGGGTGTTCAAGGCGGCGCCGACGCTTGACGCGGAATTGCTGTCGACCCTCGATCGCGTCGCCGCCCGCTACCCGCACGCGACGATCCACGTGACGCAATCGCCGATGGGCGACGTCTTCCGCCGCGTGCTCGCCGAGTCGGGAGTCGTCGCATGAGTTGGCGGCGACTGCGTACGCTGATGCGGCGCGAGGTACTCGCCACCTTCCGCGACCCGTTTACCGTCACCGTGTTGATCACCGTGCCGCTGGCGGCGCTTTTGACGTTCGGTTTCGTGCTGTCCACCGAGGTGCAGCATCTCGCGCTCGGCGTGTACGACGCCGATTCCACCGCCGCGAGCCGCCAATTGATCGCCGATTTGGCAGCGAAAGGCACGTTCGAACCGCAACGGTACCCGACGCGCGAAGCGATGCAGCACGCGTTGGTCAACGGCGATGTCAGCGCGGCGATTGTCATCCCGCCGGATTTTGAGCGCGCGCGTCGGGCGCCCGTTCCCGGTCGCCGGCCGCCGGAAGTGCAAGTGCTCTACGATGGCGGCGAAGCGGTGCTGGCGGGAAACGCCGAGGGGTTTCTGCGCGGCTTGATCGCGGCAACGACGAGGGACCTCGCCGCTCACGAGGCCGCGAGCATGCGGGCCGCTCACGCGTCGGTTCGCACGGGCGTCGAGGTCGTCACCCGCGCGCTCTTCAATCCACGGCTTGACGGCAAGCCGTTCATGGTCTCGGGTACGTTTGGATTCGTGCTGTCGTTCCTCACGGTGCTGATCACCGCGGTGTCGATCGTCAACGAGCGCATCACCGGTACCTTCGAGCAACTGCAGGTGACGCCGGCGACCGCGGTCGAAATTCTGCTGGGCAAGATGCTGCCGCTGGGCGCCGTGTTCGCGCTGGATGTCGTGCTGATGGTGCTGGTCGCGGGCATCGTGCTGGGCGTCTGGCCAGCGGGCAGCGCGCTATTCTTCATCGTGGTGTCGTCGTTCTACGTCCTCATCTCGCTCGCGCTCGGCCTCATCATTTCGGCGACCTCGGCGAGCACCGCCGAAGCGGTGCAAAAGAGTGTGCTGTTCAGCATCCCGCTGGTCCAATTGAGCGGCTTCGCGTTCCCGATCCGCAACATGCCGCGGCTGGTCAGATGGGTGGCGGAGGTCTTTCCGGCCACCCACTACATCCGCATCACCCGCGCGATCTATCTGCGCGGTGAAGGTCCGTTGTCGGTGTGGCCCGAGCTGCTGCTGCTGGCGCTGTTCGGCGTCGCGCTGATGGCGTTCGCGTTGCGCACGATCGAGGCCCGATCATGACTCGCACCCGCCACTTTTGGTCCAACGTCGCGGCCGTGGCGTACAAGGAAGCCAGCGTGGTACGCCACGATCAGGCGCTGCTCGCCACGGTGTTGGCGCAACCGGTGATGATGATGCTGTTGTTCGGGCTCGCGCTGTCCAACAAGCCGGCGAACGTGCCGTGGGCGGTGCTGGACCAAAGCCGCACCGCGTTGTCGCGCCGACTGCTCGAAGAGGTGCGCACCACCGGCTACTTCGTCCCACCGCGAGCCGTCGCCAGCTACGAGGAGGGCCGCGCCCTGCTGCAGCGCGGCGGCGCCGTCGCCTTCGTGGTCATTCCGACGAGCTTCCGGCGCGACGCCGAACGCGGCACACCGCAGATTCAGGTGCTGCTCGATGGCAGCGATCCCCTGACGGCAGCCCGGGTCAGCGGGTACATCAACCAAGTCGCCGCGACCTTCGCGGTGCATCCCGACCCGAGCGACCATCGCCCCGAGACGCACGTGCGCTCGCCGGGCTTGATCGACTTGCGGCAACGCTTTTGGTTCAACCCGACTTTGGCGGATCAGCGATTCTTTCTGGCGGCGTTGGCCGGCATGCTGCTGACCAACCTCTGCCTGTCGGCGACCAGCGGCGGTCTGGTCGCCGAGCGTGAGAGTGGCACCTACGAGCAGATGCTGGCGCTGCCGACTCGTCCGATCGAGATCGTCCTCGGCAAACTCGTCCCGTTTGTGGGGTTGAGTTACCTGGTCATGCTTGGGGCGACAATCGGTGCCGGCATTTTCTTCGGCGTGTGGCCTGCGGGCAGTTGGTTCACACTCATCGTCGTCACCCTCCCCTTCGTGCTCGCGTCGCTCGCCATCGGCGTCTTCATCTCGACGCTCGCGCACACCTCGGCGCAGGCAGTGTTCATCACGGTCTTCTTCATCCTGCCGTCGTTCGTGCTGTCCGGTTCGATGTTTCCCTACCAACTGATGCCGCACGGGATTCGCGAGTTCGGCGGGCTGTTCCCGCTGCGCTGGTACCAGATTGCCTCACGACGGATCGTCGAGCGCGGGGCGGGGTTCGCCGAGGTCCTAGTGCCAACCTTCGCGCTCATGGCGCTGTTCGGACTGATCTTGGCTGGCATTCGCTGGCGCATGAAACCGCGCTTGGGTTGAGCGCCGCTCGGTCGCCGAGGCCGGGCAAAGGTGCTATCAAGCGCCGACTTGTCCCGAACCGTGACAATCCGACCCGCCGATACCGACCGCCCGCGAAGCCCGCGTGAAATGCGCCGCGGACCATCGCTCCTGCTCATGGCGGTCGCAATCCTTTCGGGCTGCGACCGGATGCCCGGCTCATTTGTGACCTCGACGCCGACTCCGGTGGGCGTCGTCGTTCCGCGCGAACCGTTGGCGGCGGTCACGCCGGCGCTGCCGTCGCTGGTGGAGCGCGCGGCACGGATCAAGGCGGCGCTGTCACTCGATCCGCCCATTCTCCTGCTCACCGACCTCGACGCCACGCAGGCGCTCGCGCAACAACTCGCCATCCACGACTCACGCTTCCTCGCCAACGTCACCTGGGGCGGGCACCCGCTGCGCAACGAGATCTTCAGCATCTATCCCGCGCGCGCCAGCGACGTAACTGAGGACGCCCACGCGTGCGCCTCCTCGCCGTGCTATCGCGTCGAAATGTACAACTACGGCCTCAACCTCGCGACGGTGGCGATGGTCGACGTGCGCAATCAGGTCGTGGTAGCGGTCAAGAAATTCTCCGACATGCAGCCGGACATCCCGTCGGCGCTCCAGCGTCTCGCCGTCGACATTGCCACCAACGCGCCCGAGGTCCGCGACGCCCTCGGGAAGACGCCCGACGCGCGCACCGCCGTGATGGCGAGCACCAAGACGGCCCTCAATGGAACGCGTTGCCAGCGCTCGCACCATCTGTGCGTCGCGCCGACCTTCGTCACCGGCTCGCGTGCGCTGTGGGCGATCGTCGACTTGACCGACGGCGTGCTGGTCGGCACGCGCTGGACCGAGCTGGGGAAAGTCAGTGGCCTGGCGGTGACGGAGCGGAGCTTGCAGAACGACGTGGTGAAGACGATGTACTGCGAGCACACCACGTCATTCGAGCGCGACGGCTGGCGGCTCGACTACATCCTGACGAGTTCCGATGGCCTGCGGATTTCGGACGTGCGCTTTGGCGATCGCCTCGTGCTCGACAGCGCCAAGCTCGTCGACTGGCACGTCAGCTACTCGCGCGCGATGGGCTTCGGATACAGCGATGCGATCGGTTGTCCGGTGTTCAGCCAAGCCGCCGTGGTCGCGTTTCAGGGACCGACGATCGAAGACCTGCGCGAGGACGGCAAGGTCGTCGGCTTCGTGCTGCAACAGAAGTTTTGGAGCGACCTCTGGCCGCTGCCTTGCAACTACTACTACGTCCAGCGATTCGAATTTCACACCGACGGCCGCTTCCGCATCGTCGGCGGCAACATCGGGCGCGGCTGCGGCGATCAGGGCACCTATCGCCCGGTGCTGCGGATCGCCTTCGCCGGCAAAAGCACCGTCGCGGCGTGGGACGGCTCGGCGTGGCAGGACTGGACGCACGAGCGCTGGCAACAACCGTCCGACGCTCGCTTCACGAGCGATGGCTACGCGTATCGCGTTCAGCGCGATAACGGCGGCGGGTTCTACGTCGAGCCCGGGCGCGGGCAATTCGGCGACGGCGGCCGCGGCGACAGCGCGTATGTGTACGTCACCCGTCATCACGGCGATCGCGACGAGGGCGATTCCGACATGATCACCATCGGCCCGTGCTGCAATGAAGATTATGCGCAAGGGCCGGAGAAGTTCATCGATGCGTCGCCCGAAGACATCACCGCCCGCGAGTTGGTGATGTGGTATGTGCCCCAGATCGGCATCGACGGCAGGCCGGGCCACGAATACTGCTGGGCCGACTCGACGCTGGTCGACGGCGTTTACGTCGCCACCGAATATCCGTGTTATGCGGGGCCGATGTTCGTGCCGTCAACCGACCGGTGAGCGTGAAAAGGTGCGTCCGTGCCGGAGCAGCCCCGACACACAGATCGTTCAACCGCAGCGCGGCGATGGTGGTGGTTGGGAGGCAGCGCGCTGCTGGCCGCGATGGCCGCCGCGTACGTTCTGGCGCGACCCCAACCCTCGAGGCCGGAACGTTTCGCCATCGGGCCGGTGATGCACTGTCGCACCGTGCCCGAGTTTGCCAAGGCGCGCGGATACAGCGAGTCGAGCGTGCTCGATACCCAGGCGCGGCAGAAGGGACTGATCGTCTACGATCCTCCGGCAAAGCCGGGCGAGCCGCCGACGCACGTCTATCGCCATCCGACGTGGGAACGAGCCGGGTATCTCGGACCGTTGACCACCGACCGAGCGGGAAACATTTACGTCGCGCCGGCGCCGCGCGTGAGTCTGTACGACAATCCGCCGGAACAGCAGAACACGATTTACAAGGTCGATACGACCAGCGGCGAAATGGCTGAGTTCATGCGCCTGCCCGCCGCGGCGCCGACATCGTCGCAGAACCCGTACGGCGTGTTGGGACTGACCTACGATTGCGACACCCACAGCCTCTACGCGTCATCGGTCGCCGGCTCGACCTTGGCCGATGAAGTCGGGCGCATCTATCAGATCGATCTGGCGAGCGGAAAGATCCGTTCCCAACTCGTTCGCACCGACGCCTTCGGACTCGCCGTGTTCAACGGCACGTCGGGCAAACGTCTGTACTTCGGCGCCGCGCGCGCGTCCGAAATTCGATCCGTCGCGCTCGCCGACGACGGCCGCTTCGTCGGCCGTCCGCGCGTCGACGTGTCGATCGTCGGTTGGGGACCCGAAGGCGACGACAAGGCCCGGCGGATCGTCTTCGATGTGCGCAACGTGATGACCATTCGCGGCATGGAATTCGAGTTCAACCTGATCGCGACCAGTGAGCGCCGGCAATCCGAGTATCACCTGGCCTACGATCCAACCAGCGATGGCTGGCGGCGACTTGAACCCTCAGCAGAGTAGCCGCCAACTCGCGCGGCTTGCCGTCGCTGCGGCGGGCATCGCGCTGGCGCTCGGATCGATGCAGCCCGAGCGCGGTTGGTCGGCTGCGGAAGTCGCCACGTTGCGTTCGCTGTGGATCGAGAGCCTGCCGTCACCGCCACCCGATCCCTCGAATCGCGTCGCGGACGACGCACGCGCCGCCGAATTCGGCCGCAAATTGTTCTTCGATTCGCGTCTGAGCGCGAACGGCTACGTCTCGTGCGCCACCTGTCACCGCCCCGACCGAGAGTTTCAAGACGGCTTGGCGTTGGGTCGAGGGATGCGGCAAACCAAGCGGCGGACGCAGACCCTGATCGGCGTCGCATACAACCCGTCGCTGTTTTGGGACGCCCGCAAAGACAGTCTGTGGTCGCAAGCGCTCGAACCGCTGGAAAGCCCCAGCGAGCACGGCGGGCATCGATTCCGTTGTGCCCGCACGATCGCCTACCACTACCGGAGCGATTACGAATTGCTGTTCGGGCCTCTCCCGGCAGTCGACTGGACCAAGAGCTGGGATGACCTCGCCGATGCCGAGCCGTCGGCGGTGACGCGCGTCTTCGTCAATGCCGGCAAGGCGATCGCGGCGTACGAGCGCACGCTGCTTCCAAAGGCCACCCGCTTCGATGCCTACGTGCGCGCGATCCTCACCGGCAATCACGAGGCCGAGCGAGTGTTGACCCCCGCGGAGGTCGTGGGACTGAAGCTATTCGTCGGCTCGGCGGGTTGTGCGGGCTGTCACAACACCCCGCTATTCACCGACCATCGGTTGCACAACACCGGCGTGCCGCAAACGCGCAATCCCGAGCCCGACCGCGGCGCCGCGGATGGCTGGTTGCGGCGATTGGACGACGAGTTTCGGTGCGACCGTCGGTGGAGCGATGTGAGGCGGTGCAGCAACGCAGATGCGGCACAATTCCAACCGGGGGCATTCAAGACGCCGCCACTCCGCCACGCGGCGCGGCGCGGACCGTTCATGCACGCGGGCCAGTATGCGACCTTGGTTGACGTCATCGATCACTACAGCACGGCGCCGCCCGCGGCGGTGGGAACGAGCGAGCTTCAGCCTCGTTACTTCAATGAGACGGAGCGAAGGCAGTTGATTGCCTTCCTCGGGACGTTGGACGACTGACGGATGCGCTCAGACTAGCGCGCAGGTGTCGGCGGCGGACACACGTTGGGGAACCAGAACAGATCTTTCCCGATGCCGCGGTGAATCGGCTGGCCCGACGCATCGAGCAGATTCGCCTCGAACAGCACGCCGACGCCGGAGTCCGTGCTGCGAATGCCCGGCCACTGTGCCGTGATCGCAAATGACGTCGAGCCGGAAATCTGCACGATCGAGCGGTGTTCGGCGCACGCCGCCGAACCCGGCGGACAGGGCTGGACCACGCGCCACGTGGTTTCAAGCTGTCCCACGCTTCCGGGCGGGGTAACGTCGATCAGACCAAAGACGGTGATCGGTTGCGCGCGGTAGACACACGCCGACGGATCGGAGTCGAACGACCCGCTCCAGTCGCGTGCCCAGCGAACGGGTGACGACGTCGCCACCCGCAGCGCAGACGACGGCGGCGGCGTGGGGCTGGGGGTGGGCGTCGCCACCGACAGCGCGTTCGCTTCGAGCGCCGCGTTCGGCGTCGGTGTCGGCGTGGGCGTCGGCGTGCGCAGTTGGGTTGCGCTGCTCGCGGCCGGTTGCGGCGCGGCTGCGGTGGGCGCTGCCGGAACCGGTGTCGGGGCAACACCGACGAGGCCCAACTTCGCGATCGCGGTCTTGACCGCTGCCGGCAGAACCGGCGCGGCGGTCTGGATCGCCGCGACCGTGCCGACTGTCGGCGTCGGCGTCGAGACCGCTTTGGCCGCTGCGGCGAACGCCGCGGCTGGGGTCACGCCCGGCGGCACGAAACCGAAGTCGATGGTGTGGTCGCTGTTGCCCGGGTCTCCGGTCGTGACGCTCGCGCGCACGTCCGTGGAGCTGCTCGCCACGCCATTTGAATCGCGCGTCGGATTGCTGCCGCCGCCGACTTGGAAGGTCGTCGGATTCAACGTGTTCAACGGCCCGCCGGAGCTGTAGTTCGACGCCTGATCCAACCGGATGCTGTACGCAGTGTTGGCCAGCACACCGCCGGTGACGTTCGCGGCGTTGAAGTAGTACTGACCCGCTGAGCTGGTCGTGGTGGTGCCCTTCAGCGTGGCTCCCTGGTAGATATGCACGGTGACGCCGCTGATGCCGGGTTCGCCGACATCCTGGATGCCGTTGCCGTTGGTGTCCTTCCACACATAGTTCCCCAGCTCGATCGGCGCCGGCTGGCAGAAGGTCTCCACGTCCCCCACGCCGGCGGCCTTACCCATCCGACTCGGATCCGGCGTCGTCTGGTTGTCGGCGAAGATCTGATACGTAAATCCGCTGCCGCTGTTTGCGGTCGGATTCGAGCGCCCGCCGGTGGTGTGCAGCATATGTCCGACCCCTTGCGAACGGTATGCTGAGTTGAGTGGATCGAACATCGTGCTGACGATCTCGCCCGAGCCAAGCCATTGCGCCAAGCCGCCCGCCATCACCTGATCGTGCGTGCTGCCGTTGCTGGCGTCCGTATCGTCGTAGTTCCAATTGTCGCCCCAGTAGAACTCGCCGCCGCCGGGTCCTTGCGCGCGCGACTCGGTCGTGCCCGGACTCGACGTCAAGCCGAGGCAGCTCCCGTTCGACTCGAGGCTCCAATTGCACGTCTGAGCCCCCGGACAGTCGTTGTCGATGACGCAGCCCACGCCGGAACCCGAGCAGGTCTTGCACGCCCGCAGCATGTCGCCCGCCCCCAGGCCTTCGTGCGCGAAGGTGTCGCCCGCGCTCGGCGCCCAGTTGGCGTTGCCGGTCTGCATGCCGAGGCGATCGATGAAGCCGAGAATCATCGCGCCGCGTTCGTCGAACTCGATGTCGGACAGCAAGGGTTGCGGATAGATCACCTGCTTGCTGAAACCGGTCTGCGCGCCGTCGCACGGAGGACTCGTCTGGGTCGACGGATTCCAGCACGTGCCGGTCGCGGACCCGTTGCTGGGGAACGATGAGATCCACGGCAGCCAGTCCGCCGGCCAACAGGTGGTACCATCGCTGGCCGCGCAACCGCGCGAGAAGTTGTTGAGCGGGAAGGTCATCACCGTTGAGAAGTTCGTGGTGCTGGGATCGTAGCTCAGCACGTACGCCTTCACGTCGGCCGGGTTCTGCGAGGTCTCCGCAGAGCACACGACGCCGATGTAGACCAAGCCGTCGTGGACCTTCAGACCCCATGGGCGGAACTCACCGTTCGAACACCCCGGATCGGAGAGCGCATGCTGCGTCACGTTTCCGGCCGTGGGCGCGACTGCCGGCTTGTTGATGAAGACCTCGTACAAGCTGCGGTCGCTGAGGCTCATCACCCACAACGTGCGCTCGTCGTCGGAGATGTCGATGTCGCCGATGGAGATCTTGCCCACCGGGTCCCACGAGTTGGGATCGTGGTTGGGCGTCGGTGCGGCGGACGGCAAGCCCGAGTGCGGGTCGCTGCCGGTCGGTATGCCGATGGAAGCCAGGTTGACGAAGCTCGTCACCGTCGGCCCGGTCGTATTGATGGAGTAAAGGCCGCCGGTGCCCAGCGGGCCGAAGCCGACATGGCGCTTCATCACCGCGGTGGCGAACAACGTCGTCGTGGACCGCTGGTAGGCCAAGCCCCACGTTGCGCCGATTTGAGAGCCGATGGCGAGTTGCGTCCAGGCCGGCGTCGTACCGCTGGCGGTGTACGGGAACGAAACCAGCGTCGCCGCCGTGCCCGCGCTGCCGCCGCCGAGCGGATTGCCGTTCACGTACCACGGCACCGCGAGCGTTGGGTTGCTCTGGCAGTACTCGCTCGCTTCAAGCAAGCCGAAGCCAACGTTGCAGCTTGGCGGTGTGACGAATTGGACCGAGGTGCCATTGCTAGCGCCGTTCGGTGCGGGGACGAGGTACGAAGGCCATCCGGTGAACTCGATGCGCGCCGCGCTGCTCACGCCGGTGAGGGTATAGGCACCGTTCGATGCGGTCACGACGCTGGCGATGACGTTGTTGCTGGCGTCGTATGCCGTGACGGTCACCCCGCCAACGCCGGGTTCGAGCGCGTCACGCGTTCCGTCGGCGTTGTAGTCTCGATACACGTACCCGCCGACCGTCCCGGACGGACACGAGCAGACGGTAGGATCGACCACGGCTGCACCGTTGGGAATGCCGCCGCTCGGGGTTGTCCCCACTGAAGTTGACGTGAGGAAGAAGCCGTCGAATCGATGACCCGCTTCGCGAGCCCAAACACTGATGGTGTGTAGTCCGGCGCTGCTGATGGTGATGGTGTTGACGCTGCCGATACCGGTGGTCGTGTTGGTCCACACCCATGCTCCAGTTGAACCTTCGGTCAATGCACCGGTAGCGGTTCCGTCGAGCCCAACAAACAGGGAGTTGGCGCTAGTGCTCGATGCGTAGCCGCGGATCCAGATCGTGTACGTTCCGGTCGCCGGGAAGTCGAGCTGGTAGTCATAGCGCTCGTACTGGCTTTGGTGCCCGTTCAGCGTGGCGATCGTGTTAGTGTTGCCAGTGGCGCCGGTCAGCAAGTAGCTGGTACCGTTGAAGCCCGTTGGAGTCACGGTCGGCGTCGGGAAACCAGCAAAGGTGTAGGTTGTCCCGGTAGCGTGGCCGCTGAAGTTCTCCGCCTCGACGTAAGTCCCGAAGTCGTCGACAGGGACACACGGTCTGGTCGTCGCTGTCGGCGTCGGCGTGTTCGTCGGCGTCCGCGTCGGCGTGTTGGTCGGAGTAGAGGTCGGGGTGCGCGTCGGGGTCGCCGTCGCCGTAGACGTCGGCGTGCGCGTCGGCGTGGCCGTCTGGGTAAAGGTCGGCGTATTCGTCGGCGTCCGTGTCGGGGTCGCCGTTGGGGTAAAGGTCGGTGTCCGTGTCGGCGTCTGCGTGGCAGTAAACGTCGGCGTTACAGTTGGGGTGCGTGTCGGCGTACTCGTGGGCGTATTCGTCGGTGTCGTCGTCGCAGTCGGCGTGTTCGTCGGGGTCGCCGTCGGCGTACTGGTCGGGGTCCGCGTCGGAGTACTGGTCGGCGTCGCCGTCGCTGTGCTCGTCGGCGTGGCTGTCGGGGTCGATGTCGGCGTCGCGGTCGCCGTACTGGTCGGGGTCCGCGTCGGAGTACTGGTCGGTGTCGCCGTCGCTGTGCTCGTCGGCGTGGCCGTCGGGGTCGATGTCGGCGTCGCAGTTGGCGTGCTGGTCGCGGTCGCCGTGGGGGTATTCGTCGGCGTTGCCGTTGGTGTGCTCGTCGGCGTGGCCGTCGGGGTCGATGTCGGCGTCGCAGTTGGGGTCGCCGTCGGCGTGCTCGTCGGTGTTGCGGTCGGCGTGTTCGTTGGTGTTGCGGTCGGCGTATCGGTCGGGGTCGCCGTCGGAGTGTGAGTTGGTGTCGCCGTTGGGGTCGAAGTTGGCGTGCTGGTCGGCGTCGCTGTCGGTGTATTCGTCGGCGTTGCCGTCGGCGTGTCAGTTGGCGTCGCCGTCGGCGTATTCGTCGGCGTTGCCGTTGGGGTGT
>DATKMK010000083.1:0-20380 GCA_035541895.1 Binatia bacterium | reverse complement strand
CAAACTGGATGACAACCCGTTTCAGTACAACGACCAGAACGGCAGCGTCGCGCTGATCGACTTCACCAGCACCGCCGCGGGCGCGTGCACCGGCGGTGTCACGTATGCCGAAGGGACGGCGCGGACGAACACGGTGATCACTGGCACGGTCGCCGCCAAAGACATCCGGGGAGTCCGATTCGACGTCGGCATTCCTCAGCGGCTGATGAAAACCATCATCGCCAATCATACGGCGGAAGATGCGCCATCGCCGTTGGCGGAGATGCACTGGTCGTGGGGGTTCGCCTATCGGTTCTTAGTGATGAACTTCGTGGTCGCCGACGGCAGCGGCGCGCCCGGCGAGGGATACGTGCACGTGGGCAGCAACGACTGCGGCGGCGACGGCACGAAGGCGCTCACGGATCGCGACGCCTGCGGCAAGCCGAATGCGGCGGCGGTTGCGTTGACCTCGTTCGACCCGGCCAAGAACGTTGTTGCCGTCGACGTGCGCGAGCTGCTGGCCCATCTCGACTTTCAGGTCACGCCACAGGACGCACCGCCGGTTCCCGGGGTTGAGTGCCATTCCAGTTCACAACAACCTGACTGTGCGACGATCTTCACCAACCTGGGCATCAACCAGCAGACCGGTGCCGCCACCGCCGCCCTGAATCACGTGTTCAAAGTTCGGTGACCCCGATCGACCCGTCATCCCCACAACGTCATCGTCGACGTCGTGTTGTGAGCCGGCAGGCCGTGTCGTTGGCGATGCTCGGTGCGCTATCGCTCGTGGCGTGCGGTGGCGGATCGGGCGGGTCCGCCCAAGCGGAGACGTCGGTGTCGCAATCGGTGCGTGAACTCCTTCACCTGCCGAGCCATCTGGCCGTGCCGGCGATTCCCGCCTACAACCCGATCTCGGCCGCAAAGATCGAGCTTGGCCGGCGGTTGTTTTACGACCAGCGCTTGTCCGGCAACCAGACACAATCGTGCAGCTCCTGCCACATTCAAGAGCTGGCGTTCTCCGACGGCAGGGTCACGGCGATTGGCTCCACCGGAGAGGTCCATCCACGCAACAGTCAAGGCCTCGCCAACGCGGCGTATTCAGCGACCCTGACTTGGGGCAACAATGCGCTTTTGGAACTCGAGGATCAGATCCGCGTGCCGATCGAATCCGATAACCCGATCGAGCTCGGCGTGCTCGACGCCAACCGTGACATTGTCTTGGGACGCTTCGATGCCGACGGAGACTATCGGGGTCGGTTCGCCGCGGCGTTTCCGGAGAGCAGCTCGGGGGTCACCATCGCCAAGATCGTCTTCGCCCTGGCGAGCTTCTGCCGCAGCATCATCTCCGGCGACAGCGCCTACGATCGCTACTACCTCGGAGATCGAACCGCCCTGACGCCGCAACAGGTGCGCGGTCTGCAGTTGTTCAATTCCGAAAAGTTCGAATGCTTCCATTGTCACAGCGGCATCAACTTCTCGATCTCCTACAAAGACGCACGGACGACGCCCGACACGATCACCTATCCCTTCTTCAACAACGGGCTGTACAACATCGGTGGCGACGGCAGCTATCCGGCGGGGAATCAGGGGCTGTTCGAGGTCACCCAGGATCTTCGCGACCGTGGCAGCTTCCGCCCACAAGGACTGCGCAACGTCGCGCTGACGGCGCCGTACATGCACGACGGCAGCATTCCGACCCTGCGTGACGTCATCTTGCACTACGCCAGGGGCGGACGCCTGATCGAGTCAGGCCCCTACGCCGGAGACGGCCGACTCAATCCGTACAAGTCGGGCCTGATCAGAGGCTTCGACCCGACCGAAGATGAGATCGAGGACCTGCTCGCTTTCTTCGACTCGCTCACCGACTACACGCTCATCGAAAATCCGCGCCTCGCCGATCCCGAACGCGTTGGCGACTGAGTCCTGCGTCGTCAATTGACCGGGGGATATTTTTGCAACTTCCGCTGTAGCGAGCGGCGATGAATCCCAAGGCGACGTGCCGCTTCGGAGACGTTGCCCCCGCAGTCCGAGAGCACTCGGCTGATGTGTTCCCATTCCGCCCGGGCGAGAGACGGGGCGCGATAGTCCGTGGGCGGCGGCTCCAGCGGTGGGGACTCGCCGCGCGCGAAGGCAGCCAGCACGTCGTCGGCATCCGCCGGCTTGTGCACGTAGTAGGTGGCGCCGAGGCGAATCGCTTCGATCGCCGTGGCGATGCTGCCGTAACCGGTCAAGACGACGATCTTGGTGGACGGGTCGATGCGCTTGAGTTCCTGGACCAGCTCCATCCCGGAACGCCCGGGCATGCGCAAGTCGATCACGGCGTATTCGGGGGACTCGGCTTCGCAGGCACTCAGCGCCTCGTCAAATCCGGCGGCGGTCGTGACCTCGTATCCACGGTCGCGCAACGCCCGCGCCAAGCGCTCGCGAAACAGCTCGTCGTCGTCGACGACGAGAATCGACGCGTGCTTGGGCACGCCGGGTTGGACTACGTTCGAGTTCTGCATCACCGGGTCACGCTGCATCAACCGTCGCCGCGATGGCAATGCGGCGAAGTGCCGCAGGCTCGGTGAGCGGCACGTGGAGCGTCGCCACCGAACCAACGCCGCGCGTCGACGTCAGCTCGAAGCGTCCGCCGAGTCGATCGAGCAACGTGCGAGTTAGGAAGAGCCCCAGCCCCATACCTTTGCCGGGCGCACGTGTGGTGAAAAACGGCTCGCCCGCCTGGCGGAGCTGCTCGTCGCTCATGCCGAGGCCGCGGTCGCTCACGGCGATCCGGCACTCGGCGCCGTCCGCCGCGACGTCGACCGTGATCGGCGACGGCGGCGCCGCCGCCTGACGAGCGTTGTCGAGCACCGCCTGGATCGCTCGCACAACCGCGCGCACCGGGACCGTCACGCGTTGCGCCGCAGCGTCGGGCTCCACGTACAAGTGTACTCGATCGCGCTCGGGCGCCGACGCGAGCGCCGCGTCGATCAAGTCGCGAACAGTCAGAACCGTCAGCGCCTCACCCGCGCTCTCGCCCGCGTCCGCGGCCAACTGCGTGAGGATCTCTCGACACCGCTCGACCTGACGGCGAATGATCCCCGCGTCGGCTGCGGCTGCCCCTCCGTTTTCGACCCCGGTCAGTTGGCGTTCCAATTCCTTCGCGACCACTGCGATGGTCGACAACGGTGTGGACAGCTCGTGCGCCGCGCCCGCCGCCAGCGCCGCCAGCGACGCGAGCTTGTCCTGGCGCGCGGTGCGATCGCGTACGGCGGCAAGCTCGGCGTCGCGCGCGGCCAGCGCTCGCGTGACCCGCTGGACGAAATACATGATGAACAGCGCCGCGACGCCGAACGCCACCCACATCCCTTCCAGATGCAAGCGAATGTCGCCGCTGTGCACGTGGTCGCCAGAGTGGCCGTAGAACAGCGCGGCGCAACACGCGACCGCCATGAACGTCAAACTCCAGGCCCAGCGGGGTCGCAACACCACCGCGGCGAGCGCGATGTGGACGAGATACAGAAAGTTGAACGGGTTGAACGGGCCGCCCGTGAGCGAGAGCAGCGCGGTCAGCAGCACCACGTCAAGTGCCATCACTGCCGTTAGCGCCAACTCGGGCACCTGGGATCGTCCGCGTGACCACCACCACGCCGCGACGTTGGTGCCGACCTCAACGCCGATGATCGGCACCACCCACGCGAGCGGAATCGCGATGCCCAGCGCCCTGCGCACGATCAAGATCAGCGCGAGCTGACCGCCGGCCGCGCCCCATCGCAGTTTCAGCAACCAGGAGAAATTCGTGGCGTGTGCGTCGTCCACGTTGATGAAGGCTATCAGAAGACGCTCGCAATTGCTCGGCGCGACTCGATAGGATCCCCAGCCACCGCTGCGTCAATTTGTCGCATGGTCTCCGCGCCGCGCGGCGACTACAAAGCGCTCGTTTCGGGAACGCGCAATGTGGCCAAGTTCCTGGCGGCAGAAGCCGTCGCGTCGATTCACAAACATCCGAAGCGGGGAGGTTACGAACGGAGCTTGCAACGAGGAGAGGTCTCGGGACATCCGATGAACCGGCGGCTGTTCGAGTAAGAAGGGGGCTCGGCCCCGACTTCTGTCTTGCTGCGTTCACCGTGGGCGTGCTGCTCTGGAGCGTCCCCGCACCGCTGCTTGCGGCCGGCGGGCTAGGCTCCATCCGCTTTCGCGGGCACATACCGCTCGGCGACTCGGAAGGCGAGTTCACGAGATGGCAGATCACGCGCGCCGTCATCGACGACGATCATCCCGAGCGCAGCGAGGTGGACGTGCGTGTCGATCTCGCCAGTTTGGAGACCGGCAACTCGGTGCGTGATCGGCACTTGATGAGCCCCGACTTTCTCGATGTGGTGCGTTACCCGACCGCGATCGCGAAGCTCCACGCTGTGGCGTTCGCCGACCCGCAACATTTCTCAGTCGACGTCGATCTCGATCTCCACGGCATTTCGCGCACGTTCCCGATGCAGTTCGTGATTGTCGACCGCGCCGCACGCGAGGTGGCCGGCGAGGTCGTCTTGAAGCGCAGCGACTTCGAGATTGGCGGCATGGGCAGTTTTCTCAACCCGCTCCGCATCGACGACGAAGTCCAAGTGTTCGTCGAGGTCATCGTCCCGCCGGCGACGGCGGGGCAGTAGGTCAGCGTACTCTAGCGAGACTTCCGGCAGCGGGGATGGTCGGAAGAGCAGATACGGCAGTACTTGCAATCGACGCGAAGAAGAGTGCGACTCCCGGCAGGGTTCACTCAGCCAATCGTGTGCGCACGGACAACATCGGCGACTGCGCAAGTGTGTGATCAGGCATGCACCCTTGATGGTCGCGGCGGTGATCCCGACCGTCGCGACCCTTTGCCTGCGGGGGGCACACCAGTTACAGCCTCCCGTCATCGCGCTCTGGGGGCCGTTCTCCAAGCCGACGCTGCAATGCCTCCGGACGTTACATCGGGCCGAGGACGATTGTCTGCGGCGAGTCATCGCTGCGCACCACAACTGCTTTGGGCGGCAACTGACCGGTCTGCCGTGCGACACGTCGGCCCGCGATGCGCACATCGCGGCGGCGACCAGGCGGGTCGAGCAGGAGGTGGATCGCGGCTGCCTCGGCGGCCAGCTGACCGAGTTGTTCTTTCGCACCTATGACGACGCCAACTTCGACCTCACCAACGCGTGTACGACTCAAGCTCTCTTGCAGTGCATAGCCGAGACCGCACGTCTGGAGCCGAAGCGGGACCGCGAAAGGGGAGCGTGAAGGCTGCAGAGCAGTCTACTCGCGCGTTTCGAGGCCGGATCTGTGCGATCGGTTTATGTTCCCGAGATTCGGCCTGGCGACACTCTCCCGGACGCGCGCGAGCAAACTGCACCGAGCCGTCAGCACTGTCTGAATTCAGAGTCGGACACGACCCGCTCCGACAACTTGACTGGCACAATCCCGCGCCGGTATAGGTAGACTCCAATGAGGAGTTTGCGACACCACGCTCTTCAGCGTTTGAGGGTTCTCTTCGTCATCGCCCTCACTCTCGTGCCGCTTGCGCTCAGCGGCCATTTCCATACCACGACCGAGGGCAGCACACCCGACGCATGCAGTGCATGCGTGGTCAAGCATCACTCGCGCACAGCGAGCCTTTCGCAGCCGCCGGTTTCTGGGCCGGTGCTCCAAAGCACCACGGTGGTGGTGTCGATTGCCGCCGCTCCCGCCCGCGTCTCATTGCCTTTCCGGACTGGTCGAGCACCTCCCGCCCTGTTCTCTAGTCGCAAAGCGTAGTTCCGCCCGGCTCCACTCCTCATCGCGTCTTCGGGCGCCCGGTTCCGCGGCGGCACTACCCAGTGTCTTCGAACAGGAACCGCTCATTTCGCGGCGCTCGGTGCGTCGCGTGTGAGCTTACCCGTGGAGGAACCACGCATGTCAAGATTTGTAGTCTTGGTCGTTCTAACATTCGCCATCGCTGCGGCGAGTGTGTCTAGCCACGCCGCCGAATCAACAAGCGCCGGCAACCAACCGGTGACCGGCATCGTCAAGGATGCCTTGGGTCGCCCGCTGTCGAATGTGCGCCTGAACTTGCAAGCGGCGGACGGACGGTTGGTGAGTCACACAATCACCAACGCCGCCGGATTGTTTTCTTTCACCGCGGTCGCGCCGGGAACATATGCGATCCTGGCGGAGAAAAGCACCTTCAAGACCGCCACTGCGATCGTCACCGTTGCCAACGCGCCGCCTGCGCCAGTGGTTCTCGCGTTGGAGTCGGCGGCCGCCCTCGATCTCGCGGTGGTCGCGAAGCGTTTGGACGTTGCCCGCAACAGCTTATCTCCGGAAACCGGCAGCAGTACGTATCGCTTCAGCGAGCAAGCGATCAGCCAACTGCCGCAAAGCGAGAACACCCCGCTCAATCAGGTGATCCTGCAAGCGCCGGGCGCGGCACAAGACTCGTTCGGTCAGCTGCACATCCGCGGCGAGCACGGCAACCTGCAGTATCGCATCAACGGCGTTCAGTTGCCCGAGGGGATCGCCGGTTTCGGCCAGTCGATCAGCCCGCGTCTGGCCGGCAATATCTCGCTGCTGACCGGCGCACTCCCGGCACAATATGGTCTGCGGACGGCCGGCGTAATCGATATCCAGACCAAGAGCGGCACCTTTGCCAATGGCGGCAACGTCGAGATGTACGGCGGCCAGCGCGGCACCGTGCAGCCGAGCTTCGAGCAGGGCGGTACGTCGGGCAACTTCTCCTACTACACGACCGGCACCTACATCGGCACCGACCACGGCATCGAGCCGCCGACCGCCGGTCCGACCTCAATCCACAACCACAGCGACCAAGGTCTCGGCTTCGGCTACTTCTCGTACCTGCTCAACCCGACAACCCGCCTGAGCCTGGTCTCGGGAGTCGATGTCAATTCGTTTCAGATTCCGGCGAACCCCGGTCAGGACCCGGCGTTCATGCTGAACGGCGTGACGAACTTCCCCTCGAGCCAGATTGCCGAGAGCCAAATGGAACGGACGTTCTACAACGTCCTGGCGCTGCAAGGGGCGCTGAACCCACAGGTCGACTATCAAATCGCGGCGTTCAGCCGCTATTCGAGCATTGACTTCAGCCCGGATCCGCAAGGCGACCTGATTTACAACGGCAACGCGTCGCGCGTGTTTCGCAGCAGCTTCGCCAACGGCTTGCAGGGTGACGCGGCCTACCGGCTGAACGACACGCACACGCTGCGCGCCGGCTTTTATGGCAGCGCCGAGCCGGTCGCGATCGACAACCACGCTCTCGTCTTCCCAGCCGACGACATGGGAAACCAGTGCCCGAATATTCCCGGGATGCCGCCGTGCAACGTCCCCGGCAACGTGCCCATCCGGATTGTGGACAACACCAACGTCACCTCGTGGCTCTACGGAGTCTACTTGCAGGACGAGTGGCGGCCAATTCAGCGGCTGACGATCAACTACGGCATCCGCTACGATCTCAACGACTCCTTCGTGCACGCGGATCAGTTCAGCCCGCGCGCCGGTGCGGTGTACGAGTTCCCGACGCAGACGACGCTGCATGCGGCGTACGCGCGCTACTTCACTCCGCCGGCGACCGAGCTGATTTCCGCCACGAGCGTGAGCAAGTTCGACGGCACAACCGGAGCGTTCACCACCGTCGCGGGCAACACCTTCAACGTCAAGCCCGAGCGCGCGCACTACGCCGACGTCGGGATCACCCAGCAACTCGGCTCCGGGTTCAGCCTGGGCGTCGACAGTTACTTCAAATATGCCGACCACCTCATCGACGAAGGGCAGTTCGGGACCGCGCTGATCTTCTCCGACTTCAACTACAAGCGCGGCCGCGTCTACGGCACCGAGGCCACGGGCAGCTACACGCACGGCAACCTGTCCACCTACGTCAACTTCGCCTACTCGGTGGCGCAGGGCACGCAGGTCGAAAGCGGACAGTTCAACTTCGACCCGGATGAATTGGCGTATATCAGCAAGCATTACATCTTCCTCGACCATGACCAGACCTTCACCGCGACGGGCGGCGCGTTTTATGACTTGTACGGCTACAAGCTGAGGTTCGACTTCCTCTACGGCAGCGGGCTGCGCAGCGGCTTTGCCAACACCGGCAATCTACCCTTCTACATCCAAGCCAATGTGGGCGTGTCGAAGCGTCTGACGGTGCCGTACCTGGGGTGGGTCGAGGCGCGGGTCGACTGTATCAACCTCGGCGACGAGACGTACCTGCTGCGCGATGGCAGCGGCATCGGGGTCGGCGCCCCACAGTTTGGGCCCCGGCGCACCATTTTCGCAGGCCTTCGCGTGCCGTTGCCGTTCACGGCGCCAACCGCGGGGTGACAATTGCGCTTCCTGTCGCCCTCGATCGCTCGGTGCGCTGGTGACCGGCGATCCCAGCGCGCCGGACGTGGCGGGCTCACGATGGCCATCGCTGCCCGATCGCTTGCGGGGAGATGGCCATGGTGAG
This sequence comes from Binatia bacterium, assembly GCA_035541895.1. GTDB lineage: Bacteria > Desulfobacterota > Binatia > HRBIN30 > JACQVA1 > DATKMK01. The sequence goes on along the minus strand of DATKMK010000083.1, from coordinate 11,946 downwards.
TCCGCTCGCTTTCGCTGCGGTCGCTGCGTTTGCTGATGTCGCCGGATCGCTTGTGGTCACTCGGGCACACCGACGTGGACAGGCACCCCTGCGCTATTTCGTCGCGGGTGGCGCCGGGTTCATGCTGGCGGCGGCCTTTGTCCGATTGCTGCCCGAAAGCGCCCACGTGCCGCACGCATTCCTTTTCGTGCTGATCGGCTACTTCGGCGTGCATCTCTTCGAGCACACGGTCGCGCCGCACTTCCACTTTGGTGAGGAGATCCACACTGAGGCGCTGCTACGGCCGGCCGCCGGCATGCTCGCCGTTTTCGGGCTCGGTGTGCATACACTCTTCGATGGCGTCGCAATCGCGGCGGGTTTCATGGTGGCTCCAACGCTCGGCCTCTTGCTCTTCTTCGCGGTGCTACTCCACAAAGTCCCTGAGGGGTTCGCCGTTGCGTCGATCATGCTCGCCACCGGTCGCTCGCGAGAGGCGGCGGTCGCTGCTGGTGCGACGCTCGGGCTATCGACCCTGGTCGGTGCGGTCGGCACGACGCTGTTCGCGGGCCGATACGTCGGATATGCGCTTGCGCTCTCGGCCGGGGTCACGATCTACGTCGCGGCATCTGACCTCATTCCCGAGGTGAATCGTGAAGGTGGGCCGGCGCTGGCCTGGACGGTGTTCGGCGGTCTCCTACTTTTCACATGCGCCGACTGGTTCCTGTCGAGCTACGGACTGGAGTGACTTCATCGTGCTTGCGCTCGATTTTTTCGCCGCCATGCTCGCACAGACGTTCTGGGTGCTCTACGAGGGTGCGGTCCTCATCCTGTTAGGCTTCTTGGTTGCCGGAGCGATCCATGTGCTCCTCGACCCCGACCGGATTGTTCGGTTCTTGGGCAAGCGGAGCATCGGGTCGGCCGCTGTGGCGGCGATCCTCGGTGCCCCCATTCCACTGTGCTCCTGCGGGGTGTTGCCGACGGCGGTCTCGCTGCGGCGCAAGGGGGCGAGCCCGGAGGCGACGCTTTCGTTCCTCATCACGACCCCGGAGACCGGGGTCGATTCGATCGCTCTGACGCTCGCCTACTTCGGTCCGCTCCTCGCTGTTGTGCGACCACTCGCTGCGATCGCGACGGCCCTCGTGGCGGCGGCGCTATCGCTTCGCCGGTCGCCCTCCGACCAGGAGCCGCCGGGCGACTTCCCGGTTCCGCCGGAAAGCGCCGCGCTCGGCAAATCCGAGCCGATCGGCAGTAAGGACAATGCCCCCAAGGGGAGAGATGGCCACAATCGGCACGTCCACCCCGGCCCGACCTTTGTCTCGCGTTTCGCGCACGCCGAAGCGCTGGCTCGCCACGCGGCGCGCTACGCCTTCGTCGAGCTCTTCGACGAGCTGGGTTTCTGGCTGGCTCTGGCGATTGTGTCGACGGGCGTTCTCTCCGCAATCCTGCCCGCCGACTTCTTCGCGCGCCTGTTTCCATCTTCATTCGCCGCAATGGTTGCCTTGGCGATCCTCGCGATCCCACTCTACGTGTGCGCCAGTGCGTCCACCCCTTTGGCCGCGCTGTTCGTCTCCAAGGGTGCGTCCGCCGGAGCGGCCCTGGTGTTCCTGCTTGTCGGTCCAGCGACCAACGCGGCCACGCTCGCGACCATCACGCGGTTGTTCGGCCGATCCGTCTTGCGGATCTATCTCGCTTCCATCATCGGCGTGGCGATTGTTGCGGGATTGCTGCTCGACCTCATCGTGCCCGGCCTCGGTCAAAGTGTCCGGATCGGCGAGCCAATCGGGCCGGAGCCGTTTGCGATTGTCAAGCTGGTCGGCGCCATGGCGCTCGGCTGGCTGATCGTCGACTCTCTGCGTCGTACCGGTTTGCGACCAGGGCTTCAGGAGCTGGCGGACAACGCCCGCGCAGTCGGTGTGTTTGCCCGCAGGCTTCGTCCTCGCGATCTCGTCTACAGCCGCTCGGTCCAGGCCGTGGCGGTCCTGTGGCTGCTTTCGTTGGCGCTCGGCGCCTTCTGGCGCGTGCCGCTCGGCGAGCGGGCGATCGTCCAGCGCCTCGGCGTGATCGCGGGCCCGCCGCGCGAGCCCGGCCTCGTGTTCGCCGCCCCGCTCATCGACCGGGTCGTGCTCGTGCCGGTGGACGACGTGCGCGAACGGCCCGTCGGGTATCGCACCGGACCGGGAACGCTCGCGCGCGAGCCGATGTTGGACGAAGCACTGTACGTCACCGCCGACGAGAACGTCATCGACCTCCACGCCGAGGCGCAGTACCGAGTCGCCGACCCTGTCCGCTACCAGCTCGGTGTTGTAGCGCCGGCTGACGTCCTCTCTGCGCTCGTCCGCTCCCGGCTCGTCGAGGCCATGGCGGGGCGCTCAATCGATCTCGTCTACACGAACGATCGTGGCGAGGTGGAGGCCTGGCTGCTCGAGCGCGTGCGCCGCGATGTCGATGCCGTCGGTCTCGGGGTTGAGGTGCTGGCCGTCCGGCTCCTCGACGTCCATGCGCCTGCTACCGTCCACGATGCGTTTCGCGATGTCGCGAGTGCGCACGAAGACCGTCTGACCACGATTCATCTCGCCAACGAGTACGCGGCCGGCGCTGTAGCGGTCGCGGAAGGCGAGGCGGCGGGAATCGTTGCCACCGCCCAGGCGCAAGCCGGCGAGCGTGTCGCGCTCGCGCAAGGAGCAGCGGGAGCCTTCGTGGCCTTGGCCGCCGAGCATCTGCGTTCACCGCGAGTTACCGAGGACCGGCTGTACCTCGAGGCGGCCGAGCGGGTGCTTCCGGGAGCGCGCAAGCTCATCCGCCCAGCGCCGGATACACTCCATGGCTACGAGCTATGGCTCCGCGGCAGTAACAGCTCGATCGTCTTCCCCCCAACGCGCAGTCCTTCGGAGCCCAGCCAGGCGCCAGCAGTTGCATCATCACCGCCGCAGCCCGCCGGTTCGCGGTTGCGAGAGGGTTTGGAATGAAATCGTGGACATTCGCCATCTGCGTCGCCTTCGGGCTTGCGGCAGCGCTCGCTTCACCGTTCGCGGTCGATACGACCGAATATGCCATCGTGACTCGCTTCGGCCGTCCGGTACAGAGCTACACCACCCCGGGCCTCCGGTTCCGGGTCCCGTTCATCGACCAGGTTGTTCGCCTCGACGCCCGGCTGTTGATGACCGAGCCGCCGGTGTCGGAATATCTGACGCTCGACAAGAAGAACGTCGTGGCCCGCGCGTTTCTCGCGTGGCACGTCGAGGATCCGCTGCGCTACCTGCAGACCGTGGTTCTTCGCGAAGCCGCCGAGGCACGGCTCTCCGCGGTCACCGGCTCGGAGATCGGCGCCGCCTTCGGCTCCGTGCCGTTCGACGCACTCGTCTCGACAGACCCGGACAAAATGCGCCTGGGAGCAATCGTGGGGCAGGTCGAGGGTCGCGTGCGCGACACGGCGGCCCGCGAATACGGCATTCGTCTCGTGGCGCTCCGGCTCGAACGACTCTCGTTCCCGCAGCAAAACGAGGCGAGCGTGTTCCAGCGCATGCGGGCGGAACGGCAACGCATCGCCAAGCAGTTCCGGTCCGAAGGCGAAGAGGCATCGCTGAAGATCAGGGCTGAGGCCGACCGCGAGCGGGCGCGCGTCCTTTCGGAAGCCGAGCGCAAGGCCGCCGAGATACGCGGGAAGGCGGAGGCCGATGCGGCACGCATCTATGCCGACGCGCTCGCCGCCGATCCCGACTTCTATCGCTTCGTGCGTACGCTGGAGGCGTACGACAAGATCATCGACAAGGACACGACCGTGGTGCTCCCGGCCGACTCTCCGTTGATGAAGGGCCTGATGACCGGCCCGGGCGGTGGCCGGTGAGGAACCGAGCCGCACCGATCTTGGCCGCTCTCCGCCGTCCCGCCGGCAGGGCGGCGGTCGCCGGCTGCCTCTTCCTCGTCTACACCGCGACCGGATTCTACACGGTGCCGACGACGAGCGTCGCGGTGACGCGGGTCTTTGGTGCCATCATCGGCGCGGCGGTGCCACCGGGCGTGCACTGGTGGTGGCCACGCCCGTTCGGCCAGGTCGATCGGGTCGAAGTGACGCGCACGTTCCTGATGCCGGTGGGGTATTTCCTGCAAGACGAGCTGCGGACGATGCCGCCGGACGCAGCAGTGACCAGCTGGCTCACGGGTGACACGAACATCTTGCAGCTGCGCGCCAGGGTGAACTATCGGATCGCCGATCCGGCGAAGTTTCTGTTCAGCGCTGAAATGCCGGCGGAGATCCTCCGCTACGTTGCCGGGTCGGCGTTCACCGAGGCCGCGAGCGCCCTCCCGGTCGACGACCTGCTCACCTCAGGCCGGCTGGCGCTCATCGAGCGCGTCCGAGCGCGCTCGCAGGAACTGCTCGACGCCTGGGGCATCGGGCTCCAAGTCCTGACCGTCAATCTCGAGTCGGTCGAGCCACCACCCAGTGTCATCGCTGCGTTCCAGGATGTCCAGAACGCCCGGGCCGACCGCGAGCGCCAAGTGTCGGAGGCGGAGACCTACGCGAACGGGATCCTCCCGGTCGCTCGTGGCGAGGCCGAGGGGAAGCTGAACCAGGCGTTGACGTTCAGCGATCAGCGCTTGAACCGTGCGCACGCCGACGCCGAGCGATTCACGCAGCTGGCCGCCGAGCATCGGCGGGCGCCGAGTCTACTCGAGCGACGCCTCTACCTCGAGACGGCGGAGCGGGTCTTGCCGCGCGTGCACCGCTATGTGCTCGGTGCCGGCGACGACAGCGCATTGCCGATCCACATGATCGAAGGTGAGCCTCTGCGATGAGCTCAAACGCGTCATTCTCTCTTGATCGGGTCGCAATCGGGCTTTCGGGGCTCTGCGCGATTCACTGCGCCGTCACGCCGGTGGCCGTGGTCCTCTTCCCGATGCTGTCCGCGTGTCTCGGTTCCGATCAACTGTTTCACGCGCTGCTGCTCTCGCTGGTCTTGCCGTCAAGCGCTCTTGCACTCATGCTGGGGTGCTGGCGGCATCGGGACGGCTGGGTGCTGGGGTTCGGTGTCGCCGGTCTAGTGCTGCTGGTCGTTGCCGTAGCCTGCGGTCATATCGAGTATTGGGAGCGACCCATGACGCTCGGCGCCGCGGCGCTGATCGTCGTGGCGCACGCTCGAAACTACCGACTGTGTCGATCGGAGCATTGCGAACACTAGTGTGGCGCGCCGACCCTTATCGAGGTCATGCTGACAGCGGCACGAATGCAATCGGTAGCGCAGACTGCGTAGTGGCAACGGTTGAGGAGATCTGAACGATGGAAGAACTGAACACGGCTCTTGAAGCGCTCCGTTTCGGCGGAGCGATGGTGTACCCGCTACTGATCCTTGGCGTGTTGGCTGCCGGCATCATTCTCGATCGAGTTGCCCTCTACAGCCGCTGCTTGCGGTTGCCCGAGGCACTACGGAATCAAGTCGAGACCTATGGCTTCGGCTGGGATGATCTGGAGAAGGAAATCGGTTTGCTCGGCCCACGCAACGCGTTCGGTCGCTTTTTTCAGGTGATTGCGGCGAATCGCACGCATCCAGCGTGGTGGGTCGAGTCGCGCGCCGGGGACGAGGCCGGCGAGATCGAGCGGGCGCTCGGCCGCGGCCTCTGGGTGTTGGAAACGATCGTGACCGCCGCGCCGCTCATGGGGTTGCTCGGGACGATCACCGGCATGATGCAGTCGTTCAAGGTGATCGGCGGCGCCGGCCTGGTGGCGCCCACGCAAGTGACGGCGGGTGTGGCGCAGGCATTGATCGCGACGGCACTCGGACTCCTGATTGCGCTGGTCGCCCTCTTCGCCTTCAACTTTTTCTCGCGCATGAAGTCTCGCGGGCTCGACGAGATGGAACGCCTCGGCTCGCGGCTGGTCGATCGCATCCGCCTCGACCAGGAGACCGCCACGACCGCCGTGCCGGATCAGCCACGGGAGCGGCGCATTGTGGGCGTGTCATGAAACTTCGTCGGGCACGTGAGTACCGGCGCGGGCGCATCGAGATCATTCCGATGATCGATGTGATGTTTTTTCTGCTGGTGACGTTCATGCTGGCCTCGCTCTCGATGCAGAGCTTGCACTCGGTCCCCGTCGATCTCCCTCGCGGTGAAGCCGCCGCGTTGCAACCGCAGCAACCGGTCACACTCACGATTACCAACAACGGTGAGATTTACCTCGACAGCACACTGGTCACCTTGGAGACGGTGGCCGACAGCTTGAAAACCATGCTCACGAGACCGGACGCCGACGTGATCGTCGCAGCGGACAATGGAGCAGCCGCGGGTACTGTGGTGCAGGCCATGATTCAGGCGCGGCGCGCCGGCGTCGAGCACTTCCTCATCGCCGTCAAGCACGAATGATTGCTGTAGATCCATTCCCGTCCAGACCGAAGCTCGACGACCCCTGGCGCCGTCTACCGTGGCTTACGCCCACGGCCTTGGTGCTGTGGGGCGCTCTGCTCATCGGATTCACGTGGCTGTTGCAAGACACGGGGCGATCGCCCGAGCCGATCACACGACTCGACGCGCGCCTGATCGAGCTGCCCGCTTCTGAACCGGGCGGCCTGCAAGGTGGAGCGCAACCAGCGCCACCGCCGGAGACCGCGCCGCCGGTTCCGCAGCCTCAGCCGCGCATCGAACCGAAAAAAGCGCAGGCTCCGGCCGTTCGCGTCAAGAAGCAGAAGCCGGTAGCGCCGAGGTTGTATGATTCCCGCGGGGCACACACCGCACCGGCTGCTGAGGTCGAAGGCGCCGCTGCCAACCAACCATCTGACGCCGGAGCAGCCAACGCATTCGGCGCGGGGGCGTCTGGTCGTGCCGGCGCCGGCGGTCTTGGGTCGGACAGCGTCGGCGCCCGCGCGATCTACGCGCCGCCGCCGAAGATTCCGGACGACTTGCGCGAGCACGTTTTCGAGACGGTCGCGGTCGCACATTTCCACGTCACCTTCGACGGCAATGCCACGGTGTCGTTGATCCAGCCCACCTCGAACCCCCGACTCAACCTGATGGTGCTCGACACGCTGAAGCAGTGGCGATTCTTTCCGGCGATCAGAAACGGCGTCGCCATCGACTCGGAGTTTGACGTTCGCATTCCGATCGCGGTGCGGGATCAGTAAGGGGACTTCGTTTGGCTCACTTCCGCCGGGCCGTCGGCGCAGCGGTCGTTCTCAATACCAGTCTCTGCGCGGTCGAGATGGCCGCCGGTCTCCAAGCGCATAGTCTCAGTCTTCTCACCGACAGTATCCACAATTGCTCGGACGAGCTCGCGCTCGGGTGCTTGTACCTCGCGTTCAATTTGCCCGGCTACCTGGGCCGCCAATCGCAGCGCACTGCGAACGTTCTCAACTCGCTTGGGCTCATCGTCCTGAGCGCCTTCATGACCGGAGAGGCCGTCGTGCGCCTGTTGCATCCGACCTCGGTGCAGGCGTTCGTTCCCATTGTGATCGGCTTGACCGCCGCGGCCGGCAACTACGGCGTCGCGGCGCTGCTTCGAAGACCGGCTCAACACAATGCCGCGGTCCGCCTGGCGTATCTGCACAACCTGGGCGACGTGCTGGTATCGCTGGCGCCGGTTGGTGCGGGCATACTGGTGGCATTGACCGGTCGCCCTGAGGCCGATGGGCTCATGGCCGTCGCCATAGCGCTATGGCTGATCGTCACGACAGCTCGTGAAGTGCGCAGCTCCGCCGATGATCTCCTTTGGCCAGAGGATCTGGCGTGCGCTCACCCGGAAGCCGAGGAATGACGCGATCGCCGCTTGTGTCAGGCCCCGTCAGTGCTGAGTGCTCGGCAACAAGCCATTTGGAATGTGCGGCGAGAGCGAGTAGAAGCTCGTCGTGATGGAGGTTCATACGATGCCCGACCGGAGAGAAGTGCTGCTCGCCGGGGTGAGCTTGGCTCTGATGGCCAGCGGAGTGGACGCCGCTGAAAATGTTTCGGGCCTCACGTTTGCCAGTGCGCTCGGCCGCTGCGTCGAGAGCGGCAACGTCTGCCTCGAACACTGCCTCAAGAGCCTCGCCAAGGGCGATACCACGTTGGCCGAGTGCTCGGTCGCGGTGCGTGACATGCTCGCGGTGTGCAACGCAGTTGCGGTCTTAGCTGCGGCGCAGTCCAAGTTTCTCAAGTCCGCGGCGCGTCTGTGCATCGATGTGTGCGAAAACTGCGAGAAGGCGTGCAGAGTTCACCAGGATCATCACGCCGAGTGTAAGGCGTGTGCCGAGGCTTGCGCGGGTGCGCTGGTGGAAGCCCGGCAGCTTGCTGCGTGACGAACCACCGCCAGCGAGCCAAGCAAAGGGCTCGGCCCGCTGTCCGTGCGACCTCAGAAGCGGCAAGTGAAGCCACCGCGCAAGCGGTAATCGGGTACAATCTGCAGCGACGTATTGTGTTCCATCACCGGTACGTCCGCCGCGATCTCGGCGCCGAGCGATGTGGCGCGTTACCCGACCGCGATCGCGAAGCTGATGGTCGACGTCATCGTCCCACGCGCGGAGACCGCTCCGTAGCCGCATGCTCACAGGTCGCCGAGCGCCGCGCCGACTCCCGCCACCAGCTCGTCGACAGACACTCGCTGGTCGTCGTTGGGATCGAACTGTGTGCACGCCGTGACCTGGGCGTTGCCCAACGCGATGTTCACACCGGTGACGAGTTCGTCGACCGTGACCTTGCCGTCGCCATCGCAGTCGCCGATCGGATCATCGCAGCGATCGCCGACGCCGTTGGCGTCGCGGTCGGATTGATCCGAATTGGGGACGGACGGACAGTTGTCGCAGGCGTCTCCGACGCCGTCGCCGTCGCTGTCGGTTTGATTGGTATTGGCGACGTCGGGGCAGTTGTCGATGCCGTCAGCGATCCCGTCGCCGTCTCGATTTACACCGGCGCGGACACCTGAGCCCGGAGGAACGCAGGTGTATGTCACCGCCTGTCCTTCGGTTGCGGCCTGCGCGCGCAGCTCCGCATCGGTGAGCGACGCCCCACCGTTGTCGGGTTCGAACCAACCGCTGGTCGCGCGGACGAAACCGATTGTCTTGCCGCCGATCACCGCCTTCACGATCAGGTCACACTCTGTCGTCATCCCCCCAAGGATCTTCGAGGTGAACGGCGTGCTCGCACGTTGGATCATGAGGTCAATCCGTGGTCCGACCGTGGCCCCGTTCGTGTCGTCGAGCGTGATTTGCTGGCCGACGATCGGAGCGAGGTCGCTGTCGAATGCCAGCAAATATTGCTCGACGTTGCGGCGCTGCGGGTCGCCGTTGAAGAAGCCGATGGCGCCACCGAAGCTCGGGTTGAACACGGTGGCTTTCAAGAAGCGAAAGGGCGTGTCGATGCTGCCGTCGTGTAGAAAGCCGAAGCCACGAATTTGATCGCCCATGTCGCCGTTGTTGCCGGCGCCGACGAAAGGAATCGCGGGCATGCCGAACATGCCGACCTTTTGATACAGGTTGCGCAGGTGCGGGACCTTCACGATCTGTGACTCGTTCTCGAAGCTTTGCTGCCCGTCGGTGCCGAAGGAACCGTTTTCGGGTGCCAGCGTATGACAGCCGTGGCAGGGAAAGCCGAGATCGTTGAGGATTGGCACCCCGTCCGCTCGGTGACCGCCGCCGCTGTCAGGCCCGTCGTTGCCAAGGAAGTACTTTTGGCCGGCGGCTTGTGCCGCGGTGAGGGAGTTGTCCAGGTTGCGAATCGGATTCGGCGGCAGCGTCAGCGCGAGGGCGAAGTTGGTGAACGTCTGCATGTCTTGATCGGCAATCATCGTGGCGCGACCGAGCAAGCCGGTGAATGCGACGTTGAAATTGCGAAACGACAGGTCCTCACTGAACGCGTCGGTGCCGTAGATCCCGTTGGAGCGATCGCCGCGCCAATGCATCGCGCCGTCGTTGACGAGGCCGCGCAGCGTCTGCGTCGTCATCGGCCCCTTCATCGGATGGAACTGTTCCGCGTTGCCGGTTCCGTTGATCGCGGACGGCGCGGTGGCGGCTCCCGCTTCCAACCGAATCGGGATCGGATCGGCGCTCACGTCCGCGTCCGGGTTGCCGAGATCCCAGGCGAGATGGTCCATGTCGCCGAACACGTGGCAACTGGCGCACGACGCTTCGCCGTTGCTCGACGTCGCCACCGCATCGTAGAGGAACGGGCGCCCCTGGACCACGGCGGCCGGCTCCGGATTGTGGAGCGCGACCGTGCGGATTGTTGTGTTGGCAGTTAGATCGATCGCCGACACTGCGTTGTCGAATCGGGTCAACACATAGAGCCGATTGCGCAACTCGTCGAGCACGAGTCCGCTCGGTCCGCCGCCGCTCACCGTAATGTAGCGAGCGCTCTGTACCGCCGGATCGAACGAGTCGTCTTCGAGCGAGCTGGTGCCTAAGACGCCGACTTTGCTCGAGCCGAATGCGGCAACGTACAGGGTTTGCCCATCGCGCGAGACGGCCATCTCCAGCGGAGTGGCCAGGCTGGCGTTCTGAGTTCCGGCAGGCGCTGGAAGGACGCGATAGTCGATGTGCTTGTTCAGATGGCGCGGGTTCACGGCGCCGTCCGCTAGGACGGTAATGCGAGCTTCCGCGAGATGTCCTTGCACGGTGCTGCCGCCGAATTCTCCCGGACCTTCGAAGCGCACTTCGTTGTGCGAGTCGGTATTCGAAACATACACGTGACCGGTCTGCGGATTTACCACGAGATTGAACAGGGTGGTGCCCACGCCCGTGAATACCGCGGTCTGTTGGAGCGTGTCGGCATCGATGGCGAAGACGTCTTTGTCCGGCAGATGGAAGCGGACGGCGTTGTCCCAGTTGCGACCGATCCGATCCTCCCAGTGTCCCGCATCGGCGTTGAACTTGACGACCAGACCGACTTCGGGTGCGTGCAGGCCGGCGTAGTTGGTGGCCGGCCCGGGATTACCTCCGGGATACTGCGCGCCCATGATCGTGCACGGCGTCGTGGCATTGAAGCCGTCGCAGACCGCGCCTTCGGACACCGTCGTGGTTTGGTTGCCCGAGTTGAAGACAGCAGCGTAGACCGTGCCGCCGTCGGGACTCACGGCCAATCCGCGCGGCGTGTCCCCGAACAATTCGACGATCTTCAGCGGTGTCCCGCCGATGGTGTCGCCCAATTGGGTGGCGTCGAAGACCCATACGTCGGCACGGCCGACCCCGGGCGTTGTGAGCTGCGGGTCGCCCGCGCCAGGAACTCCCGCGATCGATGGGTCGGTACGCTGCTGTCCGCGATGCGCAGTGGTGATGAACGCGCGATTGCGCCCCGCGCCGGCAAAGACGATGTCGCGCGGTTCATCCCCGACCAGCAATGTCCGAATGACATGAGGCGGCGAGACGCTCACGTCGACGATGCTGACGCTGTCCGACAGATGGTTGACGACCCACACTTCTTGTTGATTGCGCACCGCAACCGCGACCGGTTCCATTCCCACCGGCACCGACGCGAGATGCGCGAGACCGCCGCGGCCGATCGACAGGATCTCGAGGCGATCGTCGGGGGTGTTGACGGCGAACAAACGATTGCCGTCCGCCGCCATCGCCAACGGCCGCACTTGTCCGCTTTCGAAGGCGATGAACGATGGATGCGCGGGAGCCGGCGTCGGAACCGGCGTCATAATAGGCACCGCGATCGCGGCGCGAGTGACGCGCAGTATCGCACACAGAATCATCAACCAAAGCTGTGTTCGAACTGCGAGCAGGTGCCAACCGCTCTCGTCAGTTCGTTTCATCGAGGGCCTCCTGTTGCCAGTCCCCCCGAAATGCACGCGCCGTCCGCTTGCGTACCTGAGTAACTCAGCGGCGCGGGATTGTCGATGTTGAAAATTTGGCCGTATGATCCACATCAGAAGCGGTAACTCACGCCAGCCCGCAGACGGTAGTCGGGCACGATCTGCAGCGACGAGTTGTGCTGCAACACCGGGAGGTCGGCGGCGATCTCGGCGGCGAGCGAGGTACCCCAGGTCAGCGTGAATCCCGGGCCGAG
>DATKMK010000082.1:0-3213 GCA_035541895.1 Binatia bacterium | reverse complement strand
CCGGTGAAGCGCTCCCGCGTCGTGTTGAAGCTGCCCGTCAGCTGAGGCTGGGTGTCCGCCCGTGCAGCGTTGACCAAAGCGTGAGCGGCCCGCACGCGCGCCTCGGCCGATTGCAGCGACGGGTGATCGGCGAGCGCCTTGGCGATCAAGGCATCGAGTTGCGGTTCACCGAACGCCCGCCACCATGCCTCGTCGAGGGGCGGCATCGATGTGTCGCCGGACAGACCCGCCTCGACCGGGTCGATTCGGGACTGTCGTGGCGCAAGCGCCCCTGCGCTCACGCAGCCCGCGAGCAACGCGCACGCGGCGAGCAGCGCGGCGCCGCTTGTCGCGCGGAGCGCGCGTCGAATCGGATTCGCGATACGGCCGTGGATCGATCGAACGATGCCGTCGTTTCGATACCATGGCGAGCGCCCCTCGATGCACCCGTTGGATCGGATCGGTCGTCGTGGCGATGGTTGACCCGTCAAGCTAAGGGACAGATCAACGCAGGCGTTCATCGCAGCTCTACTCATGGGAATCCGGCCGGCGCAGGGATCGCCGGCACTTCGCGCGCGACGGCGTTCGTTCTCGCGCATTCGACGCAGAAGATCGACCAGTACGCGCCGTCTGGGAGTTCGAGCACGGCAATCGGCTGGTTGCACCGTAGCAACAATGGGCGCCACTGCGCGTGCGTGACCTGTTGCAGTCTGAGGCGGCGGTCAGCCTGCCGCTCGATGGATCCGAGTACACGCTTCAAAGGTTGCATGGGTGTCGACCTACCGGATCACATGGACGATGGTGTGGTGATCGGACAAGCGATCGATTGCGATCTCGTTGGGATGGTCCCTATCGAGCCTTTCGAGCCTGCAGGGCGTTCCGGCTGCTGGCTTCACGACCACCAATGGGATCCGCAGCGCGCACGAGCCGCGCAAACTGCGCGCGCGCATCCGCGAACGCGCGTACTTCTGCCTCGGCGCCGAGGGCCAGGCCCTCGGCGTAAACGAAGTGCACGTCGACGATTCCGAGGAAGCCAAACATGGTTCGCAGGTAGGGCACGACGTGGTCGGTCGACTGCCCCCGGTGGGAGCCGCCACGCGTCGACACCGCGTAAACGGTCTTGTCGGCGAGCAGACCAACTGGGCCGGCGTGGGTGTAGCGGAAGGTCACGCCGGCTCGCGCAACCGCATCGAACCACGCTTTCAGCAACGCCGAGATTCCAAAGTTGTACATTGGCGCACCGAGCACGATCAGATCGGCAGCCTGAAGTTCGGCGATCAGCGTCTCGTCGAGCGCGACTCTCGCAGCCTGCTCGGGGGTGCGATTCCCCGCCGGCGTGAACAACGCGTTCAGCGCGTCCTGATCTAGGATCGGGTGCGGTGAGCGTGCCAGATCGCGCACGGTCAGTTCGGCTTCGGGATGGATTACCAGCAGCTGCTGCACCAATTCGTTCGCAAGGCGGCTCGAATGGGAGCCGGCCTCAGGATCGACCGTGCGGTAACTGGAAAGGATCTGCAGGATGTTCATGGCGAGTGCGGTTGTTAGGTGGTTGAGTTGGGCTCAATCTATTGATCGCCGGATCGTCGCAGAAGCCTCGCCAGTGCAAATCTCCGTTTCGCTATTGGAACGATCCGTCTAGCATCGCGACATGACCGACCTCGATGCCAACGACTTGGTGCTGTTCGCACGCGTGGCGGAGGACGGTAGCTTCAGCCGAGCCGCGGAACGTATGCATGTTCCGAAGGCTACCGTTTCGCGACGCATCGCCGCGCTCGAAACGCGCCTCGGCGAGCGCCTGTTTCAGCGAAGCACTCGCAGACTCTCGATCACTGATTTCGGTTTGAGCGTGCTCGATCACGCGCGCGCGTTGGCAGCCGAATTGGATGAGGCGCTCGCGCTCGCGCAGCATCGTCAGGCCGAGCCAAGCGGTCGGCTACGCATATCGTTGACGGCGGATCTCGCCAGCAATGCACTCTCGCAAATGCTGGCGAAGTTTGCGCGTGACTATCCTGCGGTGACCTTGGAGATCGACACCTCACCGGGGCGCATCGACTTGATCGGCGAAAACGTCGACCTCGCAGTGCGCATTGGAGAGCTTGGCGAAGATAGCCAGTTGGTCGCGCGCAAAGTCGCCGAGTTGGCAATCGGCTTGTACGCCGCGCCCGCATATCTGAAAGAGGTCGGAGAGCCGAACAAGCCCGACGATCTATTCGATCTCCACGGTCTGGTGACCTTGGTCAGGCCGGGCGAAGCGCGACCATGGAGGCTCGTTAGACGAATCGAAGGCGGCCGCCTGGATTGGCGCGGGACACCACATCGGTACACGTCGGCTGATTCGCCGACGGTCTTGAAGAGGATGGCGGAGGCCGGCTTTGGCGTCGTCAGCTTCCCCGTACTTTACGCGCGCGAATCGGTGCAGCAAGGAATGCTCAGGCGCGTTCTACCCGATTGGGGAGCTTCCGCGAAATTGTGGGCGGTGCTCCCGGGTCGTCGCCTGATGCCGGCCCGCACCCGTGTACTCCTCGATGCGCTGGTCGCGACGATGGGCGGCGCGGACTGAGGTCACTTCCCCTCGAGCGAGCACCTCGAAAGTCACGAAACGCCGCGAGCCACAGGCCAGCGATCGCCGAAGTTCAACGCAACGAGCCACGCTCCAGCAAAGCCGCACAGCGATCTTAATGATTGTCATTACTGGTTGGTCGTGCTAGAAGCCGACATCGCCTTTTGCTTCGGAACGAGCATGCCGTTCGCAAAAATGTGTTCAGTGCAAAGCGCATAGTGGACAAGCGGCGCGCGCAAGCTGAAGGCACGCGAACAGCACTGATGCGTGCGGCGGAGCGCTTGATCGCCGAGCGCGGCACCGAAAACGTTTCGCTGCGCGACATCGTCAAGGTCGCGGGGCAACGCAACGAGTCCGCACTGCAATATCACTTCGGCAACTACCATGGTCTCGTCGCTGCGATCCACGCGTCGCGCGCTGCCGAGATGCAGACACGCCGTGCCGCGCTGCTGCAGGAACTGAAGGCGCACACGACCCATCCGTCGCTGCGCGACATCTGCCGGTTGATGGTCGAACCCGCTCTGCTGCTCGCGCGCACGAAGCCCGATTTCCGGCGCTACGTCAAAGCGTTCGGCCGCGAAATCACCCTCACCGAAAAATCGGCGATCGCGTTCGTCACGGGCACCGAAGTCCCCGGTCCCAGCGTGCTCGAGACGAGGACCTTGCTGCTCGCG
>DATKMK010000081.1:0-35725 GCA_035541895.1 Binatia bacterium | reverse complement strand
AAGTGCGAAAGGGGGGACTTGAACCCCCACGGATTTTACTCCACAGGATCCTGAATCCTGCGCGTCTGCCAGTTCCGCCACTTTCGCACGTGGGTGAAGCGACGAGCATCGGCGCTTGCGCCGGCAAGCTGATAGCGTTCCGCTCCGCCCCGGTCAAGCGGCGGTGAGCCGAGGTGTCGGTGAGTGCTCAGTTGCCGCGCAAGAACGCGATCACGCTCAACACCACCACCAAGGCGATGCCGAGGTACAACAGCCGATCGAGCAACTGGCCGAAGCGCTCAAGGATCAATTCCCGTTGAGTGTTGCGATGCCTCACATCACCCTCAGATGGACTCGGTGGTGGGGAGACGGAACACCGTTGTTGCTCCGGTTCGCGCATTCGAGCCGCGCCAGTCGAGCGCCCGCAGCGCGCAGGTGGTCCTCGCGAAACCACAATGCGCTCTGCTCGTCGGCGGTGGCGATCAATGCATCCGCCAGTTCGTCGTCGGCGCAACTCGGAATCTCGACGCCGGCGAGGTCGAACAACGGTCGGATCAATCCCATCGCACTCATGACCTGCATTTTTCTTGGCAGCGGCATGCCCATCAAACGACTCGGCCCGCGCGCCGGTTGACCGTGAGCATCGAGAATGACGTCTCTCCGATCGTGGTCCGCGCGCGGCTCGCGTCATGTTGCCAAGCGCAACCGATTCCGGTAGCGACAAGGCGCACGCCGATCGGTCATGGCTGAGCTGAATAAGACCTACGAACCGGCTGCCGTCGAGCAGCGTTGGTACCAGTTCTGGGAAGATCACGGTTACTTCCACGCGGATGAAAATGCGGTCGGACCGCGCTTCTGCGTGGTCATCCCGCCACCCAACGTCACCGGCAGCTTGACGATGGGCCACGTGCTCAACAACACGCTGCAAGACATCCTCGTGCGCTACCAGCGCATGAACGGCAAGGTGACGCTGTGGATGCCGGGCACCGATCACGCCGGCATCGCCACCCAAAACGTCGTCGAAAAGGCGCTCGCCAAGGACGGCCTCGATCGCCATCAACTCGGTCGCGAAGCGTTCCTCCAACGGGTCTGGGGCTGGAAGGAAAAATACGGCAGCACGATCCTGCTCCAGTTGCGCCGGCTCGGCGCCTCGTGCGACTGGCGCCGCGAACGCTTCACCATGGACCCGGGTCTGTCGCGCGCGGTGCGCGAAGTGTTCGTGCGTCTCTACGAAAAGGGCCTGATCTACAAGGGCCACCGCATCATCCATTGGTGCCCGCGCTGCCACACCGCGCTCTCCGATGAAGAAGCCATCACTACCGAGGGCGGCGAGGCCGGCAGCCTGTGGCACATCCGCTACCCCGCCGAAGACGGCGGCGACGGCGTCGTGGTCGCCACCACGCGACCGGAAACCATGCTCGGCGACAGCGGGATCGCCGTCCATCCCGACGACGCGCGCTACCGCAAGTTGGTCGGTCGCCGGGTGATCCTGCCGTTGGTGAATCGCGCGATTCCCGTCGTGCCTGACGACGTCGTCGATCCGGCGTTCGGAAGCGGTGCGGTCAAAGTCACGCCGGCGCACGACGCCAACGACTTCGATATCGGCCAACGCCACAAGCTCGAGCCGATCTGCATCATGGCGATCGACGGACGCATCAACGAAAACGGCGGCCCGTACGCCGGCCTCGATCGCTTCGATGCCCGCAAACGCATCGTCGCGGATCTCGAAGCGCACGGCCTGTTGGTGAAGACCGAGCCGTATCGCGTCCCGATCCGCCGCTGCGAGCGCTGTAACACCGTGGTCGAGCCGTATCTGTCGGATCAGTGGTTCGTCCACATGAAGCCGCTGGCCGAACCGGCGATCGCCGCGATCAAGACCGGCCGGCTGCGTTTTTTCCCCGAGCGCTGGGTGGGTGTCTACCTGCATTGGATGACCAACATCCGCGACTGGTGCATCAGCCGCCAGCTCTGGTGGGGCCATCGCATTCCCGTCTGGTACTGCGACGATTGTCCGCAACTGACCGTCGCGCGCGAAGATCCCACGCGCTGCGCCCACTGCGGCTCCGGCAAGATTCACCAGGACGAGGACGTGCTCGACACCTGGTTCAGTTCGTGGCTGTGGCCGTTCTCGACAATGGGCTGGCCGGACGACACGCCGACCCTGCGCCGCTTCTATCCCACCGACACGCTCATCACCGCCGCCGACATCATCTTCTTCTGGGTCGCGCGCATGGTGATGGCGGGGTACGAGTTCATGGGCGAGTGCCCGTTCCACGACGTGTACTACACCAGCATCGTGCGCGACTTGCAGGGCCGGAAGATGTCGAAGTCGCTCGGCAACTCGCCCGATCCGCTGGCGGTGATCGACGCCTACGGCGCCGACGCGCTGCGCTTCACCATCGCGGCGATCTCACCGCTCGGCGAAGACGTCAAATTCGAAGAGACCAAGACCGAACTGGGCCGCAATTTCGCCAACAAGATCTGGAACGCCGCCCGCTTCTGCATGATGAACGTTGCGGGAGAAAACGCCGATCGCCTATCGCTGATCGCTGATGGCTCGGATCTCGGACTGCCGGAGCGGTGGATCTTATCGCGACTGCAGACGGTCACCGATGAGGTGCGGGCGTCGATCGATTCCTATCGTTTCAACGAAGCGGCGATGACGTTGTATCGCTTCGTCTGGGGCGAGTTCTGCGACTGGTTCGTCGAGCTGAGTAAACTCAACCTCTATGGCGGCGACGATGCGGCGAAGCGTTCGACGCAAGCGGTGCTCGTTCACGTCCTCGAACACATTCTCCGCTTGCTCCATCCGTTCATGCCGTTCGTGAGCGAAGAGATCTGGCACGCTTTGCCGATCGAGCGTCCGACTGCGAGCCTCATGGTTGCGAGCTATCCCACCGTCAACGCCGCGTTGCGCGATCCCGTGGCGGAACAGGCGGTCGAACGACTCACCGAAGTGATTCGCGCCGTGCGCAACATCCGGTCGGAGTTGGGCATCGCGCCGACGACGCCGGTGACCGTGCGCATCGCGCCGCGCGCCGGTGCCGATGGGCTGCGCACGTACGAACCGTATGTGAAATCCCTCGCGAAGGTGAGTAGCGTCGAACTGCTCGCCGAACGCGAGCGACCGAGCGGCGCGCCGTCGGCGGTCGTCGACGGCGTCGGCGAAGTATTCGTTCCGCTGCGCGGTGTGGTCGACACGGCCGAGGTGTGCAAGCGGCTCGAAAACGATCTGAAGAAGGTCACGAAGGAGCTGCAGGGGGTCGAAGCGAAGCTCGGCCGGCCCGACTTTGTGGCCAAGGCGCCCGAGGAGATTGTGGCGAAGGAACAGGCGCGGGCCGCGGCGCTGAATGAGCGTGTCGGCACGCTCACCCGCCATCTTGAAACGCTCCGACAGGGCTCCTAGTCGGGATGGGATTGCATGGATACCTTGGACCTCCCCGCCGTTGCCGACCTGATCGCCGCCGCGGTGGCGGAGGACTTCGGCTCCGGCGACGTCACCACGCGCCTGACGGTGCCGGCCCACCGGCGCGCCGGCGCCCATATCGAGGCCAAGCAAGCCGGGTTGCTCGCCGGGGTGCCGCTGGTGCAACGAGTCTTCGACGTGATCGGCGAGGTCACGGTGGAGCCGCGCTACAACGACGGCGATCCGCTCGAAGTCGGTGCGGTGGTCGCGCATCTGACCGGCGACGCCCATACACTGCTGAGCGGCGAACGGGTCGCGCTGAACCTGCTCCAACATCTCTCCGGTATCGCGACCCTCACCGACGCGTTCGTGCAGGCGGTGGCGGGTACGAAGTGCCGCATCGTCGACACGCGGAAGACGCTGCCCGGCCTGCGCATGGTGGAGAAGTATGCGGTGCGCGTCGGCGGCGGGGCGAATCATCGCTTCAACTTGTCCGACGGCATCTTGATCAAGGACAACCACATCGTCGCCGCCGGCGGCATCACGGCCGCGGTGAACGCCGCCCGCGCCGGCGCGCCGCACACGCTGAAGATCGAGGTCGAATGTACCAGCCTCAGCGAAGTGGACGAGGCGCTCGCGGCCCGCGCCGACTGCATTCTGCTCGACAACATGGACGTCGCGCATACCGTGCAGGCGGTGCAGCGGATCGCCGGTGCGGCGCTGGTCGAAGCATCGGGCAACATGACCTTGGCGCGGGTCCGCGCAATCGCCGAGGCCGGCGTGGATCTGATCTCGGTCGGCGCGTTGACGCACTCGGCGCCGGCGTTTGATTTCAGCATGAAGGTTTCCGCTCACGCATGAGCATCGCGTCAGCCGTGTCGATCACCGCCGCCGCCATCGAGCGGCATCTCACCACCCGACGGTTCGGCCGCCAACTCCATCTCTTCTCCGAAATTGATTCGACCAACACCACGGCGCGCGAATTGGCCGAGCGCGGCGCCGCCGAGGGCACCGTGGTGATCGCGGAGAGCCAGCGACATGGCCGCGGGCGGTTGGGGCGAACCTGGGTGTCGCCGCCACATCGCAATCTGTACCTGTCGCTGGTCTTGCACCCAACTCAGCCCGCTGCGGTCATGCCGCAACTGACGCTGGTGTTTGGCTTGGCCGCGGTGGAGACGGCGCGCGAATGGGTGCCGTCGGTGGCGATCAAATGGCCGAACGACCTCGTGGCGGACGGGCGCAAGCTCGCTGGCATTCTCACCGAAGCCGTTGCCGATGACACCGGGGTTCGCTTCGTCATCCCCGGCATCGGCTTCAATCTGAACAGTGAAGCCGGCGATTTCCCCGACGACGTTCGGTCGATCGCGACGTCGCTCCGCATGCTGACCGGCCACGCGATCGACCGCGCTCAGTTCGCCGCCCGTCTCTTGAACCACTGCGAGGCTCGCTATGATGAATGGCAGCGCGACGGCTTCGGCCTGCTCGCGCGCGCATGGGAGACCTGTTCGTACTTGACGGGGAGGACGATTGCTGTGCAGAGCCATCCGGGTGGCCGCGAGCGCATTGAAGGAATCGTCCTCGGTCTTGCCGACGACGGCACGTTGCGGGTGCGGACACCCGACGGGGAGGAGCGGCGCGCGGTCGCCGGCGATGTCACCGTGTCCGGCGCGTACGATCGACGCTAGCCAGCATGCTGCTCGCCATCGACATCGGCAATACCAACGTCGTGCTCGGGCTCTACGATGGCGCGCGACTGCAGCGGCATTGGCGCGTGTTGACGCAACCGGCGCGCACCGCGGACGAGTACGGCTTTCTCATCGGCAATTTGCTCGCCGACCAGCGTGCGGCGCTGACCGGCATCGCGGTGTCCTCGGTGGTGCCGGCGCTGAGCACGACGGTCGGCACGGTCTGTCGGGACTATCTGCATTGCGAGCCGCTGATGATCGGCCCGGGCGTGAAAACCGGAATGCCGATCCTCTACGACGATCCACGTCAATTGGGATCGGATCGGATCGTGAACGCCGTCGCCGCCTACGAACGCACGCGCGCCGCCACCATCGTGGTTGATCTGGGCACCGCCACCAAGTTCGAATACGTCTCGTCGCGCGGCGAATACGTCGGCGGCGTCATCGCGCCGGGCATCGGCATCGCGAGCGAGGCGTTGTTCGCGCGCGCCGCACGTTTGGCGCGTGTGGCGATCGGCCGGCCGTCGCACGTGGTCGGGCGCAACACGAGTGGCGCGGTGCAGTCGGGAATCTTCTACGGCTACGTCGCCATGATCGATGGGTTGGTCGCGCGGATTCAACGCGAGTGCGGCGTGACCGCGCAGGTGATCGCTACCGGCGGCTTCGCGCCGCTATTGGCTCCGGCCTCGGCGACGATCGGAGCCGTCGACGAGTTTCTCACCCTCGACGGTATTCGCTTGATATCCGAGCGCAATCGGGGTCATTGAGTGAGCGTGATCTCCATGTTTCTCGCCATCGATGTGAGCAACACACAGATGCTGCTGGGACTGTACAACGGCACCCGCTTACAGCGACACTGGCGGGTGATGACCGACGTCGGTCGTACCGCCGACGAATACGGATTCCTGGTGCACGGACTGCTGGGCGAGTTTGCCGCGCAGGTGTCCGGGATTGCGGTGTCGTGCGTCGTGCCGGCGATGAACACGGTCATCGAGGCGTTGTGCCGCGACTATTTGCGCACGCCGCCGCTGTTCGTGGGGCCGGGCGTGAAGACCGGCATGCCGATTCTGTACGACAATCCGCGTGAGGTCGCGGCCGATCGCATCGTCAACGCGATCGCTGCCTACGAGCGAACGCACGCCACCACCATCGTCGTCGATTTCAGCACCGCGACCATTTTCGATTACGTCTCAGAGAAGGGCGAGTACGTCGGCGGCGTCATCGCGCCCGGCCTCGGCATCGCCAGCGAAGCGCTGTTCGAGCGGGCCGCCAAGCTGTATCGCGTCGAGCTGGCGAAGCCCAAACACGTGGTCGGTCGCAACACCGTCACTGCCATTCAATCGGGGTTGATTTACGGCTATGTGGCGATGGTAGATGGACTGGTGCAGCGGATTCAGCACGAGCACGGCGTCCGGGCGCGCGTCATTGCCACCGGCGCCTACGCCGGACTGCTCGCGCCCGAATCGGAAACGATCGAAGAGGTCGACGAGTTTCTTACCCTCGACGGCCTGCGGTTGATCTACGAGCGTAACCGCGCAGCGAACTGAGTTGGAGGACCTATGCCCGTCGATGATGTACGCACGATTCGCAACCTCGGCATTGTCGGTCAGGGGGGCGTCGGCAAGACGTCCCTCGGCGATGTCATGCTGTTCGATGGCGGTACGACCACCCGCATCGGCCGGCTCGACGACGGAACCTCGGCGTTCGGGCCGGAGCCCGAAGAGGTGCGCCGCCAGCTCACGTTGAGCACGGCATTTCATCATTTGACGTGGCGCAAGCACGAGGTGACGTTGCTCGACATGCCGGGGTACTCCGACTTCGTGCCCGACACCCTCAACTGTATGCGCGCGGCGACCGGCTTGGTCTTTGTGATCGCCCCGGCGGCCGGGGAAATCAAGGTCGAGGCCGAGGCCGTGTGGAAGCGCGCCAACGAGCTCAACCTGCCGCGGCTGGCGTTCGTCACCAAGATGGACCGTGAACGGGCGGACTTTGCGGCGGCGGTGGAAGATGTGAAGACCGTACTCGGCGCGAAAGCCGTCCCGATTCAGGTGCCGATCGGTGCCGCCGAAGCGTTTCGCGGGGTCATCGATTTGGTGACCATGAAGGCCTTGCTTCCCAAGCCCGATGGCTCGATGGCCGAGGAAGCCGTGCCGGCCGACCTGCAAGCGGACGCCAACGCGGCGCGCGAGCAATTGATGGAGTTGGTTGCCGAGGCCGACGACGCGCTGTTGGAGAAGTATCTCGAAACGGGAGCGTTGAGCACTGAAGAGATTCAGCAGGCGCTGAACATCGGGACGCGCGCGAACAAGCTCGTGCCGATCCTGTGCGGCTCGTCGACCAAGAACATCGCGATCCCGCCGCTGCTCGACGCGGTGGTCGCGTATCTCCCGTCGCCCGCGGATCTCGCCGTGGCCGGCGGCACCGAGCCGAAATTGCGCGAGCCCATCGAACGGCGTCCCGCCATGGACGAACCCTTCTCCGCCCTCGTGTTCAAGACCATCGTCGATCCGTTCGCCGGCAAGTTGTCGGTTTTTCGCGTGCTCTCGGGCCGCGTGAACGCGGACTCGACCGTGCTGAACGTCAGTCGCGACGTGAAGGAGCGGCTCGGGCATCTCTTCAAGCTTGAAGGCAAGAAGCAACAGTCGGTGCCGCATGCGATCGCCGGCGAGATCGTCGCCGTGGCCAAGCTGAAGGAAACCGCCTCCGGCGATACCCTCGCCGACGAGAAGGCGCCGATTCTCTATCCCGGTCTGCTCGACTTCCCGTCGTCGATGTCGTTTGCGATCGAACCGAAATCCAAAGGCGACGAAGAGAAGGCCACCAACGCGTTCCATCGCATGACCGAAGAAGACCCGACGCTGCACGTGACCCGCGACACCGAGGCGCGCGAGATCATTCTGTCGGGCGTGAGCCAATTGCACATCGAGGTCGCGGTCGAGAAACTGAAGCGCAAGTACGGTGTCGAGGTGACGTTGAAGGCGCCCAAGGTGCCGTATCGCGAGACGATCAAGGGCCGCGCCGAGGCGCAGGGCAAGCTCAAGAAGCAGAGCGGCGGACGCGGACAGTTCGCCGATACCTATTTGCGAGTCGAGCCGCTGCCGCGCGGTACGGGATTCGAGTTCGTCGACGCCATCGTCGGCGGCGTCGTGCCGCGCCAATTCATTCCGGCGGTGGAGAAGGGCATTCGCGAAGCGCTCAACGAAGGCATCGTCGCCCACTACCCGGTCGTCGACGTCAAGGCCACGCTCTACGACGGGTCCTTCCACACCGTCGATTCGTCGGAAATGGCGTTCAAGATCGCCGCGTCGTTGGGATTCAAGACCGCAGTGAGTCAGGCGAAACCGATTTTGCTGGAGCCGGTGATGAACATGGAGATCGTGGTGCCCGACGACTGCATGGGCGACGTGATCGGTGATCTCAACAGCCGGCGCGGCAAGGTGTTGGGCGTCGATCCGCGACCGGGCGGCCAGGCGATCCGCGCTCTCGTGCCGATGGCGGAAGTGCTGAAGTACGCGCCCGACCTGCGATCGATGACGAGCGGACGCGGGAGCTTCACCATCGGCTTCGATCACTACGAAGAAGTCCCGACGCATTTAACCGAGAAGATCGTCAAAGAGGCGGAAGCAGCCCGGGCGGCCAAGGCATGAGTGGCGACGACATCAGCCCGGAGCAATTGGCGGAACTGGTCGAAAAGATCCACCGCGGAGTCGATCCCTATCCGCCGTTGCCGCCGGCGTTGGTGCATGAAGAGGCGGCGGGCGCGGCAGCGGCGCCGCCGCCGAGTCCCGCTGATCAAGGCGAACCGGTCAAGACCACCCTGTACAACCTCATCACGCACATGACCGTCGGGGAAAAGATCAAACTGGCCCTCAAGGGCAATCGCGACGCGCGCAACATTCTGATCCGCGATGCCAACCGGATCATTCCCCGCTTCGTCTTGCAGAACCCGCGCATCACGGAGGACGAAGTCTCCGCCATCTCCCGCAATCGCAATCTCGACAGCGATATTTTGCGCATCATCGGTGATCACAAAGAGTGGTCCAAGCTGCCGATGGTGCGGTCGGCGTTGGTGACCAACCCGAAGACGCCGGTTGCCGTCGCTTTGCGCTTCGTCTCCACCCTGCCGGAACGCGAGTTGCGGCTGCTGGCCAAGAGCAAGAGCGTTCAGTCGGTGGTGGTCGGCCGCGCCAAACGCATCGTGTTGCAGCGACAGACAGGTGGAAGGTCCACCGACTTGTAGCTGAGGCGTTGCGGGCCGACGGACTCGCGGGCGGACTATAGCCAACGCGGTTGCACGTCGAGCGGAATGCCGAGCGCGCGCTTGCCGATCATTTCGAGCAGCCAGGCGTGGGCGAACGGATGCAACGTGCCGGCGCGCACGTCGCGGTATAGTCGTTCGATCGGAT
This sequence comes from Binatia bacterium, assembly GCA_035541895.1. Classification (GTDB taxonomy): domain Bacteria; phylum Desulfobacterota; class Binatia; order HRBIN30; family JACQVA1; genus DATKMK01. Next base: position 26,249 of record DATKMK010000081.1, on the reverse strand, counting down.
AGCGGCGGAACAGACTCGGACCGCCCATCGCCTGCATGGCCTTGGTGACGACGTCGAGCGCCGCATGGGTGGCGAAGTACTGTGCGCCGGTGACCTTCGGTAACAACTGCTCGCCGAAATCCGCGCCGCGTGCCAGCTCCGACGCGGTTTTGTAGATCAACGCACGGGCAGCTTCGAGCTGAATCGACATCTCAGCCACCGTGAACTGAATGCCCGGCAAGCTGGCGATCGAAGCCGGCAGCGGCGCGAGTGTGCGTTGCTTCACGTAATTCACGACGAAGTCGAACGCTGCGCTCGCGATGCCGGTATACACCGACGCGATGCCCAGTGCGTACCACGGTAAGCTCTGCAGCCCGCCCTCGACGCCGGCGCCTTCCTCTCCGATCAGGCACTCGTCGGCGATGAAGGCCTCGGTGAACTGAATGTCGTGACTGCCGGTCGCCCGCATCCCCATCGCGTCCCAGGTCTCGATGATTTCCATGCCGGCGGTTCCGCGCTCAGCCGCCAACGTCACGGTGCCGGACTTGCCGGACTCCGCGAACCCTTCGAGGCGCGCGTTGAAGAGGAAGTAGCGCAGGATCGGGGCGAGCGTGCAGAAGTACTTTCGACCGCTGACGCGATAGCCGCCGGCGACCTTGCGCGCGCGCACGTGCGGCGCGCCCACGCTCGCGTTCGGTTCAGAAATGCTGCTGGCCACGATTGCGCCGGTGCGCAACACGTCGTCGACGACGCGCTGCCGCAACGACTCGCGGAACAGGTGCAACCCACCGCCGAGGTTGTAGAGATGCATGTTGGCGCCGAGCGCGGTTGCGCCGCTGCCTTTCGCGAGTTGCTCCTGCAGCAGGCAGAACTCGTAGAGCGAAATGCCGCGCCCGCCGAACGGCGAGGGAATCGTCAATGCGAGATAGCCTTCGCGGTGGAGGTCGGCGAAGTCGTCGAACGGAAACGATGCGTCGCGGTCATGCTGCGTCGCGCGCTCCGCGCAACGCCCCGCCAATCGCTGCGCCAACGCGACTAACTCGATTTGCTGTTCTGCGCTCAGCAACGGCTGCATCGGCGCAAATCCTACTCGGAACCTTTACCGGAGACCAGAGAGCGCTTCCGTTGACGTGCGATCTGTGCTCTCTGTGCGGCGGTCGTTCGACGGGAGTCCCCATGCCGCGAGCCGAACTCATCGGGCTGTTCGAGATGATGCGGTCGATGCCGCCCGCGCAGTCGATCGCGGAGATGCGCGCCAACATGGAGGCGGCGATCGCGTTCTTCAATGCCGATCCGCCCCCGGTCGGTCGAGTGGAATCGGGCGTGGCGATCGGCGACGGCGTGACCGCCGACATCATCGCCCCGCCGGGCACGCCGCCGTTCCCGGTGTTGATCTACTTGCACGGCGGGGGCTGGTCGATCGGCAGCCCCGCGACGCACGGCAAACTTGCGCGTCAACTCTGCGCCGGCGCCGGTGTGCTGGTCGTCAACGTCGGCTATCGCCTCGCGCCCGAGTATCCGTTCCCAACGCCGCACGACGACTGCGTCGCGGCGGCGCGCTGGGTTCGAGCGAACGGGTCGCGCTTCGGCGGCGACCCAAACCGAATCGGGGTCGGCGGCGATTCCGCCGGCGGGAATCTCTCCGCGGCGGTAATCAACGCGCTGCGTGGCGCGATCGACTTCCGCGCCGCGCTGTTGATCTACGGCGCATTCGACATGGTGGCGAGCCGACGCGACTACGATCGCTGGGCAGCGGAAGAAGACCCGGTGCTTCCGAAGCAGGCGATGGACCTGATGCTGAACGCATATCTGTCGAACGGCGTGGCGAAGGACGATCCGCGCGTGAGTCCGATTCACGGTGATCTGCGCGGGTTTCCCCCGGCATGTCTGCTGTGCGGGACCTGGGATCCGTTGCTCGGCGAGTCGCGCGCCATGCACGCGAAGCTGCAGAGCCTGGGGCGCGAGTCGATTCTGTATGAGTACGACGGCATGCCGCACGCATTCGTGCAGTTGCCGTGCAGCGAAGCCGACGCGGCGATCGCCGCCGGCTGCGAGTTCTTGCGGGCAAAGCTTCGCTGATCGCCGATCGCAGATCGTCTCGGACTCCGGCGTTTCCGGCGAGATGCGGTAAGCCATCGGCGATCGGTCAACCGACGGAGGGAGGTCCACACATGGAATACGGCGTACAGGTCAGCAATCTTGAATTTCCACAACTGCGCGACATCGCGCAGGCGGCGGAGGGCATGGGGTTTCATGTCATCATGACACCCGACCACATCGTCATGGAAGGGCCCGAGCATCAGTTCGATCCGCACCATCTCTCCTACGACCCGATGGTGCTGGTGGCGGTGATCGCCGAGGCGACGAAGAAGATCCGCGTCGGCCACCTGGTGTTGTGCAATTTGTTCCGTCATCCGGTCATCACCGCACAGAGTCTCAACTCTCTGGATCGGCTCAGCAACGGACGGTTGGTCGCGGGACTCGGTACCGGCTGGACCGAACGCGAGTTCAAGATGACCGGCATCCCGTTTCCCGATATCACCACGCGCTTGCGCATGCTCGACGAGGCCCTCACGGTGATTCGTTCGCTGTGGACGAAAGAGGAGACCACCTTTGCGGGTGAATTCTATCGACTGCAGGACGCGATTCTGTGGCCCAAGCCGGTGCAGCAGCCCCATCCACCGATCCTGCTCGGCGGCGGCGGTAAAGGCTTGCTCCGCCTCGCCGCGAAACACGCCGATGTGATCAACATCATCTCCGATGCGGGCAAACCCGGCTACATCAAGTTGGCGAACGTGCAAAAGCTGACCAACGACGCCTTCCGGTCCAAGGTGCAATTCGTGCGCGACGAAGCCAAGTCGCACGGTCGCGACGGCCGCAAGATCGGCATCAGCAACGTCGTGTTCACCGCCATCGTTACCGACTCGGCGGCCGCGACCCAATCGATGGCCGAAGGCATGGCGCCGATGTTCGGCACCACCCCCGAGGGGTTGGTGCAATCGCCGATGGCTTTGCTCGGCACGCCGGAACAGTGCGTCAAGGAACTCAAGCGGCGGCAGAAAGAGTGGGATGTGTCGCAGGTGATCTTCTCCGGAGGGCTCGGAGAGACCGGTTTGCGGCGGCTGGCTGAAGAGGTCATGCCGCATGTGTGATTGGTAGGGGCGACGCAAGCGTCGCTCCTAGAGACTCAGAGATTCAGCGGATCGATGGAATAAATCGAGCACCTCGTGCGTTAACCCGACAGAGAGAGAAAGGGCGGCAGGTGCCCGTTGGGTGTTGCCACGCACAAGAACGCGCGCTTCGAGGCGGAGGCGCTACCACACTTGCCGGCGTTGTACAATTTCGCCGTCGCGACCGCGGGGGCCGCCGACGCTGAGGATCTCGTGCAAACCACCTGCGTCCGCGCCCTCGAACATTTCGACTCGTACCAGCCCGGCAGCAACCTACGGGCGTGGCTGTTCACCATTCTCCGCAACGAGTGGATTTCGCGCCAGCGTCACCGGCAACGACGGTTGCTGATCGAGGTCGACGCCGCCGATGAAGCGATCGCGGAGATTGCCGAAGACGCGCCCGATCTCGAAGCCACCCTCATCGATCAACACTGGTCCGCCGAAATTCGCAACGCGTTGCTGGCCCTGCCGGAAACGCATCGGCTGCCGGTCTATCTGAAGGACGTCGAGGGGTTCGGCTACGCCGAGATCGCCGAGATCGTCGGGTGCCCGTTGGGTACCGTGATGTCGCGCCTGGCACGCGGCCGGGCGTCGTTGCGCAAGTCCCTGGTACAGCAGGCGCGCGAGCGCGGGTTGGTGCCGTCGCCGCCGGCGGTGGAGCGCGAACATGGACTGTGAAGGCATCCGTCGCTGGTTGGCGGCCTACGGCGACGACGAGCTCAGCGTCGAAAGCGCGCTCGAGGTCGAGCGCCATCTCCTGGTGTGCGCCTCGTGCCGTTCGCTGGTCGAACGGCAGCGCCAGTTCGCCTCGACCGTGGCGCGGCTGTACCCGCGGGCGATACTCCCGCCGGGTTTGGAAGAGCGCGTGACGCGCGGGCTTCGGTTGAGGCCGCAGCGGGTCTGGCTGCGCACGTTCGCACTGGCCGCATCGCTGCTGCTCGTCATCGGTGTCGTCTGGCGCGCGGCGCGCGAACGCGTTGGGACGGCGCCCGCGAGCGTGCTCGCCGCGATTGAAATTCACCGGGCTGCCCCGCCCGCGCTCGCTATTCGCTCCGCCGATCCTGCCGCCGTCAATGAGTGGCTCGCACACGCGCTGCCGTATCCGCTCAACGATCCGGTGCAGCCGCCGAGCGATTTCGTGCTCGAAGGTGCGGCCACGATCGAGCTGGGAGGTGAACGGGTGGGGTATGTTCGCTACCGCTATCACGCCCAGCCAATTTCCTTGTTCCTGCTGTCGCCGCGGCCGTGGCCGGCACGAGGCCGGCGCGTGAACCTGCGTGCGGTCGAGTTTCATCTGTTCGATCTGTACGGTCTGCAGGCGATCGCGTGGAACCATTCGCCGCTGTCGTACGTGCTGGTGTCCGAGTTGAACGAGAAGGGCGAGCACGCGTGCGCGGTGTGCCATGGCGGCACCGCGAACGCCGCCGCGTTCCGACTCGGCGGCAACGAAACTTAGGGGGACACGATGCGGAAAACCAAATCCGTCCTGGTCTCGATGTTTGGCGCGGCAGTCTTGCAACTCCCGAGTGGGGTGCTGGAGCCGACCATCCCCGATCAAAATCCACTCACCGCGGCGAAGGTTGAACTCGGACGGCGCCTCTACTTTGACAAGCGCCTGTCGGCCGACGGCACGGTATCATGCGCAACCTGCCACGATCCTCAGAAGGGCTTCGCCGACGGGCGGCCGGTCGCCGTCGGGATCAAGAATCAAGCCGGCGCACGCAACTCGCCGACCGTGTTGTACGCGGGATTCAATGAAGTGCAGTTCTGGGATGGGCGTGCGCCGACGCTGGAAGAGCAGGCGAAGCAGCCGCTCATCAATCCGGTCGAAATGGGCCAGCCGTCGCACGAGGCGGTCGTCAAGGCGGTTGCTGCCATCGCGGACTACGGCGACGGATTTGCCGCCGCGTTCGGCTCGAAGGCGATCACCATCGATCGCATCGCCGACGCGATCGCCAGCTTCGAGCGCACGCTGGCGCCATTCAGTTCACCGTTCGATCGCTTTCTGAAGGGCGACAAGCAGGCCATCAGCGACGCGGCGAAGCGAGGCTTCGTGCTGTTTCAGGGCAAAGCCCGCTGCGTCACCTGTCACGAGTTCAACAACTCCTTCCCGTATTTCACCGACAATAAGTTCCACAACATCGGGGTGGCGATGAAGGGGAACTTCGAACAACTCGCGCGCGAAGCGCAATCGACCGCGGGCAAGAAAAGTACGGAGAGCGAAGCGGCGCTGGCACACAAGCCGGGCTACGAAGCGCTCGGGCGGTGGATTGTCACGCGTCAGCCGAAAGACATCGGCGGGTTCAAAACCTCCGGGTTGCGCGACATCGCGCTTACCGCTCCGTACATGCACGACGGCAGCCTCAAGACCCTCGACGACGTCATGGAGTTCTACAACAAGGGCGGCGAGCCGAACCCGAACCTCGACGGCGGCATCCGCCCGCTGAATCTTACCCAGGAGGAAATCGCCGACGTGATCGCCTGGATGCAATCGCTCACCGACGACACCGGCGGCGCGAATTTCGATTGGGATCAGCTCAAACAACTCTCGGCGCAGACGCGCGCAGGCGACATCGCCGCGGCGCCGGCGCCCTAGCTCACGTGAAAACAGAGGAGGCTCATGATGGCCAAGTACACCTTGCCGAACGAACGAAAGCGCCGAGAGTACCTGGCGGCGCGCGACGAGTTGTTGGCGACGCTGCCGCAGATGAGTCGCCGCGACTTCTTCCGTACCGCCGCGAAAGCGGCGGCGGCCGCCACGGTCGCCTGGAACGGTCTGCCGCCGCACTCGTTCCAACTGGTGAACGTCGCCGAAGCCAAGGAAGCGGGACCGAAGTTCACCTTCGCTTACGTGTCCGACTCGCACATCCTCGACAAGGGCATGAACCATCGCTTCATTCGTGCGTGTCAAAAGGCGGTCCAGGACGTCAACGCGCTCGATCCGCAGCCCGACTTCGTGCTGTTCGGCGGCGATCTCGCGCAACTCGGCCGCGCTGAGGAGCTGTCGATCGGCCAGCAGATTCTCAAGGACCTGAAGGCCCCCGTGCGGATGATGGTCGGCGAACACGACTGGTACTTCGACATGGGCGAGAAGTGGCGCGAGATGTTCGGCGCGCCGACCTACTCGTTCGATCACAAGGGCGTTCACTTCATCGTGCTCAACAGCGTCATCGTCGAAGACTACTGGACCGAGCCGAAGATGACGCCGGCCGAGCGGATGCAGGCGATGGCACAGCTCGACAATCCCCACGGCCGCCCGTTCACCGTTGGCGCTGAGCAGCGCGAGTGGCTGAAGCAGGACCTCGCGAAGGTGAACAAGCAGACGCCGATCATCGTGTTCTCGCACTCGCCGCTTTACAAGTACTATCGCCCGTGGAACTTCTGGACCGACGATGCGGAAGAGGTGCAGAAATTGCTCGCACCGTTCGCCGCCGTCACCGTCATCCACGCGCACACCCATCAGCCGCTCACCAACCGGATCAAGAACATGACCTTCCACGGCGTGCTCTCGACCGCGTGGCCGTGGCCGTACGCGCCGAAGGGGTTGCCCGAGCTGACCGTGCAGATGGTGCGCGCCGATCCGTTCAATCAGTTCGACGGCTGCGGCTACGGCGAGGTCACGGCGTTGGAGAACGGTCAGGTGAACAAACGCTACGACCTGTGGGACCGCAATCCGATGGACGTCACCTTCGAGCGAGTCAGCAAGGGTCGCAAGGGCATGGAAGAGCTGGCGGCCTTGATGAAGGGCAACGTCAGCTGGCCGTCGTACTGAGCGGTCGCCGAGCGAAAGGAGACATGACAATGACACAACTGGGTCGATCCCTACTGATCGTGGTGGCAACTGTCGTGGGGACCATCGTCGCGATCCGCGTGCAGGGCGAGGACGCGCTGCACCATCAACTCCCGGCACCGGCCGACGGCAAGAGCAAGGTCGTCGGGCTCTGCGACGGCGAAACCAGCGTGACCGTCACCGGGGTGGCTCCGGGCGAGCGTATGGCGCCCGAGAAGGCGCGCGCAGTCGCCAGCGAGCTGATGGACAAGTACGACGCCAAGCTGCAGATGGCTCACGGCGGTACAGCGGAAACGCCGCGCGAAATGCGCGTGTGGGAGGCCGAGCTGAAGCGCGTAATCGACGACGGCTACAAGCTGTTTCACTCCTCGGAGCTGGGCACCAATGGGATCTCATGCGACATGTGCCATCCCGATGCCTCGAACACGCATCCCGAGAGCTATCCGAAGTTTCAAACCCAGCTCAAAAAGGTCGCGCTGCTGCGCGACATGATCAACTGGTGCATCGAGAACCCGCTCGAAGGTCCGAAGCTCGCCGACGATGACGACAAAATGAAGGCGATCGAGGCGTACATCTTGTCGAGCCGCAAGGGTGCGGCCCTCGATGCGGGCAAACACTGATGCGGTTGGTGCTGGCCGGAGTTGCCGGCACTCTCGTTCTTATCTCCGGTGTCGCTGGTGGGGCCGAGGTTGACTCGGCCCCACCCATCGTCGAACAACTGTTGAGTCGATCCGCGGCGCTGGAACTTTCCTCCGAACAGATTCAAGCGCTTGAGCAAATTCGCGAGCGCCGTGCGCACTCGCTGGCTGTGTTGACCACGCGGCTCCGTTCAGCCGAACCGCCGGCATCTGCGGCCGCGCAACGCGATGAGGTTGCGTTGATGCAGGAAATCGGGCGCGTCCAGGTGTTGAGCGGCCGCGATGCGCTGCAACAGCTCACGCCGGCGCAGCGGCAACGCTGGGTGATCTTGCATAGGCCGACGCCCGGTTCGTCGCCCGCACCGTAACTCACGATGCCGGGTGGTTGCGATTGCGCGTGCTTCTGAGGAAGTATGTCGGCACGGATCGGCCCGGCTCAATGTCTCGATTTGATTCGCACGGCGTAGCGATTGCGTACGAGACCCTCGGCGTCGGTCGGCCGATCGTTTTGATCCACGGCTTCGCCTCCACTCGCACCATCAATTGGAAGAATCCGCGCTGGTTCGACACGCTGGCGGAGGTAGGCCGGCAAGTGATCGCGCTCGATTGTCGCGGTCACGGCCAAAGCGACAAGCCGCATGATCCCGCCGCCTACCATCCCGATCACATGGCCGGTGACGTCATCCGGATGATGGATGTGCTCGGGATCGAACGAGCGGACCTGATGGGCTACTCGATGGGTGGTCGCATCGCCGCCGGATTGCTCGCCCGCCATCCCGAGCGCTTCGAGTCGGTCGTGCTCGCCGGCATCGGCAGCCGCGGCGTCACCAGTCCGCGGCCCGGCGCGGAGGCGACCGCGCGGGCGCTCGAAGTCGCCGACCCGAATGCGATCGTCGAACCCAGCGGTCGCGCCTTCCGCGAGTTCGCCGAGCACTATCGCAACGACCTGCATGCGCTGGCGGCGTGCATGCGTGGCTTCGCGACCGCGGCCGTCGATGCCGCCGACTTGCAGCGGACCCGGGTCCCGGTGCTGATCGTCGTCGGGGAGAAGGACGAACTAGTCGGCGATCCGCAGCCGCTCGCCGCATTAATTCCCACGGCGCGCGTGGTCATGATTCCCGGACGCGATCATCTCAGCACCGTCGGCGATCGGCGATACAAGGAAGCGGTGGTGGATTTTCTGAGGAATTGAGCGCCAAGATGTACAGGAGGCCCTCCATGGATACCGTCCAATTCGGACGCACCGGACACAACAGCACGCGGGTGATCTTCGGCGCCGCCGCGCTCGGCGGCATGCGCCAGGAGAAGGCCGATCAGATTCTCGACATCCTGCTCGACTACGGCATCAATCACATCGACACCGCCGCGTCGTACGGCGAGTCGGAACTGCGGGTCGGGCCGTGGATGGAGCGGCATCGCGATCGCTTCTTCCTCGCGACCAAGACCGGCGATCGGACTTACGCCGGCGCGCACGGCAGCATTCGTCGCTCACTCGAACGGTTGCGGGTGAAGCAGATCGATCTCATTCAACTCCACAATCTCGTCGAAGACGACGAATGGGACATCGCGCTCGGCTCAGATGGCGCGCTCAAGGCCTGCATCGAAGCGCGCGACCGAGGACTCGTACGCTTCATTGGCGTCACCGGCCACGGCACCCGGGTCGCCGCGATGCATCGCCGCAGCCTCGAACGGTTCCCGTTCGATTCGGTGCTGTTGCCCTACAACTTCACCATGATGAACACGCCGGCGTACGCCGCCGATTTCGAGGCGCTCGTGGCAATCTGTCGCGATCGCAACGTGGCAGTGCAGACGATCAAGTCAGTCGCCCGCCGCCGTTGGCAGGACGATGCGTCGCGCCGCTTCAGTTGGTACGAGCCGCTCAAAGACGCCGACGCGATCCGCCGCGCCGTGCACTTTGTGCTCAGCCGACCGGGAATGTTTCTCAACACCTCCAGCGACGCCACGCTGCTGCGCACGATCCTGGACGCCGCCGTGCAGCTCCCGGACGAACCGGCGCGCGCCACGCTGGAAGCCGACGTCCGCCGCTATGCGATGGAGCCGCTCTTCGTCCGCGGCGTGTCGGATTCGATCTGAGAATCAGGTTTGCTCCCTTGATGAAGACCGTCCCGGCAACGAGCCTGCGCCGTTACAACTCTTAACCAGTTTACACGGACTGCGGTGACGTTGAGAAGATCTGAGTAGTCCAAGGCAACGACCTCGACGTTCGGTCGGCCACCCTCTATAGTTGTTTTTGGTGGAGCGGTCGGGGCTGCGGGGAACGCAATCTAAACCATCCGACTGACACGACGGTATGAAGCAGAAGTACACCGCGAAGGACATCACGGTTCTCGAAGGCCTCGAGCCGGTGCGCAAGCGGCCGGGGATGTACATCGGCGGCGTCGACAGCGCCGGGTTGCACCACTTGCTGTGGGAGTTGGTCGACAATGCCGTCGACGAGGCGATGAACGGCCACTGCGACAAGATCACCGTGACGCTGCACAAGAACGGGCAGACGGTCACGGTGAGCGACAACGGTCGCGGCATTCCGGTCGACATCCATCCGAAATACAAACGGTCGGCGCTCGAACTGATTCTCACCACGTTGCACGCGGGCGGAAAATTCGAAAACCAGAACTACTTCCACTCCGGCGGACTCCACGGCGTCGGGGCATCGGTGGTGACAGCGCTGTCGTCGTCGATGATCGCCAACGTCAAGCGCGACGGCTATCACTGGGAGCAAACCTTCGCCGGCGGCAAGCCGGCCAGCAAGATGAAGCGCGGCGCGCCGGCGCGCGGCAGCGGCACCAGCATCTCCTTCACCCCCGATCGCGACATCTTCCCCAACCCGACGTTCAAACCGGTGCTGATCCGCGAACGCTTGGAGGCGCGCTCGTACTTGCACCGCGGCCTGACGCTGGTGTTCGAGAACGAGGTCGACAAACAAACCGAAACCTTCCACCATGAACGTGGTATCGCCGAGTATATCGAGAAGCTGGTTGCCGAGGGCGGCAAACCCCAAGTCGCCGAGCCGTTCTACGCGGAGCGCAAGGACGGCTTCATCGCCGAGTGCGCGCTGGCGTGGACCGAGGCGACCGACGAACGCTTCCTGTCGTTCGCCAACGGTATCCCGACCTCATCCGGTGGGACGCACGAGAACGGTTTGAAGAACGGCATTACCAAGGCAGTGCGCAACTATCTCAACGTCCAGAACTTGACCCCGAAAGGGTTGGCGATTGCGGCCGAAGACGTGCGCGAGGGTGTCGTGGCGGTGCTGTCGATCTATGTCCAGCAGCCGCAGTTTCAGGGGCAGACGAAAGAACGACTCAATAACCCCGAAGTGACCGCGCCGATCGACAACTTCATTCGCTCGGCGCTGGAGAATCATCTGCTGCAGAACCGCACCCAGGCCAATGCCATCGCCGCCCGCGTGGTGTTGGCGGCGCGCGCGCGCAGCGCCTCGCGTCAGGCGGCGGAAAGCGTGACCCGCAAGACCGCGATCTCGCACCGCCTCAACTTGCCCGGCAAGCTGGCTGACTGCAGCTCGACCGATCCCGCCGAGAGCGAACTGTTCCTGGTCGAAGGCGACTCCGCGGGCGGCTCGGCGAAACAAGGCCGAGCCCGCGAGTTCCAAGCCATCCTCCCGCTGCGCGGCAAGGTGCTGAATGCAGAGCAAGCGTCGACCAGCAAGGTGCTCGGTAACAAGGAACTCAACGATATCGTGTCCGCGCTCGGCTGCGGCGCCGGGAAAACCTTCGACGCCGCGAAACTGCGCTACCACAAGATCTGTTTGCTGATGGACGCCGACTCCGACGGCCACCACATCTGCACGTTGTTGCTCACCTTCTTCTATCGTCACATGCCCGAGCTGATTCGCGGCGGATATGTCTTCATCGCGCAACCGCCGCTGTATCGGATCGACGTCGGCAAGGAGACCCGCTGGGCGCTCGACGACGGCGAGCGCGATCGGATTCTTGCCGAGATCAACGGCAAGGGCGCCAGCGTCCAGCGCTTCAAAGGATTGGGCGAAATGAATCCGGCGACGTTGAAGGAGACGACGCTCGATCCGACGCGGCGAACACTGCTGCGCGTCGAAGTGATCGACGAAGCCGCCACCGAGCAGACGATTCAAACCTTGATGGGCAAGGAAGTCGAGCCGCGTTTCCGCTTCATCATGGAGCACGCTCCGAAGGTCGAAGCGGTCGATGTGTAGCTGCGGCGCTGGTCGCTGATCGCGTATCGTATCGCAGATGGTCGGATGGGTGATTCGCGATAGGCGATCAGTGACTCGCGAGCGCTACTCGGCGCACAGCGCGTCCAGCGTGTCGTAGGTGATCTGGATGCCGAGACGCAGGTTGTCGAGCGAGAGGCGTTCGTCGACGCCGTGAATGCGGCGCATCACGTCGGTGGTGCCGATCAACGGTTGAAACCCGTAGCACGGGATGCCGACGCGCCGGAACGACTTGCAGTCGCTGCCGCCGGTCAGCATGCCCGGCACGGTGATGTTGGCGGAGAGCCGTCGCCCCAGCGCGCCGTCGAGCGCACGAAAAAATGCCGTGTCCGACGGACTGGGCGCTTGCAGATCCGGCATGTCCCGCACCGGTTCGATGGTCACCCGTGGATCGTTGATGACGCGCGTCAACTGCGCCAAGAACTCTTCCGGCCTTTGATCGGGGAGGAGACGCACGTCGAGATCGGCCTCGGCATGCCCCGGAATGACGTTGTGCTTGATGCCGCCGCGCAAGCCGGTCAACGCTATGGTGTTGCGCACCAAGCCGTTGGTGACGCGATCGCTGGTGAGACGGCCGGCGGCGACGCGACCGATCACCGGGGTGTCGACGTGGCTGAGCAGAAAGCCGCCGGTGAAGAACATTTGGCCGCCGACGCGCGCGAACATATCGCGAATCGGCGGAATCAAGTGGATCGGCGTTTCCCACGCGGCGATGCGCGAGAGCGCCGCGACCAGCACCGTGATGGTCCCGTTTGCGGTCGGCGCCGATCCGTGACCGCTTTCGCCGTTGGCCGCGAGTGTGATCCAGAGCGAGTTCTTTTCCGTCACCGCGACGGAACTCACCTGGTGCCCGGGGACGATCCCTTCGATGCTCGCACCGCCTTCGTTCCACACGGCGTCGGCGCGGATCTCGTCCAGGTGGTGGTCGACCATGAACCGGGCACCCATTTCACCGCCGACCTCCTCATCGGCGACCGCCAGAAAGATGATGTCGCGGCTGCACGGCCGTCGTTCTTGCGCGCGCGCCTGCACGGCCGTCATCTGCACGATGCCGTGACTCTTGTCGTCAATCGATCCTCGGCCGTACACGAAGCCGTCTTGGATCACGCCGCTGAACGGGGGGAACGACCAGTCGGCCGCCACCGCCGGCACGACATCCATGTGATGAAGCAAGAGAACCGGCTGCCGCTTGCCGTTGCCGGGAACACGGGCCAGCAGATTTCCCCGATTCTCCGCAGTCGGATAGATCGTCGACGCGATACCGGACTGCGCGAGCGCATGTTCGAGAAAATGCGCGGCGGGCAGTTCGTTGCCGGGTGGGTTGGTGGTGTCGATCTGCACGTACTGCGACAGCAGGTGTGCTGCCTCGTCGGTGAGTTTGTCCCAGTCCGGTTCCGCCGCCGCCGGGCCGGCCGCGAGGATGAATATGAGCAGGCAAAACCGTCGCATGCGCATGACGGCTCGCTGCTTACCAGACACGGTCACACTTCTGCAATGTAACCGGCCTGTAACATGACCTCCCGGTTCTCGGTGTCTTCATCCTGCGATAACCACGCTGTCACATTTCACCGCTACACCTATGATCCGAGTGGAGAAGAAATATCCGTGTCGCTCACGACCCTGACGGACAGCCTCGCCGACCCCCACGACTTGGATGCGTCGGCGCCGCCGCCGGCCGATCAATCGACGATTCCCTATCGAGTCCACCTCGCGAACGACCAACAGGACCTCGAAGCCGCGCAGCGGCTGCGGTATCGGGTCTTCGCGCGCGAGTGCGGTGCCCAGTTGGCCTCCGGCGACAGCGGGCTGGATCGCGACCCGTTTGATTCGTACTGCGATCACTTGCTGGTTCGGTCGCTGGAGAGCGGGCAGGTGGTCGGCACCTATCGAATCCTGACCTTTGAGCAAGCACGGCGCGCCGGCGGGTTCTACTCGGCGAACGAGTTCGACTTGCGCCGCATCGCGGCACTGAGCCCGCGCATGGTCGAGCTGGGTCGGGCGTGCGTCGACCCGACACACCGCGACGGCATCGTCATCTCGCTGCTCTGGGCCGGCCTCTTCGACTATCTCTCTGCGCGGCGATGCGAATACGTCATCGGCTGCGGCAGCGTGAACGTGGCCGGCGACAACGACGTCGCGGTGCGAGTCTGCAATCGCCTCAAACACCACCGGCTGGCACCGGCCGATTGGCGCGTGTTTCCCTATCGCCCATATCCGCTCGATAGCGACGTCACGGATCCAGCGGCGACAGTGCCGCCGTTGATGAAGGGCTATCTGCGCTTGGGCGCAATGGTGTGCGGCGATCCGGCGTGGGACCAACATTTCGGCACCGCCGACTTCCTCATGTTGCTGCCGATGGCCGGCATCAGTCCCCGCCACGTCAAGGGACTACGGCGCCGCGCCGAACGTGTTCGCGAATGACCGCGCGCAAAGATCTTGAGCGCACCCCGCTGCGCATCCAAGCGTGGCGGCTGCTCCGGTTGGTGTGTCACATGCTCCGAGTCTGGCTGCACGCGACGTGGCCGGCGGCGAACGTGCCGGAGGCGCACCGACAACGGCTGATCCAGCAATGGTCGGCGCAGCTCTTGACCATTCTCAACGTGCGCCTCGTGTACAGCGGCTGCATTCCTCGCGTCGGACAACCGCTGCTGTTCGTCGCGAATCATATCTCGTGGCTGGATATCCAAGCGCTTGGCAGCGTCAGCGGTGCGCGGTTCGTCGCTAAACAGGAAGTGCGCGACTGGCCGCTGGTCGGCAAGACCGCCGCGCACTCCGGCAGCTTCTTCCTCAAGCGCGGCAGTTGTCGGGCCGCGTGGCGGATGAAGAATCGCGTGGCCGAAGCCTTGCGAGGCGGGGACAGTGTCGCGGTGTTCCCCGAAGGCACGACCACCGACGGCAGTCGGGTCAATGCGTTCTATCCGGCGCTGCTGCAGGCGGCGGTCGATGCCGGCGTTGCCGTGTGTCCGGTCACGCTGCGCTATCAGAGCACCAACCGAACCGGCAGCGACGCGGTGGCGTTTCTCGGCGAGATGACCTTCGCCGAATCGCTGCGACGCGTGCTACGCGAGCCGTTGGTCGCAGTCGAAGTGAACTTCGGCGCGCCGATCTCATCGCGCAACCGTTCGCGTCGCGAGCTGGCGACGCTGGCTCAGCTCGCGATTACCCAAACGCTGGCCTACAGCAGCCCGGACGCACTGCTCAACGCCATCCGCACCGCGCAGCCGGCGGCCAATGCGCGCCGGCGCCCATCAATCCGCGACGGCGCGCTGCCGACGGCACAAGCGCCGGCGGCGGCGTGACGCGCGCCGGTCAGCTCTTCTTCTCGTCTTTCGCGAAGAACGGGGTGAACAGGTCGACCGGCACGGGGAATACGGTCGTCGAATTGTTCTCCGAGGCCATCTCGGTGAGGGTTTGCAGAAAGCGCAACTGCAGCGCGACCGGATGTTTCGCAATGATCGCCGAGGCGTCGGCGAGCTTTTGCGCCGCCTGAAATTCGCCCTCGGCGTTGATCACCTTGGCGCGCCGGTCGCGTTCAGCCTCGGCCTGGCGCGCCATCGCGCGCTGCATCTCTTGCGGCAGATCGATGTGCTTGACCTCGACGGTCACGACCTTGATGCCCCACGGGTCGGTCTGCGAATCGAGGATCTCCTGCACGCGCGAGTTGATCTTGTCGCGCTCGGCCAGCAACTCGTCGAGCTCGGCTTGGCCGCAGACACTCCGCAGCGTGGTTTGAGCCAGTTGCGATGTCGCGAACAGGTAGTCGACCACGGCGACGACCGCCTGACTGGGCTCGACGACACGGAAGTACAGCACCGCATTGACCTTGACCGAGACGTTGTCGCGGGTGATGACGTCCTGCGCCGGGATGTCCATGGTGATCGTGCGCATGTCGATGCGCAGCATGCGTTCGATGAGCGGGAGCACGTAGATCAATCCGGGGCCGCGGTGATCGACGAGGCGGCCGAGCCGGAAGATCACGGCGCGCTCGTACTCCCTGAGGACCTTGAGACCGCTGAGTACGAGAGCGACGCCGAGCAGGACGATGGTGGTGACGGGACCGAGCATGCCGTTCTCCTCTACACCGACGCGCCGGCTTGGTTCGCCACGCGGCGGACAACTACTTTCAAACCATCGACCTTGACGATGCGCACTTGTTGGCCGACATCGACGGGCTCCTCGGCGACCGCGTTCCAGTACTCGCCGTGCACGAAGACCTTGCCGCTCGGCGCGAGCCGTTCGCGCACTTCGGCGAGTTGACCGACCAGGCCCTCGGACCCGAGCGACGGCTTGCGTCGTTGCGAGCGCACCACGAGCAATCCGACGAGCAACGTGAAGATGCCGAGCGTCGCCGCCGCCGCGAAGACGATGCTGCGGTCAACCGCCAGATTCGAGTCCGGCGTATCGAACAACAGCAGCGAACCGATCACGAACGCGACCAAGCCGCCGATGCCGACCGCGCCGAAGGTCGGCAGAAACAATTCCGCCACCAGCATCGCGACGCCGAGCAGAATCAACGCCAGACCGCTGTAGTTGATCGGCAGCACTTGCAGCGCGGTCAGACCCAGTAGCAAGCAGATGCCGCCGGCGACGCCGGGGAACATCACGCCGGGGTTGGTGAACTCGACGTACAAGCCCAGCATGCCCGCGAGCATCAGCAGGTACGCCAAGTTGGGATTGGCGAGGATGTTGAGCAGCTTCTGCTTCAGGCGCATCGGCCGCCGCGCGATCTCGGCGCCCGCAACCGACAATTTTGCGGTCGCGTTGTTCGCGAGCTTCACCTCGCGGCCGTCGACTTTCTGCAGGAGATCGGGGACGTCGTTGGCGATCAGATCGATGACGCCCAACTTCAACGCCTCCTGGTCGGTGATCGATACGCTTTCGCGCACCGCCTTCTCCGCCCACTCGGCGTTGCGACCGCGTTGCTGGGCGATGCTCTTGCTGAGCGAGGCGGCGAAGTTCTCCGCCTTCTCGCGCATGTCGCCGCCGATGTCCTCGCCTTGGCCGCCGACGGGATGCGCGGCGCCGATGTTGGTGCCGGGGGCCATCGCCGCGATCGTCGCGGCCATGGTGACGAAGACGCCCGCCGACGTCGCTCCGGCCCCGCTGGGCGCGACGTAGACAATCACGGGGACCGGCGAGCCGAGCAAGTCCTTTACGATGGTCTTGCTCGATTCAAGCAAGCCGCCGGGCGTGTCGAGTTGAATGATGAGTGCTTGTGCGCCGCCTTGCTGGGCTTCCGCGATGGCCTCGTGAATGAAGTCGGCGGTCGCCGGATTGATGCCGGCGTCGACCTCGATCAGGTCGACGTGCCGATCGCCTGCCCGCGCCGGCGCTCCGCACAAGGCGAGCATGATCGCGAGGCGCACGCACGTCGACTTCATGGCCGCATCCCGAGTTCCTGCATCACCAGTTTGATGTCTTCCCACACCAAGCGCTTGTCGTTGGGATTGCGCAACAGATACGCGGGATGCAGCGTCGGCATCAGCTTGATGCCGTGGTAGTCGAACCAGCGCCCGCGCAAGCGCGAGATCGGCGTGGTATCACGCAACAGCGTTTGCGCGGCGAATTTTCCCAGCGCGACCAACACTCGCGGTTGAATGATCGCGATCTGACGAATCAGAAACGGCTCGCAGGCGCTGATCTCGTCGGGTTCGGGGTTGCGGTTGTCGGGCGGACGACACTTGACGACGTTGGCGATGTAGACGTCTGCCCGCCGCAGCTTCATGCCTTTGGTGATGATCTCGGTGAGGAGCTGACCCGCGCGGCCGACGAACGGTTCGCCTTGCCGATCTTCGTCGCGCCCGGGTCCTTCCCCGACGAACATGAGTTCCGCCCTCGGATTGCCGACGCCGAAAACGATCTGCGTGCGGCCTTTGCACAGCTTGCAGCGCTGGCAGTCGCCGATCTCGACGCGTAACGCGTCCAGCGTGTCGGCTTGTCGAACGCCGGTGCTAACGACCAAATCGGTCGCTGCAGGCGCTGCCTTGGCGAGCGCCGGAGATTCCGAACTGGGCGAGGTCGTCGCCAGCGGCTGTTGAACGGTCCGCGCCCGCGAGGCCGGTGGCGCGACCACGTTGCGTGCAAAGCCGTTCACACCGGTATCGCGCAGGTCTTCCACCGTCGCCCGCACGCTTGCCAGCAGCTCCAGCAACTCAGCTTGAGGGGTTTCGGGGGGCATAGTAGCATTCCGCATCATGGCGCTGCTGTGGCTCGGATTGCTGACCGTCGCGTTGCTGGCGCCTTCGCAAGCGCTCGCGTGGGGGCCGATTACGCACGTGGCACACGGCTCGGCGGTGTTGAAAAACCTTAACATCGTCACCCAGGCGCTTCAAGGTTTGTTGACCGAGCATCCGCTTGAATATCTCTACGGCTGCATCGGCGCCGACATCACCCAGGCCAAGAAGTACACCCGCGCGATGGCCGCGCATTGCCACTCGTGGTTCGTCGGCTGGCAAGTGCGGGCCGCGGCGCGCACCCGAGCTGAACGCGCATTCGCCTACGGATACCTCTCGCACCTCGCGGCGGATGTGTACTCGCACAATCACTACGTCCCGACGCAACTGATCGTCAGTTACCCGGCCCGCATGCTACGCCACGTGTATTGGGAGGCGCGATTCGACTCGCTGCAGGATCCGACCTTGCGGGATCTCATCAGCGAGCTGCGCCGGCGGCGCTTCCCCGAGTGCGATGCGCTGGTCAAATCGGTGGTCGCGCGCACGCTGTTCTCGTTCCGCACCAACAAGCGCATCTTCAATTCCGTGTTGGCGTGGCAAGGGTTCGAACAATGGCATCGGGTCATGCTCGTCGTCGACGCGCACTCGCGTTTTGTCCTGCCGCCGGCCGTAGTGCCGCGATACAATCAACTCTGCCTCGATGGCATTCTCGGCCTGATGCAAATCGGGAAGCGGGCGCCGATCACGGCCAGCGACCCAACCGGCCGTGCCGCGCTAACGCAGGCGACCAACATTCGCCGGACGCTGCAGGAACTCTTGCGGCGCCGGCGCGTCACGCCCGCACTGCAAGCCGAAATCGATTCGCTCATGTTGCATCCCGACCTGCTCGTGCCGTCGGGGGAGGTGTTGAATCGTGGCGCGGCGCCTATGGTGAGCGTCGCTGCGTTAGAAAGCGGCTCCGCACTCCATTGAAGAACGCTCCAGCAATCGGCCCGGCGTAGTCGCGATAGGTGTACGGATACGGCTGCCAGGCGCCGTCGGCATAACGCAGGGTTGCCTCGCCGTAGATGCCGTCACCGAGGTAGATGCGATGGGCCGCGTCCTTGGTCGACGCGAGAACGAGCTTGGTGGCCGACAGATAGCCGGGATCGATGTTCACGCGACGCGGCGACGCAACACGCCACCAATTCTCGGTGGCGTTCGTGCGGTGCTTCACGCGCACCAGCGATTCCGGGTCGATCAGCGGCGTGAAGCTCACATACTGTCGCCACAGGGTCTTCCCCATCTCAGCGGCGTAGTACGAACTCTCGGTCCACGCGGTTGGATCACTGGCGGCGTCGATGGCGCCGAACTCCGCGGCCAGAACGCGGTGCACGTCGCGGAGGAGGTCGGCGCTGGAGGTCAGCAGGCCGGCGATCAGTTTGACACGCTCGGGTGCGCGCGGCTCACCCACGGGTCACACATCGAAACGTCAGGCGGTGGCGCTGGTCCGCGCGCTCAGGCGCGTGACCACGCGGTCGAGGATGCGATCGGCCACGTCGGTTTTCGACAGCAGCGGCAGCTCTTCGTTGCCGTCGACGCTCACGATCGTGACGGCGTTCGTATCCACTTCGAATCCGGCGTCGGACCGCGACACATCGTTGGCGACGATGAGATCGAGATGCTTCTCACGCAACTTGCGCTGCGCGTTGGCGAGCACCGATTCGGTTTCTGCGGCGAACCCAGCGACGATACGACGGCCTTTGCGCGGCGCGATGTCGGCCAAGATGTCGACCGTGCGTTCGAGTTCGATCGCCATTGGCCCGGCGGTCTTCTTGACCTTCTGCGATGCGACGCGCGTCGGGCGATAGTCGGCGACCGCGGCGCTCATGAGTACGACGGACGCTCGCTCGAACTCTGCGCTCACGGCGCGATGCATCGACTCCGCGGTCGTCACGTCGATGCGGCGCACGCCGTGCGGTGTCGACAGGCTCGTGGGTCCGGCGATGAGGGTCACATCCGCGCCGCGCCGCCACGCGGCGGCGGCGAGCGCAAAACCCATTTTGCCGGTCGAGCGATTGGAGATGAATCGCACCGGATCAATCGGCTCGCGATTCGGCCCGGCGGTGACGAGCACGGCGTGACCGGCGAGGTCCTGCACGGTCAACGCCTTCGCCACCTCGGCGACGATCACCTCGGGATCGGCGAGACGCCCTTTGCCTTCATAGCCGCAGGCGAGAAAGCCGGACGAGGGTTCGACGACGCGATGGCCGTGGGCGCGCAGGCGGGCGAGATTCTCCTGCACGATGGGATTCTCGTACATATGCACGTTCATCGCCGGCGCCAGCAAGATCGG
Source organism: Binatia bacterium (assembly GCA_035541895.1). GTDB lineage: Bacteria > Desulfobacterota > Binatia > HRBIN30 > JACQVA1 > DATKMK01. The sequence goes on along the minus strand of DATKMK010000081.1, from coordinate 5,936 downwards.
CGCGCGCGTGGCGAGCAAGATGGTGGTCAGCAAATCGTCGCCGAGTCCGTGCGCGATCTTGCCGATAATGTTGGCGGTCGCCGGCGCGATGATCACCGCCTCGGCGGTGTCGGCGAGACGAATGTGGCCGATCTCCGACTCCTGCGTGAGATCGAAGGTGTCGGTCGCGACCGGGTGGCCGGACAGCGTCTGCAACGTCAGCGGCGTGATGAACTCGCACGCGTTGCGCGTCATCGCCACGCGCACCTGCGCGCCCGCGCTCACCAACAGGCGCACGATCTCCGCCGCCTTGTAGCAGGCGATGCCGCCGCTGACTCCGAGCAGAATGCTTCTTCCATCAAGCCGGGACATTTTCCGCTTCCGACGCCGCTTCCACGTCGTGGAGCGACATGTTCTCGCGCCACAACGAGTATAGTCCGGCCGCGACCACGCCGACAAACTGCGTGACGTGCGCAATGATGGAGTAGGCGATCGCCTGGCTCTCCGAGACGCCGAAGATTGCGAGCCCGAGCACGCATCCGACTTGAAAGGCGCCGATGAATCCCGGTGCGGACGGGGCCGCCACCGCAATCGCGACGATGGCGGTCAACGTCATCGCGCAGACTGTCAGCGGCACCTTCAAGTCGAACACCAGTACGCCGAGGCCGTAGATGATGCCGATGACGATCCAGACGTACAACGACCATGCGAGCGCGATCAGAAACGTCGACGGACGATCCAGCACGTCGAGGGCCGAGATGAAGCTGGCGAGAAAGTGATCGATCGCTTCGCGCGGCTTCTCGGGCAACACGCGCAAAAGGATGCGCGCGAGACGCAACATCGCCTGCTCCTGCCAGCGCACCAACGCTACCGTGCCGCCGATGACGACGGCCAGCGCGGTCAGGCTGTAGCCCCATTGCCGGATTTGCGGCGACACCGGCACGAACGCCGCCGACAAGCCGAAGAGCAGCAGAATCGTGAACATGTCGAAGATGCGTTCGAGCACGACGGTGGCGAGAACGCCACTGAGCGGTAGTTGCTGGCGCCGTCCGATCAGCACGGCGCGCACGACCTCGCCGATGCGCAGCGGTAGCACCATGTTGGCCATGAAGCCGATGTTGGTGGCCGCCACCATCAGTTTCATCGGCGGCGCGCCCAACGGTCGAAGCAGGAACTGCCAGCGCTGTGCGCGGATGTAGAGACTCCAGATCGACACCGCGATCATCGGGACCGCGTACACATAGCGCGCCCCCGCGAGCGCACGCAGGGCTTCGCCCCAATCGACGTTGCGCACCGCGAAGCCGAGAAAGACCGCGGACAGCCCGACGCTGAGGGCGATGCGCACGGTGCGATTCACGACGGCACCTGGCGGCGCGGCTGTGCCAACACGCCGCCGGCGAAGAGGACGGCGCCGGCGCTCATGAGAATGGCCCCGGACCACGCTGCGGTGCTTTCGAGCAGTAGCCCGGCGCCCAGCATGAAGACGAAGAAGCCGGCGACGCGGCGGCCCTTGCCGTCGAGCGCGGGTTCAGCCATCGGCGGGCCCGTTGAGTTGCCGCATCACGTGCACGACTCGTTGGATCGCCGTCGCGTTCGAGAGCACCGCCAGGACGAACACCACGATAACCAGCACCACGTAGGGATGATAGCCGTGCGGGTGTCCCCACACCAACTCGATCAGCGAGCCGAAGATCGAGCCCAATCCGAGAATCACGTAGCGCTCCGGTCGCTGGAGCAACCCGACGTGGCAGGTGGCGCCGAGACCCTCCGCGCGCGCGCGTGTGTAGCTGGTGATGACGCCGCCGACCAGTGCCCACATTGCCGCCCACAGCACCCACGAGTAGCGATAGAACACGGCGATGCCGAGGTAGGCGATCGCGTCGGTGTAGCGATCGATCACCGAGTCCATGAAGGCGCCGCGTGGGCTGCCCGAATTGGTCCGGCGCGCGACCCGGCCGTCGACGACGTCGAGCGTGCCGGCCAGGATCAACAAGAAGCCGCTGTCGAAGATCAATCCCTGCGCGTAGGTGATGCCGACGAGGATGCCGACGATCAGTTGCGCCCACGACAACCACGCGGCCGGCACGCGCCAGCGCACGAACGCGTCTTCGAACGGGCGCAGATTTTCGAAGTGCCACGCGCGAATCGTGGGGCCCAACAGCGCCGAGCTGCGAACATCGCTGGTGTCGGGCCGCCGGCGCGCGAACCAGAAGATGCTGGTCAGCGTCGCCCCCGGGATCAGCACCAGGAGCACGGCGGCAAGCGCGGCGCGAAAGGTCGACGAGATGGGTTCCACAGCGATCACCGCGGCGGCGCGGCGCGTTCGCGAGCGCGGCAGCCCGGCGCGTCCGCGCGTCGGCGATGACGCGGCACCGGATCAGGCCTTCCGGAACCGCGAGGGGAAGCCGTCGCCGAACGCGCGATCGGGATGCAGAGCGCGGGCGCGAGCAATCAATACCTCCTCGGTCTCGGGAATGTCGGGGTCGGGGACGCAGCAATCAACCGGGCACACGGCGGCGCACTGTTCTTGATCGAAGAACCCGACGCACTCGGTGCACTTCTCGGGGACGATGAAGTAGTAGTCGTCGCGCAGCGCCGGATGGTGCGCGCCGCTGTTTTCCCACTGTGCGCCGCCTTCGTAGATCGCGCTGTTGGGGCACTCGGGCTCGCACGCGCCGCAGTTGATGCACTCTTCGGTGATGACGGTGGACATGGAAGAAACGCCTCCAGGCGAGCGAAAAGTCCGCGCACGCTTACCACACGGTCTGCGGGCAAACAAGAAACTGGCTGATCGCATATCGGGGATCGCATATCGCCGGAGCAGCGCGCGCTGTCCTTCGCTCCGACGATATGCGATAGGCGACGAGCAATAGGCGAGCACATGAATTACCTGCGCGAGGTACAGTACCGCGACGACCGCAACGTCGAGGCGCGGATCAATCTGCACGAGCGATTCAGCGTCAATCCGCGCGGTTGGCACCGCTGGGTGTTCGAGCGATTGGCGATTCCGCCCGACGCCAGCGTGTTGGAATTGGGCTGCGGGCCGGGAACACTCTGGGCGAAGAACCGTGATCGCATCGATCCGTCGTGGCGGCTCACCCTCTCCGACTTCTCAAGCGGGATGGTGGGCGTTGCCCGGCAGACGCTGGCCGATGTCGGCGAGTCGTTCCAATTCGCATGCATCGACGCTCAAGCGATTCCCTTTGCCGATGCCGGGTTCGATGTCGTGATCGCGAACCACATGCTCTACCACGTGCCCGACCGCGAGCGCGCGTTGCGGGAGATTCGGCGCGCCTTGCGGTTGGGCGGCGTGCTGTATGCGGCGACCAACGGCCATGCTCACTTGCGCGAGCTAGACGACTTGGCGGCGACCGTTGGCTACGACCACGAGATGATTCTGAGCGCCATGGAGTTCGGACTCGAAACGGGTCGGGCGCAACTTGAACGCTTCTTCGTCGAAGTCGCGATCGCGCGTTACGAAGACGGGCTCGTCGTCACCCAGCCCGAACCGTTGATGGACTACATCGCATCGATGTCGACGGCGAGGTCATTCGATGCGTCGGCGTTGGCTACCGTGCGCGCGCACGTCGAGTCGGTCATCGCCGCCGAGGGTGCGTTCCGCATCACCAAGGATTCCGGACTGTTCACGGCACGCCATGCAGCGGCCTGAGTCAGCTTGGAGCAGCGCGCATTCCAAGTGAATATCCTCGGGCTCTTCGAGCAGCGGGGTGTACTTCTCCGACTCGCCCGGCGGCCAACCCCGCACGTCATGGCGCTCCGGCCGCAATCTCAGGATGCCGTGATCGAGGTAGTACACCGCATCGATTATCTCACTCCGATCGATCGTCCACAGGTTCGTGATCTCCGCGCGCGCGAGCGGTCTGCGGTTGATCATCGCGTCAACCTTCAGGCACGCGATTGCGTTTCGGTTTCGAGGTCATTGCGCCGCCAGTCCTCGCACCTCTCGCGTGCCGACCGTTCAACACGTCGTCAGTTCTGATCATCCGCGTGCGGCTTTGGCCACCAACGACGAACTCGCAGGCAGTAGCGGTCGTATTGCGGGCCAAAGGTCGCTCGCAGCGCGGGTTCCTCGTACCACACCACAAACAGATGCGTCGTGAGCAAGAAGAGCCCGACCCTGGTTCCGGATCGCCGACGTAGATGACGCGAAGAAAGCGTCCGCCGCGCGTCTGACCGATCGCCACCCGCTGGGTGACGGCTTGCATGGCTGGCTCAGCGCTTGGACTGCGAGAACGTCAGCCGGTTGCCGAAGGGATCGGTAACCGAAATGATGCGGCTTCCCCACTCGGTATCTTCGAGGCGGGGCTTCAGATAGCGATATCCTCGGTGGCTCAACTCCTCGTGGAGCTCGTCGATGCCCGTTGTGTCGATGATCACGCGAGATCCGGGCGTAGCGTCCCCATGGTGCTCGGAGAGGTGCAGCACGCAGTCGCTTCGTGACACCTGAAGGTAGGTGGGGAAGTTTTCGCCGAACTGGTGCTGCCAGTCGACCGTGAAACCGAGGAAGTCGACGTAGAACTCCTTGGCCTTCGCGAGGTCGAAGATCCTGAGAATCGGAGTCGTTCGTCCGAGCTTCATCGCTCATCCCGCCGCCCAACGGCTCGCGCGTGAGCCGCCGGCGCACAGGCGTTCGCGACTGGCAAGCAAGCTCATGCCGGTCGGCTCGACGCGCTGGTTAGCCCCTGGGCTCTGGAAGCGCCGAGATCACCGACCGCAGCAGGCTGTTGACCGACTCTGAGGACTGAAACACCGACGCGACGTCGGGGTCGAGCACGACGGCGACCGTCTTGCCCTTCATAAGCGGCGCAAACCGATTTGGTCGGGACTTGCGATAGTCGAACCGGTACTCCGGTCGCATCTCGCCCTGCGTCAGACGTGGCGTTCTACGGCGTGAAGTTTTCTTCATAGTCTTTCCGCTCTTGCTTCGTTGCCTTGCGTGCGCTGAAGATCCGAATCGACTCCTGTTGTGCCGCGAAGCAGACCAGTAGGAGTCGGCGCTTCACAGAGTGGCCGATGATGATCTCGCGTTGTTTCCTCGGTTGAGTGGTCCTCGTCGTCGAAGATTTTGGCCAAAGGATCGGCGAACACTGTGAGACCCTCCTCGAACGCCACGCGATGCTTGGAGAGATTTGACGCAGCTTTCTTCCGGTCCCATTCGAATTTCACGCTCGTGCCGCCTGAGGGAAGCTAGCACAATTCGGCGACGGTCCGACACGGCCTGCACGTTGGGCCCAACGTGTTGCCGCTCAGGCGTGGCCTCCCTTGCCGTTGCCTGGGGCGGCGGGTTCGGCCAGCGCCCTCACGCCGCCAACTTCACCGCGACCGACACGCCGGCCTTCGCGCACAAGCTCACCAGGTAATCAAGCGAAAGCTTGTCCACCTTGTTGCGTGCAATCTCCGAGATCCGCGGCTGCACCACGCCGAGGCGTTTCGCAGCCTGCGTCTGGGTAAGGTGCTCGCGCACCATCCATTTGCGCAGAGCCTCTGCCAACTCGCAGCGTAGGAGCATGACGGCTGCTTCGTGGGCCGGGAATCCCAGGTCGAGAAAGATATTGCCGCTCCCTCTGGTGATGCTCTTCTTCATGCCTTCTCCCCGATCAGCTTGTAGTGCTTTGCCGCAATTTGGATGTCCGCCTGCGATGTCTTCCGGGTCTTCTTCTGGAATGCGTGCAGCACGTAGACCGCGTCCGCAAACTTTGCCACGTAGATCACACGGAACGCACCGGTTTCGTCGCGTACGCGAATCTCGTAGGTGCCCGGCCCGACGTTGAACATCGGCTTGAAATCCGCTGGTTGGCGGCCGACCTGAACCATGAACAACTCATAACCAGCCCGTCTCCGTGCTGACTCCGGGAATCCCGCTAAGTCCTGGCGAGCCGCACCAACGAAGCGCACCTCCTTCATCCGAACCGATCATACGAACATTCGTATAGCCG
>DATKMK010000080.1:0-2554 GCA_035541895.1 Binatia bacterium | reverse complement strand
AGAAGAGCAACACGCGATTCAACTTGCGCGCGTGCTCCCAGAAGAGACCTTGCCGCAAGGCGATGCGCAGGACTTGTCCTTGTCCGGTGAACAGGTGGCCGGAGAGCCGTCGCCGGTATTCACGCAGGCTGTCGGGCTGCTGCGTGTGGTGGTTCCCCATCGACGCCGGAATGCGGACCAATTGCCAGCCCGCTCGGCGCAACCGCGCACCGAGTTCCGCCTCCTCGAACGAACGCACGTACGGATTGAACGAGCCGACGCTTTCGAGCGCGCGGCGCCGATACATTGCGTTGCCGCCGAATTGATCGACGACGCACTCGGCGTCACCGGTTTCGAAATAGTCCGGCTTTCCGCCGACGCGCTCGCCGTTGCGATAGTAGATTTGATCCTCGCGCCCGGCGGCGCCACCGAGATTGGGCCGAGCGGACAATACCGCGAGCGCCGCGGTCGCCCAGTCCGGATGAATTTCAGTGTCACCGTCGACGCACAGGACATACTCCCCACGTGTCAGCGCGATTCCAACGTGCCGTCCCATCGCGGCACAGCAGCGCTGATTGCGCGCCAACTCGATTACGCGGATCGGATATCTCCGGGCGATTTCCACGGTGCGATCGTCCGAGCACGAATCGACCAACACAATCTCACAGCCGTCGATTGATGCGACGGCAGCCATGACTGATTCGATGCAGCGTACGATGTGTGCGCTCTCGTTGCGGGCGATGATCACTGCGCTGAGCGTCGCTTCACGTGCTGTGGTCACAGGGAAAGTTCCTTCGTCAGTGGGCCCCGACGGTGCGCGCCCACAATTCCAACGTCATCAGCGCCCAGATTTGCGCGTCGTGGTTGGCCGCTCCGTCCCGATGACGCTGCCAGAGATCGCTCACGCGCTCGCGATCGATGAAATTCGACAGCACGGGCTCCGCGAATAAATCGCCCGCGAGGGGCGCAAGAGTGGAGCGCAGCCACGCCGCACAGGGCAGGTCGAAGGCATGCTTGGGACGCCGCAAAATTGCAGGCGGCAACAGATCGCCGAAGGCACGACGCAACAGATATTTGCGGACCTGGCCGCGCACCTTCCAACGTGCCGGCACGGTGAAAGCGAACTCGACCAACTCATAGTCCAAGAACGGGACTCGCGCCTCCAGTGAGTGGGCCATGGTCATGCGATCGACCTTTTGCAGCAAGCGCTCGGCGAGGTGCGATTCCAGAAGATCCCGAGCGACGCATCCGAAGGGATTCTCCGCATCGAGCATCGAAGAATCGTTGACAGGTTCCGCTTCGGACACCGCGATCGCCGCATTGCCTTCCGTGGTGTACAGAGCGCGGCGTGCCGCCGCCTCGAAGTGCAACAGTTGCGCGACGTACCCGGGTGCGCGGCTCGCCGCTACCAATCGCACTCCGGCGTCGGAGCCGGGAAGGCGCTGGAGCATCGGATCGGTAACGCCGCGTCGGAGCCATCGCGGCAGCTTCCGATAGTTCGCTACCAATTGGGCCTTGCGAAAAACATCGTAGCCGCCCCAAGTCTCGTCCGCTCCCTCACCGGTGAGAACCACCGTCACACTTTCGCGCGCCAGCTTGGCCAATAGGTATGTGGGCACCGAGGCCGGGTCCGATATCGGCTCGTCGAGGAAGCGCGCCGTGGTCGTTACCAACTCGGGCATTTGCTCGGCCCGCAACGAGAACGCATGATGCTCGGTGCCGAGATGCTGTGACACCGCACGGGCGTATTCGCTTTCATCGAGGGCCCGGCCGCCATCTACTCCCACCGAAAACGTTTTCAAGGTGCCGGTGCAATGTCGTCGCATCAGCGCGACCACGATGCTGCTATCGAGTCCGCCGGACAGGAACGCACCGAGCGGAACGTCGCTGACGAGATGCATACGCACGCTACGGTCCAACTCGGAGGCGAGAACCTCAGCGAGCTGAGCGGGATGGTCCGTCGATGATGGGCGGAGATCGGGTGACCAATACCGCGCAATCCGCAGGCCGGCGGCACTCACCGTCAACGTGTGCGCTGCCGGTAGCTTGTGGATCTCGCGAAACATGGTCCGCGGCGCCGGCACGTACCCGCGCGCGAGGTAGGTATCGAGCGAGCGCGGCTCGATCTCGCGCGAAACCCACGGGAGCTGCAACAACGGGGAAATTTCCGACGCGAACGCAAACCAGCCATCGCGTTGGGCGTAGTACAGAGGCTTGATCCCGGTCCGGTCGCGCGCGAGGAACAGCTCCTGCCGGTTGGCGTCCCAGATCGCAAACGCGAACATGCCGTTGAGTCGCTCGACCACGCGCGCACGCAAATCCTCGTAGCCGTGTACGATTGCTTCGGTATCGCTGCGAGTCGCGAAGCGATGGCCGTTTCGTTCGGCATCGCGTTGCAGCTCCCGGAAGTTGTAGATTTCCCCGTTGAAAACGATCTGAATGCGGCCGTCTTCGTTCCCCAGCGGTTGATGGCCGGTGGCCAAGTCGATGATGCTCAAGCGACGATGGCCGAGGCCGATTCGCCCGTCGACGAACTCACCCTCGTCGTCGGGTCCGCGATGCCGCAGCCGGTCGC
>DATKMK010000079.1:0-101366 GCA_035541895.1 Binatia bacterium | reverse complement strand
CGCTCGACGCGCGCCCCGCAGTTCTGCGCGGTGCGCAGCGCGGTGTCGGCGATCAGGAAGGGGTCGTTCTCGGGAACCACGACGAGCCCCGGTTTGGTGGCGTTGCGCAATCCGGACGCCCACTCGGTACCGATCTCCGTGGCAGAACGATAGAGCGCAAGAATGCAGTCTGCCATGGTCTGGTCGATACGCGCCGCCATCTCGCGTGCGCGGGCTTGCGGCACGCCCAGGGGCTCGAACGCGAGCGCGCGCTCTTCGACGGGCAGCGCGAGCTGCATGGTGAAGAACTGTTCACCTGCCTCCGGCGTTTGCCACACCTTGGCGAACTCGTGCCACTCGAATTGCAGATCGCCGAGACCGGCGGCGTCGCAGACCCATGAGCGCAGCAGGTCCGGTCGCACACACGCGGTGCGCAGCGCGAAGCCACCGCCCCAGTCGTGACCGACGAGATCAATCGGCTCACCGAGTTTTTCGAGTTCGCCGATCAGCCAGTCGACGTAAGCTTCCTTGGTGGCGGCGAAGTCGGCCGGGCGCGGACAGCCGAAGCCTGGAAGCCCAACCGCGATACTGTCGCGGCGGCCGAGCGCCGCGCGCACATCGTCCCACAACGCCGCCGTTTCCGGCACTCCGTGAACGAACACGATCATGCGCGTTCCCAAACCACGCGGCGGGGGCTACAGCAAGTAGAGGCGCAGCGCAGCCTCTCCGTGGCGAGGAGACGGTCGCCAGCGGTCCGCGGCGATTACAGGCCGAGAGCAAGCGCGAGCACGCGCTCGAACAGCGATTGCGGCAACAAGCGTTTGAGCGGCACGACGATACGTTGGCCGATCATGCCGACGCTGTAGCGGAGCTTCGGCGAGCGGCTGCGCAGAATGCGCTCCACCAGCGCCGCGACCGGCTCGGGCGTCGGCGCGCCGGCTTCGTCCTTCTCCTGCTGCGCTTTGAATTTCGCGAACGCGGGTTGGTACGCGTCGTTTGTGTCGGCATCGGCCACCGTCCGCCGGGTGGCGGCGAGCTGGCTGCGAAAATCGCCGGGCTCGATGAGCACGACTTTGATGCCGCGACGGCGCGTCTCCAGGCGCAAACTCTCCGTCATGCCTTCGAGCGCGAACTTGCTGGCGCTGTAGAGTCCGCTGAACGGTAACCCGAGCACGCCCGCGAGTGAGCTGATGTTCACAACGTAGCCACCGCCTTGCTTCCGCATGGCGGGGAGGACCGCGCGGCAGACCCGCAGTACACCGAAGAAGTTGGTTTCGAGTTGCGCCTTGGCTTCGTCGATCGAGGTGTCCTCGACGGCGCCCATGTATGCGTTGCCGGCGCAATTGACCACCGCATCGATGCGACCAGTCTGTTCGAGAATCGTTTGCACCCCGTGGGCTACCGAGCTGTCGTCATTGACGTCCATGGCGATCATTTCGACTATCCCGCTCATGTCAGATGGTACGCGCCGCTGCGCGCCGAAGACGCGAAATCCGCGTGCAGCGAGATGGTCAGCGCACGCTTTGCCGATGCCCGATGAGGCGCCGGTGACAAGGACGATCTTTCCCGCGGTCTCCGCCATGATCAATTCCCTCCGCCCGTGATGTCGGGATGTCGCGTGTGAACTGCCACGGTGAAGAAATCGAAGTCAACGGTGCTGGCGCGGCAACGGCGCTGGCTGTGCTGCCAATCCGGGGTTCTGTTCACGCGGCAGCCGCGAATGGCACCGTCGATTGCGCAAAGCACTTCCCCTCACTTACCGGCTTTGTTAGTCGTGCGGCTGTCTCATGAGGAGTTGATCGGGTGAAGCGAAGGGTCGCGGTGCTCGCGCTGATCGCATGCTGGCTTTCGAGCGGTGCGGTGCGCGCGGAATTTCCGTACCCCAGCAATCCCCATCCGTGCACCGATCCACTCACCGACCCGCCGTGCATCAATGCGATCGATTTCTCACGCTACCTTTTCCTTCCGACGACGACTCCGCCGACGCGACCGAACGATTTTGGCAGCGACAACTGGAAGCTCACCAGCGACAAGACCGGCGACCCGGTAATCGATGCGAGCGCGCAAGAACTCTACGGCGTCAAAGGCGCGAGCGTCGACCTCGCTTGGCAGGTAACCACGGGACGACCCGACGTGCGGATCGCGGTGCTCGACTCGGGTATTCGCTGGGCCGACTCTCTCCCGGACTTGATGAACAAGCTCTACCTCAATCGCGGCGAACTGCCGGTGCCCGAGGGCAGCACCAACACGCGTGATCCCCACGATCGCAACGGCGACGGCGTGTTCAACATTCAGGACTATCTCGCCGACGGCACGCACGCCCAGGATTCACGCGTCAGCGATCAGAACGGCAACGGTGTGATCGATCCCGAAGACCTCATCTTCATCTTCTCAGACGGCGTCGACAACGATCGCAACGGTTACGTCGACGACGTGAGCGGGTGGGATTTCTTCGAGGACGACAACGATCCGCTCGACGAAGTGCGCTACGGCCACGGAACCGGCGAGGCCGAGGACTCCGCCGCCGAAGCCAACAATGGCAGCGGTGACCCCGGGACGTGTCCGAATTGCATGATCATTCCCGTGCGGGTGGGAGACAGTTTCGTCGCCGACGTGAACGCGTTCGCGCAAGGGGTCGTCTACGCCGTAGACAACGGCGCGCGTGTGGTGCAAGAGGCGCTCGGCACGCTTGACCAGACGCGCTTCGGTCAAGAGGCGGTCGATTACGCGTATCGCACCGGCGTCGTGGTCATCGCCTCGGCGGCGGACGAGGAGTCGAACCATCACAATTACCCGGCCAACTACCGTCACACGGTGGAGGTGAACTCGGTGACGAAGTTCAACGAGTTGGCGGGGCTCAAACAAACGCCGGCCTCGTACCTCTACCTCAACGGGTGCACCAACTATGGGGGGCATATTGCGGTCACGGTGCCGTCGTCGAGCTGCTCGTCCGAGGCGACCGGCAAGAGTTCCGGTATGGCCGGGTTGATCGTCTCGGCCGCGCTCAATGCGATCGATCAGGGCGCATTGACTCCGTACCGGCGCGACGACGGCACCCTCGCGCCGTTTCCGCTCTCGGCGGACGAGATCAAGCAGCTACTCACGCAGACGGCGGACGACATCAACTTCGCTGCGCGCAACGACGTGACCCCGCCCGAGCCGCAGAACTATGCGACGAAGAGCCCGTTCCCCGGCGTGCGGCACAGCGAGCGGTACCACTCGATCGCCGGCTTCGATCAATACTTCGGATACGGCCGCGTCAATGCCAATCGTGCGGTGCGGGCGGTTGCCGCCGGACAGATCCCACCAGAGGCGAGCATCGACTCGCCGGCGTGGTTCGAGACGATCGATCCGGAATCGATGCCGGTCTTGTCGATGGTCGGGCGCGTTGCGGCGAATCGCGCCACGTCGTTCTCGTATGTGATCGAGATCGCGCCCGGCATTCAGCCGGCCGAGGGCGACTTTCGACGATCGAGGGTGTCCGATGTCCGCACGGCAGCGCTGGTCGGTGAGATCGGCGCAATCGACATCGCCGAGATCCGCGCGTTACTGCCGAACGGCGCAACCGGACCGGCACTCGATGCCAATGGGGCACCCGACCCCGATCGCTTCACGTTCACCGTTCGCGTTCGTGTCACCGACGACACGGGTCGAATGGCTGAGGACCGTCGCGCGTTCGCGCTCCATCACGACCCGGACTTGCTCTCGGCATTTCCAATTCAGTTGGGCTCTGACGGCGTGGCGTCGCCGGTCACCGCCGACCTCGATGGCGACGGTCGGGAAGAAATCATCATCGGCACCTCCAACGGCGCGGTGCATGCGTTTCGTGCCGACGGCAGCGAGGTGGCGGGCTGGCCGGCGTTCACGGACCCGCTCGAACTCCATCTCGGCGCGCCTGGCTACGCAAGCGGTGCGGTGCGCACGCCGGTTTACGGTGCCGTTCTCGGAGCCGTCGCGGTCGGCGATCTCGATCGCGACGGCCGGCTGGAAGTGGTCGCCACCGATTTGCAGGGCAAGGTTTACGTGTGGAATCGCGACGGCGCGCGGCGTGCGGGTTTTCCGGTGTCGACTCTGCCGGAGTACTCGAACACGCGCCGCTCGGAGCGCGATCTCAATACGCCCAACGGCCGGGTGCCCGATCGCGTGAATCGTCACAACGGCGACAATCGTGTCGGCCGCGCGCTCGCCGGCGGGGCGGCGCTCGGCAATCTGGATCACTCGCCCGACGGATCGTTGGAGATCATCGCCGGCGCCTTCGATCGCCATCTCTATGCGTGGCGCTACACCGGCGAGTCGGTACCTGGGTGGCCCGTGCTGCTCAAGGATCCCGCGAAGGTGGCGTCGGTCGATCCGATCAGCAACGAGATCTCGCTGACCCCAGACGCCAACGCCGCCATCGGCACCAAGATCGTCGTACCGCCATCGTTGGGCGATCTCAACGGCGACGGGCAACTCGATGTGGTCGCCGCGGTCAATGAAGAGTATCTAGAAGAACCCAACGCGCTGTTTACCAACATCATCGTCAATCTCTATCGTTCCGCCGGCGCGATTCACCCCGGCAACACGAGGGTCTACGCCGTCTATCCCGACGGTGTCGCGCACGGCGGGTCGGGACTGAGTCGAGGATGGAATCCGAATTCGTTTCTGTCAGGCTGGCCGGTGAAGACCGCGCTCGTGACCGCGGGTCTGTTGCCGACGGTCGGGACCGGCAGCAACGGACCGCCGGCACTTGCTGACGTCGACGGCGACGGCCGGCTGGAAGTCGCGACCGGTTCGGTCGTCGGTCCGTTGTACGTGTTCAACGCCCAGGGCGAGTCGTTGCTCGGACGCGCCACCTCCGGTCAGGCCCTGACGTTTGCCACCGATACGCTGGGTGCGAACAGCAACTCGACCGACGCTCCGAGTTTCGGATCGCTTGGGGCTCCGGTGCTCGCGGAATTCAATGGATTAGGGCGCGGCTTCTTCTTGCTCAGCCCGGCCGCGGGGCTCGGAAAACTGATCGACGAGCAACTCGCGGCGCAGCAGACGCCGGCCGACAACCATCTCGGCGTGTGGCCGGTCACACTCGCCGACGGTTCGCGAGCGAACGGCGCGTTCAGCCCGGCTTTTCCACGCGTGGTGAGTGACCTGCAATTCTTCAGCGCTCCGGCGATCGCCGATATCGATGGTGACGGGCGCCCCGAGGCGCTCGAAGGCTCCGCGGTCTCCGATCTACATGCGTTCAACATGGATGGGTACGAACCGTCCGGATGGCCGAAGTTCACCGGCGGGTGGATGATTGGTTCGCCCGCAGTGGGTGACATCGATGGCGACGGCAAGCTGGAAGTGATCGCGTCGACGCGCGAAGGGCATTTGTTCGCCTGGCGGACGATGGGCGACGAGTGTGGCGCCATTCCGTGGCGCCGCTTCCACCACGACGAGTGGGGCAGCGGCAACTATCACACCGATGCGCGTCCGCCCGGATCGACGTCGGCGCCGCACGGGGTGCAACCGCTGTCGCCGAGTTCCGCTGAGATCATGCTGACGCGTGTTCCTGGCAACGATCTGTATTGCGGTACCGCTCAGTTGGACGTGCGGTTCGCGACCAGCTCGATTATCTCCGAGGACGAGTTCGCGTCGGCGGCGGCGGTGACGAGTGTGCAGAGTCCGTCCGGTTCGCGCGATGCCAATCGGATACGGATTCAAGACGATCGCTTTGCGGGGCGCTCACTCTACTTTGCGATGGTCGCCCGTGATGCCGCCGGCAATCGGTCGGAGTTGCAGCCGCTCGGCGCATCAGAGTTTCCGGACAATCCGACACCGACCCCGCCGCCGTCGACCGCGACGTCAACGCCGGTGCCCAGTGCAACGAGCGGAGCGACTGGCGGAGGATGTCGCGTGGTCGAACGCGACGACGGCGCGCTGTGGTGGGTATTGGCCGGGCTACTCTGGTGCTACGTGCGCCGCCGCCCTTCACTCACTTGGTGGGTGTCGGCGCCGCGTTAGTCGGTTCGCTGCGACGGCCGTGACGCCGCTTTGCTATTTCGGCCTTGCAGGCGGCTGAGAGATTCGACTCGTGATCCACCAGACATTTGGCGATCCGACCACCACCGGGCTGAGTATCCTTGCAGAACTTATCAACGTCATCCGCGCACGCTTTGAAGTGCTCGCGGGCTTTCGTTTTCATGCCGTGGATGTGAGCTTTGCAGAGGTCGGACAGCTCTGCCTGATGCTCCTTCAGACACGTCGCGATGCGTCCCGCTCCGGGCTGCACACCGGCACAAAACTTCTGAACGTCGCCTTGACATGGTCGGTCAGCGGCACGTGTCGGGACGGGCGAGGCCACGACAGCGATCGCGATCGTGAGCACGAACGTTCGTGCAACGGCGAACCATGACTGCATACACCGCCTCCTCTCGCGTCGAAACGCCAGATTGTGCGCCGAGCTAACGCCGGCCGCTTCGTTTGCCGATCTCGCGCTTGCAATTCTCGGAGAGATCACTTTGATGCGTTCGCAGACACTTCATGACCCGCCCGCCGCCGGGCTTGACGCCAGGGCAGAATTTCTCGGCGTCGGCCATGCACGCTGGACTCTGCTCGACGTCGCGCTGGAGAGCAAGTGTCGCCATGCATTCCTTCGAGAGACTCTTGCTGTGGCCGCGCATGCACTTGGTGTAACCCTTGTCGCCCGGCTTCATTCCCTGACAAAACTGCGCCGCGGCCTCTTTGCACGGATCATCGGCTGCCCCGGCGATCGATGAACCGAGCAGCGTGAGCGCCAGCAGCGATCCGACCAACAACGCGCGTGACAGCTGCATAGGTTTCCCCTCCTCGGCGGCACGTACTCTTCGGTAGATTGCCTGTCAAACGCCCGGGAATGGCCGCCGGAGTCGCAATGCCGGTCGACGTCACGCCGGTGGCGAGACGCGCGCGCGCAACACATCGGTCATCGTCGCGTGGATCAAACCATTGGAGGCCAGCGTCTGCGTGCCGAACAGGTCGAGCGGGCCGCCGAGGAAATCGGTCACCCGGCCGCCAGCGTGCTGGACGATGCACGCGCCGGCGGCAATGTCCCACGGGCTCAGCTTCCACTCCCACATGCCGTCGAAGCGGCCACAGGCCACGTAGCAGAGATCGAGCGCGGCGGACCCGGTTCGGCGGATGCCCTGCGCTCGTCGCATGAAGTCGGCGACGAAGTCGAGGTAGAAGTCGGTGTGCTCGCGGCGATCGTAGGGGAAGCCGGTCGCGAGCAGCGCCTGATTGAGATCCGCGACGTTCGAGACGTGAATGGGCTCGCCGTTGAGTGTCGCGCCGCCATCGTCGGACCCGACGAAGGTTTCGTCGCGAATCGGATCGTGCACGATCCCGAAGACGAGCTTGCCGTGCCGCGCCAGGCCGAGCGAGATGGCGAACTGCGGGAAGTCATGCGCGAAGTTCGTGGTGCCGTCGAGCGGATCGAGATACCAAACGCAGTCGTCGACGGATGCTTCAGCGGCGCCGGTCGCGCCCTCTTCGGCTACGATGCGATGGTCGGGAAAGGCGTAGCGCAAGTGGCCGACGATGAGCGCTTCCAGTTCCTGATCCGTTTCGGTGACCAGGTTGATGGCCCCTTTGTACTGGATGACCTTGCTGCGGCGCCAGGCCGCGCGTAAGCGTTGCCCTGCCTCCGCGACCGCCGCGCGCGCTACCGCTTCGAAGCGATCCATCTGGAACGCGGACTCGAAAGTGACAAACCTACTCGATTGCGGGCGCGACCTGCGCCTGGCGGCGAGCGCGCAGGTATTCAATGATCGGCGGCATGATCGAGAGCACGACGATGGCGAGGATGACGAAGTGGAAGTTGCTTTTCACGGCCGGCACGTTGCCGAAGAAGTAGCCCGCCAGCACGAACGCCACGACCCACGAGACCCCGCCGACGATGTTGTAGGCCGCGAACCGCGGGTAGCCCATCTTCCCGATGCCGGCTACGAACGGTGCGAAGGTGCGGATGATCGGCATGAAGCGCGCGAGAATGATCGTCTTGCCCCCGTGCGTCTCGTAAAACTCCTCGGTGCGCTGCAGATGCCGCTTGTTCAAAAACCACGACTCTTCGCTGGTGAACACCTTGGGGCCGACGCGATAGCCGATCGAGTAGTTCACCGCATCGCCAACGACCGCCGCGATGCACAGGAGCACCAACAACAGCGGCAGGCTCAGCGGCGAGCCGTCGATGGACGTCAGCGCCCCCACGGCGAACAGGAGCGAATCGCCGGGTAGGACGGGCGTGACGACGAGGCCCGTCTCGCAGAACAGAATCACGAACAGCACGACATACAACCACGGACCCAGCATGCCCGCCCATTCGTTGAGGTGAGCGTCGAGATGGAAGAACAGGTCGAACAAGTTTCCAAACCATTCCATCGAAATCTCCGTGGCGACGTTTCGAACACGCGTAACAGAGTGTGGCGGTGCTCACAATGGGCGAAGGCGCCTGCGCTCACGCGGGGGCAGACTCGACACCCGGCGAGCCTGCGTGGCGCTTGCTGGCAACCGGACGATGGATGACGAACACCGGGCAGGGCGAATGACGCACCATCTTCTCGGTGACGCTTCCGATCACCAGGTGGGCGACACCACCGCGACCGTGTGTCGACATCACAATCAGGTCGGGCTCGATGCGTTTGGCCGCCTCCAGCAGCTTATCGTGGGGATCGCCCTGCAACACGTGGCATTCATGCGGGCAGTCGGCCGGCAGACAGCGTTGCGCGGCGTCCGCCAACAGGGCGCGAGCCTTCTCCTCGGAGTGTTCGACCATGACCCAATGCGGCACTTCTTGCGGCTGATACAGTGGGTCGGCCGGATTGGTGATCACGTGCACGAGGTGCACCGTCCCACCCGATATCCGCGCGAACCACGCGGCATGCTCGGCGGCGCGGTCGCAATGTTCGGAGAAGTCGACCGGCAACATGATGCGCTTGAATCCATCAACCATCGTCCACCCCCTCCTACTTCAGATTCGGCAGCAGCGTTTCTTTACAGCAAGTTGGTCCAGCGATGAAACACCAACGCGGCGATGCGTTGCAGCCGCGGCAGCTCGGTCGCGGCTCGCCCGACAATCTGCGCGCCGTCGCTGCCCGCTTGTTGGACTTCTTCTCGGAACGTCGCGACCATATCCGCGATCATGGCCGCACTCACCTCAAGATGAAACAGCAGGCCATACGCGTTGTGCCCGAAACGATATCCCTGGCACGACGTGAGATCGGAGCTGGCGAGCGTCACCGCATCATGCGGCCGCTCGAAGACGTCGCCGTGCCAATGATACGCAACAAACGATTGATCGATGTTCGCCCAGAGCGGATCCGTGGCTGCCGCCTCCGTGAGGTGGATCGGGTACCAGCCGATCTCCTTCTGCGGTCCGGGGTGCACCCGTGCACCCAGCGCAGCGGCCAGCAACTGACTGCCGAGACAAACGCCCAAGATCGGGATTCCATCACGCAGCGCATGCTCGATCAGTCGCAGTTCGTCCACCAAGTGCGGGTAGCGCGCCTGTTCGTACACGCTCATCGGTCCGCCCATGATGATGAGGCCTGCCGCGTTTCCGACCTCGGCTGGCACTGGCTCTCCCTCGAATGGCCGAATGTGCCGAACAGCGATGCCCGCATGGTCGAGGACATCGGCGATGCCGCCCAGCGACTCGCAGCGTGCGTGTTGAAGAACCAGGACGGTTTGCATCGTCGTCACCCGACGGTGCGTCCTTGCCGGAAGAGCCAAGGGTCTTCAAGACGCCGGGTCCGGCCTCGAGCATTCTCCGGTTGACGCAGGTAGTGGGGGCGCCGTAAGGATCACGCGATGTCGCCGGGTGTGGAAAACCCGATTCGAGTTCTGGTTGCGGACGATCACACGATCGTTCGCGAAGGCATCGTGTCGCTGCTCAGTGCCGAGTCGGACCTGACGGTCGTGGCCGAGGCGCTCGATGGACATGAGGCGGTGCGTCTAGCCGAACGCATGCGCCCCACCGTCGCGGTGCTCGACGTATCGATGCCGCGGCTCAACGGCGTGACCGCAGCCGCGCAAATGCGCCGCGGGCATCCCAAGCTTGGCATCGTCATGCTGACGGTGCACGCGGATCAAGCGTACATCACCCAAGCGCTGGCGGCCGGCGTTCGAGGCTATGTGTTGAAGCAGGCGGTGGCCGCCGAACTTGCGCGCGCGATCCGCGTGGTGGCTCGCGGCGGGGTGTTCCTGAGCCCGGAAATCGGCAACCTGAGCGCGCAACGTCTCGGTTCGGCCAAACCGATCGATGATCCCGCGATCGACGAGTTGACGGTGCGCGAGATGGAGGTATTGCAGCTCATTGCCGAGGGCAACAGCAACAAAGAGATCGCATTGCAACTCGGCGTTAGCGTCAAGACCGTTGAAACGCATCGAGCGCGGCTGATGAACAAGCTCGACATCCACGAAACCGCCGGGCTGGTGCGATTCGCGATCCGGAAGAAGCTCGTGCTACCCTAGCGTGAGCCGACGCCGGTGCCGATTCGTTGGCGTGCGCTTCGGTGCGGCTTGGCGGCATGCCGTGCGGCGACGGGTGCGGTCTCCGGCAGGGCTCCGACTGTGAATTCGTTGCGAGGCGTCGGCCAGCGTAGCGTCACGCCGGCGGGTCGAGTCGGAGTGGCCGTGCGCGGCCGACCGCGCGCGGACCGATTCAACCAGTGGTGACGCGAGCAGTCTCCTGCGTCGAGCAACTGTCGCAATCGTTCGACGCTGATCGTGCGCACGATTCCCCGACGGATGAGGTGACTCCGGAGTTTGGAAAGGGACCACAGATCGAAGGGCTCGCCGAGTGATGCAGGAGATTGAGTCGCCCGGCTGCAGATCTCGTCGCAGACGCGTGGATCGAACGTGACGTTCCGCGGTCTGCCGCTGTTGCCATGCTGCAGGCCGGCCAGTCCCCGCGCGGCGAATCGGCGTATCCAACGGCGGACGCTATCGCGATGAAGCCCAACTGCGGAAGCGATTGACTTCAGCGGCAGGCCGTTGGCGCGTGCGAGGACGATTTTTGCCCGAGTCGCCAACCCCGCTGGCCCATTGCGCGCGATCTGCTCGAGCACGGCTCGCAACGCTGGCGACAGATCGGCTGGTTCCAAATGGCTCGCGTCACGCGACATGACGGTTGAATTCTGGCATGGTTGGCCCACGCCCGCGTTCGGGTGACTACCCGAGAAGCGCCTGGGCGATTCCTTAGGCCCCCGGTACGTGAGTCGGCAGCGCGATCGGCAGTTTTCGTTGATGTGGCTTGACCAAATGTAGTGGTCGGGAGACGAGCCCAGGGCGCACGGTTCCCCGAGCTCGTCCCAAAGCGTGTAGCACGCCGCCGACCGGGATACTGTTGGCAGCAGGAAGCGTACCGCTTCCGTGTGCCTAAGGTCGTTCAATCGGCGGATCGGCGAGGCAACTGCCTGGGCAAAATCTGTAACCCAAGCGTCGCAACCACAACGAAGGGGCGTGCGACGGCACTTGTGAAACCGTATGCGGGACGCTGTGAGCTGTTCGAGATAGCGATCGATGCGCGTGAAATCCGGCGCCCGGCAGCGAACCTTGCGATACCGGCGCTGAAGCTGCTACGTGGCAGTCGATTCCGCCGCCCGGGTAGTACTAAGGACGGTCGAGTCGAACTCTGGGCGAGAGTGGCGGAACTGGCAGACGCGCTGGACTTAGGATCCAGTGGGCAACCGTGGGGGTTCGAGTCCCCCCTCTCGCACTTCTCGGACCCGCGGCGACAATTCGGCCATGGTCACGTTCGCGACTCGTGTACGCTCTAGGGCGTCAATCGCTGTCGTACCTTCCTTGAATCACCGGTAGGCGTGTGGTTAAGCAGACAGGGCGTGCCCGCAGCCAACTACGAACAGGTAGGTTTTCCACATGAAGGTTGAAGTCGAGACAGTTGACTCGGTGCGCCGGCGCCTTGCCGTGGAAGTCCCGGAAGAAGAGGTGCGTGCCGAGATCGAGCGAGCGTACGGTGAGCTGGGCCGGCACGCCCGTGTGCGAGGGTTTCGGCCCGGGCGCACGCCGCGGCCGGTGCTGGAGCAACTCTTCGGCGATCAGGTGCGCGCCGATGTCTTCGGTCGTCTGATTCAACAATCGTACGCCGAGGCCCTGCGCGAGCGGGGGCTCGCCGTCGTCAGTCAACCTCAGATCGTGACCGAACGCGCGGAGCCCGGCGCTTCGTTGCGATACTCGGCAACCGTGGAGGTGCGGCCCGACGTTGATGTCGGTGGATACACGGGCCTGGCGGTTGATCGGCCGCTCGCGCCGGTTGCGGAAGCCGACATTGATGCGTACTTGCGACGCCTGCAGGAGTCGCTCGCACAGCTGCACCCGGTGACCGACCGCCGGCCGGTGCAGCGCGGCGACGTCGTGACCTTGGACTATGAGGCGCGGTTGGGCGCGCGGCTGGTCGGCCGTGGCGAGAATCGTCTCGTCGAAATCGGACGCGGTGGTTTCGGCCCTGACTTCGATTCTGCAATTGAAGGAAGCGAGATTGGCGACCCGCGTGAGGTGTCGGTTCGCTATCCCGACGACCATGCGAACGCGGAACTTGCGGGACAACTCGTGCAGTTTCAGGTCACGCTCAAGAGTCTTGCAACCAAGCAGGTGCCGCCGCTCGACGACGACTTTGCGAAGGACCACGGCGAGTGCGCGTCCCTCGACGAACTACGCGATCGCGTACGCCAACAACTGGAGGCACAAGCCAATCAGCGCGCTGATGAGGCGATGCGAGCCGCGCTCGCTGAACAACTGGTCAAGGCGCACCCCGATCTGTTGGTGCCCGATGCGATGGTGCACCGGAGAGCGCATGCGTTGGCGGAGGACTTGGTGCGCTCGATGCGCGATCCGCGCGTGCCACCGAAGGGCGACGAAGGCGCGTTGATCGAGCGACTGAGTCACGACCTCGAACCGCAGGCACGCGATCAGGTGAAAGCGGCGCTGTTGCTCGAAGCGGTCGCACGTCAGGAGGAGCTCATCGTCAACGATGCCGACCTCGACGCGCACATCGAGCAACTCTGCGCACAAGCGGGCACCGCGGCCGAACGGGTACGGGCGCTGTATCGCGACGACGACGCGCGCGCGGCGCTGCGCGCGCGGTTGATGCAACAGCGCGCGCTTGACTTCGTTGCGTCGCGTGCCACCGTCACCAACGTCGTGTCGCGGGAAAGCGTTGCTGATGCGAATCAAAACGGGTAGACTTTTTCGCATGGACGACGGCACGCGTGCGCCATGGGCTTAGTTCCGATTGTTGTTGAACAGACCGGGCGCGGTGAACGCGCCTACGACATCTACTCGCGGTTGCTCAAGGACCGCATCGTGTTCTTGGGCACGCCGATTACCGACGATATCGCGAATTTGATCACCGCGCAGTTTCTGTTTCTCGAGTCCGAAGACCCGGAGAAGGATATTCACTTCTACATCAATTCCCCCGGCGGCTCGGTGACCGCAACGCTCGCGGTGTACGACACGATGCAGTACATCAAGCCGGACGTGTCGACCTTGTGCCTCGGCCAAGCCGCGAGCGGCGCGGCGTGGTTGCTGGCCGCCGGCGCGCGCGGCAAGCGCTTTGCCCTGCCGCACTCGCGCATCATGCTGCATCAACCACTCGGCGGCGCGCAGGGTCAGGCGACCGACATCGATATTCAAGCGCGTGAAATTCTGCGTCTCCGCGAACAGCTCAACGCCATCTTGGTGACC
Organism: Binatia bacterium; assembly: GCA_035541895.1. GTDB lineage: Bacteria > Desulfobacterota > Binatia > HRBIN30 > JACQVA1 > DATKMK01. Next base: position 87,686 of record DATKMK010000079.1, on the reverse strand, counting down.
CACACCGGGCAGAGCCTCAAGCGCATCGAGAAGGACATCGATCGCGACCTCTTCCTAACCGGGAAGCAGGCGGTCGAGTACGGGTTGGTGGACGAAGTGATCGCCAATCGACCGACCCGGAAAGTGTGAGGGAGTTATGGCCAAGCATGATAGCGACCGGGGTGGGAATCTCGTGTGCTCGTTCTGCGGCAAGAGCCAAGATGAGGTCCGCAAGCTGATCGCCGGGCCGACCGTCTACATCTGCGACGAGTGCATCGACCTCTGCAATGACATCATCGCCGAGGAGTGCGACCAAGAGGAAGGGCTCGCGTCGACGTCGTCCGTGCCCAAGCCGTCGGAGATTAAGAAGGTCCTCGACCAATACGTCATCGGACAAGAGCGCGCGAAGAAGGTCCTGTCGGTCGCGGTGCACAATCACTACAAGCGCATCGACAGCCAGTTGGTAACCGGCGACGTCGAGTTGCAGAAGTCCAATATCCTCCTCATCGGTCCAACCGGGTCGGGTAAGACGCTGCTGGCGCAGACGCTCGCGCGCTTCCTCCAAGTGCCGTTCACGATTGCCGATGCCACGAGTCTCACCGAAGCCGGATATGTCGGCGAGGACGTCGAGAACATCATCCTGAGTTTGTTGCAAAACGCCGACTACGACGTGGAAAAGGCGCAGCGCGGTATCGTCTACATCGACGAAATCGACAAGATCTCGCGCAAGGGTGACAACCCCTCGATCACGCGCGACGTCTCCGGTGAAGGCGTGCAGCAAGCGTTGCTCAAGATCATCGAGGGCACGACCGCGAGCGTGCCGCCGAAGGGCGGACGCAAGCACCCGCAGCAGGAGTTCCTGCAAGTCGACACCACGAACATCTTGTTCATTTGCGGTGGGGCATTCGTCGGCCTCGAAGATCTGATCCGGCGTCGCATCGGGATCAAGGGCGTGGGCTTCGGCGCGGATATTCGCCGCAAGCAGGAGCGCAGCACCAGTGAGCTGTTGCACGAAGTGCAAACCGAGGATCTGCTCAAATTCGGGTTGATTCCGGAGTTCATCGGGCGTCTGCCGGTGATCGCCAGCCTCGACGAACTCGACGCGGAGGATCTGGTGCGGATTCTGAAGGAGCCGAAGAACGCGCTCACGCGCCAATACCAGAAGCTATTCGAGATGGAGGGCGTCCATCTCAAGTTCACCGACGGTGCGTTGACGGCGATTGCGCGCGAAGCGCTCAAACGAAAATCTGGGGCTCGTGGCTTGCGAGCAATCCTGGAGAACACTATGCTCGATGTGATGTACGAGATCCCGTCGCAGCCCAACATCAAGGAAGTGTTGATTTCGGAGGAAGTCGTGACCAAGCACGAGCAGCCGATCGTGCTCTATCAGAAGGCGGCGGAAACGGCCTGACGGCCAGCATCTCTTAGGGAGAGGACGGACGCATGCTCTTTCGGAACGAGAAGAAAGACCCACGAGAAGGCGGTTCCATCGGCGCCCCGCGGGTTCCTCTGTTGCCGCTGCGGGATATCATTGTTTTCCCGCACATGGTGGTCCCCCTCTTCGTCGGCCGGCAGAAATCCATCAAGGCCCTCGAAGAGGCGATGAACAAGCAGAAGTTCATTCTGCTCGCTGCGCAACGAGAGGCGAAGACCAACGATCCTGATGAGAACGACATCTATCGGGTTGGGACGCTCGGGACGGTCGTGCAACTCCTGCGGCTTCCCGACGGCACCGTGAAGGTCCTGGTCGAAGGCAAGAAGCGCGCGCGCGTGCTGCGCTACGTCGAGAATCCTGAATTCTTCGCGGTCGAAATTGAGGAGATCGACGAGCAAATCGAGAAGTCCACCGAAGTCGAAGCGCTGATTCGCTCGATCAACTCGACGTTCGAAAACTACGTCAAGCTCAACAAGAAGATTCCGCCCGAGATGATCATGTCGGTGGCGTCGATCGACGACCCGTCACGGCTCGCCGACACCATCGTCGCGCACCTGGGCATCAAGCTCGAGGACAAGCAAGCGTTGCTCGAGGTGCTCAATCCGACCGAGCGGTTGGAAAAAGTACTCGGGTACATGCGCTCGGAAATCGAAATCCTCGAAGTCGAGAAACGCATCCGCACGCGGGTCAAGAAGCAGATGGAGAAGACCCAGAAGGAGTACTACCTCAACGAACAGATGCGTGCGATTCAGAAGGAACTCGGCGAGAAGGACGAATTCAAGAACGAGATTCAGGAACTCGAAGAAAAGATCAAGCAGAAGAAGATGTCCGCCGAAGCCAAGGAAAAGGCGGACAAGGAGCTTCGCAAGCTCAAGATGATGTCGCCGATGTCGGCCGAAGCCACGGTCGTTCGCAACTACATCGACTGGCTCATCTCGTTGCCGTGGCACGACTACACCGACGACAAGCTGGACATCGCCGAGGCCGAGAAGGTGCTGGAAGAGGATCACTTCGGTCTCGAGAAGGTGAAACAGCGCATTCTCGAATACCTCGCGGTGCAGTCGCTCGTCGGCCAGATGAAGGGCCCAATCCTGTGCTTGGTCGGCCCGCCGGGCGTTGGAAAGACCTCGCTGGGCAAGTCCATCGCGCGGGCTACCGGTCGCAAATTCGTGCGTGTGTCGCTCGGCGGCGTGCGCGACGAAGCCGAGATTCGCGGCCACCGCCGCACCTATATCGGTGCGCTGCCCGGCAAGATCATCCAGTGCATGAAGAAGGCAGGGTCGGGCAATCCGGTTTTTCTGCTCGACGAAGTCGACAAGATGTCGACCGACTTCCGCGGTGATCCGTCATCGGCGCTGCTCGAGGTCCTCGATCCCGAACAGAACCAGAACTTCGACGATCACTATCTCGACGTCGAGTACGATCTCTCGAAGGTGATGTTCATCACCACCGCCAACACGCTCGATCGGATTCCGCGGCCGCTGCAAGACCGGATGGAGATCATCCGCATCGCCGGCTACACGGAATTGGAGAAGCTCAACATTGCCAAGCGCTACCTGGTTCCGAAGCAGCAAGAGGCCAATGGTCTCAAGGCGGGAAACATCGAGTTTTCCGACAACGCCATTCTCAACGTGGTGCGCCACTACACCAAGGAATCGGGCGTCCGTAACCTCGAACGGGAACTGGCTTCGATCTGCCGCAAGGTCGCGGTTGACGTGGTTAAGAAGGACAAGGACTACAAGGTCCAAGTTAGCGGCAAGAACGTCGTGAAGTACCTCGGCCCGCCGCGTTTCCGGTTCAACAAGGCCGAGGAGGAACATCGGACGGGCGTCGCCACGGGGTTGGCGTGGACCGAGATGGGTGGCGATCTGTTGCAGACCGAAGTTACCGTCATGCCCGGCAAGGGGAAGCTCATCATCACCGGCCGCTTGGGCGATGTCATGCAGGAGTCGGCGCAAGCGGCGCTCAGTTACGTCCGCTCGCGCGGCGATGAACTGGGTCTCGATAAGGACTTCTATCAACGGGTGGACATCCATATCCATGTCCCCGAAGGCGCGATCCCGAAGGACGGCCCGTCGGCCGGTATCACCATGGCAACCGCTCTGGTGTCGGCGTTGACCAAGATCCCGGTTCGACACGATGTGGCGATGACCGGCGAGGTGACGCTGCGCGGCCGTATCCTCCCGATCGGGGGGTTGAAGGAGAAAGTACTCGCCGCTCACCGGGCAGGAATCAAAACGGTGCTGATCCCGGCCGAAAACGAGAAGGACATTGAGGAAATTCCGCCGACGATCATCAAGACGATTCAGATCGAACTGGTTGAGCACATGGACCAAGCCCTTCGGCAGGCGCTGGTGCTGACAAATCCGGAGTCCTTCTTGATGAAGAAGCCCGAGGCGGCCTTGGAGCAACCACCCAGCCCGCCGTTCCGGACGGAGGTGCCCGAGCCGACCGACGTGGTCACCCACTAGGGTTTCCTTGACTTGCCGGCGGCTGGTTGTTATGAGTCGCCGCTCGTTTGCAGCAGCGGGAAGGAATCTAGAGGCTTCATGACGAAGGCAGAACTGATCGAATCCGTCGCCAGCAAGGTGGATCTGCCGCGAGCGACAGCCGAGCGAGCGGTCAGCACCCTCTTCGACGACATCGTCGCGGCCCTCAAGCAGGGCGAGAAGGTGAACATCTCCGGGTTCGGTACGTTCTCGCTTTCGACACGGAAGGCACGCACTGGACGCAACCCGAAGACGGGTGAAACCATCGAAATCTCGGCGTCGCGGGCCGCAAAATTCAAAGCTGGCAAGACGCTGAAGGATTCCCTGAACTAGAGATTGCCGCTACCGACGTCGCAGGGCGGGCGGTTAGCTCAGGGGGAGAGCATCGGCCTTACAAGCCGGGGGTCATCCGTTCAAATCGGATACCGCCCATTTGTTCAGCGAACCAGAACGGAGAGGAGACACCGCGCCAACCCAACGCATATCGGGGTGGTAGTTCAGCTCGGTTAGAACGCCGGCCTGTCACGTCGGAGGTCGCGGGTTCAAGTCCCGTCCACCCCGCCATTTCGCGAGCGACCACCCCTCGATCCGAGGGGCCGCTCGCTGCGGTGTCAAGGAAGTAAGGAAGCATGAAGACGACCTACATGGCCACTCGTGAAGACGCGCTCGCGGCGCGCCGCTGGTACGTGATCGACGCCCAGGGCAAGGTGCTCGGGCGGGTGGCCACGCGCGCGGCCGATTTGCTGCGCGGCAAGGGCAAACCGACTTTCACGCCGCACGAGGACACCGGCGACTTCGTCGTGGTGGTCAACGCCGCCGGCCTCCGACTCACCGGCAACAAGGCGCAGCAAAAGCTGTATCGCCGTCATAGCGGCTATCCCGGCGGCGTCAAGACCGAAGTCGCCGGCAAGGCGTTGAGCACCAAACCCGACCGCGTCTTGCGCACGGCCGTGGCCGGAATGCTTCCAAAGAATCGCTTGGGCCGCCAACTGGCGACCAAACTGAAAGTCTACGCCGGACCGGATCATCCGCACGTGGCGCAGCAGCCCGTTCCGGTCACCTTATAATTCGGAAAAATTCGGAGTCGATCATGGCGGAACGAAAAGACGTGTTCGCAGCAACCGGCCGCCGCAAGAGCGCGGTCGCACGGGTCAACATCTTTCCGGGTGACGGGAAGGTCACCGTCAACCGGCGCAGCCTCGACGACTACTTCGGGCGGCCGACCTCGCGCATGGTCGTCAACCAACCGTTCGAGATCACGAATACCGAGGGCAAATACAACGTGTCGGCCAACGTGCGCGGCGGTGGCGTCTCGGCCCAGGCTTCGGCGGTGCGCCACGGCATCACTCGTGCCTTGCTCGAAGCGAATCCCGACCTGCGTCCGACGCTCAAGAAAGCCGGTTTCATCACCCGCGATCCGCGTGAGGTTGAGCGAAAGAAGTACGGCCGTCACAAGGCGCGCAAGCGTCCGCAGTACTCGAAGCGCTGATCCAGACGTCTATTGCGTATCGCCGAGCGCGTGTCGTCCGAACCGACATCGCCGGCGCCGCCCGACTACTCGCGACCGAGGAACAGCGCGATCCCGATCAACAGGAACACGCCGTTGGCGGCCCACGCCGCGACCGGCGCCGGCAGCGCGCCGCCGCGCGCGAGCGAGTTCGCCAGGGCGAGGACAACCCAGTAGCCAAATCCGGCGCTCAATCCGACGCCGATGACTGCCGAGACGCTCGGGTTGCGCCGCACCCGGCCTGCCAGCGGAATGCCCATCACTGTGAGAACGAAGCTGGCGAAGGGCACCGCCAACTTGAGATGCAGATCGATCAGGTAGGTCGAGGTGTCGATCCCCTTGCGCGCGAGCGTGCGAATGCGCTGACGGAGCATGCTGAAACTCAACTCATCGGCCGAACGTTGTACCTCGACGAAGTCGTCGAGGGTTTCGGGAATAACCACCTCGTTGCGGCCGAGCGTGCGCGTGGCGGTTTGGCCGCCGTCGATCAGCCGGCGTTCGGTCGCGGGGCTGGTGTGCCACCGCGTGCCGTCCCACCGCGCCTGCGGCACCTCGACGATGCTCACCGGCGCGAACGATTCGTCGAGACGGTAGATCGTCAGTCCATGCAAGGTCGACCGCGCCGCGTCAACTTGGTCGATGTTATAGAAACCGTCGCGACCATGATACCAGATCTCGTGATCGCTGAGCAGCCCGCGCACCGTGCGCTTCTTGATTTTCACGTCGCTGATGTACTGGAAGTGCCGCGAACAGTACGGCACCACCGTCTCGTCCCACAACAGTGAGGCGACGCTGATCAGTGCGGTCACCGCGAGGAGCGGCACCGCCGTCTGGCCGAGACTCACGCCCAGTGCGCGGAAGGCGATGATTTCATTGCGGCGTGAGATCGATCCGAGACTGATGAGAACCGCGGCCAGCACCGCCGCGGGGGTGACCTGCGTGATCATCAGCGGAATCTTGAAGAGAAAGTATTGCACGACCAGCGAGATCGCCGCGCGATTGCGCAGCAGCCCGTCGAGTCGCTCGAAGAAGTCGATGATCAAGTACACGCCGATGAAGCTGAGCAGGATCGGAACGAACATTCCGCAGAACTCGCGGATGAGATAACGACTGACAACGCGGGTCGGCACCGAACTATGACTCCGCGCGGCTCAGCCGCGATTCCAAACGCGACCGCCAACTCGCCAGCCAGTGGTCGAATCTCGCCACGCTGGCAAGACTGCTCTGCCGCGCTGTCCGCAACAACAGCGTGAGCCCGAGCGTGGCCAGCACCACGTTGGGAATCCACAGCGCAAACGCCGGCGGCAGCGCCCCGCGCTCGCCGAGGCTCTCGCCGAGGCTGAGAAGCAAATAGTAGACGAGGATCAGCACGAGGCTGGTGGAAAAGCCGCGCGAGCGAACCGATCGCGTCGGCTGCACACCGAGCGGTACGGCCAAGGCAGCGAAAACGATGCACGCGAAGGGGATCGAAAACTTGCGTTGGAGTTCGACCTGCTCGGCAAGGGAAGACTGGCCGCCACTCGCCTTCGCCGCGATCGCGTGTCGCAGCTCGGTCAACGTCAACTCGTTCGGATCGCGTTCGCGTTGGCGCGCGCGCGCCAACGCAGTATCGAGATCCAGACTCATGTCGTAGATGCTGAAGTCGGTGCGGTTGTAGGTTCGCCCGTCTTGGTCGACGCTGTGAATACTGCCGTCCAACAAGCGTAGCGTGAGCGTTTGCGTTGCCTCGTTGTTCACCACGATGCCGACCTTGGCGAAGACCGTGTTGTGTTGGTTGGGATCGCGCGTGTCGGAGATCAGAATGCGCTTGAGCGTCGTGCCGGGCGGCTCGATTTCTTCGACGTAAATCACCAAGCCGGCGAAGTCGTCGTTGAACACCTGCTCGCGAATGCCGGCGCTCGCCCGCGTCTTGGCGAGTTCGTACAGGCCGTCGCGTAGCATGCGGTTGCCCCAAGGTCGCGCGTAGATCGACAACGCGAGCGTGGCGCAGTACACCACGCCGGCGACCATCGCCACCGGCACGAGCAACTGATACAGGCTCACCCCCGACGTATGCAGCGCCACCAACTCGCTGTCCGACGACAGCCGCCCAAACGCGATGAGGACGCCCAGCAGCAGCGCCATCGGCACCGTGACTTCGAGGAAGGCGGGCAGGATGTACGAAAACAACTTGATCACCTGCAGCAACGGCACGCCGCGGTTGACCACCAACTCGACGAGCTTCAGAATCCGCGCGATGAGCAGAATGCCGGTGAATGCCCCCAGGCCGAGCAGGAACGGAGCAGCAATCTCGCGGATGATGTAGCGGTTGATGGTGGGCACGCACGCGGATCGTAATGAAACGGCCATTCCTTGTAAATGAAGCGCCCTCGCCACGCGGTCACGCGCGAGCCTGCGCGTACGGCATTCACGCGGTGGCTGCCCGGCTGGCGGTGACGCCGCCACCGATCGACCATCTGTATGTGCGCGAGGACGCATCGCCGCGCGTTGCCGCGCTGGTGTCGCTCGCCATCGCCGCGCGTATCGCAGTGAGTCGTGTACCGCCCGCGATGCTTGGTCGCCTCTGCGCCAGCGACCAACATCAGGGCGTGGTGGCGCAGGTGCCGGCGTTTCAGTACGCCGAGCTGTCGGCGATTCTCGAAGGCGATGCGCCGCGCCTCTTGGTAGTGGATCAGCTCCGCGATCCCCAGAACCTCGGCGCGCTGCTGCGATCGGCGGAGGCGGCGGGCTTCGGCGCGTTGATCCTGCCGAAGGACGGAGCCGTGGGAGTCACCGCCAGCGTCGAGAAAGCCGCGGCCGGCGCTGCGATGCGCGTCCCGGTTGTGCGGGTGGTGAATATCGCGCGGACGTTGCGCGAGTTGAAGGCGCACGCGTACTGGATCGTCGGCCTTGCGGCAGGTGCCGGAGCCGATCTGTTCGACTTCGTCGCGCCGACTCGGGTGGCGCTCGTGTTGGGCGGGGAATCGGGTCTGCGGCGCTTGGTGCAGGAGCAGTGCGATCAACTGGTGTCCATCCCGATGGCCGGCGCGTGCGAATCACTCAACGCATCGGTAGCTGGGGCCGTTGCCATGTATGCACTCCGTCACCGGCCCGCGAGTGCCGCGGGTGCGTCACGCGAGCGAAAGGCTTGACTTGTCGATCGCGCTCACGCAATCCGTGCCGCAACGGTGAACTGGTGCAATGGTGCAGGCGACTTGTCCCGACGTTGCTATTCGTCGGGGTCAGTGTCGGCCGCGCCTTCGCGGCTCCCGGCGACGTTGACGGGAACGGCGGCGTCGAGCTTCGCGACCTCGCTGTTCTCATTCATCGCCTCTTCGACGTCACAATTCAGCCCGCGCCGGGGGCCGACGCGAACGGAGACGGATTCGTCGGCGCGGCGGATCTCGTTTTCGTCGTGTACGCCGTCACCGGCGACCTGCCTGTCGCTACGCCGCCGACCGGAACCGCGACCCGAACGTTCAGCTCGACGCCCTCGCCGACGCCGACTCCGACGTCGATCGCGTGTGTGTCCGCCGCCATCACACCCGGAACAATCACCGGACAATTGGATCTGAGCGATTGCAAGCCGACCGGCGGGAGCCGGCCCACCGACGTGTACGACGTTGCCGCGATCCCCGGGCAGGCGATGAAAGTCAGCATCGCGGCGAGCGGCTTCGCCCCGTCGGTGATCATCCAAGATGCCGGCGTCTATTTTGGTCAGGCAAAGGCGCCGACCGAATTTCTGACTACGACCGCGCGGCCCTACCGAATCTTCGTGAGTTCGGCCGAATCAGGGGGCATGACCGGCGCCTATTCGTTGAGTGTGAGTGTCCGTGATTGCCCGACCGCCCCAATTGCGGTGACGCCGACAACTCAGGGCACCAGCGTCAGCGGAACATTGCGAAACGACGGCGTGCGCGATTGTCCCGATCCCGCTCAACCGGACCTGCCCGCCCATCGGTACACGTTCACCGCACACGCGGGAACTCCGGTTCGGATCGACATGGCGACCAATCCCAATTCGACGGCGGTCCCCGACCCATTTCTGTCGCTGTACGGGCCCGCACCCACCGATGCCTTCACGGGATATGTACTGGCGTCGGATGATCGCACCGGTGGAGTAGTCGCCAACGGAACCACCAGTGCTTCGCTGTTCTTTTATCCGCTGGAGAACGGCACCTACACCATCGTGGCGAGTGGCGCCGGCAAGGACGGACCCTACACCATCGATTTCTCGCTACCGGCGTGCGCGGCGACGCCGGTGACGGTCTCGTCGGTGCCGATGGTATTGAACGGTACGCTGCGCGTCACGTCGTGCCCCGCTCCGCCAGCGCTACCCACTGGGGGCGCGTCTGCAGTCAACACTCGCGCCGATCTCTGGACGGTCGATCTCAGTGCGGGTGACGTGATTGGCGTCAAGATGACCAGCGCCGACCCGTTCGATGCGCAGCTTTATTTGCTTGCACCGGAGCACACCCTGTTGGCGGCCGACAACGATGATTCCGAAGACGGTGGCACCGATGCACAACTCGCGTTCACAGTGCCGCGCGCCGGCACATACACGGTCGTCGCCGCAAGTAACGACGCAACCGTCACGCAAGACGGCGGCACGGCGCGCTATCAGCTCGAGATTCAGCGCTGCCCCGCGCGCACGCTCACCGTTGACGTTGCGACCGATACCGCGTTCACCGTCAGCGATTGCCGCGGCGACAACGGGGTGCACGTCAACAGCTATCGGCTGGAGGGCGCTGCTGCCGGTGAGTTTGCGACGATCACGATGGCGGCTGCGAAATCGGATCTCGACGCGGTGCTGTCGGTCGTCGGCTCGAACGGCATCCGCTCCGACAACGACGACGATCCTTTCGCGAATACCACCGACGCGCGGGTGAGTCAGATTCTCGCGCCCGACGCGACGCTATTCGTCAGTGCCAGCTCGTTTCCTGCCAACGGCACCGTAGAAGGCGACTTCGTCCTGTGGGCAAAACGATGTCGAACCATCGCGATCGCCGGCCCCACTGCGAACGGTGAATTCCGAAGCGATGACTGCACGATCGCGGGAAGGGCCGGCGCTTCGGCTGCCAGATTGAATGTCTTCACGATCGATGCCGGCGGCGCGCACATGCTCTCTACCGTGGCCCCCGGCGTCGGCTGTGCTTGGGCTGTTGCGAATGACGGAACGCAGGGACCCGGAACCGCGTGTTCGACCAACTATCTCGCCCTTGCGGCTGCGACTGCCGGCCCGATGGTCCTGATCGTGGCTGCGAATGATCAGACGACGAGCGGATCCTACAGCTTTCCAGTCTCATTGTGTCCAACCCGCTTGCTCACCTATGAGTCGGGTGATCAGACCGGTGCGATATCGAGCGCGAGTTGTCTTGATGCTGCCGGCGTTCCGGGTGATGCGTTTATCTTCCGCGCGCCGGAGGGCCTGACCACTTTCAATGCCGGCTGGAGCGGACAACTTGTCGGTGATTCGTTCAGCAACGAATCGCGTGCGATCGATCGCAGCGGGATCACGAATCTTTCGGACAGTTTCTCCGTCGATGCCGACAATATGTGGCGGATCGGCAGCGATCTCATGTCGGCGCTCGTGGTGCGGCCATCGGACAGTCGCGGCAGCGAAACATATCGCATCTCGGTGACGCCCGCGTTCTTCCACTAGCTGCGTCCCGGTTTTCGCTTGACCGTGACAAGACGCGTGCTTTATATGCTGCGTGGCGTATTGGTCAGTGTGTGGTCGGGGTAGTTTGCGGCCGGTCTCGTCATCGAGGTCGGCGTGGCGACCGGTGGGGTGGTTGGTGTTGGCAGTCCTGATCGGATGCGGCGGGGGAGGGGGACAATCGACCGGCGGGGGTGCCGCAACGGGTCGTATCGCGTTGCGAGCGGTGTGGCAGGGTAGCGCGACCAGCGACCCTGGCGCGCTCCCGGCAAGCGTTCGCACAGTTGATGTCCAGCTCGATGGTCCCGGCGGATTCCACTCGCGTCACGTTGTCGATCCGACCGCGACACGGAGCGTTGTCTTCGGTGACGTCCCTGTCGGCCTCAGTCACGTCCGCATCCGTGCGTACGATGTGCCGTTCGGCGGCGCGCCGGACATCACGGCGCTGACCCTCACGCCCTCGTACGCGAGTGCGATCGTCGATGCCAATGTGACCGGCGGGCAAACCAGCGATCTCGGTACCATCGAATTGACCCCGCTGCCGTTCGTGACCGAATTCGCCCCGCTTCCGGCCGCGACGGACGTGGACCCGAGTCGCGGCGTGTCGTTCGTCATTGCGACCAGCGTTGGCGGGATCGCTCCGACCAGTGTCACCGTCGTTGTCGCGGGTCAATCGTTGGTCACCAGCGGGACGCCGACCGGCGGTGTCGAGCTGACCGCATGTTCTGACAGCACGGCGAGCCCGTGCGTGCAACCATCACGGGGCCTCACCGGCTTTCGGTTCCATACCGACGAGCTGCCGTCGGGTGCGCAGGTGCCAGTCTCCGTTGGCGCGACCGACACGAGTACGCCGCCGCACCAACTCGCTCCCAATCCATTCGAGTTCAGCTTCAGCACCGCGGCCGCAGGCGTGACGCCAACTCGGACCGAGCTGCCCACCGAGACGCCACGTGCGACGGTCACCGCCACGACGGGTCTCAACGCAACGGTGACGGCCACAGCCACGGCGACGGCCAGCGAGACGTTCGGCGAAGCAACCGCAACGGCGTCGGTCACCCCCACTCAGGAAGAACGCGAGACGGCCACGCCGACCGTGAGTGCTACTGTCACTGCGTCGACGAGCGCGAGCCTCACGCCGTCTGTGACTGCGACTCCGTCCGATACAGCTACGGCAACCGCCACACCGTCGGAATCTCCGACCGCAACCGATACCACAACGCCGACCGAGACAGTGACGTCGACCCCAAGTGAGACGGTGACAACTTCGCCGATGCCGACCCGAACCTTCTCCGCCACCCCGAGTCCTTCGCCCACCGCGAGCGAGACGCCTCCGGCGACAAATTCTCCGGTCGCGACGTTAACGCCAACCGCATCTCCGACATTGGCTGACACCGACACCCCCAGTCCAACCGAGACCCCGACCGAATCGTCGAACGCGACGCCGACCGAAACCACGGCGACCTCGCCGACGGCGACGGAAACAGCCACCGAGACAAACACGGTCGCCGAGACGCCGACTCCAACCGACACGCCCACCGAATCGGTGGGCGGGACCGCGACGGCGACGCCAACTGCAACCGCGACCGATACGCCGATTCTCTCGACGGCGACGCCGACGCCGACTTTAACGCCGGAAATCGCGTCGCTGCTTGTCTCCAATACGGATGATAGTGGCCCGGGCTCGCTGCGCGACGCGCTGCTCACCGCGAATAGCGACGGCGTGCCGGATCGGATCACGTTCGCTCCGGCACTCGCCGGGCAGTCGATTCAGTTGCAGTCCCCCTTGCCGGTCTTGACCGAAAGTGGAACCGCGATCGACGGCGACATCAACGGCGATGACGCTCCGGACGTTGGACTCATCGGGCCGGAAACGCTCGGAGCCGTGTTGGTCTTGGGCAATCAGACCGAGATCAAAAGCCTCGCGATCGGGTCGACGCCCATCGGGATTCTCGTCGGCTCCTTGGCTCAAGACGCCGTCATTCACTTCAACTACGTGGGCGTCGGACTGGATGGGCAGACGGCGACGGGCAATACGGGAGTTGGAATCTCCCTCGCGGGCTCGGGTCACCAGATCGATCACAACGTGATCGCCGGCAACAGCGGTCTCGGTCTGCTGATCGGTGGCACAGGGATCATGGTCACCGGCAACACCATCGGTGCGTCCGCCAGTCGCACGATGCTCGTGGGCAACGCCGGGCCGGGCATCACGCTGACGGGTGGAAATCAACAGATCACGATTGGCGGCACGGCGCCCGGGAGTGGAAACGTGATCGTCGGCAATGCGCAGGGAGGCATCTTCATCGCCGGCATCAATGGCGACACGATGAACCTCACCATCGTCGGCAACGAGATCGGCGGCGCGCTGGGCGGCAATGGCTCCGACGGCATCCTGATCAATCAGGCCGCTAACGTCGTCGTCGGCGGGACGGCGAACGGTGCGCCGAATCAGATTCGCAACAACGTTGGCTACGGCGTCAGCATCTATGGTCCGGACAGTCTCGGCGTCGAACTGCGCGCGAACATCATCGCGAACAACCAACAGCAAGGAATCGTGCGCGACGCGTTGGCGGATGAGATCATCATGCCGCCGGTGCTGTCGAACGGCAGCGGCGGAGCGGTGACCGGCACGGCGGTTCCCTTGGCGACGCTCGACTTCTTCATCACCGATACGCCGTCGGACGACAGCGGCGCGGGCGAGGCGGCGCAGTATCTCGGATCGACGCAGGCCGACGCGAACGGCGCCTTCCAGTTCGGGCTGTCGCAACCCGAAGGCACCACGATCACGGCGACGCAGACCGACCTCAATCACAACACCAGCGCGTTTGCGCTCAACCTGGTCGTTGGCGCTCCGACCGCAACGCCAACGCAAACGCCGACGCCGACCGACACGCCGACCGACACGCCGACGGAGGGCATGGGGATATAGCTGGATCGTGTGCGCGGCAGCACAATTGAGGGGTGGAGCCAGAATGACACGCAGGCGCGGTTGGATCTGGAGGGTCACGGGGGTGCTCATCGGTGCGTTGACCGTCGCGCCGACGAGCGCCTGGGCAAACGCGCGCTCACAGGCGCTCTACGCGAAAGGCCTCATTCCCTTTCACAATGCCCGCTGGGATGAGGCGTATCGGCTCTTCGATGACGCGGTGAAGGCGGATGGCAATGACGCACTCGCGCTGTACTACCGCGGCCTCACCGCGGCGCGGCGCGGGCAGCCCAACGTGGCCATCCCCGATCTCGAACGCGCCGCGCAGATCCGTCCGCAGCTTTCGCATCTCGCGCTCGATCTCGGCGTCGCCTACTTCGACGCGCAACAATATCCCGCCGCGCTGCCGTGGTTGGAAAAGGCGCACGAAACCGCCGCCGATCGCTTTCCGGCGGCGCTGTTTCTCGGCTTGGCCTATTACCGTCTCAACGATTTTGCGAAGGCGGCTCCCTATTTTGCCGAAGCCGAAAAGGATCCGGAGTTGCGCGCCACCGCACACTACTATGCCGGCCTCGCCTTGCTGCGCCAAGGCCGCGAGAGTGAAGGTCGCGCGGAGCTGACGCAAGCGAGCCAAGGTCGACCGGACAGCGAGACCGTTCGCGAAGCCCAGGGGTACCTGTCCGGTGCCGCCGCCCTGCGGCGACCGCCGGCACCCGCCGGCACCCCGTATGCGAAACGCTGGTCGCTCTATGGCGATGTCAAGTTCGAGTATGACTCGAACGTCGCACTGGCGCCCGACAACACTCAACTGCGCCAGTCGCTGGGTATTGCCGGCCAGGGCGACGGGCGTGCGGTCCTCGGCTTCGGCGGCGCGTATACCTTACCCGACAATCCGATCGCCCAGTTCACCGCGTCGTACGACTTCTACCAGAGCATGCACTTCCAACTGCACCAATTTGATTTGCAGGGCCACCGCGTTCGCTTGGAAGGTTCGCGCGAGCAGGGCCCGGTGCAACTCGGCCTTGCCGGCACGTACGATTTCTACGCGCTCAACTATCAGTCGTTCTTTCAACAGGTGATGGTGACGCCCTGGATCGCGTTGCCCGAGGGCGAGGCAAGCAGCAGTCAAGTCTACTACACGTTCCGCGGCCGCGATTTCTTTCGCTCGCCGTACGATCCCGAGCGCGACTCCCACGATAACGCCATCGGTGTTCGACAGTACGGCATGCTCGGCGCCCCCGATCGCGTCTTCAGCGTCGGCTACCAGTTCGACAAAGACGACCCCATTCCTCATTCGGGCAACGACTTCCAGTACAACGGCCATCAGTTCGACGTCGATGTCCAGGTGCCGGTTGCGACGCTCGGGCGAGCGGAGTTTTCGTATCTGATCCGGCTCGAAGATTACCAGTTTCCCAACAGCCGTACCGGCTTTGCCAAACGACGGCACGACACCGACAATGAAGTCGTTCTGGCGTTTGCGCGCGATCTCACCGAGTTCTTGGAGTTGGACCTCGCGTTCCTCGGCGACTTCAACAATTCCAACGTCGACAACTTCGAATACAACCGGCAGATCGTCTCGATCGGTATCAAAGCACGATACTGAGGGTTGGTGACGCATGACGCAGAGACGCAAATTGTTCGCAACGTGGTGCGTAGTCGGATTCCTCGCCGCCGCACTGCCGGCGTGGTCGGCAACCGAAGTGGCGACCGTTGCCGCCGTCGTCGGCGGAGCCGAACTGCAACGCGGCGGCCAAGGTGCGTGGCAACTGGCTACGGTGGGCAGCGCGCTGTTTGAAGGCGATCGGGTCCGGACCCGTCAGAGCAGCCGGGCCAAATTGATCTTTCAGGACGACTCCGTCGTCGATGTGGGACCGGGATCAGAGTTGCAAGTCGGGACCCAGGTCTTTGACGACTCGGCGCGCCGCTACAAAGGGGTGCTCAGTCTCATCGGGGGCAAAATTCGCGCGGTGGTGAGTGACTACTACAAAGCCCCGGGCGCGCGCTACGAAGTGGAGACGCCGACGGCGGTTTCAGGAGTGCGCGGCACCGAATTCATCGTGCAATACGACAGCACGAGCGAGTACACCGACATCGTCGGCATCGAGGACGAGGTCTTTGTTGAAGGCACACTCGGCGTCGTCGGCGGTGGCGTCAAACTACGTCCGCGCACTGCAACGCGCGTGCAGAAAGGGCGCTTCCCCTCGGTGCCGCGTCGCATCGACGATGCGTTGTTGCGCCAATACCTCGACGGGCTGGAAATCATCGGCACCGGCGGCCGCGACAGCCTCGGGTCGAGTCACCCCGCCGCGCGCGGGGCGCTGCTCGCGAAAAACGACGCCGCAACCAGCCTTGCCGGCGGACCGACGTCGGAACTGCAGACCGCTGCGGCTCCGACCGCGCGGCGGTTGGTGGTCGGTGTGCCCGGAGAAACGCGCGCCGCGCAATTCTTCCCGGATAGCTACGCCAACTCGCAACCGATCGTCGACTACCGCGTCACGCCGCCGAATCAGGCTCCGACCGGCACCGTCAAAGTCGGCTTCTGATCGCGTCGACTTCGCCGTCGTTGATGGCGGCGAAGCGTCTGCGCCGGCCGCTTACTGCACGACGTGGACGCGACCGTCGTCGCGCACCGCGTTGTCGTCCGAAACGATCACGGCTTCGCCGCCCTTGAGACCGCCGCGGATACGCACGCGGTCGCCCACCGTTCCGGCGGCTTCGACCGCTGCGCGGTGTGCTCGATTCTCGCTCACCAACCAGACGAACGAGTTTCCCTGCGGATCGCGGCGCAACGCCGCGGCGGGAACCAGAATCGCCGCGGGTTCGGGCGCGCCGTTGGCGGCCGGCTCGGAGAGGAACGTGACGCGCGCGCTCATGTCGGGGAGCAAGCGCTCGTCGGGCCGCAGGATGCGCACCTCGATTCGTAGCGTGCCCTTCTGCCGATCGACCTGCGGATAGAGTTTGACCACCTCGGCCGCGTAGTGGGCGTCGTTGTATGCATCGGGCGTGACCTGCGCGGGTTGGCCCATGTGGACGCGGTTGAGGTCGGCTTCGTTCACGTCGACTTGCGCGCGCATGTCGGTCAGATTGGCGAGCCGAATCAAATCACCCGAGCCGGCGAAGCCGCCGGGCACGGCGATCTCACCGACCTCCTTCAATTTGGCAAGGATGACGCCGTCGGTCGGCGCGTGCAGCGTGGTGTACTCGAGATTCACCTTCGCCTGGGCGAGTTCCGCTTCGAGTTGGGTCACCGTCGCGCGCGCCACCGCCGCCTTGTTTGCGTACACGTCGTATTCCTGTTCGGAGATCACGCCTTGTTCACGCAGACTGACGCCGCGCTTGAGGTCGGCCTCGGCCAGCGCAACATTGGCCCGCGCGATGGTCAACGACCCTTCGGTGCGTGTCACCGCCGCCCGGTAGTCACGGTCGTCGAGTTGGACCAGCGGCGCGCCTTTCTTCACGCTCTGCCCTTCTTCGACGAAATAGCGGTCGATGCGGCCGGGGACACGGACCCCGATGGACACGTAGCGATCACCGGTCACGACGTATCCGGATCCTGACAACACGGGCAACGGACCCGATGCCTCCGGTGCCGAGACGGTCACGTAGCCGACGGTGACGACCGGCGGGCGACCGGCAAACAGCCAGAACGCTCCCGCACCCGCGACGACCAATACGGCGAGTACAATCCAGGTTCCGCGCCGTCGCGGCCCACGTGTGGGCGCAGGCGTTGCGGAGCCCATGCCGCGATCGAGGCGAAGCGACGCGAGATCCGCGCGCAGGCGTTCGTGTCGTTCTGGATCAGGGCTGGTCATACGTTTCGCGTAGCCACGGGAGGGGCTGAAAGTCAAAGTCGATCAGGCTTTGTGGAGCGCCTCGATCGGTCGCATGCGCGCGGCACGCCACGCCGGGCCGAAGCCGCCGAAGGCGCCGATCAACACCGCCAGTATCAGCGCCGCGACGAGGTCGCCGCTGCTGACGCGTAAGCTCACCACATTGGTCGTGAACGTGGCCGCGCCGAACCCGACGCCGCCGAGGAGGACGCCGAGCAGTTTCGACAACCCGAGCGACGCGAGGGCACCGATGACGAAGCCGACGCTCGCCAATGCCACCGCCTCGATCTGAAAGGCGAGCAAGATCGCGCCGCGCGAGAAGCCGAGTGCGCGCAGCGTGCCGATCTCGGCGGTGCGAGCTTGCACCGCCGCGTACATCGCGTTGGCGGCGCCGAAGCCGGCGCCGATACCGGCCAACACCGCAATCCCGATGACCAGCACATATAGCGAGTTCGCCGACTCCGACTGCTTGGCGTAGTAGTCGGCTTCGCGCTGCGCGTGCAACGCGTAGCGGGGATCGTCGTCGATCCGGCGCATCAGCGGTTCCAGATCGGCTGCCGACGCGGCGCGCAGGCGCGCGCCGGAGAACGGCGACGGCCGCTTCGCGTCGTTCGCCAACTCGCGCACGTCGATCCACACTTCGCTTTCGAACGATGAGCCCGCGGCGTCGAAGATGCCCACGACTTTCCAGGTGCCGTGGCCGAACTTGAGGTCGTCGCCGAGCTGCGCGCCGAGGTAGCGGCCGACAATGCCGCGTCCCAGGACCGCCTCGTGCGAACTGGGCGTGAACATGCGCCCCTCGACGATCTTCACCTTGTCATGCACCGCGAGCGCAACCGGCTCGACGCCGCGTACGAGGACGTTCTCGCGTCCGCCCGCGGGCGTGTGAAAAAACGGCTGAACAACCAGTTCGGGCGAGATCAACGGCTGATCGGCGCTGTCGCGAGCGATCCCGTCGAAGAACCGGATCGCTTGATACGCGGCCAGCGGCAGCCAACTCGCACCGTCGTTGTCCGACCCTTTGCGCATGACCACCACGTTGAGGGGATCACCGCTCGACGCGACCGTGCGCTTCAGGCTCGAAATCAGTCCGAGGAACAGGCTGCATGCCACCACCACCAAGGCGATGACGCTCGACGACATCAAGCTGCGCAGCGGCCGGGCAGTGACGTTGCGCACGCTGTACGAGAGCGGGAGCACCTTAGAATACCTCGTGCAGCGTCTGCACTACCGGCTTGCGCGCGGCGCCGAACGAAGGCACGACGCCGGCCAGCATTCCGACGAACAGCGACAAGAAGAGCCCCTGGACGATCACCGGCCCGGTGACGATGAAGCTGCCGAGCGGTCCGAGCGTGGGACTCCAGCCGGTGGTGGCTTTGAGCAAGTGCGTCAAGCCGATCGCCAGCAACACTCCGGAGCTGCCGGCGACGCTCGACAATGCGACCGCCTCGGCGAGCAGCGTACCGAAGATCACCCGCCGGCCGAAGCCGATGGCCTTGAGCACCGCCAGCTCGCCGGATCGTTCGCGTACGCCCATCGACGCGGTGTTGGCGGCGATGAACACGATGCAGAGCGCGACCAGTGCTGTGACCACGAGGATGATGGTGAGAAAGGCCTTCATCGAACCGAAGAAATTGGCGAAGTAGCTTTTCTCGGTCTCGCACGCCGTTTCGGCTTCGCTGTTGCGGGACATGTCGTCGATCTCGCGCATGATCGCGTTCACGCGCTCGGGATCGGTCGCGCGCACCCAGACGACGTTGGCGATGCCGAGCCCGGTTCCGCCGCGGGCTTTGAGCGCTTCATCGAGGAACGTCCAGTTGAGCCAGACGATCGGCGAACGGTCGTTGGGAATCTCGCCGACGATGCGGCCATCGAGATTGACCGGCCAGACGGTGCTTCGCAAGGTGATCCGGTCGCCGATCTTCCAGCCGTACTTCCGCATCGTTTGGCGACCCACGATGATGCCGTCGCGATAGCGCCGGAAGTCATCGAGCTGCTCGGCCGGGATTTTGTAGTCCGGATACACCGCGCCGACGTGCTCGGCTTCGACCGCGAAGTTTGGAAACGTGACGCGGCCTTCCTCCTCGAACGCACCGCCGAACCACATCGTCGCGGTTGCCGCAGCGACGCCGTCGACCTGGCGCACCTTGCGCGTGAACGAGTACGGCAGTGAGTAGACCACCCCGCCTTTGTTGTGGACCGATATGCGCGTGTTGCTGGCGATGTTGCTGAGCAGGGCATCGAGCCCGGCGGGCATCGTCAGCAACAGGCACACGAGGACAACGGCGAGCATGATCGCCCCACCGGTCAGAACCGTGCGGAGCTTGTTGCGCCCGAGGTTGGCGCGGATGAGTCCGAGAAACTTCATTGTGCGCGTCAATGCGGGTGTGCGCCCGCGGCGATCCGGATCGCTTCGGCAGCGCGCTCCGCGTCCTCGCCTTCGAGCAGGATGCCCTTATCGAGGTGCAAGGCGTAGTCGACGAAGCGCAAGGCACGGGGGTCGTGGGTGACCATGACGATCGTCTTTCCGAAATCGTGCTTGAGCTGGCGCAGTAGACCAAGAATGTCCTCGGCGTTGCGCGCATCGAGATCGCCGGTCGGTTCGTCGGCGACGATCAGGTCGGGATCGGTCACGATGGCGCGGGCGATCGCCACGCGTTGTTGCTCGCCGCCGGACAACGTGCGCGGCGTGTGATCCATACGATGGTCGAGCCCCACGACTCGCAGTGCCGTCTCGGCGCGGCGGATACGTTCAGGCTTCTTGAGCGAAGTCAGCAGCAACGGCAACGCGACGTTGTCACGCGCGGAGAGCACCGGAATGAGATTGAAGAATTGGAAGATCAGCCCGACATGGCGTGCCCGCCAGCGGGCGAGGTCGTCTTCTGAGAGGTCGTTGAGGCGTTGCCCGGCGACGATCACCTCGCCGCTGTTCGGACGGTCGATCCCCGACACCAGGTTGAGCAACGTCGACTTGCCGGACCCCGACGGCCCCATGAAGGCGACGAAGTGGCCGCCGTCAATATGCACCGAGACGTCGTCGAGCGCGTGCACTTCGTCGACGTTCCGGTGGTAGGACCGCGATACGTTACGGACCTCGATCATGCGAGCGCCGACTGTAGCGAGGTGGTGCGGCGCCAGCAAGACGGGTTGTGAGACTCACCGGTGCGGTG
The DNA here is from genome assembly GCA_035541895.1 of Binatia bacterium. Lineage (GTDB taxonomy): Bacteria > Desulfobacterota > Binatia > HRBIN30 > JACQVA1 > DATKMK01. Next base: position 66,715 of record DATKMK010000079.1, on the reverse strand, counting down.
ATTCCGCTCGACACAACTCGGTGTTCTCGCGATAATTCGCGTCGCACCTGCAGAGGGGATTATGCGCTGCCGTTCAACTGTGGTCGCAGTGGTGGCCGGATTGTGTCTGTGCCGCCCGCAGTCGGCGTCGGCTGATCCGGATTGCACCGGCATCACGCCGGTGTCGGGCACCGGTATTCAGTTGCAACTGGTCGCGAGTGGACTCAGCAGCCCGCTGTACCTGACGGCGCCGCCCGGCGATGTCGCGCGCATCTTCATCGTCGAAAAGGGCGGCCGCATCCGGATCGTCGACTCCGGCAGCATTCTTCCGACGCCGTTCCTCGATCTGAGCGGTCTGGTGTCGACCACCGGCGAACGCGGGCTCCTCGGCCTCGCCTTCCACCCAAGCTACGGCAGCAATGGCCGGTTCTTTGTCGACTACACCGACGCGTCCGGCAACATCGTAATCGCCGAATACGCGGTGTCCGGCGATCCCAATGTCGCCACACCGACTGGAACCGTCTTGCTCACCATTCCGCATGCGGGCGCCAGCAATCACAACGGCGGCGACATCGCGTTCGGCCCGGACAACTATCTCTACATCGGCGTCGGCGATGGCGGCGGCAGCGGCGACGCGCACGGCCCGATCGGCAATGGGCAGAACACGACCGTGTTGCTCGGCAAGTTGCTGCGCATCGACGTCGACAGCGGCGCTCCGTACGCCATCCCGTCCGACAACCCATTCTTCGGATCGATGACCAGTCGCCAGGAGATTTGGGCATACGGCTTGCGCAATCCATGGCGGTACAGTTTCGACCTCGTGACCGGCGATCTCTACATCGGCGATGTCGGTCAAAACATGTGGGAGGAAGTCGACTATGAGCCGGCCAGCGCCGGCGGCGGGCAGAACTACGGGTGGCGACTGATCGAGGGCGATGCCTGCTTCAATCCGTCGACCAACTGCACGACGACCGGTTTGACCTTCCCGCTCGTTATCTACAGTCACAGCAACGGGCGCTGCGCGACGATTGGCGGCTATGTCTATCGCGGTTGTGCGATGCCGGATTTGCGCGGCACATACTTCTATGGCGATCTGTGCGCCGCGGTGGTCTACAGCTTCGAAGTGAGCAACGGCAACGCCGTCAACCAACTGGACCACTCGAGCCAGGTTGGCAGCGGAACGACCATCGGAAGCGTCGCATCATTCGGCCAAGATGCGCGCGGTGAACTCTACATTTGCGATATCAGCGCGGGCAAAGTGTTCAAGATCGTTCCGGGAACCACCCAAGCGGTCCCGTTACCCACGGACACGCCGCGCCCCATCCCGGCGGAGCCACGCTGGGGGCTTCTGCTGTTCGCCGTGGTGCTGTTGCTCGCCGGTGGCTGGCTGATTGCACGGCCGGCGTAACGTCGCCGATTGTCTTGCGACAACTTTCGACCGCCCAGGCTTACCAGATCTTCCCGACGCGCCGCCCCGTGTGATGCGGGCGGCGACGGCCGTTGGCTTCCATCGTCCGGCCGGTCAATGACGATCCCTCGAGTCTTGCTCGGCCGGAAAGCGTGAGCGCCATCCTGACCAGACGGCCCACCTCGCCTTCGGCAATGCGGCAAAATCGGCAATCGTCCACGCCACTAGACACAACCAGAGACTCAGTGTCCGCAGCAGTGGACGCGGAGCCTCCTCCAAGCCGTCAGGTGCGGCGGCCTATCGCATGGCCCGCGGCTTGCGGAGTACGCCTCGCATCGAACAGCGCGACGGCTCGCAACTAGCCGAGAGGGAGGCGTATGAAGCACTCAACCTGCATCGTCGTCATTGGTGTCGCACTATCGTGGCGTGGAGCGGCCGTGGCCGGCCCACCCGCGGAGGCGACCAGCCTCAACAACTGCGAGGCGCAAGTGAAGAGCGCGGCTAAGAGCTACGTCGACGGATACATCAATGCGGTCACGTCCTGCTTGCAAGCGGTCTCGACCCAAATCATTCAGAAGGATGCGCCGGATGCATCGAAGGCGGCGAGCACGTGCGTGTCGATGTTCCGAATGATCTACGACTCGCGCAATCTCGGGAAGAGCCTGGGAGAAAAACTGAGCGCGGCGATCGATAAGAAGTGCGCCCCAGGCATGCCCAACGTGACGCATACGGTCGGCGACATCACCGGCACCAGTGCGACCGTGGCGCAATCAATCGATGCCGCCTACATCGGTAGCTACTGCAGCACCTTCGGCGGCAACGGCGCGATCGCCACCCTGCAAGACTGGACCGACTGCATCGCGCAATCGAACGCGTGCGGCGCCTTGCAGACAATCGCGGCCCAGTACCCCCGCGCAGTCGAGTGGCTCAATCTGGTGCAGGCGAGCATGGCGTCGCCACCGCTGCTCGCGCCACCCGCCAGCGACCCGAACAAGATCACCGACGCGGTGGCTGGGTTAGCCGCAGTGCTGGCGATCATGGACCCGGGCAACACTGGCGAGGCGGCGTTTCAATGTGGCGACAACGGCGAGCTGGCGACTTGCACAGGGGAGCTCACTGCGTGCGACACCAGCCTCAACATGTGTAACAGCGACTTGAGCACATGTCTCAGTCATACGTGCGGCAACAATTTGTCGGAAAACGGCGAGGTGTGCGACGGAACCGACTTGAACGGCCAGACCTGCGCCACACTAGCACCGTCCACCCCATTCGGAACGCTGGCATGCAACGCGAGCTGCACAGGGTTCGTCACCACCGGTTGCGTCGCACGCTATGTCGACAACGGCGACGGCACGGTGACGGATAAGCAGACCGATCTGATTTGGGAGAAGAAGACGACCACCGTCGGCAGCGGGACCAACTACAACGATCCGCACGATGTGGACAACCTCTACACTTGGGGGAGTGTCAGCGCACCATACCCGCCAGCCGGAACCGCCTTCACCGATTTCTTGGCGAACCTCAACGGCGGCGCCGGACCGAACACCTGCTTCGCGGGGCATTGCGACTGGCGCTTGCCCTCCGGCCGCGAATTGGCAAGTCTCCTAACTTACGATCTATGTTTTGGCTCGCCAACGATTCCGTGCATCGACCAGATATTCGGACCAACTCAACCACTATACTATTGGACAGGCGAGACCTGGGCCCCTTACCCCAGTGTGGCGGATACGGAGGCCTTTTGCGGTGCAGGTTGTGGCTCAACGGTCAGCAAGAACTACCCTAATTACGTCCGTGCTGTCCGCGGCGCTCCCTAGAGTGTTGATCATAGTGCGTGAGATTCCGATCGTCGAGGCGGCGTGAGTCGCCTCGACCCGGTCTCCTTGGAGCACCACTGTTGATCCATGACCGTAGCTGACCGACGCGAAACCGCTGAGACTCGGTAGTTCTACTGATCCGTTTTGTGACAGTCGACCATCATAGCGCAGGACATAGAAGATTGTCTTGATGATTGGTTCTGCTTGACACCGAGCATCATCACGCGATAGAGCGCAATCGCGATCCAGTTCTGAAGGAAGGTTCGCAAGTAAAATCGGTCGCCGTAACGGGGGGCGGTCTAGAAAGCGGGAGGGAATGTTGGCCCCGATCGGCGTGCTCTCGGCTAGAACTTGATATCTCGCGAACGTCCAAATCGAACGATCGTGCAGTGGGGAGAACAAATGAGGCTGACGGCGACGAGTGATCGGCCTCGTATGTGGCGGATGCCCAATCTGCGGTGCCCAGTGGACTGGGTAACGACACGGGAGTGCCGCGAGCGAACCGTTCCGTTGCGGGGGCATCGCGTCGTGCTCAGCCTACTCGTCGGGCTCCTCATTACAGCTCAGCTGCCCGCTGCGGCCTTCGCCGACGCGACGCCGACGTCCACTCCGACGCCGCGACCGTGCGAAGTCGCCGTCACCATTCCGGCAAGCGGCGGTGTCGTGAATGGCGCAACCTTCGGCAGCAGCGCACTCAGCGGAAGTTGCGGCTTGGGAACCGGGCTGTCACCCGAGGCCGTGTTTCAGTGGACGCCGAATCAGTCGGGGTCGGCGCAAATTTCTACCTGCGGCGGCCTCACCAATTTCGACACCGTCCTCTACATGCGCGCCGGCAACTGCGAGTTTGGCGGTGAGGTCGCGTGCAACGATGACTCCTGCGGCGCTCACTCTTCCCAGATCACCGCGGCGGTGACGGCAGGCCAAACCTATTTCATCATCGTGGATGGATACAACGGAGCCAGCGGCGTCTTCACGCTGAGCGTGAGCTTTCCTCCAACGCCCACGCCCACACCGACGCCTACCCCCGTTCCGACGGCGGCCGGCGACGCGTGCGCCAATGCCAGCGTCATCACCACGATCCCGTTCATGGCCACGGTGGACACCACCGCGACGAGCACCGACCCCAACGACCCGATTCCGAACTGCGGCGCCGGCGCCCGCGACAAGAGCGTGTGGTACCGCTTCACCGCGCCCAGCAACGGCATCGTCTACGCGAATACCGACGGCTCGAGTTACCCGACCGTGCTGTCGGCCTACACCGGCGCCTGCGGCTCGCTGAACCCGGTCGTCGGCGGGTGCGGGTATTGGACAATGCAATCGTCATTGGTCCAATCCGCGGCGACACAGTTCGCGGTCGTGACCGGCGGCACGTACTACTTCATGGTCAGCGCGTATCTGGGCAGCGGCGGCACGCTGGTCTTCAACCTCAACTTCACCCCGGCCTCGTTCAGCGTGAACTCGACCGCCGACGCGGTCGATCTGCATCCGGGTGACGGTGTGTGTGCGACGGGCACGAACGTGTGTACCTTGCGGGCGGCCGTGCAGGAAGCCAACGCACGGTCCGGCCACAATGTCATCTTCATCCCCCCGGGCACGTACGCGCTCACGATCCTCGGAAGCGGAGAGAATTCGGCGGCCACCGGTGACCTCGATGTCACCGACGTCAACGATCAGAATCTGAGCATCGCGGGGTTCAATCCGGCGACGACCATCATCGATGCCAGCGCGCTAGGCGATCGCATCTTCGATGTCCGTTCCGCCAATGCAGGGTTGGAGTTGACCGGCCTCACGCTTCGCAACGCCACCAGCGGCAGCGCCGGCGGCGCAATCGCAAGCGTCGGTGGCAGTGGAGCCAACGGTATCGGCCTGCTGTCGCTGACCGACTGTATCGTCAGCGGCAATCACGCCGCCGGCAGCGGCGTCGACGGCGGCGGGATCTACAGCACAGGGCAGTTGTTGCTCTCCAACACGCGCGTGATCGACAATATTTCGGATGGCGACGGCGGCGGGATCGCCGGCAACTTCAGCAGCGGGGTCCTGTTCATCGATCAGAGTACGATCAGCGGCAATCACACGACCGGCGCCAACACCGACGGCGGCGGCCTCAATCTCGCCGGCGGGTTCTACCTCTCATCGTCCGGTATCATCAACAACAGCACATTCAGCGGCAACGCGGCGGTCCGATCCGGCGGTGGGATTCACGTCGGCATCGCGAACGCATCGAGCCTCGCCATCTCGAACTGCACCCTCAGCGGCAACACCGCCGGAGTCGACGGGGGCGGTGTCTCCCAGAGCACCGGCACATCGACCTCGATGGAGTATGTGACCGTCACCGCCAATACCGCCGATTCGGACGGCAACGGCAGCGGCGACGGCGGCGGCATCCGACGAACGGCCGGAAGCGTCGTTCTCACCTACAGCATCGTGGCCGGCAACACCGACACGGGAGGGCAGGTCCCGGACTGCGCGAGCGCTGCGAGCGGGGTGCTCTCATTCGGATTCAATCTGATCGGGGAAGTGGATGGCTGCAACTACGCGGCGGCAGCGGGCGACTTGGTCGGAACCATCGCGAGTCCGAGAAGCGCGATGCTCGGAGCGCTGCAAGATAACGGCGGCGCGACCCAGACGCATGCCCTCCTCGCCGGCAGCGCCGCGCGCGATGCGGCGCAGTGCGATCCCAATTGGATCAGCGACCAGCGCGGATACCCGCGTCCACAGGGCGCGAGCTGCGACATCGGCGCATTCGAGGTGCAATCGGCATCGACACCCACGCCAACCTCAACCGTGACGCCGACGCGTACTTCAACCGGTACGGTGACACAAACACCGACCGTGACCGCGACGCCGACTGTCACCGCGACGGCGACGCCGTCGAGCACGCGCACACCGACAGCGACGTTCACACCCACAGCGACGTTCACCGCCACGCCGACAGGCACGCCGACCCGCACGCCGACGCCGACGGTCACTCCCACTCGAACCCCGACGCCGACGTTAGGGTTCAGTCCAACCCCCGGAGGACCGGCGATCTGTGGCGACGGCTTCATCGAGGGCGATGAAGAGTGCGACGACTACAACACCGTCGGCGGCGATGGTTGCGCCGCGAACTGTACCGTCGAATCCGAGGTAATCTTGAGTACCCCGCAGGTAGGACTGCAGACGGGAGTGTTCTTTGTCAGCAAAGGCTCTGGAAGTGCCGTGTTGCATGTCGGCCACCCGCGCGCCACGGACACCATCGACATCTTCCCGGTGGCTAGTCGCCCCGACGAGCAGAAGCTGACTCTGACTATACCGGGCTTCGGCACCGCATGCATTGGCAGTCTCGCTGACTCGGTCGAGGAGGGCTACATTCTTTGTAGCGTCGAGTCGGATCTCGACGTCGCGGCGAGCGTGGACCACGACATTAGCGACGTTGACCCAGCCTGCGCGTCGGGCGTTCTTGAGGATGGATCGCCCCGGCATCCGCATCAGGGTGCGTGCAACGGTCCGATGCAGATCTCGTTGCCTCTCGGATCAGCCGGACGCGGACGGGGTGTACTCAATACCGATTTGTCTGTTCGGTTTGTGCCGCTGTCCGGAGGAGTGTGCCTTGGCGGGGGCAATGCCGGAGTAGCTTGCACACCCGGGGCGGCGGGCTGCGACGATGGGCAGTGCGTTCCAGTCTCGGGCCCAGACGGCATTCCGTGCACAGCGGACGATCCTCCGATCGCCCCCTGGCTTGCCGACGCGGTCGTCGTGCTGACGACCGGCACTACGTCCGGCACTATCGTCGATGCCAACTACGTCAAAGGGGCGATCATCGGACCCGGTGAGACGTGCGGACCGGGGGGCGCGTGTAAGACGAGCGCTACCGGCCAAGGGTTTGATTGCGATGCGCTCGCATCTCGGTCCATCGGCAACCTATCCGGTTCCTTGGTCGGCGCCATTCCCGCACTCGACACGCAATTTGGCGATGTCGTCTTGACTATCCAGTGGGCCGCCGCGGCGTTCGCGACGCCGACAGTGACACCGACCGGCACATCAACCACAACGCCCACCGCGTCAGCGACTGCAACCCGAACGCCGACCGCCACGGTGACCGTGTCGTCGTCTCCGAGCGCGTCGATAACGAGAACCTCAACTCAAACGGCTACGGCAACACCAACTGCGACGAGTACCGCGACCGCGACACCGACTCGCACGCCCACTGCGAGCCCGACCGATACCGCCACGCGAACGGCAACCTCGACGAGTTCGCCGACGGCGACCCCAACGCTTACGTCGACCGCCACGCCGTCCCGCACCTCGACGCCTTCGGCTGCACCCACCTCGACCTCCACCTCCACATCCACGGCGACGGCAACAGCCTCCCGGATCGCAACGGCTACACTGCCCCCGACTCCATCACCGAGCTTCACGATCACCGTCACAGTGACGGCTACCGTCACCGCCACGCGCTCTCCGACTATCGCATTCACGACCACCCGCACGGCGAGTCCGACCGCCAGCACAACCGAGACGCCGAGCCCGACTTCGACGTTGACGGACACGCCGACCGCGACGGCGACTGACACTGCCTTGCCCACTGCGACGCTGGTCGACACGCCATCACCGACATCGATGGCGACCGTGATACCGTCCGCAACTCCGAGTGCGACGCCGACGCCGAGCGCTACGCCGGTGCTCTGCGTCGGCGACTGCGACCACGGTGGCTCGGTGACGGTCGACGAGTTGGTTGTGGGGGTCAACATGGCGCTCGGCGACTTGGCCGCGGATCGCTGTCCCGCCTTCGACGCGAACGGAGACCAACGTGTCACCGTCGATGAACTCGTCAAAGCGGTCACCGACGCCTTGGACGGGTGCCCGGCTTCGGTCCCCGCGGTGTGTGGCAATGATCAGGTCGATCCGGGAGAAGATTGCGATGACGGCAACACCGTGGGTGGCGACGGTTGCGCTGCCAATTGCACACGCGAAATCAGTCGATCGTTTCAATTTGCCACCGGTAGCAGTCAAACGACGCAACTCCAGACCTTCGCGATCGTGACGCCGTTGGACGGGCAGTTGCGGATGGTGACGGGCCGCGCCCGGGCGGCCGACGTAGTCGACGCCGGTGGCCGCACGCTGTTTCGCGCCGGCGAGCTTCCCGTCACGATTCCGGCTCCGGTGGCGATCTCACCGGTTCGGGTGCCGGGTATCTTTTGCCTCTGTGTGGGGATTAAGGCGACCGCGGACTTCGGTCCGGGCAATGGTGCGATGGGTCGCATTGCCTGCAACGCTGGCGGAACGGACGGGGTGAACTACCTCGTCGATGTCGATCACAATACCAACGACGTCGATCCAACCTGCGCGCACGGCACCGTCGACAACAATCATCCGCAGCGGGGACCGGTCTGCTACTACGCCGCACCGCCCGCGTTTTCCGGTCGCGGTCCTCAGGGTTCGGCTGTTCTCGAAGCGACGGTCGAGTTGAAGTACTTCTTCGACGGCGGCAGTTGCGCCGTCGATCTCACCGACCCGACCAAGGGAGTGGACGGCATTCCATGCACCGCAGACGATCAGCCGGATCGCGAGACGACGCTCCCGGTGGCGGTGACGACCGGCGCTGCCAATACCCGCATCGTTGACGCCAACGCGACCGTTGGAACGAGCATCCAGGCGAACGCCCTCTGTGGCGCCAAGCCGTGCGTGACCACCGTCAGCGGCAACCCATTCGCGTGCAGTGCGATCACGTCCGGGGGTGGTGGACTCAAAGGCGGGGCCTTGGTCCTGAGCGCGCCACTGATCGATGGTGTCGCGGGCGCTACCTTGATCAGCGACTCGATCATCACCGCGAAACTGATCGCGCAGTGACGGTGGCCATTCCGTAGAGAAATTCAGCCGCGCTTGCGAAACCAGGGAACGAACGCGCTCGTCCGCCGCACGTAGTCCGCATACTCCGGGCGGCTCTTCGTGAGCCGGCGTTCGAGCAGCGGGACGCCGGACACGCGTACGAGGAGGAAGGTCATCAACATGGGACTGGCGGCGACCCAGATGCCTGCCGGCGTCGTGAGGGCGATGAGGAAGAGTCCCCACCACACGCACGCGTCGCCGAAGTAGTTCGGGTGGCGCGTGTACCGCCACAATCCGCGATCCATGACGTGACCGCGATTGCGCGGGTTGGATTTGAATTGTGCGAGCTGCCAGTCGCCTACGGACTCGAACAACAACCCGATCGCCCACAGGGTCGCACCGGCTGCATCCAACCAGGTCAGATGAGTCGGATCGCGCACCATCGCGGCGACTTGGACCGGCAGCGATACGATCCACATCAGCACCCCCTGCAGGCCGAACACCGTATAGAGACTGACGACCGGAAAGCGCGGACCGTGGCGTCGTCGCATCGCCTGATAGCGATAGTCTTCCTCCTGCCCCCAATTGCGCCAAAACAAGTACGACGCCAAGCGCAGTCCCCAGATGCTGGTGAGCGCGGCCACGAGCAGTCGCCGACCGGCATAACCATCACCGAGTGCCCACGAGAAGATCGCGATCAACGTGAAGCCGAGTCCCCAGAATATGTCGACGATGCCGACGTTGCGCAGCGCGGTCGCGAGCAGCCAAACCGAAAACATCAAGACGAGGGTAACGAACAGCATGAAGCCGTGGAGCGCGAGCGTCTCTGCCATGCGCAGTGCCTCTGGCTACGCGTCGCTCAGTGATGCGAATCTCGGTTGACTGATCATCTACGAATCATACGCAGCTTCGGTTCACAGAACCAGTGCCCAAGTTGCCTACCCACAGTTCGAGACGCGATGAGGTAACGCATCGGCAGTCTCGCAACGCGAATGCGTGCGTCGGGCTAGTGCTCCGGCGCGCCGCATGAGTGTGCTCGCGATCGGTATGGAGGTTGCACCTCGCCACGGGTCGCTGAAGGCGCAAAGCCGCGGGCGCTGCGTGCTTTGCCACGGAGGCTAACGTCATCTGTAGCAGTGTCACAAGACGATGCTCAGACGGCCGCAACGGCCGCCGAGCAATGGCGAAAGGAGTTCGGCGATGTCATTCATCGTGACCTCAGCGAGATCGCGCGTTCCGCACCGTCGCTTGCCGGTAATGTTGGCTGCCGGTCTCTTCGCTGCGGCGTCGCTCATGGCGCATTCGGCGCAGGCCGACGGCCGCCGCCGAACCATCTGCCACATTCCGGGTGGCCGTCCCCAGAACATCACGGTCGACGACGCGGGATGGCGCGGACATGAACGACACGGGGATTTCGATGGACCGTGCGAACGCAATTGCAACCTCAACCCGGGCGGCTGTCAGGCACCCGATCGTTGCTCGATCGCGACCTGCAACCATGACACCGGTCAGTGCGTGATCCGGCCGAAAGTGTGTCCCGACACTCAGTGTACGCAGGGCGTTTGTAGTCCGTACTCGGGAAAGTGTCTCGACATCCCACTCAGCGGGAGCGCCTGCGACGACGGCAACGCCTGTACGACGGGCGACATCTGCAAACGCGGCCGATGCGTCGGCTCGCGCATCAGTTGTGACGACCACAACGATTGCACGAAGGATTCTTGCAATCGGACACTCGGCTGCCAGAACATTCAAATTCCGGGATGCTCGCAGTGCCCGAATGGTCCTGCCGATTGTCAGGACGGCAATCTCTGCAATGGCGTCGAGCAATGCGTGAGCGGACAGTGCGTGCCCGGCACACCGCCGACATGTGTCAGCACCAATCCTTGTCTCACCGCGAGCTGCGATCCGGCGAGCGGGTGTACCCTCACGCCGAACACGGATCCCTGCGACGATGGTAACCCATGCACTACGCCGGATGTGTGCGGCAATGGGGTCTGCCAGCCGGGTCCGCCGCCTTCGTGTGACGACGACAACCCCTGCACCGTCGATTCCTGCGATCCCGCCGCCGGTGGCTGTCAGCACACCTTCGTTGTCGGCTGTGACAAGTGTCGGACCGATCAGGATTGCGGCGGCGATCAATGCAGTCCGCAAGCGTGTCAGGGCGGTCAGTGCGTCTCGCTACCGCCGCCGATGTGCGATGACGGGAATGTGTGCACCACCGACGGCTGCGATCCGGCGGTTGGGTGCTTCAACCTGCCGTTGACCGGCCCGCAGTGTGCCCCTGGCGATGTCTGTAGCGGCTTCGGCCGCTGCGACAATGGTGTGTGCGCGAACGTGCCGCCGCTGGCGTGTGACGACGGCAATCCGTGTACGACCGACACGTGTACAGCGGCCGGTTGCTCATTCGCACCCGGGAACGAAGGGGCGGCGTGCGCGACCGCCAGCGGCTTCGCCGGCGTGTGCACCGACGGGTCGTGCGTCAGTTCGAGTTGCAACGCCTGCAAATCCAATACGTTCGGTTGCACCGATCTGTGCCCGGCCATGCTTGCTCCGTGGATGGCCTATGTGCAGTGCGTCTACGACTCGGGGGTAATGCACGGCTTCGGCGCGGCCTGGTGCGATCCGACGGTGTGCGGCGTTGGCAATTGCATGGATGTTGCGCACGGGATTTTCGGATCGGAGAACCCGATCGGGGCCAACTGCACTGCTCCGTGCACGCCGCTTCCGTAAGGACGATCCGCGCCCGCGGCGCGCACCGTGGCTGGCAGGGTCGTATCGCACGGGCGACCCTGCCAGCGCGTCCCACAATCCCGCCGATCGTCGGAGTCAGAAGCCCAGTTCGCCGATCTCGATCACGCGCCGCTCGGCGATCGAGCGCTCCGCCGCCGCGCCGACGACCACTGCCAAGGCTCCGTCCTCCACGCCCACCGCGGGTCGCTTTCCTCCACGAATGGCTTCAATGAATGCGAGGTGCTCGAAGTAGGTTGCTCCGTGATGTGCACCCGCGGTTTGCACCTCGCTAGCAATAGCGAAGTGAGACGTTTCGGGCGACCGGCCGTCGCGATGCGTAATGACGAGCCGGTGGGCCGGAATGTGTACCTCCGCCTTGCCGCGATCGCCGGTCGCGGCCATCTCGACTTCGTTGAGCGAATTCTCCGCGAACATGCAGAGGTCGAGCAGCGCGCGCGTCCCGCCGTCGAAATCGACGATCACGTAAGCATTGTCGAGAATGTCGGGGGTCTCGCCGTCGTAGCGTTCGTCGAGGTGGTTCACGTCGTGCCCACCCGAGCCGTAGACGCGCAGCGGGCGCTGCTGCGTGATCAGATTCATCAGGTCGAAGAAGTGACAACACTTCTCCACCAAGGTCCCCCCGGTATTGCGCGCGAACCGGTTCCAATTGTCGACCTTGGTGAGGAACGGGAAGCGATGCTCGCGAATCGCCAGCATGCGGAGCCGCCCGATGGCGCCGTTATGGACCGTCTCGATGAGCTTGTCGACCGCACGCATATAGCGGTACTCCATGCCGACCCAGACGACGGCGCGATGATGCGCGGCGGCCTCCATCACGCGGCGGCAATGGTCGACCGTGGTGCAAAGCGGCTTCTCCACCAACACGTGCTTGTCGGTCCGAAACACATCCTGCAGCACCTCGAAGTGGGTGAAGTTGGGCGACGCAATCACGACCGCGTCCACCGGCGCGCGCCGCAACAATTCGCGATAGTCGTCGTACACCTCGATGCCGGGGCCGGCGAGTGACCGTCCCCAACCTCGACTAGTCTCGTTGGGATCGGCGATCGCGGTGACCCGCGCATCGGGGATCAAGTTGAGATTCAGCAGGTGCTCGCACCCCATCATCCCGGTCCCGATGATGCCATAGCGGATGGTGTCCATAGGTCTTCGTTTAGAGCATATGGCGGTTGAATCGCCTATCGTTGATCGCGTATGGCGTATCGAAGGATGCAGAGCGCCATGCCATCAGTGATGAGCGACCGGCCGGAACTCGCGTGGTTCTGCCCGTTGTGTGACGACGATTACGAGTACCTCGGCGTGCCCGACCCGGCGTTGCGCAGCACGTTCCCGCACTGTCGCGACGTGCTGCTGCGCGCGGAATCGAACGGCTTCGACAACATCCTCTGTCCGTCCGGGTATGCGATCGGCATCGACAGCATTGCGTTCGCGAGTGCGGTGGCGCCGCTGACCTCGCACATTCGGCTGCTGGTTGCAGTGCGTTGCGGAGAAATGTTCCCGCCCCAGCTCGCACGACAGCTGGCCACGCTCGATCAGATGCTCGACGGCCGATTGACCGTCAACATCATCTCGAGCGACCTCCCGGGGGCGCCGCTCGAATCGGGCCCGCGCTATCAACGCACGCGCGAAGTCATGCAGATCGTCCGGGCGTTCTTGAACGGCACGGCGATCCGCCATCGCGGCGAGTTCTATCAGTTGGATTTGGAGCCGCCGGCCGCGCGAACGCGATCCGGCCGCGCCCCGCTGTTCTACTTCGGCGGGTTGTCCGAGGAGGCCCGCACGGTCGCGGCGGAGGAGGCCGATGTGTTTCTCATGTGGCCCGAACCCATGCCGAGGCTGCGCGAGTTGCTCGACGACATGCGCGCGCGAGCGCAGCATGCGGGACGCATGCTGCGCTTCGGCTATCGCGTCCATATGATCGTGCGCGAGACCGAGGGCGAAGCCCGCGCCGCCGCGCGCAAGCTGGTCAGCCGACTCGATCCGTACATCGGCGAGGAGATCCGCCGCCGGTCGCTCGATCACGCGTCGCAAGGTGTCCGCAATCAGGCCCAGATGCGCGAGCAAGCCGATGCCGAGGGATTCGTCGAAGACCATCTGTGGACGGGGATCGGTCGCGCCCGCAGCGGCTGCGGCGCGGCGCTCGTCGGCGATCCCGACCAAGTGCTCAAGAAGTTGCGCGGCTACATCGACCTCGGCATCAACGCCTTCATTCTGTCGGGTTATCCCCACGCTGCCGAATGCGAATACGTCGCGCGGTATGTGCTCCCGGCTTTGCGCACGGCGGCGCTCGTCTGATCCAAAGTCACCAATCCTCAATCGGACGCGCGCCCCCACACTCGCAACGGTCCGACAGCCTCGAAGCCGAGGGCGAGCGATCCGAGCAGGTCCTCGCCCGATTCGTAGCCGACCACGGGGAGTCTCGGACACATCTCGATTAGGTGCGCCAGACAGCCGACGCGAAACTGCTCGATCTCGTCGGAGGGGCCAAACATGTTCGAGAGCCCAACGGCATTCGCGGTGACGTTCGTGATCGCTCCGGCGACGATTCGACCGCGCCGATGCGCAACAACGAACGTGATGGCTGGGTCGCGCAGTAGCGAGGGCGGAAAGACGCACTGAGCCGGTCCGGGCGCTGACTCTCCGCGCCAAGCTGCCTCCCAGTCGGCGAGATCCGCAGGGCTGCCGACGCGGGTCCACGGCGCGTCCGCAACCGGAGCTGGCGGCGGTGAAACCGGCCGATAGATCCAGTGTGCTTCGAACAGCACGCGAAACCCGAGCGGGGCGAGATCCATCTCCAAAAAACTGTCCTTGACCGCCCACTCGCCGGAGATGCCGGCAGCGTTGAGGTCACGAATGCGTGAGAGGTGCTCGGTACCGGAATCGCCCGAGAGCGTGACGGCGTTGGGATAGAACGGCGGCGTCTCGTGTCGATTGATCCAGATGCTGTCAAAGAATTCGCCGGGCCTTCCGTGGGCGCGACAGACGGTGTCGCACCAAACTGCATTGTTGCGGGCCGCCAGTTGCACGCGCTCGATTCGGCGCGAAGGTCCGCCGCTCATTGACACCGCCCGCGACTCGTGGCGCGGTTTCAGTTCTCCGTGTACTGCGGTTTGCGCTTTTGGAGGAACGCCAGCACGCCTTCGCGGAAGTCGTTGGTCTGCGTGCACAAGACCTGATTGCGGTCTTCCATCGCGATCACTTGATCGAGACTGGCCGCGTCGATGCTGGCGGTCAGACATTCCTTGGTCAGGCGCAAGCCGATGGGTGAGGTGAGCAGCATGTCATCGATCAATCGCTGGGCGGCCGCGTCGAGCTCCGCGTCTGGAACGACTTCAGACACCAGCCCGGTGGCGAGCGAGCGCGGCGCGTTGATGAAGCGGCCGGTGAGCAGCAACTCGGCCGCGACCGACGCACCGACCAAGCGCGGCAAAAAGTAACTGACCCCGACGTCGCAGGCGGACAGGCCGATGCGGATGAAGGCGGCATTCATCCGCGCGCTGGCGCCGGCGATGCGAACGTCCGCTGCCAGCGCCAGCGCAAATCCGCCGCCACACGCGGCGCCGTGGACGCAGGCGATAATCGGTTGCGGCGCGCGGCGCATCATCATCACCAGCTCGCTGATGCGCCGTTGTCCACGCAGCGCCGCTTGCACCGCTCCCATGCCGTCCTCTCCGCCGGGGCTTTCCTTCAAATCGAGTCCGGCGCAGAACGCCCGCCCCGCGCCGCGAATCACCACGATACGCGTGTCGCGGTCGCTTGGCAGCGCGGAGAAGAAGTCGCGCAGCTCCGTGACCATCGTGCGGTTGAGGGCGTTGAGCGCGTCGGGCCGATTGAGCGTCAGCCAGAGCACTTGATCGTTCCGTTTCACATCGAGCGTCGTGTACGTCATGGGGCTCCTCGGGTCCGCATGTTAGACGGCTTGCGTGCCGGGTGGCGCTCGGACGCGCTATTCCAACGCGGCGAATTCGGCCTGATAGTCGGCGCGCGCGGCGCTCAAGATCGTCCGCGCTTCCATTGCGCTGTAGACCGGATCAACGCTGATCGGGTTGGCGGCCTCTCCCGGCAAGACTTTGTAGGTCAGGAAATAGTGGCGTAAGCGATCAATGACCGCCCGCGGCAGTTGCGAGACGTCGGCGACGTCGCCGTAGGCCGGATCGCCGATCAGCACGGCGATGATCTTATCGTCTGCTTCGTTGCGCTCGACCATGCGCAGGCCGCCGATGGGTCTGGCTTCGAGGATGACTTCCCCGCGTGAGATGGGCCGATCGGTGAGGACACAGATGTCGAGCGGATCGCCGTCGCCGACGGTGACCGGGGGACCACCGGGAATGACGTGAGCGGCAACGCGCGCGCCGCAGTAGGTCTGCGGTACGAAGCCGTACAGCGTCGGGCAAAAGCTGGAGAAACGCTGCGGCCGGTCGACCTTGAGGTAGCCTGAGTGTTTGTCAATCTCGTACTTCACGCCGTCGGTCGGCACCATTTCGATGTACGCCCGAACAATTTCGGGAAATCGCCGGCCGGGGTCGAGGCCGTGCCACGGATGCGGACGAAACGCGAGAGGCTTTTCCATGCGCTGAGCTTGGGCGCGTGAATTCTAGCAAGTGCCGATGAGGGTACAAGTGCGGGACCACTCACGGCGTTGGCGTCGCCGGCGTATCGTTGAGGATGGAGTCGATCAACAAATCGCGCGTTCCGGTGCGATAGCGGGCGAAGATGAACAGTTTCTGTCCCGCGGAGGCGCTGATGAGGGGCGACATCGATTGTGAAGTCCCCCGCAAGATGAAGTTGATCCGATACGGCGCCACATCCTGCAGGACCTGCGATGGTGACCGGCTGCCGGACAATACCACCAGTTTGGTGACATCGAAGGAGTAGTCCGTGCCTTGGTACTGCAACACAAGTCGCGTGTCCGCGGCGGGGGTGGGGGTCACGCCAGCAATGTAACCCTCGAGGCGTAGCAGCAGCGGCGGCTCGGTGGGCAGCTTACGGGCGGCCGCGGAAGTAGCGAGCACCAGCGCCGCGACGAGATAGCCGAGGACCCGTGCCGCACGGCCGATTCGTCGCCGCATCGACGGGCATCATACGTTGTGACGATCACGCGCGAAAGCGATTTGAGCCGGTTGCGTTTTCCCGGTGAATCGTGGCAACTGACCCGCCATGCCGATTGACAAAAGTGAGTTTCGCCGAGTCCTGGGCCACTTTGCGGCCGGGGTCACCGTGGTGACGACGATCGGCAGTGATCGCACGCCGTACGGCTTAACGGCGACGGCGTTCACGTCGGTGTCGCTCGAACCGCCGCTGGTGTTGGTGTGCGTCGACAAGAAATCGGAGACCTATCCCCACTTCGCGTCCGGTGTGTTCGGAGTCAACTTCCTGGCAGACGGGCAGCAAGACTTCTCCAAGCGATTTGCGACCTCGGGCGGCGACAAATTCAGCGGGGTCGAGTTTCGCCGTGGTACGACCGGTGTCCCGCTGCTGCCGGCGACTATCGGTCATCTGGAATGCCGCGTCGTTCACGCCTACGAGGGCGGCGATCACACGATCTATGTCGGCGAAGTGGTTGCGTCAGAGGTCAACGAGGGCGAACCACTGCTGTACTTCAAGGGCGCGTACGCGACGGTCAAGTGAATCCTCGGCAGTTGGCCAACGGCATTGCGGTTGATCGAGACGTGGCGGAGCGTTCCCCTAGAACTCGTCGAACTCGGGTTTCTGGTCCTCTTGGTACATGATGTTGACCAGACGTTTGCTCGGGTTGCTGGGGTCCTTCGCGAAAGTCACACTGAGGATCGTATTGCCGCGACGAAAGCCGAGGAACGCTTGGTCCTTGGCCTGGTAGTTCTGCTCGAGCGTCCATCCCTTCGCCTTCAAGTCGCTTTGGTAGAAATTATACATTTGAGACATGTCTTGCTCCGTGCGGACCAATACCGCGTGAGCCCCTTGTGCCATTGGATGGACGGCCGCCAGCTCGGCATCCTGCATCAGTTGCACATCGCTGGGAAAATCGGGAGGAATCTCGGCAACGTTGCCCTCCGGCGCTTGCGGAACCTGGTTCGGCGTCGGCGGCATTTCGGGAGCCGCGGGCGCTTCACCGAGCTTGAGTGATCCACCGGTGGACGGACCACCGGTGTCGAAGCCGACGTGACGCTGGCTCAATGCTGAGGGGTTGGGAGCTTCCTCAACTTGCCGATGGCAGGTACACGAGCTCATCAAGCTGCCGATGAACAAGAGCGGAAACAGGCGTCTACGATCACGCATCAGTGACGACCTCCACGAAAGCACGCACCGAGAAATTATCCACGAAAAGCGCCGCGACGGCAAAGTCTCGGTCGCCGCGTCCGCTGTAGTTGGCAGCTCGAATGTTTGTTGCTACGGTTCGGCGATGATCCACTGGGCGGCTCCGCGGCGACACCTTAGCGACGCAGTGTCCTGGCCGGCTATTCAACTCAAAATGCCGCACAGCTTGCGTGATCGGCAGCGGACGCACTAATGCCAGCACCAAACTTTTGTAGTCAGTGCGGGGCGAAGCTTCTGACCGACGCCAGATTTTGCGTCGAGTGCGGCATGCGGACGTCGGCGAAGGGCGTGGCTGCGCCGCCACTGTCGATGAACCGCTATGCCCCGGTGGCGGTGGTGGTGGTCGTGCTGCTGGTCGTCGGCGGCGCGGTTACGGTCGGACTCTTGCGTCCCAAGACTCCTCCGAGCGTTCCTGGGCGTCAGCCGGCGGGCGCCAACTCGGCCGCTGCCGCGGCCCCGGGGGCGATGCCCGAAGGTCACCCGCCGATCAGCATTCCAGACGATGTGAAGCAAACCTTGCGTGATATGGCCAAGTCGGCCCAAGGCGATCCCGAGAACACGGCGTTGTGGACCCGCTTGGCGGAGGCCCAATACCGCGCGGGGCAAATCGATCCAGCGTATCTCGCCGAGGCCGAGCAGAGCTTCCAACACGTGCTCGATCGCGATCCGAAGAATGCCGACATTCTGCGCAGCCTCGGCAACATCGCCTTTGATCGCGAAGAGCCGGAGAAGGCGATCGGGCACTATCAGAAATATCTCGAGCTGAAGCCGGACGATGACAACGTCCGCACCGATATGAACACCATGCGGCTGGCCGCCGGCCAAGTCGACGAGGCGATCGCCGGTTACCGGGCGGTATTGGCGAAGAACCCCTCCTTCTTTCAAGCGCACTTCAACCTCGGCCTCGCGTACATGCGGACCGGTAAGACCGACGAGGCGCTGGCGGAGTTGCAGAAGTCACGCGACCTCGCGGCGGACGATCGGGTACGCACGCAGGTCGATCAAGTGATCGCCCGCGCCAAAGGCGGTGCCGCGCCGGTGGCCGAAGGCGCGCGCGCGCCGGCAGCTCCCAGCGGATCGCTGCGTGCCGGGATTGAAGATTACTTCCGCGGCAATCAAATCATGGCGTCGAAGGTTGATCGGTTCGAATGGGAAGACGACCATTCGGTCAAGGTATGGCTGCACGATTTCCCGATGGCGGCGATGCCGGATTTCGTGCGCGGGCAGATGGTCGATCGCATCCGAACTCGCATCAAAGAGCAGAAGACCGCTCACCAAGTCACCGCGGCAGTTCAGGTTCAACTCGTGGACAGTGCAACGAAGGAAGCGATGGAGACGGTGAAAGAGTGAGTGTGCGTTGTGAGTGGTGAATGGGTGAGTTGTGAGTAGTTCGAAGTGAACCGGTCCCTCCGCACGCTCCGTCCCTCATCCTCGCCTCAACTCACCACTCACGACTCACCGCTCACCAGATCCTTCTTCGCCCGCGATGCGGTGACGCTCGCCCGCGCCTTGCTCGGTATGGTGCTGGTGCACGAGACGGCTGACGGGCGAACTGCCGGTCGAATCGTCGAGGTCGAGGCGTACCGGGGGCCAGAAGATCGCGCCGCGCATTCGTACGGTGGACGACGCACCGCGCGCAACGAAGTCATGTACGGGCCGCCCGGGCGCGCCTACGTCTTCTTTGTGTACGGCATGCACTACTGCGTCAACGTCGTCGCCGCGGGCGTCGATGAGCCGGAAGCGGTGCTGATTCGCGCGCTCGAACCAGTCGACGGCATCGAGCTGATGCGCGCCCGCCGCCGCGTCGATCACCGCACGCCCGACGCCGCGCTCGCCCGCGGCCCCGCCAACCTGTGCCGTGCGATGGGCATCGATCGTGCGCTCAACGGTGCCGATCTCCTTGCCGGCTCACTACGTCTCGAATCAGGCCGACGACTGCGGCGGTCGTGCCTCGCCGCCGCCCCACGCGTCGGCGTCGACTACGCGGGCGACCATGCCCGCCGCTTGTGGCGCTTCTACGATCGAACGAGCGACGCGGTCTCCGTTCGACCGCGCAGGGCAAACTAATCCTCTCCAGCTGCATACTGCTCGCGGCGGCGCTGCTACCGCGCGGAAGCACCAACCCGAGCAACGGGCGCAATCCGACATCCCACACAACGACTCCAAAGCCTGGCCTGCCGTTTGGACTTGGGATCGTGCATCAGCGCGAGGGCAGGAGAGCACCCAATGAAGATCATCGAACGGGTCGAACCACGAGCCGTGAATTTGCTCTACGACGGCGACGCAAGCCGAGCTGCGGTAGAGCGCCAGCTCGTCTCGCAGTTGCCGTATTGTGTGGCGGCAGGTTTCGGGCGCAAGCGTGCGCAGAATCGGCCGCCGGCCGGCGGCCAGTCGGGCTCCAAAGGCCGTGCGCGATCGCCGCTGCTGCCGTGACGGCCGCGACAATGCTTCGCAACAGAAAAGGAGTGACCGATGGAACTCACTGTGACCGTGGACATCTTCAGTGGTCGACCCAACCCGACGATAACGCTCAAGGGCGGAGAGGCGCGAGATCTTCTGCAACGACTTCGGCCCGCCTCGCCTCTTCCCCGCGAATTGCGAGTGTCGCCGCCGTCTGCGCTCGGTTACCGAGGCATCGTGATCGAGCAACGCGACACCCCGGCTTCGGGCTTGCCGAAGATCTTTCGCGTACTCAACGGGAGTCTGCTCGGGCCGCGCCTTGCGCAGCGCGCGGCCGATGAGGACTTCGAAGACTTCTTCTGCGGAAGCGCGGGTCCCATCCACAAGTTCGACCTGGGCGCGAAATTTCCGTCATTCGCGGCCGCAGAAATCCGACGCGCTCGGGAGGCACTCAAAGCCTACCGATGGAAGATTCCTCCCTTCCCAGTGCGTCCGAAGTGTCCCTGTGCGCCGCTTTACGAGCCGAAGTGGTGGAATGACGGCGGGCAGCGGCAATTCAACAACAACTGCTACAACTACTCCACCAACTATCGTTCCGATACCTTTGCGCAGCCCGGACTGGCTGCCGGCGCAATGTACACTGCCCTCACTTGCGCGTCGGTGCGACCAGCCGCGATGCGCGACGACCTCATCGATGCGCCGGGTGCGAACAACAAGTGTCCGGGAGAAGGGCACCTGGTCGCGCTAGTGATCGCGCCGGGCTGGGACTTCCACTGGTACCGCAAAGGGCGAAATGGCTTCTGGTCGCATAAACCGGGCTCGACACCGGTGACCAACGTGGACAATAGTGGCGCACTCATTCCCGATCCTCGAACGGCGAATCGCGGCCCCTACACCAACTTCTGCACGTTCATGGTCGTCATGCATGGGCACATCAAAATCCGCTAGTGCTTCACCGCACGTGTGGAGCGCACACGCGTCGGTCTTTTCGGGGAAGCCCGATCCTACTTGGGGGGTCGAGGATCACGTCGGCGAAGAGTTGGAGCGCCTGTGGTACTCGCTTCCCGCCACGGACATGACGATGCCCGCGGCCCCACCCCTTGGGTACCGTGGCTGTGCACTCCTCTCGACCGACCGGATGTGGCTCGCCCATCGCGGAGTCGTCGAGCTGATCGTCGACACGCAACACGAGCGTCGCGGCGATCCAGCTCGGCGATTCGAACAAGCCGTCCTGGCCTCAGCACCCCCAGGGACCATCCCACCGTGGGTCATCGCGGAGGTTTCCGCGAATCACGTCGATTCGCAGTGAGCGAGCGCTGCGATTTCTTGCGGTCGTGACCCGTGAATCGGGCCGCGACCCTCAATTGCTTTCGCGCTGGCCCACCCCTAGAATCGCCGCAGCGTTGCAAGGAGCCTGCGTGAGCGACATTCCGTACTATCTGCCCGTCGGCGACGAGGTCGCCATCTTCACCGCCGCCTATGACTGCCGACTGCCAGTGCTGCTCAAAGGTCCAACCGGTTGCGGCAAGACCCGCTTCGTTGAACATATGGCGTACACGCTGCGCGGAGTCAGCACCAACGGCGCGGCTCCCGAGGTTCCGGGAAATCTCATCACCGTCGCGTGTCACGAAGACCTCACCGGCAGCGACCTGGTCGGCCGGTACCTCATCAAAGGCGACGAGACCATTTGGATCGATGGCCCGCTGACGCAGGCGGTGAAGGCCGGAGTTGTTTGCTACCTCGACGAGATCGTTGAAGCGCGCAAGGACACCATCGTCCTCATTCATCCGCTCACCGACCATCGCCGCATCCTGCCGATCGACAAGAAGGGCGAGATCATCGAGGCGCACCCGGACTTTCTCTTAGTCATTTCGTACAATCCCGGCTATCAGAGCGTGCTCAAAGACCTGAAGCACTCGACCCGCCAGCGCTTCGTCACCATCGATTTCGACTACCCGCCGCGCGACAAGGAAGCCCAGATCATCGCGCACGAGAGCGGACTGCCGATCGAGCAGGCGATGGAGCTGGCCAAGCTCGGTGAGAAGGTCCGCCACCTCAAAGCCAGTGGCCTCGAAGAAGGGGTGAGCACGCGCCTGCTGATCTACGCGGCACAGTTGATCAAGAAAGGCGTGAGCCCGCGCCGCGCCTGCGGCGTCGCCGTGAGCAAGTCGCTCACCGACGATCAAGAGAGTCAACGCGCGATCGAGGAGCTCGCCGCAGCGATCTTTCCGTGAAAACCGTAGGCGGTAGGCAGAGGGCGGTAGGCAGTTCGGAGACACCCCAAAAGAATTGCCACCGCCTACTGCCCTCTGCGTGCTGCTGACTCCTTCCATGCGCCAACTGTGGTACGAATCGCACCTGCTCGATAGCGACAGCGGCAAAATCGCACGGCGGCGCTGCGTCGCGCTCGGCAACGTCGTGCATGAACGTATCCTGGCGATCGGTGATCGGCTCGCACGCGAGTCCGCGCTGCTGGCGCAGCGCTTCTATTGTCAGGCGCCCGACGCCCATGCCGCCTTCGGCGGCGAGCTGGAGCGCTGGGTTGGCATCGGCGAACACCTTGCCGCCGGCGAGCAGCCGTTGCGCGAAGGCGCGATCGCGTATTTCGACATCAAACCGTCCGTAGCGCGTGCGATGGGGCTCGACGCCCTGGCACAGTGGGCCGACCTCGCGCTCGCGCTCGCGACGACGTCGCGCAAGCTTGCCATCACGTTCTGTGAAACCACCGCTCGCCTGCTCGATCGCGTCCCACTCGAACATCTGCACGCCTGGATTGACGTCGCGCGCGCGTTGCACACCCAACAGGGGTGGCACGGCGAGTTCTTGGCGCACGCGTACCTCGCGGCGGGCCCCCACGCGCTCTTGGTATTGCATCCCGAACAATATCCGCTGTGGGCCGACCTCGGTGCGCGGGTACGGCGCGTAGTCAAGGAGGCCGATTTCTTTCGTGAGCTGCCAAGTAGCGTTCGGCGCTGGTCGGGCTCTGAGCGAACGGCGTGGCTGCGCTGTGGCCTGCGAATCGCCGGTACCGCACCGAAGGCGGCGGTCACCTGGTATCGTGAAGCTCCGCATGCCTTGCGACGCTTGTCGGCCGCACGACGCGCGCAACTGCTGACTCTGCTCGACACCGCGGGCGCGGCATTGGCCGAGCACGTCGATCAATTGGTCCCCGTGCTCGGTGCGGTTGTGCTCGATGTGCCGCCGAAGAGCCGTAGTCACGCCCTCGCACTCGCGCAGCGGGTCGCCGACACCTTCCCGCGTGCCGTCGCCGCCACGTTACGAAGCCTGCCGAAGGCGTATGAAGAGAGCAGCGCCGACGGGGTCGCCGCGTGGGTCGAGCGCGGCTTGGCGATCGCCGGCGATCATGCCGACGCCGGCGTCGCGTTCTTCGCGCTCGAGTCGCGGACGAGTCTCAAGGTCTTGCGTGCCACCTCGACCGGCGTCGCGCTCGAAGAGGTGCAAGGCCTGCTGCGCAAACTGATTCAGATGCTCAGCGGCACGCCGGCCTCGATTCACAGCGTCGACAGCGGCTTCTCCGTGCGCCCGCCGCTGGAGGAATTTCCGGCAGAATGCGAGGTCGCGCTGCCCTTGCGCATCGATTGCTTGCCGACGCACGAGGAAAACGCGCGCTTGTATCGCGTGATGGCGGCCTGGCTCGCCGGCCGGCGCGAATTCGGGACCTACGACTTCGATCCGAACCCCGGCGGCGACGATGCGAGCGGGGCCGCGCTGGTCGCGTATCTCCGACACGAGGAGCGCCCGGATCTCCTCGAACAGTTGTTTCTCGTCACCGACGGCTATCGCGTCGCGCGCCGTGTGATCGCCGAGTATCCCGGACTCGCCGAAGAGTTTCGCTGGGCCGCGACCCGGATGATGCCCTACTGGGCCGCGCGCTACGCGCAAATTCCGGAGGGCGGCACGTTGCTCGATGCAACGCTCGCCTTGGCGCTCAGCGCGGCCGATGCCGATGCGCCCCCCGAGTGGCTCGGCGCGGTCGCGCCGATCATTCTGTCCTGCGTGGCTCCGCTCGGGTCGTCGCGGAGCACGGCGGCCGATGCGCTGCGGATCGCGCAGGAACTCACCGACCGCCTGCTCGATCCCAATGCGCCTCGGCGAGTGCGCCAGGATCAGTTCGAATTCGGCGGACTCATCTTGGACAAGATCACCGGCGAGACCCTGATCGATCCGTACGACGATGATGACACACCGCTCCCGCCCGACACGGAGGCGCCGCGTCTGCCCGCCGCGGCCATGCCCGATGCCGGGTCGACGATTGAGAACGACCGGCACTTCGAACTCGATCAGACGCCCGACGATTTGCCCCCCGGCGCCCAGCCGCTGTCGTTCGACGAACTGCGGCGTTTGCTCGAACAAGGCGCCGACCTCAAGATCAAGCAAGGCACGGGAGAAGACACCGACGGCATCGGTCTCTACATCACCGATTTGATGGGCAAGATTCCGTCCGAGCAGCTCGAAGAGCTGCGTCGCTTGCTCGGCGACACCGAACGTTCGCCGCGCAGCGTGCGGCGGTGGCTGGAAGATCGCACCGGCGGCCCGTCGTTCTTGTACGACGAGTGGGACTACCACATCAGCGACTATCGCTCGCGCTGGTGCCGACTCCGCGAAGTCGCGCTGACCAGCGACGGCGGCGAGTTCTTCAACGATGCACTGAACGAGTACGCCGCAATGATCCCGGAAGTGCGGCAGCAATTTCAGCGCATCCGACCCGAGATGTACCGGGTCGTGCGCGGGTTGGAGGACGGCGAGGATTTCGATCTCAACGCCGCGGTCACCGCGCGCGTGGAATTTCGCGCGCGGCGCTCGCCGTCGAGCAAGCTCTACGTTGCGCGCAAGCGTGAAGAACGCGACGTGGCGACGCTGTTCCTCCTGGATATGAGCGCGTCGACCGACGAACCGCTGGAGAAGCCGACTTCGGCCTCGTTCGACGACGCCGAAGACTGGCGGTCGGCGAGTCGCACTCGCACCCCGCACCCCCAGCCGCGCCGGATCATCGACGTGACCAAAGAAGCGCTGGTCATCATGGCGGAGGCGCTGGAAGAAATCGGCGACGCCTACGCGATCTACGGCTTCTCCGGCCAAGGCCGCGGCAACGTCGAGTTCTATCTCGTCAAGTCGTTCGCGGAGCAACTCTCCTCCGCCGTCAAAGGTCGCATCGGCGGCATCGAGCCCAAGCGTAGCACCCGCATGGGCACGGCGCTGCGGCACGCGATCGAGAAGATGAACGCCATCAGTTCACGCTCGAAGCATCTCATCCTGCTGAGCGACGGCTTTCCGCAGGACTTCGACTACGGCCAAGACCGCCGGAGCAACGTCTACGGCATCCGCGACACCACGGTCGCCCTGCGCGAAACCGAGGCCGCCGGCATCACGCCCTTCTGCATCACCGTCGACCGCGCCGGCCACGACTATCTCCGTCAGATGTGCGACGAGTCCCGCTACATGGTGATCGAGGACATCACCACCCTGCCCAAGGAGTTGCCCAAGATCTATCAGCGGGTGGTGGGAGCGTGACGCGGGATTCGTGACTGATAACTGGCGGAACTGTCTCCCGACTCACCGTTCACGACTCACGCCTCGTACGATTCACCGCACGAAACGCGGAATAGATCTCGACGAGTGTCTCGCGCTGGCGATCGGTGAGGTGGGGGTCGCGCTTGATCTCGCGCACCGCATCGGCGTCGTCGACGTCGCGCGGATCGATGACGCCGGCTTGCAACTGCAAGGTCTCGGCGGAAAGCCGGAGCGCGGTGGCGATCGATTGCAGCAGCGTTCGGCTGGGGTTGCGCAGCCCCTGCTCGATTTCGCTCAACACCCCGGCGGAGACGCCGCTCATGTCGGCCATCTTGCGCAGCGAAATGTTGGCCAGCTCCCGTTGCCGGCGGATGTAGTCCCCGATCGACGACGATGACGTGGCGCGCTTGGTCGGCACGGCGACTCTACGGCTTTGCAGCCTTGGGCTCGGTGGCGATGGCGATCTTTTCGGCGCCCGCCTCCTTCGCCGTCGTCATGATCTGTACCGCGTCTTCGAGAATCACGCTGCGGTCACCCTGCAGGATCACATGCTTCTCGGCGGCGTTCGCCAGCGCGGCCTGGAGTGCCGGCAGCAAGGCGTCGCGCGCAACCGGTTTGCCGTTGAGTTCAAGGCGATGATCCGCGGTGGCGGTCACGATGACGCTCGCGGCTTCGGCGCCGCCGCCGCCGGCGCGTGGGAGGTTGACCTTGGTACCTTGTTGCGTCAGCGCCGTGCTGGTGACCATGAAGATGATCAGCAGCACCAGAAAGATGTCGGTGAGCGGTGTGACGTTGATTTCGGCGACGATATCCTCGCCGCCTTCCATTTCAACGGGACTGAGCGACACGCGGATGACTTTCTTCGCGCGCCGGCGGCGCGAGCAGGTGGAGCAGGAACTCGTCGGTCCACTCGCGCAGCACCGCGCTGTGATTGTTGATGCGCACCATGAACGCGTTGTACGCGAAGATCGACAACACGCCGACGACGAGCCCCGCCGCGGTGGCGATCAAGGCCTCTGAGATGCCGGCGGCGACGACGGCAAACCCGCCGGAGCCGGTGGCGGCCATGTTCTCGAACGAGCGGATGATACCGAGCACAGTGCCGAACAATCCGATGAAGGGGGCCAAACTACCGATCGTGCCGAGCAGCCAGACGTAGCGCTTCAATCCGCGTGCGGCTTCGGCGAGCTTGCGTTGCGCAATCCGTGTCCGCGAATCGGCATCCGGAGCGTTCGAAGTCAAAACCGCTCGATACACCCCCGCCAGCGGCGAATCGTCGCGCCGGCAGACCGCGAGCGCGTCGGTCACGCCGCCCTCTTCGAAGGCTTCGGAGGCGACGCGATGTAGCTGAGTTGACCGCCGCGTCGCCCGCGTCAGCGACCACAAGCGTTCGACGATCACCGCGATGCTGATGACGGAACACAGCAACAGCGGGTACATGACCACGCCGCCGTGTTCGATGAGCTCGAAGAAGGTTGAAGGGGTCATGCAGGACTCGCGGCGGCATCAAGCGGCCGCAACGAAAGACCAAACGGCATCGCCGGAAGCTATAGCGTAGGGCTCGTGCCGGCGCAATTCGCATGGTCTGAATCGCCACGTGTTGGCGAAATCTGGTTCCGTGTTATATCGCCCGCGGGTTGTTATGAATTCTTCGGCGCTGGTCCTGGTGGCCGCGGGTGTGGTTGGGGCAGTGGTTGCGTGGGTGATCGCTCGTGCGCACGCCGCTGCCCAACGTGCCGAAAGCTTGACCAAGGCCCACGCTGATTTGGCGGCGTTGTCCGAACGGCTCAACGCGCGCGAGCGCGACGTTGCAGCCGCCCATGCCGCGCGCGCCGAAATCGAGGGGCACCTCGCCCAGGCGCGCGGGCAGATCGTCGAGCTGACCGCCCGTCAGTCCGAATTGACCACCACGCTGGAGCACGAGCGGCAGGTCGCCGCAGAGAAGCTGGCGCACGTGCAGCAGCTCAGTCAGCAGCTCACTGATTCCTTCAAGGCCCTCTCGGCCGATGCGCTGCGCAGTAACAATCAATCGTTCATCGAGCTCGCCAAAGCAACGCTGGAGACGTTTCAGAGCCAAGCCAAGGGCGATCTCGAGCAGCGACAGAAGGCGGTCGAGACGCTGGTCGCGCCGATCCGCGAGTCGCTGCAAAAGGTCGACGCGCAGATCAGCGGCCTCGAACTGGCGCGTCAGCAGGCGTACGGCGCGCTCAGTCAGCAGGTCCGCTCACTGGCCGAGAGCCAAGAGCGGCTCCAGGCCGAGACCGGAAACTTGGTCAAGGCCCTGCGCTCGCCGACCGTGCGCGGGCGCTGGGGCGAAATTCAACTCAAGCGTGTGGTCGAGATCGCCGGCATGCTCGCGCACTGCGACTTTATCGAGCAGGAGACCGTCACGACCGCCGACGGACGGCTGCGGCCCGACGTGGTCGTGAAACTGCCCGGCGGCAAGAATGTCGTGGTCGACGCCAAGACGCCATTGCAGGCGTACATCGAAGCGTTCGAAGCCGCCGACGATGATACGCGCAGTGCGAAACTCAAGGACCATGCGCGGCAACTCCGCACCCACATGGATCAGCTCGCGTCGAAGACCTATTGGGCGCAGTTTCAGCCGACCCCGGAATTCGTCGTCATGTTCGTTCCCGGCGATTCGTTCTTCAGCGCCGCGTTGGAGCAGGACCCGACCTTGATCGAGGCCGGCGTCAGCCGGCGCGTGCTGATTGCGACGCCGATCACGCTCATCGCGCTGCTGCGCGCCGTCGCGTACGGATGGACGCAGGAGCAACTCGCCGCCAACGCCGAGCGCATCAGCGACTTGGGGCGACAGCTCTACGAGCGCGTGGCGACGCTGGCCGGACACTTCGAAGATCTTCGCAAAGCGCTGCAGCGTAGCGTCGAGTCGTTCAACAGCGCCGTGGGCTCGTTTGAGAGTCGCGTCCTCGTCAGTGCACGGCGATTCAAGGAACTCGGCGCCGGCAGCGGTCCCGACATCGAGCCGCCGCGGATGATCGAGAGTGCCCCGCGCGTGTTGCAGGCGCCTGAGGAGCAGGCGATGCTGCCGCTGCCGTCGGCGAGCGAGAAGGCCTGAAGAGAAGACGCCGTGTCGAACGAGGAACCGATTCGTACCGTCTTGGCCGACTGCTTCGGTCGTGAGACCCGCGTCGACGCCGTTGTGCCGCTCGCCGGGGACGCGTCGACCCGTCGGTACGTGCGTGCACATCTACGCGGCGGCGCGGCGCCGGCGAGCGTCGTGATCATGATTCTCGCCGATCGCGGCGTGTCGATCTCGTCGGAAGAGCTGGCGGTATTCAAGGAGCCCCTCAAGGAACAGCTCTTCGTCAACGTCCATCGTTTCCTTGCTGGGCTCGGTGTCAGCGTGCCTCGCATCTTTCATGATGCCAGCGCACGCGGCCTGATCGTGCTCGAGGACATCGGCGATGCCGCGCTCTGGGACGTCATCCAACCGCTGGAGCCGCGCGCGATCGTCGAGTGGTACCAGCCTGCGATCGATCAGTTGCTGACGATTGTGCTCGACGGCACGCGCCGACGGGACGAGACGTGCATTGCCTTCCAGCAGGCCTTCGACGAGCGTCTCTTCAATTGGGAATTCGAGCACTTCATCGAGTACGGACTGGAGAAACGTTTGCCTGCGCCCGTGCCGTCTACGGCGCTCGCCGAGCTGCGTCGGCATTTCAACTCCATCGCGGCCGAACTAGGAGCCGCGCCGCGGTTTCTTGCGCACCGCGACTTCCACTCGTGGAACTTGTTTGTGCACAGCGGCCGCATCCGCGTGATCGATTTTCAGGACGCGTTGCTCGCACCGGCGACGTACGATCTGGCGACGCTGCTCGGCGATCGCGACACGCCGCTGAAGATCATGCCGCCGGTCGAGACCGAACTGCTCGACTACTATCACACGCAGTGGCGCGCTCGTGGCGGACCCGAGTGGGACGCCGAGACGATGCGGCGACAGTACTTCGCCTGTGCGTTGCAGAAGGCGTTCAAGGTCGTCGGTCGCTTTCACTACCTCGACATCGTGAAGCGAAAGCCCGGCTACCTGCGCTATCTCCCCTCGACGCTGCGCCAGATCCGCCGGCTACTCGATCGCGACCCGTCGCTCTTCACGGTGCGCGAAATTCTCGCCGAATACTTTCCCGAGCTTCGCAACTGAGCCGAGTTGCTGATGGACCGTCGCCACCGCCGATTGCCGTCTGCTCGCTGCCTACCGTTCTCATGATCCGCGCGATGATTCTCGCCGCCGGCCTCGGCACCCGGCTGCGTCCCCTCACCGACCACACGCCCAAGCCGCTCCTTGAAGTCGGAGGCCGGCCGATGATTGCCTATCCGCTGATGTTGCTGCGGTCGGCGGGCATCCGCGAGGTGCTGATCAATCTCCATCACCTCGGTGACCAGATACGCCGGGTGCTCGGCGACGGACGCGACTTTGGCGTGCGCATTGAGTATTCCGAGGAAGATCCGATTCTCGACACCGGCGGCGCGATCAAGAACGCGGAGCCGTTTCTGCGCGACGACACGTTTGTGATCGCCAACGCCGACACCATCGTCGATCTCGACCTGCCGGCGATGCTGGCGTTTCATCGCTCGCACGGCGGCATCAGCACGATGCTGCTGCGCGATGACCCCGACGTGCAGAGCTACGGTGCAATCGAACTCGATGCGGCCGATCGAGTGCGCCGCTTCCTCGGTGTTCCGGCCGCCGTCGGCGAGCCGCTGACACCGTTGATGTACGGCGGCGTGTGGATCTTCGAACCGCGCGTCTTCGAGTACATGAAGCCGGGCGTCTACAGCGTTGCAAAGCGCACCGCGATCGATCTGCTGCGCGCCGGCGAAGCGCTGTACGGTTATCGCTACGATGGCTATTGGCGTGTGCTCGACACCCCCGACGGATTGGCGGCGGGTCGGCACGAGATGGCGACAACTCGCTTGCGTTTTTTGGGCGGGCCATGACGTACCGGAGTCGCCGTTGGCGGTGCACGAAGGTTTGCAGGTGCTTCTCGACCGGCTAAAATTGACGCGGTGGACGTTCTGGTCCGAATCAAGCGCTTGGTAAAGTCTTCGCGCGCGACAGCCGGCGCTTTGACGCCGCGATTCTACCGCGCCGTCGTGTCGCCGCGGGTAGGTAAGTAAGGCCCGCTGACGACCGCGGGTGGTCTGAAGTACTCGTTGGTGATGGAAGGGACCACGGATGAAAATTTCTTTGGGGTCTACTCGACGTCAGGCGCGGATCGGTAAGCCAGTCGACTGACGCGACGTTTCGGCGCCCGTTCGCAACGTATCCGTTGAGAACAAACCAGTCATCCCCAGTTGCGAAGCGTATGGCGGGACATCCGGACCGTGCAAGAACTGCTGGGCCATGCCGATGTGGGACCACCATGGTGTACACGCACGTCCTCAACCGCGGTGGGCACGGCGTGTTGAGCCCCGCCGATCGGCTGTGGGGAGGGCCCCCATACCTTCGGGGGCGCTGCGTGTTAGCCTGTGATCCTCCCGATGCGGCCGGCGGTGATACGCTGCGAAATCCTGGCAAGGTTTGCACCCGCGGTGATATCGGGCTAGGCGGTGTGCCTAGCGCGGGCAGATCTGAGCACTGGATGGCTCGGAGCAAATTGGAAGCACCTCAAGGCCGAGGCGTTTCGGCACGATGAATCTCGCTGGGTTGTGGAGTTCCGTGACCCGCGGCCCGGCATTCTGGGTGGTGGCGGCCGGGTCAGGCCGAACCAGCCGCTCCAGGCGACGGCAAGGGAGGCCGCGCCTGAGCGGCCAGCGTTCGGTGGCGTGTCTCCGCCTCCTGATCGAGGGCGACAAAGAAGAGGGGCGCATCCACGATGGGCGCGCCGAATCTCGGAAGATCCTGGAAGCTGCAAGACAAACCGATGATCCGATCCTCCTGCGTCCATCGACGAAATCGTGAACCGACTGGGTGCGCGTCGGCATTTTGAGTTTCGAGATCTGCGGTCGTGATCCGAGTCGTTAGCCGAGTACGAGCGTTGGCACCTACATGAGCCTTTGCAATCAATGCGGCGCTTGCTGCCGCGTGTTGACGTTGCAGCAATCGCCGGAAGAGATTCAAGCAATGGCGTCGATCACGAGCGTGCTCGGCATTCCGTCCGACATGCCGTTCGCCGCCAAGCATTGGCGTCCGCTGACGCGCGCAGAAGCGCTGCAGCGCAATCCGTTTTACGTGATGCGTCTACCGAACGAGGCGCATCTGTACGCGTGCGATCAGCTCGGTGAGGACGGGCGCTGCATGGCATACGACGAGCGACCGCTCGTGTGCCGCGGCTACCCTTGGTACGACCAGCCAATCCGCGAGATGGAGTTGGCCGATCGGAACTGCGGCTATCACTACGACGAGGTGATGGAGTTCGTGATTCGACGGCCGGATCTGTAGCTGCGCAGCGACGGGCGCTTCTACTGCACCAAGTCGAGAAAACCGGTCAGCATTCTGTACGTCAGACCCCACACCCGGTAGCCTTGATACACGAACGCCGGGAAGTCCTGCATGCTGCCGGCGAGCCGGCGCGTGTAGGTGCCTTTCGCTTCGGGCATCGTGAGAAACGCCAGCGGGAGCCAGACGGTCGATTCGACTTCGCGGCGATCGAGCTGCAGAACCACGTCGTTGGTGAGCGCAAAGACGTAGGGCCGGATCGTCATCCCGATCGGCCGATCGCGCGCGATGGCCTGCACGTCGTCGAGTTGCCCCAGCAATTGCCCGGAGGTGCGCAAATCAATGCCGACTTCTTCGCGCACTTCGCGCGCCGCGGTGTGCACCAACTCCCGATCGTCCGCGTCCTCGCGGCCGCCTGGAAAGGCCATGTGTCCCGACCATGGATCGTTCGCTCGTTCGCTGCGTTGAATGAGCAGCACGTCGCACGCGCGCGTGCTCTCGCGCAAGATCATCGCCACGGCGGCGCGCGCGTGTCCGTTGTGAGACACGACCGCTGGTCGATGCCGGCGCAGTCGCTCGCGGATCGTCTGCAAATCCATCTCAGACGTCGCGGTCGAGTCGGCGGCGTTGAAACTCGGCCCAGTCGCTTTCCCATTCGGCTTCCGCGCGCACACGCAGCCAGCTGCGCCACGCAAAGAGGGCGAATCCGATCAGTGCCGCGGTGGCCACCACCGGTGGAACGATGCGGCTGGTCAAGGTCAAGGCGCGTACCGCCGTCGAAGTGTTCATCGTGTCTCCACGTCGTGGTTCGAGTGTAGAGCCTCCACGGCAGTGAAGCAACGACGGCGCTGATTCGATGCGTCGCGGCGCTAGCCTTGAGGGGGAAGAAATTCACCACCGAGACGCGAAGACACAGAGACGACAACGAATTCGGAAGCTCACAGATGAAGAACCAACCCCGATCGAGGATGAAGTTTCGCAGTGGAGTCTTCGATCCTGGAGGATCTCATTCTCCGTGCCTCAGTGCCTCTGTGGTGAGTCTTTTTGTCTCATTGGGGCTGGTTGTTACCCTCGAGCAGCGAGCGCATCTCCGTCTGCAACTGATCGAGGCGCGTTTGCACCTGCGCCACCTTTGCCAACTGCTGCGGGGTCAGAATGGCGCGAATGGCGAGCGCGGTCTTTACGCCCTGTTCCATCAATTGCCGGCGCAACTGGGCGACCTTCTCAACCTGCGGCGTCAGATCGGCGGCTTGGACCGCGCTCGGTGCAAACAACTTCTCCGCCATCTGGCGATTCGCGGCCTGCAGTTGGGTGAAAAGGGCCCGCAAGTTCTGGTGGTCAGCGTCGATGATCTTGCGGACCTGTTCCTGTTGTTCGGCCGTCAAATTGGCCTGCTTGAGCACCATGCGGAGCATGAATGCCGGGCTGTCGCCGCGCATCATCGGACCCATCGGCGGGCCGCCCATCGGTTGGGCTTGCGACGGCACCGACCCAACACCGATCAGCGCCAACGTCGTCAATGCAATCACGCATTTGGTCATCGAACGATTCCTCCGTTCAGTCGCTTTCAATCATGAGCGCCGACAGTTGGTCATCGCAATCGCCGCTCATGAACCGCTCCCGTGTGCATGAGGAGCCGGCATCGAGCGCCGCGTCGAGATACGACGCGTCGGTGAACATCTCCGGGACCGCGTTCGCATCGCCGGTTGCGAACAACGCGTCGGACAGGTCGGTGGTGAACGCGGAGACCGGGCTCCCGTTCCACGCCGCGCGCAGCGACGGCGATTGGTGCATCGAGGAAACGTTCAGCATCAGAAGCAGAATTGCGGCGGCACCGACGGCGACCGGTATCCATGGCATCCGCCAGACCGATGCCGGACGGTCTTCCCAAGCCGGGGGAGGCGCATCGAGCACCCGGCCAATCGTCTGCAGATCCGCGACCAGCGACTCGTAGCGTTCGCGGCAATCGGCGCATTCGCGCACATGAGACTGTGCTTTCGACGTCTCCTCGCGCGTGTACAGCGCGAGCAGTTCCCGTTCGTTCAAACATCGATTTGTCATGCCCGACCTCGCAATGCCGTCCGCAAGGAATGGACCGCTCGAAAGAGATGCCGCTTGACGCTTCCCGGACTCAGCCCGAGCGACTCGGCCACTTCTTCGGTCGACCAGCCTTCCAATTGCCTCAGTACAAAGACTTCCCGTTGTCGTTCCGACAGCGCGCGGAGTGCGATCCAAATGTCGCGACGCTGCTGGTTGTTGATGGCGTGCTGCTCAGGGGTGAATCCGGGATTCGAAAACTGCGCTTCTTCGAATTCCTGATGCTCTCGGCGCCACCACTTCCACCAACCCGATCGCCGCCGGTCATGACACGCATTCACGGCGACGCGTGTCAACCACGGTGCCCACGCGAACGAATCCCCAGCCTCGACCGCCTGAAACAGTTTGAGGAACACCTCCTGCGTCACGTCTTCGGCTTCATTGGCGTCGGAGAGTAGCAGCCGACACAGCCGCAGCACGCGCGCGTGCTCCGTCTGGTACAGCCGGTCGTAGTCCGCTCGATCGCTCAAGGCCGCTTGCACACCGTCGTCCTCTCTTCATATCTGCATCAACGAATTAGCCAAGTCCTTCGTTGACCTGTGAGGTCGCCACGCCGCGTGTCTCAGGTGGTGTGCTCGATGTGTCGCTGGCCTTGCCGATGATCACCGGATGTCTGGGTGAAGGCGCGAGTCTCATCGAACAATCCTTCCAAGCGAGGTTGGGTTTCGCAGCACTGCAACGTGGCTGCGTTGCCGACTTCCTGTCGATGGGAATCAAGATCGCGAGATACGAACACCGCGTCCCGGTTGCTAGTTGGCCCGGTTCTGGAATTTCTCCCTACCGACGGGTGGACCGTTGCCCCGGTGAACCATCAGCTTCCCTGCCCCGGGGAAAAGCTCGTGACCGAAGCGCCCAGAGTGCGCGATGCTCCCGCTCCTGACCCTTGCCTACAAGCTGCTCGTCACTGACCGCGCGAAGTTCGCGGCGCTGATCGTCGGGCTGACGTTCTCGGTGTTTCTGATGGTCCAGATGACCTCGATGTTCTCCGGCATCCTGCAGCGCGCTTCCGCCACGGTTCTCAACACTGGTGCCGCGGTTTGGGTCATGGATCCGGCCGTGAATACCGTCGCCAACAGCATCCCGATGCCCGACTATGTGCTCGACGCGGTCCGGAGCATGAATGGGGTGAAGTATGCCGTGCCCCTCTATTCCGGCGCGGCGCTCGTCAGGCTCAATAGTGGCACCTATCAGTCGGTGACTGTCATCGGCCTCGACGATACGAGCCTCTTTGGCCGACCCCAGCTAGTCGAGGGGCGCATCGAAGACATCTATGCGGACGACGCATTCTTCGTGGTGCGCGATCCCGAGTATCCCAAGCTCGACAGGCCGAGCGTGGGCACGACGTTTGAAATCAACGATCACCGCGGTGTCGTCGTCGGCCTCGCCAGAGTGCCCATCAGCGGTCTCTTCGGCATCCCCACGCTCTATACGACATACCGGCGCGCGATCGAGGACATTCCATCGCCGCGCTTCACGCTGTCGTACATCCTCGTCGAGCCGAAGAGCGTCGCTGTCATCCCCGAGATCGCGGCCAAGGTCCGGCAACTCGGCTATCGCGCGCTCACCGCCGATGGGTTCATCAACCAGATCACATCGTTCTACGTCTACCAAACGAGCCTGGGGACCAACATCCTCATCATGACGATCATCAGCTTCCTGGTGGGTCTCTCTATCTCGGGTCAGACCTTCTACTCGTTCATTCTCGAGAACCTGGAACGCTTCGGCGCGCTCAAAGCGATTGGGGCAAAGTCCCGCGAGTTGGTGGCGGTTATTCTGTTTCAGGCGCTGCTGACCAGCCTGACCGGCTACGGTCTCGGCGTCGGTCTGTGCGCCGTTCTGATCGGCGTCGCCAAGCTGCGGCTGCCGGATTACTCCGCCACCATCACGTACCTGAACCTTGCCTTGGCGCTTGTGATGGTCCTGGTGATCGCCGGCGTCTCCGGTTACGTCGGTGTGCGCAAGGTTATCCGCGTCGAGCCATTCGACATCTTCCGGGGGTAGTATGCGGACTCCGGCGATTCAGGCGTGTGCGCTCGTCAAGTGGTTCGGTGAAGGTGCGACGAAGACCGTTGCCGTCCGCGGGGTGAACTTGGAGACCTACCTCGGCGAGATGCTCTACATCGTTGGCCCGTCCGGTAGCGGGAAGACCACGCTTCTCAGCCTGCTCTCGGGCATTCTGCGACCGAATGAAGGCCGCGTCGTCGTCAAGGGGCAGGACATCTGGCGCTTGAGTGACGATGCGCTTGCCGACTTTCGGCTGCGCACCATCGGATTCGTGTTTCAGGACTACCACCTGTTTCCGCGGCTGACGACCGTCGAGAACGTCGCCGTCCCGCTGATCCTCAAACGTCAGCCCTGGGCGCATTGTCTCGCCGCGGCGGCGCGCTACCTCGAGATCGTGGGGTTGCGGGACCGCGCGGAGCTTCCGCCGATCAAGCTGAGCGGAGGGGAACAGCAACGCGTGGCGATTGCGCGCGCCATCGTCGGTGAGCCGGACATCCTGATTCTGGACGAGCCAACGGCGTCGCTAGACGGTGAGACGGGTCGGCACATCGTCGAATTCGTGCGGACACACGTGCTGAACGAGACTCGTTGCATCGTGATCGTAACGCATGACAGCCGCATTGCCGAGTTCGCCGACCGCACGATCACCATGGAGGACGGCCGCATCACCGGCGCCGTGACAGGAGGCTGAGGTGCGCACCCGACTGCTGTTTCTCCTCTCGGCTGCCGGCTTGCTGGCAGGTCTGCTCAGCGCCGCGTTCTTCGCCCTGCACGCACAGCCCAACACACCGGCATTCCGTCCGCCATCGAATCCCTACGAGCGCGGTGTCTACGCCAACGGCATCGTCGAGAGCGAACAAGCTAGCGGCGCGAACGTTAACGTCTATCCGGAAGTAGCGGGCACAGTGACGGAGATCGCCGCCGGGGAGGGGCAACGCGTCAGTCGCGGTACCCCATTGGTCCAAATCGAGGACTCGGTGCAGCGCGCGACCGCCGAGCAACTGCGGGCGCAGGCAACCGCTGCCGTTGCGGTGGTCGAGGAGCTGCGGGCGCAACCGCGACCCGAGACCCTGGAGGTTGCGGCGAGCCAGGTGAGGGCCGCGGAGGCGACTCTCCGAACCGCGAGCGACCAATTGGCCAAGCAGCGCGCGTCCTATACCGCCGATCC
Source organism: Binatia bacterium (assembly GCA_035541895.1). Taxonomy (GTDB): domain Bacteria; phylum Desulfobacterota; class Binatia; order HRBIN30; family JACQVA1; genus DATKMK01. The sequence goes on along the minus strand of DATKMK010000079.1, from coordinate 29,060 downwards.
ACGATCGGTGAGCCGGGCGACGCTGGATGACGCAACCAACGCGGTGCGCGTGGCCCGAGCAAATCTGGGTGTCGCGCGGCGACAGTTCGATCTCGTCAAGGCCGGCGCGTGGATCTATGACATCCGCAACGAGGAAGCGCAGGCCGCAGCGTTGGCCAAAGCCGCGGCAGCCTCCGAGGCGCTATTGGGGAAGTACACCATCCGTGCGCCGGTAGATGGGACGGTGCTCTCCATCAACGCCACGGTCGGTAGCTACATCTCGTCGCAAGGCACCGTGGACCCCTACACGCAAAGTGCGGTGCCGATCGTCGTCATGGGCCTACAGTCGGAGCGCCTCGCGGTGCGCGCGTTCATCGACGAAATTCTCATTCCTAAGCTGCTGGGGAAGTCGAATCGCTTGCAGGCAGTGATGTACGTGCGTGGCACCGACGTGCACATCCCGCTCGCATTCGTGCGGGTGCAACCATACGTCTCGCCCAAGATCGAGCTGTCCAATGCGCGCACCGAGCGTGTCGACCTGCGGGTGCTGCCGGTGATCTTCCGCTTCGAGCGGCCGGCGAACCTCCCCTTGTATCCGGGCCAGTTGGTGGACGTGTATGTCCAAGCGGAGTGAGTTGCAGCGGCCGCGCCGGGGCGCCTTCGCGCTGGTGACGCTGCTCGCGTTCTGGGGCTGTGCGGTCGGGCCGGACTTCGTGCCGCCGAAGCCGCCGGAAGCTAGTGGCTACACGGCTGATCGCTTGCCGCAAGCGACCACGGTTGCCGACGGCCGGGTACAACACTTCGAGTTGGGCGGCGCAGTGCCGAAGGACTGGTGGCAGCTCTTCAACTGTCCGGAGTTGGGGCCGTTGATCGAGCAGGCGGTCGCTGCGAATCCGAGCCTGCAAGCCGCGCAGGCAAGCCTGCGTCAGAGCGAAAACCTGTTGCGCGCCGGCTACGCGGTGTTCCTGCCGCACGTCGACGCCGGAGCGTCGGCCGCGCGCGAGCGCAACTTCTCACCCAGCACCAATCTGCCGGCCACGACCTTCAACCTGTTCACCGTCACCGGGACCGTTGGCTACGTGTTGGACGTGTTTGGCGGTGAGCGGCGCCAGGTCGAGAGCCTCGGTGCACAGGCCGACCTTCAGCGCTACGAGGCGGCGGCGACGTATCTCACGCTGGTCGGCAACCTGGTCAATGCCACGATCGCCGAGGCGGGATACACCGCGCAAATCGAGACCACGAGCCGCCTCATCGCAACGGAGCGCGACCAGGTGCAGATCACCGAGACCCAGGCGCGCGCCGGGACGGTGCCGTATGTGAATGTCTTGACCCTTCAGACTCAGTTGGCTGCAGTCGAGGCTCAACTTCCACAGCTTCAGCAGAAGCGCACGCAGACGCGACATCTGCTGGCGACATTGCTCGGCCAAGAGCCGGCAGCCTGGCAGTCCGATCACATCCAACTGGCGGCGATCGAGGTCCCACGCGACCTCCCCGTGACGCTGCCGTCGGAGCTGGTTCACCAGCGGCCTGACATCTTGGCGGCGGAGGCGCAGTTGCACAGCACCAGCGCCCAGATCGGCGTGGCGACCGCGGCGATGTTCCCGCAAATCACGTTGTCGGGCAGCTACGGATCGAGCAGCACGTCGACGGGCGATTTGTTCAGTGGCCCTGCCGCCGTGTGGTCAATTGGCGCGGGCCTCGCCGCGCCAATTTTTCACGGCGGCGCGCTGTGGTTCCAGCGCCGTGCGGCTATCGATAACTACGAACAGTCCCTGGCCACCTATCGCCAAACGGTCCTTGGCGGCCTGGCGCAGGTCGCGGACAGCCTGCGGGCCTTGGAACACGATGCGTCGCAGGTCGAGGCGCAGTCACGGCAGGAAACGGCGGCCCGCGAGGCCTGGCGGCTGACCGACGTGAACTACCGTACCGGAGTCGCCGACTATCTCCAGGTGTTGGTGGCCAACGTGCAATACAACCAGGCGTCGATCGCGCGCATCGGCGGGCAAGCGCAGCGGCTGCAGGATACCGTCGCCCTACTCGTTGCCCTTGGCGGGGGCTGGCGAGAGGCGCGAGAGCAGTGAACGTCCCACAACGATCGATCCCACAGGGAACGCACGCGTGAAGGTCAAGACGCCGCGAGGCGACGGTCGCGGATTCTGCTGGGTGTCGCACCTCAACGCATGATCAGCGCTCAGATTGAAGAGGAGGTTACTCGAGTGCCAACGCAACACTACATCGATTCGCCGTGGAGGTCATGATGCAAGTAACGAGCGGGAGCTTCACGGGTCCTGCCACTAGTGAAGCCCACCAGCGCTTGCAGCATGTCTGGGCCCCGCTTGCGATCGTTGGCGCGATGATCGGCATATTCGTTCTCGACCGAAATACAGGCGACGCACCGGTGCAGCACCTGGGTGGCACTGAGGAAATCGGCGAAGTGTTGTTCAGGAAAGCGGACACAGCCCTCTACCGTGCCAAGGCAGAAGGGCGGAACCTCGTGCGGACAGCGTCGGGAGCGGGGCTCGATTCGTCCGAGCCGGCTCGCTGGTGAACGACAACCCTCGGGTCAACCAAATACGGCGGCGCGTCGTCTTATGGGTGAAAGGGATCCCCACCAACGTGAAAGGGAGAATCACATGAGAACGTCGAAGGTCGTTACCAAGATTGCACTGCTGGTCGCGGCGCTGAGCGCGGCACCGGCGCTCGTCTACGCGCACGGCCGTGGCGGGGGGGCGTGCCGCCAAGATATCGAGCAGTTGTGTCCGAGCATTACGCCCGGTCCGGGTGCGTTCCAGGCGTATCATCAGTGTCTGGAAGACAACGCGTCCAAACTCTCACCGGCGTGCCAGCAGGAACGCAGCCGATGGCAAGCGAAGGTGCAGCAGACCCTCCAGGCATGTCAGACGGACATCCAGTCGCTGTGCAGCAGCGCGGGGTCTGATACCCACGCGATCTTCAAATGTCTGCATGAGAACCGAGACAACCTCTCGCAAGAGTGCCGCGACCAGTTGCCCCACCGGCACCATCATCACCACCATCACCATCGTACCCCGACCCCGGCGAGCTAGCCGACAACCGGACCCGCCTATCGCACGGGATCGCGGCCAATGATTCGGCCCGATCAGCCGCGCGATAGGCGCGGCACCGCCGGCGAGTTCGTTGATCCGGTTGATCTGAATGATCGGTTCTACCCACGCTCGATCAGCCGCGCACACTCCAATGCCGAATGCGCAGCGGCATCCATCTGGATCGACGGCAAGTTGATCGTTTCACCGACGAAGTGCAGGCCGAGAAGCGGCGCGCGCACATCCGGGCGCGGGACGGCGGAGATCATGTACTCGCTGCCATCGCGGGTGATCCAGTGGCGCTGCCACCGCAGCGTCTGATCGACGTCAAGGTAGATCTCGCGGACCATCGCGTCGAAGTCGGCGACAATGCGTTCGACCTGCGCATGGTCGGCGAGCACTCCCGGCGGGACGAGTCGCATGCCTTGCAAGATGTGTTTGCCCGCGGGCGCGTTGCGCGGTGAATGGACGGAGGTCCAGAACAAGCCGCCGCCGAAGCTGCGGTCCGGCCCTACAAGGAGTCGCGTCCAGCCCGGAAAGCGGTCGGGCTCGCCGGTTTCGCGCAGCGTGGGCACGTCGTTGAAGGCGTACGCGATGCTCACGGTACCGCCGACTTTCGCGAAGTGATGCGCGTTGGCGACGAACTGCGCAGGGAAATGACGCTCGGAAATTACCTGAAACAGCGTCCAGATCGGCAGATTGCTCACCACGACGTCCGCCTCGAAGCGTTCTTGAAACGGCGTTGCGCCATGTGCCACCACGCCCGCCGCGCGGCCGCTGCTGACGATGATCTCATCGACCGTCGTTCCTAGTCGCAGCTCGACACCGTTGCGTTCGGCGGCGGCTCGAATCGCCTCGGCCAGCGCGCGGACGCCGCCGATGGCGTTGGCGCCGCAGTACTCGGGCTTCGCGCGCGCATCGGAGGCGCGATTGCGTTGCATCATGCGGGCGAACTCCCCGAGCGACGCGTTGGGCGGGTCCTTCGAGCCGAATAGCATCAGGGTCCGCAAGAGGGCGTTCGCCGACGTGGTGTTCGGGACGTTGGCGTGCAGCCACTCCCGTACGGTCACGTGCATCAGCGTCTCCGTCGCGACCGTATCGAGCTGGGCGAGCTGCCCCAGCACGTTCCCGAATGCGGCAAACTCATTGGCAGAGACTCGATAAATCTCTCGAATCGTGTCAGCCAATGCGTGCCGATCGCGGCCGAGCCACGGGAAGGCGAATCGCTTGCCGCCCAGCCCTTGCACGTAGATGCGCATGACTTGATCGGCGGGAATCTCGGAACCGACCCAACCGGTGACACCGGCGGCGGCGAGTGCCTCGTCGAGGTACTTGTTCGGCCACAGGAAAGCGCCGCAGTCGACGACGAAACCGTCGAGTTCGAAGCTGCGCAGTCGACCGCCGGCGCGCGGCTCCCGTTCGAGCACCAGTACGCGGCGGCCGCGGCGAGCTAGGATCGCAGCGGTAAGCAGACCCCCGAGACCGGCACCGATGACGATGACGTCCGCCCGCTGCGCCGCCGCGGTCATTCGATTACGGTTGGGTGACGGTCAGGGTGAGGTTCTGCGTTGGCGCCGCCGCTGTCAGTAGCACGTCCATGCGCACCCGGCCTACCCCCTTCTTGCTTGTCCGCAGAGTGTGTCCACCGAGGGTGAGCTGGCTGATGCTGAAACGTCCGTTACTGTCGGTGATGGCGCGGCGGCCGCCTGTCACCAAGACGACGGTGTGTGCGACCGCTCGACCGCTCGTGTCTTGCACGACGCCGGAAATTTCGCCGGGACGCTCGAGTACCATCGGGATCAAGTTGATGACACCGTTGATCTGGATGGTCGTCGGCGTAGACGTGCCGATCAACGGCGTATTGGGAGGACTGAGCGCAACGTCGACCAGCGTGATGCTGCCGTCGGTCCGATTGAGCGGCACGCCAGTAATCGTGTGCTGGGCATCGAGCTCCGCCTGTTGGGTTGTCAGATTGAACACGTACGGGATTGGATTCGACCCGAGAGTCTCCGTCACGTTGACCTTCGGAAGGGAAATGTTGCCGCGCCGATCGATCGTACCCGCGTACACTTGCGCTCCCATCGTGAAAGTCACGTTGCCGCCCAGCGTTGGGAACACCGCCGGCTTGAAGTCGGCGCCGTTGAGCGTAACCACACCGGTCCGCGAGTTGATGGTCATCCCCATTTGATTGTCGGCAACGGGAACGACGAACGTGAAGCCAAGATCCGGTGCCGTCTCGATCATCGAGGTAAGCGTCAGCGTGGCGCGGGTGTCCCCGTTCCCGACGGTGCCGTGCGGCGCGTTGAGGAAGGCAATGAGGTCGTTGAGCTGATCGCTCGCCAGAAGCGACGTCCTACCGTGGTGATCGTCGACATTGCGTCCGGCGCCGGGAACATTGCAGTCCTGATACTTGGTGAGGCAGGGCGTGACGACGTCGAGCAGGCTCGCGGCGCTGCCGTCGTGCAGATACGGAGCGGTGTTCCAGGCGTCGACAAGGACCGGCGTGACATAGTCTGTGAGCGCGCCACGGCTCGCGGGAATCGGCAACGCGCCGTTTTGGAATACGCCTCCGAGCGCGGTCGTCGACGCGATCATGAAGGGGTCGGTCAGATCGAACAGATTTGCCGTGCCAACGTTATGGCGGAGAAACGGATCGTTGGTGGCGCTCGCTGGCGCGTTCGGGTTGAAGGTCGAGCTCTTTTGTCCTTTGTCGCTGAACTGCTGATTGTCGTCGGAAGGCCCGGCATGGCATTTGGCGCAGCCGACCGTGGGATCGTTGAAGATCGCGCGCCCCCGGACGGCCGCGAAATCGATCGGAGCACCGCTCGGCGTCAGGTTCGGATTACGCGGGTACTTGCTCAGCGAGTACACGAAATCCGCCATGTGCGTCAGGCGAATCCCGGTGATGCCGCTCGTTCCCGGAATCGCCCGATTCGGCGTGCCGAGGTCAGCGTCGACATCCGCCGGATCCGTGGTGAACGAACGGAGAATCAGTGCGCCGATGCACACGGAGATGTCCTCGCTCCCGTCGCAATCGCCGGCGCCCTGTAGCGAACGGAAGGTGTGCTCGAAATCCTCCACTTCGTCGCGGTCGCCGTTCCAGTGAATCGTGCCCATGGGATTGAAGAAGCGATTCCGATGCGCCGCCACCGCGGGATTGTTGTCAGGAACGAACGCGGGGTTCGCCCGGCAGGTGCTCAACGGTGAACCGGTGCCGCAGGCCGAATCGGTCGTGCACGACATACCCTCCATACCGCTGTCGGCGGCGCTGGAGGAGCATGTTCCAGGCGCGAGCGACGAGCGTCCACGCAGGTCGAGCGTGTTGCGCAAGCTGGCGCCGAATTGGGAGAAGTCCCAACTGCGCCCATCGATGCCGCCGTCGGCATGACACGAGGTGCACGCCAGATACTCCCCGTCGTGACCGGTGCTGATCACGGCCCCGGGCGTTGAGGGGTTGTTCGGATCTTGGAAATTGCTGGGCGGAATCGGTGCCGGCTGATTGTCCTGATTGGGAATACTGGAATCGCGCGCGGCGACGCTGAACGATATTTGCCCGTCGAGGATTTCGGGCGCGACGGGGTCTTGAGCGGTGCTCGGCACCACGGCGACGATCTGCGGCAGGCACTTATCGGTCGTGGTGCAGACAATGCCGGGCGCGCAGTCAGCGCTGGTCGTACAGCTATGACGTTGGAGGTCGCCGCAAAACTTGGGACCGTCGGCGCAATCGATCGGTGACGAGCATGCCTTGGTTGGATCGGCGGCGCATCGGAAGCTATCGGGCGCGGCATCGATGACCGTGACGTTGCGGGAGAGATAGTTGGCCGAGTAGATTCGCTGTCCGTCGGGTGAAACCGCGATCCCCATCGGCCCCGTGCCGATGCCGTCCTGGATCGGTTTCATCGAGTTGGTGTCCACGTCGTAGTCGAGCCCGGTCAACGCATTGCCGCCCGATTCCAGCAGCGTGATCTCGTTGGCCCGCTGTTCGATCTCAGGAGGAATGATGAACGGGTACTCCGATTGGTTGTCGAACGCACTCGCCGTGCAGGTTCCCGGCTGGTGGATTGGTGGGTCGTCGTTGACGGTGCCGGTACGCGCGGTATTGAAGAGCTGGAATCGATTAGCCGTCTGGTCGACCGTGCACACTGCACTGCCGTCCGGTAGGAAGTCGATGCCCGACTCGACATTGCCGCCCTTGACGTCGACGAAGGCGGTCATTTGCCCCGTGTTCAAATCGATCTTTGCAATGAACGCGCGGATGAGATCGTGGAACGACGCCTTGAAGATGTTGCGTCGGCGCGATGAGTCGTCGTTGCCGGGGAATGAGGTGAAGGGAAAACTGAAGCGGGCAAGTTCCGGGCGACCGGCAAAGAAGCTACTGCGCAGAAACAGTCCCTTGGTCGCGACGTTCTGGCGGGCGCCCGCAACCCAGACTTGATTCGCGACGCTGGCGGGGCTCCCGGGCGGCGTCAGTGCGATCACCGACATCAGGTTCGCAACGCCTTGACCAGAGTTCTGAGTTTCGCACGTGCTGGTGTCGATCGGGATATCGAACACGCGTGAGACGATGTTGGTGCTGGCGTCGATTTCGCTGACGTGACCGGTGGTCCCGGGTTCACGCGTCAGGAAGTGAGACAAATACACGTGATGGTTGTCTGCGCTGACCGCAATCCCGCGCGGGGTCCCGAGTACCGGCACCGTCGCGACCCGGTTGAGATTCGCGTCGAACACGATCAAGGAATCCGTCCGCTCGCATGTCACGTAGACATGAGCCCCATCGGGGCTGGTCGCCACCCCGAATGGCGCACACCCGGGAGCGAGTGCTCGGCTGATCGAATTGGCCCCATCGGTTTGATCGAGCCGCACGACCAGGTCGTCGTCTTGCACCGCCACGAACACGTGCGATTGATCGAGCGCGAGCGTGCGCGGGTTGTGGCCGACCGCGTACTCGCCGGCGCGGATCAGCGCGTCGCTGGAGATTTTCGCAGCCGTCCCGGAATCGGGATTAACGACCCAGACCGCGGCGCCGTCCGAACTCACCGCGATCGCCGAGCTGTGCGTCGGCATGCCGTTCTCGAGCGCGGTCGCCGTGCTCCCCCTGATAAGCTCGATCCCCAGCGCTAGCGGAACCATCCACCATTTCATGGCGAGACTCCTCGCGGTCAACCGATTGATTGACCTCACTCATAGAGGAGTCCGATGAAAATGGTCAAGGAAAATCTTCAGGGTGCTGTGCCCGCGGCCGGCCGACTGACCGGAGCCGGTTGCGGCTGCAGCGAAAGGCAAACGTCGTCGCCGCCACGCGTCGGCGTCCGTTGGCAACATCAGTCATCGGACTGCTGAGCGGTCGCGTCCCGCGACGCCAGCAAACGCGTGGCCGCGCGCTCGGTCGCGTCGGCGCGGGTGAAGATGGTGATCGCGTACCCATCAGGGTCGCGCAGTTCGGCGCACCGGCCGCGATGCCGATCGGCTTTGACGTCGACGACGATCGCGCGCCGACGTAACGCCTGAACCACACGATCGAGTTCATCGGTGCGAAACTCTATGCACATGTCGCCGACGTTCGGCGCCTGTCTCGGGTTGCCATTCCAGCGCAGGGCGAGAGCGGAACCGCCAGCATCGAGCGTCGAAAGCCACGGACCTTCCTCGCGCACCGTCAGGCCCAACGCGTCGCGGTAGAAGGTCAGCGACGCATCCATGTCGCGGACATAGAGGGTCGGATGCGCTAGTTCGACGACCGGCCGTGCGGACATCGCCAGCAGGCGCTCATGGAGAACGGGCAACAACGAAGCGACGTGATCGGGGTCGGGGCCAAGTCGTTGCAGCACGTCGCGGATGCGGTTCACGGCCGGCAGCAGCACGTCGATGTCATCCGGCACGGGACCGCCGTCGAGGACAGTTGCCAATTGCTCGGCGCGAAGATCATCACCCTTCATCGTCAACTCCCATGACGCGGCGGGCTTTGGCGACCGCCCGATAGACGCGCATCTTTGCCGCCGACAACGCAATCCCTTGCAGCGCGGCGATTTCCTCGAACGAACAATCGACGACGAACCGCAGCACCAGCGCTTCGGCGGTGGCGCCGTCGAGCTTGCCGAGCAGGCGTCGCGCTTCGGCGGCGGCTTCGTGGAGCCCGTTGTGCGTCGCCGGTGGATCGAGCGCAGCCGACGGCGCGCGCCCGCTCGCTTTGCGTCGCCTCGAAACGCTCCGGTGGCGTGCGATCGAAAACAACCACGCCAGCAGGGGCCGGTCTTCCCAACGAAACCGCGGCAGCGCCGCCAGCGCTTCGGTGAACACGTCCATCGCGAGATCCTCCGCGTCAGCGGGATCGCCCGTGCGCAGCACCGCGTAGCGAAAGATGGGCCCGTAGTAACGCGCGAAGACGAAGCCGAATGCGGCTGCGTTCGCCTGCGCCGCCGCAATCAGCTTGCGATCGTCGGACAAATCAATCGCCATGCACGACGTATATCGCGCCGGGTGAGAAGAAAGTCACATGGCGCGCCCGCGTCGCACGCCGTGGGCGTTACGGTTCGCCTACCCGCGGCAACACCTGGGTGGCGAACAGCTCCAGCGAGCGCATCAAGCGTGAATGTGGGATGAGCGCGTTGTAGGTCCACGCGAACAGCCAGCGCGCCGGCAGGCGCCGCTGCAGCCGCTCGAGCTGCCGGCATACGGTGTCGACGCTGCCGACCAGCGCGAGACTGTGACTCAGAAGGTCCGGGACCTCGCCGGTGTCGGGATCGCGCAAGCCCTGCGCAAAGCCGAACGGCTCGAACCATGCCGCGCCGCAGTAGACGCCGCTGTCGTGCCAGAGCGCCAGCGCCTCGTCATCGGTGTCCGCGATGACGACGTCGCGCAGCACGCCGACGCCGTCTCCGAGCGGTCGACGCGACTCGTCCGCGTAGATTTCAAACAGACTCGATTCAAGTTTGGGATGCAGCGGCGGCAGAATCGCCGTTACGTCTTCCCGCGCGCACCAACGGATGCTCCGTTCCGACGATGCGAACGGCTGAAAGATCGGCGGGTGCGGTTGCTGCAACGGCTTGGGCACCACGCCGACCGCGCGCACGAGCCCGTCGACTACGCCGGCGCCAAACTGCTCGGTGTACGCGATCGGCCACGGCGTCTCGCCGGGCGGAATGCGCCAGTAGGTGCCGTCGTAGGTCAACAGGTCCTGCGTCCACGCCGCCTTGACGATCCGAAAACACTCTTCAAACGCGGCGCGATTGGCCGCGTCGATGGCATCGTGTTGATGCGGTTGGGCGCCGTGGATGCCGTGGGTCTGCTGCGCCATCACGTCGACCCACCGGCGCTGGTAGCCGCGCGCAAACCCGGCGTTGGCGCGCCCGCCGCTCATGTGGTCGAGCATCGCGATGTCTTCGGCCACCCGAATCGGATTGTGCGCCGGCAACACGATCCCGAGTTGCCCGACGCGAATCCGCTTGGTCTGGAGCGCGACGAAGAGGTCGAGCAGCACCGGGTTGGTGGACAGCTCGAAGCCTTCGATGTGGAAATGATGTTCGGTGAAGCTGATCGAATCGTAGCCGAGATCGTCGGCCAGTTTCGCCTGCTCCGCCAGCTCGCGCAGCATGCGGCCGTACAGATCACCCCGCAGCCCGGCGCGGCTGCACTCCATCTCGGCGCGGCTTCCGATCGTGGGCAGGTAGAACAGTGAAACCTTCATGCAACGGCGACCGCGCTGCGCGCGGATGTGTGGATGCTCGATCGCCGCTTCGACCCGTGACTCTTGTGACTCGATCGACCGAAGCGCGGACCACACAAGACCGCCGTCCCACGCACGACGTGATGCAACCCGGCCGCTCCCAGCAGCCGCACGTCGCCGGCGCTGAGGTCGTGGTGCTGACAATCGACGAGATAGGACCGGCGCGACGGATCTTCCATCTGCCATCGCCAAAAGTCAGCGGCTGCGCAAGCCACGTCGGCCGGCGAGGCGTCCGCCGGAATCGCTACGCCATAGTGGAAGAGAAGAATCGCCCGACACACCTCGTTGAGGTCGGTGCGACTGGCGACCGGCCGGGCGACGATGCACGCGGGCAGTTCAGTGGCCCCGTCGCCGCGGCGACGCGATTCCGATGCGCCGAACGCGGTGGAAAGCACATGCAGGACATCGCGGTGGACGCGTTCGTCGCGGAGAATGCGGAGAATGGCGAGATGGAGGGCGGGGCTGTAGGACGCACCGCGCGGCTGCTGTCGAAGCACCGTCAAGAGGGCGGCGATTCGCTGATAGCTTTCGACCGCGGTTACTTCGAGCGTACGACTGAAGCGGAGAAATCCGCCGAGGTCGAGTCCGACCACCGCGTGGCCGGCGGCGCGCTCGCGCGGCGAGCGCGCGCCGATTTCGAGCAGGAGCAGCGCGACGGCGCGCCCCCACGCGCTGGTCCCGGCCAGTTGCCCCAGCACAAACCCCTGCATGCGGCCCCAACTCTCCTCGACGGCGATTTGCAGCCACGCGCACTCGCGCGCGAGCAGGGTGCGAATCATGGCGACGTGATGCTCTTCGTTGGCGCAAATGCCGTTGACTTTGGCGAGCACGCTCCGCCCGAGCGGTTTGGGCAGCGATTGCAGTTGGCTCTCAACCGACCGGCGCTCGTACAAGCTCGCGACCAGTCCCTCGCGCTCCAGCGCAATGTGCAGCCACGCCGCCAGCTCGCCACGCGGATTGCCGCGAAACTCCGTGGCCAGCTCCGCCGCGGCGCCGCGACTCAGTTCGATCAGCTCGCGCATGGTAACAACTCGGCCGCCGGCTTGACCTCGACGATGCCCCAGAGCATCGAGCGGTCGTCCGTCGCCAGATTGGTTGCGGCCGACACCGTCGGCTCGGCGAAGCTGCGAAGCACGGCCATCGCGTCTGGCGCGGCGGCTCGACGGACGGCGGCGAACAGACGCGTTCGATATTCGTCCGCGGCGCCGTCGAGAATGTTCGACAGCGCGAAGCCGGTGAAGCTGCCGGGCGCGCACCGCTCCAAATGCGACGCCGCGTCGCCACACTCGAAGCGAATCGGTGTCGCCGCCGGCGGTGGAGCCGCCGCCGGGCCGCCGCCAAGTAGCAACGCCCGGGCATAGAGGTTGGTCCGGTTGGGATGCGCGGCAAAGCACCGCTCCATCCGCGCGCGGATGACGCGTCCAAAGTTCCGCGGGAGGAACGCGAGGAACGGCGGCGCGTAGACCGCCCGCAGCCGGTCGACCGACAGGAGCGTATCGGTTGCGAAACGGAAGCCGCGCGTATCGAGGTGCTGCCGCCAGAAGTCGATCTGCTCCATCGGCCGTTCGAGCGCAAGAAACGCCTCGAGGGTGCGGCGCCGCCACCCGAAGGGAGCGAGCGCTGCGCGGCCCATGCTGACGACGCGCTCGGCGGCGCCGACGCGGATCGGCGCGCCCGCCGCGCGTGCCTTGGCGTAGGCGAGTTGCACCGGATTGATGTCGACGGCGGTCACCTCATGCTCCGTGGCGAGCTGCATCGCGGTGCAACCGGCAGAGGCGATGCAGAATACCCGCCCGCCGCGGGCGAAGGCCCTCGACTCGATGGCGACGTCTTCGTACATCCGCCCGAACAACAGTTTCTGCCGGCCGGTGCGGGCGTCGAAGCGGCCGCTCTCCCATGGTGTCGCCTGTGCCACCGAGTGCCTCTCAACTCCCGGCGAGCCCCGCCGCAACCCAGACGAGGACGAGAAAGGCGAAGTTCTTGACCAACATCCCCGGCGGATCGGGAATCAAATGCCGCGACCACGTGATGCCGGCGGTATTGAGCGACACCAATAACCCCGTCTGCACGACGGCGGCCCACACCGGTTGCCAGTCGATCAAGACCCACAACGCCAGCGTGCATTCGAACACGCCGAGCGCCCGCAAGAACCACGCTGCCAATCGGGCGTTGAACAACGGCGCCGCCTCCACGACTTCAAGTTCGTGCCGACTCCCGCCGAGCATCTTGCACCACAGTCCTTCGTACAGCCACACCAACGCGACGGCGATCTTGACCAGTATCACCGGGGGCATGGGCCCGATCATAGCGAATCGTGCGTCCAGGTCGACCCCGACCAACCGACGATTTCGCTTCCAACCACGGCAACGGGTTGTCTCGCCCGGTTACACCTGATAGCGCAACCCTGGTTGTCGCGGGCAAGGAGACAACCGGTATGTGATGCACTCGAGTGACCGTGCATCGAAGGTTCTTCACATGGTGAGCGATCTGCTCTCGACCGTCGTGACACTGGCCGGCGCCTTGGTGTTCGGGATCAAGCACGCGCTCGATGCCGATCACTTGGCTGCGATCTCGACGATCGCGAGCGAGCGGCGCAGCGTGGCCGGCTCGTCGATGATCGGGGCGTTGTGGGGGCTCGGACACACGGCGGCGCTCCTGATCGCGGGCATTGCCGTCATCTTCTGTCACGTTGAAATCGGTGAGCGCGTCGCGCTCGGGCTGGAGTTCGGCGTGGCGCTGATGTTGATCGGCCTGGGCGCACACGCGCTGCGCACACTGGCGCACGGCGGACACGTACATGTGCATGCACACGGCGACCGCGCCCATGTGCATGTGCACCCGCATACGCACGCGCCGCACGCCACCCACGATCACCATACGATCGGCGTGCGTCCGCTCTTGATCGGCATGGTCCACGGGCTCGCCGGCAGTGCGGCGCTGATGTTGTTGGTGCTCTCGACGATCCCCTCGCCGGTCGTCGGACTTCTCTACGTCGCCGTGTTCGGCATTGGTTCGATCGGCGGCATGGTGGGAATGAGCGTCCTGGTCAGTCTGCCGGCGCGGCTCTCGGCCGTCGGATTCACCCGCACGCATCTCGCCGTGCAAGCCCTCGCGGCGTTGTTCAGTCTCGGCATGGGTCTGTTCATGGCGTATGAGATCGGGTTCGCGCGCGGCTTTCTTGCGTAGAACGCGCCTGGCTTTCATTGGTGAACGAAGAACGTCCCGACGTAGTCGCCGCCGGGCGTGAAGATCTGAGCCCGGTTGTCGCCATGATCGACGACGATGAGGCGGCCACGCTCGTCGACTACGATCGCCTTCGGCTTGTACAACTCACCGGGCGCGTGACCTTGACGGCTCAACGACTGGACGAGTCGCCCGGCTTCATCAAACCGCAGCACGAGATGACGGCTCGAATCGGTGACGAATACCCCGCCGGTATCGACGGCGACCGCAAAGGGAAACAAAAAAACGCCGGCGCCCGCGGCCTGCGCGTCGCCCCACCGCGCGCCCCAGGTGCGCAGAAATTGGCCTTCGGCGGTGAAAACCTGCACTCGGTAGTTGAAGCTGTCGACGATGTAGATTGCATTCCGGCTGTCGACGGCGATGCTCATGGGCCCATTGAGCTGACCGGGTTGCGTACCCGGCTCTCCCCACTGCCGAAGCAGGTGCAAGTCGGGCGCGAACATCTGGATGCGCGCGTTGAGGAAATCGGCGACATAGAGGTTGCCGTCGTGATCGACCGCCAGAGCGCCCGGTTCGTCGAACTCACCCGGCGCTCTGCCGCGCCGTCCGACTGCCCGCAGGAACGGCACGTCCATCGAATCCGCGTCGCGTTGCGGCAAACCGAAAACATGAATCCGGTGGTTCAACGCGTCGCTGACGTACAAACGATGGCGTGGTCCGTCGATCGCCACCCCGCCCGCGAGTGTGAACGGAACGGTCGCGAGCAGGTGCGGCGCATCAGCGCGCAGGTTGAAGACCATCACCTGGCCGGTTTTCGGCTTGGTGACGGCCAGCAAGCCGTCGCCGACCGCAGCCTTGCAATCCGAGCGATACTCGACAGTGGGCAGCGACGAATCCGTGCGGCTCGCGAGCGCCGGTTCGGCTGCCTGTGTCGGCTGAGCCGAAGGCGGCGGGCTGACCACGGACGTAGCCGCCAGCGCGGCTCTCATGCGCGGTGGTGCATTCGTCAGCCGCGGTGACGCCGGCTGCTTGGTGAGATCGGGGGAGATCGGAGCCCCGGTCAAGGCGTGCAAGAATGCGATGAGATCACCGGCTTCGGCCGCGCTCAGGTGCAGCGGTTTGAGAATCGTCTCGCCGTCGTGCGGGATCGGAGCGGCCCCCTCGCGCGTGGAATAGAAGCGCACCACGTCGTCGAGCGTCGCAAAGCGACCGTCGTGCATGTACGGCGCCGTGTCGGCGACGTTGCGCAGGGTCGGTGTCTTGAACTGACCGCGTTGGTGCGGCTGGCGGACCAAGAAGCTCGTCGGTCGCGACGCGGCATCCGCGGGGTTGTCGCTGTAGATTCCGAGCGAGTTGAAGGGGTCGCTGAGCAACCGCTCGACGCCGCCGAGGCGGCCGGTATCAACACGGACATCGCGGCGCGGCGGCAGTCCGATGTCGTGAAACTCTCCGTCGCTCAAGTTCGGACCGGCATGACAGCTCGCGCAGTTCGCCTTGCCGATGAACAGCCTGAGTCCACGTTGCGCGGCGATCGAGAGCGCGCGCAATTTGTCCGGGTTCTTTTCCTTGATGCCTTCGACGAACCGATCGAACGGCGCTCCCCGACTGATCAGGCGGCGTTCGTACGCCGCGATCGCCTTGCCGAGGTTAGCGAACACGCGATTGATCGCGTCTTGATCCGCCGGCTGCATCGACGCCCACGCCTGTTGGCTTGGATCGGCGGGGCTCGTCGGCACCGGACGGCCGACCAACGGGAAGCGCGCGCGCTCGGTCATCGGCGGCAGTGGTCCGAAGAGCGATTCGTACACGCCGCGCAGGTCGGGAGTGCTGTAGATCAGGTGCGCGTACTGCAGCCGGCTGCCGCCGTGCTCATTGGGGTCCTCCAACGGTCCCAGCGCTTGCGACCACAGCGAGTCGGCGTGCCCATCCCAAAAGAACCAGCGGTTGTACGCCGCGTTCCAGAGTGTCGCGGTGTGCCGGCGGGTGCGGCCGATCCCGTGACCGAGCGGCTGCCCGTCGCTCCATCCGCGTCGTGGACTATGACAGCTCGCACACGCGATCGTGCCGGAACCGGAGAGTCGCGGATCAAAGAACAGATACTGGCCGAGTCGCGCGGCGGCGGGATCCTCGGCGAGCGCGTTGGTAGGGTCCGCCGGAGGCGGCGGGAGCGGCGAGAGGTGTGAGATCAGTTCGATCTCTTCAACCGAGAACAGCCGTGTGTCGCGCGCCGTCGCGACACCGACGGTCGCGAGGACGAGCGCGAGGGTGAGCAACGCCGACTTCATCTCACCGGCACGTCGAACACCGCTCGTTCGGTCACCGTGTGGCGGTTCACGTCGATTTGGATCTGCCACCGCCCCGGCATGTGCAACAGCATCCCGTCGACGCGAAAGCGTCCGTCGCCGAGCGACGTCACCCGTGGACGCAGGTTCATCCCGTGATGATGCGCCGGCATGGTCGCGATGACGTCGATCGAGCAGTCGCCGATCGGCTTGCTGCGATCGGTCCCGTCGCGCACCGTCACGATCAGATTGAATACCTCGTTGAACGGGATCGGTTCCGGGGTCGATTCGTAACTGACGTAAAAGCTCCCCCAACTCGTTGGCTGCCCCGTTCCGTCGGAGCCGGCCCGTGCCGTCCCGAGCGCTGACAAGACCAGAACCACCGATAGCGGGATGACGCTGCTAGCCGCTCGATGCCGCCGTCCCACCGTATGACCTCTCCAAGCCCTAGTGGCTCATAGCACACCTGCAACCAACCGGTATGGTTGACATGCCGGACCGGGCACCAAGGGTGTGCCGTTGAGACATCCAATCAGCCCGTTGACCCGGCCGGACGGTCGATTGACGATATGGACTTGGCTCAGGCGAGCGCCTTGTGTAGTGTAGGCGGCACGAAAACAGTGTGAAATTCTCGCGCATCGCTTCGAGGCGGTTGAGCGGTCCGTGATTGCGTTGCGAGCAAGGGGGCGTCAAATGATGTCGATCATCTACCAACACGCACGAAAGACGGGTGGCCTGGTGTTGCTGGCTCTCGCCCTCCTGCTATCTCGGACCAGCCACGCACAATTGCCCCCGTGCGTTGGCGACTGCGACGGCAACGGGATGGTGAGCGTCGATGAGTTGGTGATGGTGGTGAATATCGCCCTTGGTAATATGGACCCGACCGCCTGCCCCTCGGCGGATTTCAACCAGGATAACAAGGTCACGGTCGACGAAATGGTCATGGCCGTCAACGCGGCGCTGTCGGGTTGCATGCCGGCGCCGACGCCCACGCCCTCCGGCTGCTCTGCGGCGACGGTGCCATTCAACAGCACGTTCCAAGCGATTCAGAAGGTGGTCTTCGAGCAGGGCGGTTGCCTCAACCAGGTCTGTCATGGGACCCACACCAACCCGCAAGGCGGGCTCGATCTGTCCCCGGATGTTGCGTACGACAACCTTGTCGGCGTCACCTCCTCGCAAAGCACGCTGAAGCGCGTGCAAGTCGGCGACGACGCGCACAGTTTACTATGGCTGAAGTTGGCGCTCGCGACCGCGCCCAGCAAGCTCCCGGTTGACGTGACGATCCCCGGGGCGCCGATGCCAAGCGGCTTGCCGCCGATCAGTGCCGATGCGCTCGAAGCGCTGCGGTTGTGGATCTACAGTGGGGCACCGAAAACCGGGACGGTTCCGGGTACGGACACACTGCTCGACGCCTGTCTGCCGGCGCCGGAGCCGATCACGATTCAGCCGCTCGATCCACCCGCCACGGGTGCCGGCGTGCAGTTCGTCATGCCGACATGGACGCTCGAACCGCACAGCGAGCACGAGATCTGCTTCGCCACCTACTACGACATCACTGCTCAAGTGCCGGAGGCGTATCGTGACCCCAGCGGAACCATGTTCCGCTTTTTCTCACAAGAGTTGCGCCAAGATCCGTTCAGCCACCACCTGATCCTCAATCGCTACGTCGGCTCCGCGGATGACGTCCATGATCCGTCGTTCGGTGCCTGGACGTGCAAAGGCGGCGAAAAGGACGGGCAAGCGTGCGAGCCAACCGACCTGCAGTCGTGCGGCAGCGGCTTCTGCACCAGCGAGATGAAGTCGTCGTTTGCCTGCATCGGCTTCGGCCCCGGCTCCGGGTTGCAGAGCTTCTACGCAGTCGGTGGCGCCCAGAAGGCGCAGGCTTCCGACACGTACGCCCCAGGGGTTTTCGGCCAATTCCCGATGAAGGGTATCTTCTACTGGAACTCGCACGCCTTCAATTTGACCAACCAGAACGCCACGCTGCACGCGCGGCTGAACTACTACTTCTCCAACGATCAGCGATTCCCGGTGCAGGGTATTTTCGATACGTCGAAGATCTTCTCGGCGAACGCGCTGCCGTACACCACGCAGAATCTCTGCAACAACTTCGTCCTCCCGCAGGGTGCGCGACTCTTTGAGCTGTCGTCGCATACGCATAAGCACGGGAAGCACTTCACCGTGAACGGGCCCGACGGCACCTTGCTGTACGAGAACTTCATCTACAACGATCCGGTGACGCGGGAGTACGATCCGCCATTGCTCTTCGATTCGGCGGACAAGGCTCAGCGCACGCTGAAATACTGCTCGCTGTACAACAACGGTGTGGCGTTGGACGGCTCCCCCGATCCGGTGGCGGTGACGCGTGCCTCGCGCGTTCCGTACAGCGCGCAGGTGTCGGGCTTCGGCGTGTGCTCGCCGATCGCGTGCGCGGCAGGCAACATCGGTGCCGCCTGCAACGGCTCGGACGACAACAGTACCTGCGATTCGTCACCGGGAGCCGGAGATGGTTTGTGCGATGCTTGTCGCATCACCGGCGGCGAGAGCACCGAGAACGAGATGTTCATCCTGATTGGGTCGTACTACATCGACAACAGCGGCTCGGGATCGGCGAGCGGCGGCGCGGCGGCCAGCCGGTCGCTGTCAACTGAGGTTTCAGTACCGCCGCAGGTGGGCTGTGCGTCGTCACATGGCGCCCACGCGATGCACGCGCAGCACGCGGGGCCGTAACCAGGACGCGGCTGCGACGGTTTGCCACGGCCCCGTGTTTTGACAGACACGTGTGCGCCCGGTAGACACGAGATACTCATGCAGCGAATCGCGATCAGAGCGTGCGTGGTCGCCCTCGCCGTGGCGCTGACGGGTGGGCCGTTCGCCGGACTGATCGGCAAGGTTTGTACGCATTGTCCGCCGCAGTGTCCGATGCATCTGAAGTCAACCCGGCACTGTCACGACGCCGTTGGTACCCATGCGCACCAGGGTCAGTGTGGACGGCTCGCCGGCATATCGATCCCGGGCTGCAGCCACGGTAACCCGCAACCGACCGCGATGCTCGCCCGCGGCACCTTGCCGCAGCCGATCGTGGTTGCGTACGTCTCGGTGTCGACCGAGTTCGCCCAACCCCTGATACCCGCGCACACGCGAGTCGCCGAGCCGCCGGATCCCCCGCCACCAATTGTCATCGCCTGACGCCTCTTCGTCGTTAGATTGAGTCGGTTTTAGCAAGAGCCCGGCGCGCGCCTGCGTGCCGGGTGTTCTCCGTTGGACTCGGACGAGACGTTCGTTCCGTTCCGACGGGAGGTGAAGGTTCTATGGTCGACAGGTTGCGTCGCGTGCTCGGTGGCGCGGCGCTTGTGATGGTATTGGTCCCGATCGGCACAGCTGTACGTGCGAGTGAGGTCCGATCGGGCGAGAAGCTGCCCGCGATTTCGGTGTCGGACTGGAGCGGGCGTCCGTTCGACTTTGCCCAGCTCCGCGGCCGTGTCGTGGTCATCGACTTCTGGGCCAGTTGGTGCGCAACCTGTCGGCTCACCTTGCCGGCAATCAACGCGATCAGCCAGAAGCATCCGGAGCTCACGGTCGTGGCGATCAACATCGACAAGACCGCCGCCCCGGCGGAGCACTTCTTGGCCGAGCATCTCCCGCAGGGGCACATGACGTTGTTGCGCGATCCCGACGGCGCCGTGATGGCCCGTTTCGGTGCCGCCGGCATGCCGGCGCTGTACCTCGTCGATCGCGACGGTATCGTGCGGCTCGCCGAAGCCGGCTATGCTGCCGATCGACTCCAGACGGTGGAGGCGATGGTCGATCAACTGCTTCATGCCGAGAGCGAGACCGGCGCAAGCGTTGCCGCCTACCACACGGAGTGATCGCGCTTGCAATCGCCGATTTCATCAAGCCGGTCCAGCCGGCGAGCGATCAGGCTCGCGCTGTGGCTGTTGCTGAGCGGTTGGGCGCCGCCAGCGCGCGCACACATCCAACCGATTCCGCTGGCGCTCTGGGGCGGGTCTTTCTTTACCGCCCAGAACGTTCGCTGCTCGCGCGCCATCGGTTACGTTGCGGCCCGCTGCGCGTTGGTGACGTGGGCGGCGCGGAACGACTGCCTCGCCGCCCAACTCCGGGGCGCCACATGCGATGTAGACGCGACCGAGTCGCGTATCGACGACGCACACAACTTGGTACCAGGTGCGATCGACGCGTACTGCACGACCGACGATTACAACACGCTCGGCTTCGGCCCGAACATCAACGCCTACGCGGATGCTGATATCTTTTGCCGGCAGACCGAGACCGCGGCGGCATCCGCGGTGTACTTGCCGGCGATGCAGGGAGACGCCATCGGCACCGTGGATGCGACCACGAGACGATGCGTCGAGGCGACCGCCGCGGTGACTACCGCGGTGCTGCGATTCGCCTTCGATTCCCGTCGCGAAACGTTGAATCGTATCGCGATGTATCCGATGGGCTACGACGCGAAAGTCGCGTTGCTCACGCAATCCGGCTCCCGCGTCGCGCGGGCGCGCAGTGGGTTCCTGCAGCGATTGACGTCGCAGTGTTCGGCGACGGAATTCGCGGCAGCGTATCATCGTTCCGCCGGTGCGGTGCTCACCAACATCAGCTCGCGCGCCGACTGTCTGGCCGGCGCAACGACCGTGCAAAACGCCGTCGTCTGCCCCGACCCGGTCTGCGGCAACGGCATGATCGAGGTGCAGGAGGAATGCGACGACGGCAATCGCGTGAGCGGCGACGGCTGCAGCAGCGATTGCATGGCGGAAACGTCGGCGGCGGCCGGCGGGGCACACGAACAGGAGTAGGGCATGGCGCGATCGCTGATCTCTTGCCTTGGACGATTGCTCGGCGGCCTCCTTATCATCGCCATGATCGGCACGGCGCCCGCTCGTGCGGATGATGGAGTCGACGTCAACGGGCAGTGCGTCGGCGACGCCAACGACGACGGCCGCGTGACCGTCGATGAACTCGTCAGCGCGGTCAACAATGGTCTCGACGGCTGTACGCTGTCGCCAATCACGTTGCAGTTTCGCGCCAACGTCGGCGATCAGCCGTTCGCCTGCGGTACCACGTACCACGGTGTCGGCAGCAGCGCGGTGGATTTCAGTCCGTCGGATTTTCGCTTCTACATCTACAACATTCGGCTACTCACGGCCGCGGGCGAGGATGTGCCGCTGCGGCTAGTGCCCGACGGCGTATGGCAGCTCGATAACCTGGTCTTGCTCGACTTCGAGAACAAGGTGCCGCCGTGCAGCCAGGGCACCACCGTGACCAACACCGTCGTCAACGGCTTGGTGCAAGCCGGTACCTACACCGGAGTGCGCTTCACACTCGGAGTGCCGTTCAGCCGCAACCACCGCGACGAAGCGACGGCACCATCACCGCTCAACCTCAGCGGCATGTTCTGGGGATGGCAGGACGGCTACCGGTTCTTGCGCATCGACGGCTTCGACGCGGCGTTCGACGCGTTCTTCGTTCATCTCGGCAGCACCGGCTGCGTGTATGGTTCGCAGCCGGGCGTGATCGCCGGGTGCAGTCGTCCGAATCGCGCCGAGATCACGCTGTATCACTTCGATCCCGCCCGCAATGTGATCGTCGCCGACCTCGGTGCGCTGCTGGCCAACTCGGATGTGACCGCGAACGCCGCCAACACCTCGCCCGGGTGCCAATCGGATCCGGACGACGCCGACTGCGCAGCAATCTTCGAGAACCTCGGATTGCACTTCGACGACGGCTCGCCGAGTCCGTCGACGCAAACGTTCTTCCGCGTCGAGTGATGGGCGTCACCATGCACACGCGCACCCGATCTGGTCTCGCCAGACTGGCAATCGCCGGCGTGCTGGCGCTGGGATTCGTATGCGTCAACGCGCACCGCGGCGTGGCGACGGAGTACAAATGGAACCTGCCCATCGGGTTCCCGACGCCGAAGGTGCCCGACGACAATCCGATCACCGTCGAGAAGGTCGCGCTCGGGCGATTCGTCTTCTACGACACGCGCATGTCGGGCAATCAGACCTACGCGTGCGCGTCGTGTCACAAGCAGGAGCTGGCGTTCACCGACGGCTTGCCGCAAGCCGTCGGCTCGACGGGCCAAATGCATCCGCGGGGCTCGATGAGTCTCGCCAACGTGGCGTATGCCGCCAGTCTGGCGTGGGCGAATCCGCTCTTGCTCACGCTCGAACAACAGGTCTTGATTCCGATGTTCGGCGACAACCCGGTCGAACTCGGACTCGGCGGCATGGAGACCGAGTTGGTCGATCGCTTCCAGTCGAGCGCGCGCTATCGGCGCATGTTTGCGGAGGCGTTTCCGGACGAGTCGGAGACGATCTCGGTGAAGACGATCACGTACGCGCTCGCGTCGTTCGTCCGCACGCTGATCTCCGGCGGCGCGCCGTATGATCGCTTCGTCCAAGGATTGGACGACACCGCGCTTTCCGAATCCGCGCAACGCGGCGCGCGTCTGTTGTTCACCGAGCGGTTCGATTGCTTCCACTGCCACAACGGGTTCGACTTCGCGATCTCGGTGACATTCGCCGGCAAGCCGATCGACGAAACCTCGTTCCAGAACAACGGCCTCTACAACATCGGCGGCACGGGCGCCTATCCGCCCAACAACACCGGCGTGTATGCGATCTCGCACGTCCCGACCGACATGGGAGCGTTCAAGGCCCCGACGCTGCGCAACATCGAACTGACCGCGCCGTACATGCACGACGGCAGCGTCGCGACGCTCGACGACGTTCTCGATCACTACGCCGCCGGCGGGCGCACCATCACCGATGGCCCGTATGCCGGCGACGGCAGCAAAAATCCGTTCAAGAACGGATTTGTTCACGGCTTCAGCGCGACCGCGGCCGAACGCGAAGATTTCATAAACTTTCTCAAGAGCCTCACCGATCATGACTTCGTGACCAGCCCGCAGTTCAGCAATCCGTTCACCGGACAGTTCTGCGGCGGCGACTGCGATCTCAGTGGGTCGGTGAGCGTCAATGAATTGGTGACCAGCGTCAACGTCGCCCTCGGTACCGCGACCCTCGCCGAATGTGTGACCGCGGATGCGGACGGCGATGGCTTGGTAACGGTGGACGAATTGGTCGCCGTCGTCAATCACGCGCTGGGCGGTTGTCCGGCGACAACAGCTTCGGCCACAACAGGAGGGAACGAATGAGACGACACGATGATCGATCGGTTCCGCATCGGGTTGGGCTTGCGGCCTGCGCACTCGTAGTGATCCTCGCGGGCATTGGATGCGACGACAACGACAACTCACCGCCGGCACCCACCGCAACCGCGACCGCGACCAGCACGGCGACCAAATCGGCGACACCAACCGCGACGGCGACGACCGGCCCGACGGCCACCCCGACGCCGCTGCCCGAAATCGCGGGTCAGGAGAATCTCTTCGGCTCGACCGCCGACGGCTCGGGTGCGCTGACGATCGACCCGGTTCCCTTGATTCCGGCGTATTTCAGCGCTTGTCTCGGCGGCACCGGCGATGCCTGCGACGGCGGTACGTTGGTCTACAGCGGCGGCGATCCAGGCTTCAAGGAAGCGACGACGGACGAGGCGACGAGTACGTTGTTCGCCCTGCCCGACGGCGTCACCGTCAGCTTGCAAGTGATCGCCATCGATCCGGCGCTCAGCTTGATCTTCGAGGACGGGACGCTGAGCGCGGCGGGCCAGTCGATCGAGTTGGGCACAACTCCCGGCATTCACGCCGATCTACAGTGGCAGTTGACGCTGCCGGGCGGAGCGCCGATCGGCGGCACGCACGATGTCACGTTGAAACTCACCACGACGACGGCGGGATTCACCGATTCAGCGGAGTTCACCGAATCGGTCGAAGCCTCCAGCGGATCTGCGCCGCCGCCCGACGACGATTGAACGTGGTTATGGCATCGCAAGCAGTGAGTTCGGTTGACCGGGCGTGCGGCGTCGCACGCTCCCTGCGACTGCTGACGATCGTCGTCGCCGTCGTCCTCCTGAGTCGGCGGGTGACCCTCGCCTGCACCGGGACCGCGTGCATGGAGATTTGGTCGACTAACAACGGTGGCGGGGCGTTGACCGTCTATTGGGACTACAACAAACCGGTGCAGACGTATCTGAGTCTGTGCGCCGGCGGGCAGTGTCTGTATACCAACAACGATCCCGGCTTCATGGCCCCGCCAGACGACACGCCACCGGCGACCGATCTCTTCCGGCTCGTCGACGGGACCAACGTGACCATCGAGATTGTCTCGATCGACGCAGGCTTCACCATGAACGTCAACGGCGTCAATCTCACCAAAGCGGGCGACAGCGAGCTGCTCGGGACGATGCCGACCATTCATGTGCATCCGGTCTGGAAGATCCAGGTTGCGCAGGGTCAGTTCGGCAACTACCACGTCGCGTACAAGCTGACCACAACGTCCGCCGGATATAGTGACTCGCAGGAGTACGCGCAGACCATCACCAACATTCAACCGGTCGACGCCACGCCGACACCCACGCCGACGCCGACGGTGGGGCCGGCGGGCGGCTGCACCGGTGATTGCGACGGCAACAATCTAGTATCGGTCGACGAGTTGGTGACCTGCGTCAACATCGCGCTCGGCAACGCGGAGGTTTCCACCTGCTCCGCGTGCGACGCGGACGGCGATATGAAGGTCAGTGTGAATGAGTTGGTGCAGGCCGTCGATGCCAGCCTCAACGGCTGTCCGAGCGCAACCCCGACGCCGGTGGCGGTGACGTTCGACCAGTTGCAGAGTGAGATCTTTAATTCGACGTGCGCCACGCAATTTTGTCACGACGCGGCGAGTCACAATGAAAACCTCGACCTCAGCGAAGGCGCCGCGTACGCCAATCTCGTCGATGTCCAGTCGGTCGAATCCAACCTGCTACGCGTGGCTCCCGGCGATCCGACCAACAGTTTCCTGGTTGTGAAGCTCACCGGGCCGCCACTCGGTCAGGGCAGCCGCATGCCGTCCGGCTTGCCGCCGCTGAGTGCCGATCAGATCCAATTGGTTCGCGACTGGATCCTGCAAGGCGCCAACCCCTGAACGAGGTTGCTCGTGTCGTTGCGCCGCACGCCATCCCGCCGTCAACTGCTCAGCATCGTCATGGCGGTGCTGTGTCTGCTGAGTGCGACCAACGCGTGGACGGCGCTGGCCGCGCAGTGGGGTGACGGCTGCCCGACAACCTGCCCGGCGCACAACCAGAAGCGCGGCTGCCATGGAGCAACCGGCGCCGGCTGCCCGCATCATCGATCCACCGCCAGCGGGCTGTGTGCGCCCGGTTGCCAGCATGCGACCACCAATGCCGTTCACGGGGATGATCCCGCGCTCTTGCCCGTTCTGCTCGCTTCGTCGGATCTAGTCTTGCGCTCTAGGGCGCCGATTGAACCCCAACGGTTCGTCAAGCGAATCGCACTGGACCCGCCGTTTCACCCACCACCGCTCGACGCGTAGCCGCCACACTTAGCATAACTGCCTCCCCCTCCGACCGTGCGCACGGCGTCGCGGTCGAGACGACGGTGGAGGTGTCGGTTCGCAATCGAGCAAGGGCACTGCACTCGTGCGGTGCCCGTAGATGGAGGGTTTTGCAATGAAGCGATTCACACTGTTTGTTATTGCCGTAGGCGTTGCGCTCGCTCCGACGCGCGCGCACGCGCACGGAGCCTTCAACATGTTGCTGGGATCAACCGCCTCGGGCGGTGGATCGTTGAAGTTGGACTACGAGTTCACCAGCGTCTCGACGTTGAGCCTGGCCTTCCCCCTGAGCACGCCAGGAACACCCAACAGCTCAGCGCTGTTCACCGGCCAGGAGCCGTCGATCACGCTGCGCCAGACGGTCGATCTCGCCGAACCGTCGTATGTGTTAGCGAGCGGGACCGACGTGACGGTGGAAATCACCGCCATCGACGATGGGGTCGCGATCCAAATCGTCAATGACGACGGCACGACGACCTGCACCACCATGAGTCCGTGTACGTTGCGCAGCGTGCGCGACACCGCGACATTGGGAGTGGTCGGCTCCGGTTCCGGGCAGACACTC
Organism: Binatia bacterium; assembly: GCA_035541895.1. GTDB lineage: Bacteria > Desulfobacterota > Binatia > HRBIN30 > JACQVA1 > DATKMK01. The sequence continues at coordinate 2,793 of DATKMK010000079.1, read as the reverse complement.
AACCCGAGCGGGACCGAGAATCCCGACCCGCACATCCATCCGACATTTTCGCTCACGCTGTCGCTCGACGACAGCGGCAACGTGCAGTACGGCGAGGGGCGGGTCTCGTTCAAACTCACCACCACCTCGGGCTCCTACACCGCATCGCCCATCTACACCCTGAAGCTGTCGAATGGACCGCTGCCGCACTTCGACTACGACACCGGCGCCTATGCATCCAAGAGCGTCGCGTGCCAGCAGAAGGTCGGCCAACAGGTGCAAAACTACATCAACCAGAAGCTGAACGCGCTGCGTCCGTGCCTGGACAAGATCCAGGTGTACGTCGCGTATTCCGACGTGACTCCGCCGGGCGACCCCAAGAAGGCAGCGGCACTGGCAAAGTCGGTGGCCGGAGCGCAAACCGCGGCGGAGAAGGCCTGCGCCGACAGCGTTACACCGAAGGGCGCGGACACTCAGACGATGCTGGGCAAGATCGTTATGGCCCACACCAAAGCCATGGCTGAGATCCAAAAGAAGTGCGGCACCCCGGGCGCACCCGCCGCCGACGGGAAGACGATCCCGACTTCCGCAACGGACGACCTCGACGACAACGCCATCCTCCAGGTGCTCGGGCTTGCCGGCTGTCGAGCCGAGGAACAAGCGGCGGCGGCGTACGGCGGCGCGTTGGATGATCTCGAAGAGTACACCGCCCGCGCGACGCAAAGCGGCCTCCCCCAGCCGGGGGGCCTGACGCTCGACAACTACTTTCCGTGTCTCTACTCGACCGCCGCTGAGTGAAGAGGACAAACCGCAACCGAGGCGTGGGGCTTCTCAATCGAGAAGCCCCAGCTTCAGAGGGGCATCGCATGAAAACGCTGGCGGCGATCGGCGCGACGGTGATTCTCTGGCTCGCGCTGACGCGAAGCGCGTTCGCACATGGGCCGGAGATGATGCTCGGCTCGACCGCGCCCGGATCCGGCGCGCTGAGCTTGAGCTTTGACTTTACCGAGACGATTCCCGTCTCCCCCCTGACGACTGTCGGGAGCCTCGTATTCTACTATAGCCAGTTCCCGGGCATTGAATGGGTGCAGATGGATGATTCGAGCATACCACTGTATGCCCTGGCCGTGGGTACCCCGTTCAGCATGCAAATCGTCTCGATCGATCCCGACGCATCGGTACAGATCGGGAGCAAAACGCTGAGCGCCGCGGGGCAGTCGGCGTTCGTCGCCAACACCACCAACGTCGCGGGAGACCACTTCCACCCGCAGTGGCAATTGGTGCTGCCCGTCGGCACGACCGGGACGCGGTCTATCTCTTTCAAAATCACAACCACCTCGCACGCGTATACGGCGTCACCGGTCTACACGTTGGTCTTTACGAACGCGGCGGACGACACCCCTACGCCGACCGCAACGCTCACCCAAACCGTTGCCGCAACCGAGACGCCGACCTTCGCCGCCACGGCGACGCCTCTTTCGACCGAGACGCCGACTCCGGCCGACACCGCGACTGCAACCCCGACGGCAACCGCAACACCAACCGCGACTCCCAGCCCGCCGTCGCAGTTGGGGGACGCCAATTGCGATCAACGCGTAAGCGCGGCGGACATACCGACTGAAGTCGACTTGTTGGGACACTCGGCACCGCTCCCGTGCGGCGCGGACTTGAACGACGACGCCACCGTGGACGAACTCGATCTCTCTCTCCTCATCGAGCGGCTGTTCACCCAATGAATCAACGGAAAGACTCGACACCATGACACCACGGCAAACGATCCGATGGCGGCATATAGCCGCCGCGGTGTTGCTAGCGATCGCGATGACCGATGTGCCGGTGCGCGCGTGCGACCTGTGCGCGATCTACAGCGCCACCGAGCAGCGCGAGAGCCGTACCGGCTTCCGGCTCGGTGTCGCCGAACAGTACACGTTCTACGGCACGCTGCAGAACAACGGTCACGAGGTGACAAATCCCGCCGGTGAGCGCATCAATAGTTTCATCACGCAATTCCTCGCCGGCTACACCTTCACCCCACGGCTCGGTGCGCAACTCAATTTGCCTCTGATCGGACGCGCCTATCGTCGTCAAGAAGCGAACAAGCGCGTCGTCGACGGCGACGAGACCGGCCTGGGCGACATGTCGCTGCTCGGCAACGCCGTGGCGTACAGCGACGTCACTGAGAACAGCGTGATTCGGTTCTCGCTGCTCGGCGGGCTCAAATTCCCGACCGGCAACTCACATCGGATCAAAGAGGAGCTGAACGCGAACCAGTCGTCCGGTTGTCCGCCGCCGGTGTTCGGCGGCGGATACGGCTGCGGAAGCATCAGTTCGGCGATGCGCTTGCGACACACGGTCAACGGCGTGCAGAGCGGCATACATGGCCATGACTTGGCGCTCGGCTCCGGCTCGTTCGACGGCGTGATCGGAACGCAATTGTTCGGCAGTTGGAAGCGGGCATTCGTCAGCGGCGCGGTGCAGTACATGCTGCGCACGAAAGGATCGTTCGGCTACACCTACGCCAACGATCTCCTGTGGAGCGGCGGCCCGGGCGCGTTTGTGCTGCTATCGCACCAATACACCGTGGGCGCGCAATTTCTGATCTCGGGTGAGACCAAGGGCAACGACACGCTCCAAGGTACCAAGGGCAATGACACGGCCATCACCGCACTGTATCTCGGCCCGGGATTCACGCTGACCTGGGGTACCTCGCTCGCCGCCGAGATCGCCGCCGACCTCCCGGTGTTGCAGCACAACTCGTCGCTGCAGATCGTGCCCGACTACCGTCTGCGGGCTGGCGTGAGTTACCGCTTCTGA
>DATKMK010000078.1:0-30871 GCA_035541895.1 Binatia bacterium | reverse complement strand
TCATCGACGAGGAAACCAGCCGACCGGTGGGGACGCTCAGCGTTCGGATCATCGCGACGTGAACGGCGCCGACCAAACCGCAAGCGGCGGCGACGCGCAACTCGTCCCGGCGATGCTCGAAGAGTACGGCAACCTCACGCGGGTGGCGCTGTGCGAGTACCTGCAGCCGCGCGAGCCGCGGCGGCATCTCTACAACCTGGTCGCCGACTACCCGCGTCGCGCCGGACGCATGCTTCGCCCCAGTCTGCTGATCGCCACCGCGCGCTCGTTCGGTGCCTCATTGGAGGACGCCGTTGGCACCGCCGCGGCGTTGGAGCTGCTGCACAATGCGTTCTTGGTGCACGACGACATCGAAGACGAGAGCGAGGAACGCCGCGGCCGGCCGACGCTCCACGCCCTCCACGGCGTCGCCGCCGCGATCAATGTCGGGGACGCGCTCACGCTGCTCGGCCTGCGGGCGCTGATCGACAACCGCCAGCGACTGGGTCCGCGGCTGGCGATGCAGGTGATGGAAGAAGCCGAGCGGATGGCGCGTGAGACGGTCGAGGGGCAAGCCATCGAACTCGGCTGGCGCCGCGATAACGCGCTGCACATCTCGGACGCCGACTACCTCGACATGGTGTTGAAGAAGACCTGCTGGTACACGACGATCTTTCCAATCCGCGCCGGCGTCCTGATCGGCACGCGCAGCAATCGCGACCTCGACCGCTTCCTGCGCTTCGGGTTCTTCCTCGGCGCCGCGTTCCAGATTCAGGACGACCTGCTCAACCTGCAGGGCGACCCGCAGCGCTACGGCAAAGAGTTGAGCGGCGACCTCTGGGAGGGCAAGCGGACGTTGATGCTGATCCACCTGCTGCGCTCGACGGCCGAGGATGAGCGTGATCGCTTGTTTCGGTTCCTGTCCATGCCACGCCGGGCGCGGACTCCCGAGGATGTCAACTGGGTGGGGGGACTGATGAAACAATACGGAAGCCTCGAGCATGCACGACAAGTCGCCCACGGACTGGCGGGGGCGGCGCGGCACGAACAGCAGATCCTCTACGCGCAAATGCCAGCGTCGAGGGACTTGTGCTTTGTCGAGGGTATCCTGCGATGGGTGTTGTTGCGCACGTGAAGTAGGGTAGGGGCCACTTCTGACCCGCCTTTCTATGCGCCTACACGATCTCGATCGTCACGAAGGCAACGTCGAGCGTGTCATTTTCCTTGAGATGGATTCGTCCCTCATATTCTCCCTTCTGCAGACCGCGAATCTTGTCGAGGTCCGAAATGGTAACGGTGAGGGCCTCACCATCTAGCGAAACCTCTGCGGAAACCTTGTCAATCTGCGGCTTGGTGCTACCTAGTGATAGGGGCGTCGCGTCCACGTTGACGCGGCTCGTGAACGCAAAGAGCGGCACACTGCGCGCAATCGATCCTGTCGTAGTCGCTGCGACTTTCCCGAATGCAACTGTCGGAAAGTCCCCGGTGAACAGATCCGACCACAGGCTCAGCCCCGACGCAGCGTCACTCCAGAAACCAAACATATCAGACAGTAGTTTGCCTGGGGTATATTCGCGGCGAAGTGCCTCTTCCGCAGCAACATCCCAACGCCCGAGCATTCTATCCGCGATATCCTGATACCTCAGACGAAGCCTCGAACCGTGCGCACGCGCTTTGGCCGACATCGTGACTTCTCCCTTTTCCAAGGTCTGTATCACCGCCTTCTCACAAAACAAAGGCTTTCATTTCGTACAGCAGACTCCGCCGCCGGACACTCCCGCGGCCTCTTCGCACAACAGTGGCAGGACGTACTTGGCCCAACCGTTGAAGCCGGGGTCGACGCCTCCAGCTACAAATTGTATGAACTTAGTGCCGGTCATCTCGGTTGGAGTGGGACTTGGCGCCGCAATTGCCACTACCTGCCCATAGTCCGTTGTGATGACGCCAGGCTGCTTCTTTCCCAAGACGGTGCTGCATTTCGATGTGTTGAGATTGTAGGTCATCACATAGTTTGGCTGTCCTGACGCTGCATCAGTCCCATTTTTCGCCTTGATCGACAGAATATTCTCGAAGGACGCGCCGAACTTAGTCAACCCAGGAGGACAACCGTCATCACCTCCGCAAGGGTTGAAGACATAGTCCTCGAACAAGGGACGTTCGTAGTCGCTCCCACGGGGCGGCTTGTTGGACGCCTCCTTCGGTTCGCAGGGCCCGTGCTCGAAGATGGGCGTTCCCTTCAAGGACAGTTCTGTGACGTAGGTCGCTTTGAAGCTTGCCGAACTGCAGAGGGCCCACGCTTGCGGATCGATGGCCTGTTTGACGTCATTCAGCGACTTCCGCGCACTGATGGAGAACTCTACACCCTCTGCCCCAGAGGGGTCCTGGACGAGGCGGCACGAGTTGAGCGTCGCACAGTCAGTGTTCAACGCTCCATTTATTCTCATGAGCTCGTCTCGCACGCGATTTTCGATAGCAAGTCGCTCGTGAGAGGGGAAGTTCTCAATATGAAATTCGTCGCTGCCAAGAATCTGATCGAGAGGACCGAGGGCCCTTATCGCCGAGCAGAAGCTCGGCGGCCCCAGATCAGTGTGGCCTGTTACCTCATTGGGTGCAGGCTTCAAGCCAGCGAAGAGGAGAATAAAGGCCAGGCGCTTTCGCGCCGCGTGGTTCTCGCCATTGTCCCGCAGCAGAACGCAGACGGCACGATCCAAAGTCATCGGTCGTAGCGAGGCTCCCACGGCGGTGCTGTCACCGCCGTTCGCATAGAACGCGATACTTTGCATGGCTCCGCGTACTTGATCTTCCGAGGGCTGGGTTTTCAGATCGCAAATCGGAGCCTGATCACCGGCGCACGTCAGAACCGCTGAGGGGGTCCGGGCCGCCGTCGGCATGCCGGCGACCCCCTCATCCTCCCCAGGTGTCGGCGACCTTGCGGGACTTGCGGTCCGACACGCATTGGCGAGCAAACCCGAGATCAGAAGAAAGAGAACACCGATGCCCGTTGTCCGAGTCGTCGTCCTCATCACTTGACTCATCCCTCCCGTATGACGTGGCTGCGGAGTGTGGCCGCCGACTTCAAATCGGCCGTCTGAAACCCCTCCTGGAACCAGTCAAACGTTCTGCTCACGCACGTCAGGGCGTCCGTGCGCTGCCCCTGCGTTGCATACTCTTGGCTCAGCCTCACCGCCGCCCGCAGCTCGTACGATCGCGCACCCTGCTTCGCGGCGAGATCGAGTGCGCGGCGGTAGTGCGACTCGGCGCCGGCGTGATCATCTTGTAGCGCCAGCAGGTCGCCCTTGATTCGCAGCAGCTCCGACTCATGGAAGCGCTGCACCATCGTCTCGCACAGCGACAACCCCTCGTCGACAACCGCGAGACCTTCGGCGATCTGCCCGGCGTCGCGATGCGCGGCGGCGAGATAGGTGAGGTAGTAACTGTACGCCGACATCACGCCGATCCCGCGGTAGATCGCCAGGCCCTGTTGAATCGTCGGCACCGCCTCGTCGACTCGCCCGAGCAGCCGTAGCGCCCCGCCGCGGCCGCACGTCGCGGCAGCGAGCCAGAGATACAGATGCTGCTCCATGGCCAGGCCGATCAGACGATCGGACAGTTCGAGCGCCAACTCGGCCTCGCCGCGGTTGTGCGCCAGGGTCGCCCCGTACGCGAGTGCAATACAGATCGAGAACGGGTTGCGAGAACGCTCGGCGATGTCCTGCAGCTCGCGACGAATCGCGTCGGCTTGATCCGGGTAACCCAAGGACCACACCGCCGACATGTCGTAGGCGTGGAAGTACAACCCGCCGTCGAAGCCGTATTGTCGGGTGAACGATTGAAACGCATCCGTGCCGTAGAACTGGCGCGTGGACACCAAGTGTTCGTGGGCCTCGGCGAAGTCGCCGCGGTCGAACGCATACACGCCGAGCGACGCGTGACCTGTCAACCGCGTCACGAGATCTTCCGACTGCGCAGCGAGGCGAAAGCGTGGCAGCAGCTTGGCCGTGGCCTCGCGATCGCCGCGCGTGAGGTAGACGCTCCACACCCCGTACAACACCTTCACCGAAACGTCGTCACCCGAGCGATCGCACTGCTCCCACGCGCGCGCAAAGGTCTGCTCGACCTCCGGGGCGGCGTATCCCTTGGTCATGAATTGTACCGTCCCCAAGCCGGTGAGCAGCTCGATTTCGAGCCGCGCCCGCGCCGGCGATTGCGCGGCGCCCGGCACCAACCCGAGTCCGCGCTCGAACTGTTGGTCAGCGGCAACGTATTCAGCGAGCCGCAGCGCCTGATCGCCGGCCCGTCGCCAATACTCACCGGCGGACAAGTTCTCGCCGCCTTGCTCGAAATGCAGCGCCACAATCTCGGGCCGGTTCTCGTCGATCTCAGGGAATTGTTGCTGCAACACGCCGGCTACCCGCCGATGCAAGCTCTGCCGCAACGGGCGCACCATCGCGTCGTACGCCGCGTCACGCAGCAGCGCGTGACGAAAGCTGTACTGATCGCCGGCGCCGGTCCGTCGCTGCACCAGCAGGCCCGCGGTGCCGAGCTCGGCGATGTCACGCCGAACGAATCCCCGATCCTTCGGCGACACGGCTTGCAACAGCTCGTAACGAAACTCGCGCCCGAGCACCGCGGCGAGCTGCGCCGTATCACGCGCCGCGGGCGATACGCTGTCCAAACGCGCGGTCAACAACGCGAGCAAGCTGCCGGGCAGCTCGACCGACGCCGCCGACGGGCGGCCGGATGGACCGGCCTCCCCCGCCGACGTCATCATCACGCGCGCGACCTCTTCGACGAACAGCGGCACCCCTTCCGCCCGCTCGATCACCTGCGCGATCAATGCCGGCGACAGCTCGCCCTCGACGGCGCAGCTCGCCCGCACCATCGCCTCGACGTCGGCCTGCGCGAGACGTTGCAGGGGGAGAAACGCCACGTCGTCGCCCGACCACGGGGGGATCAGCTCGGGCCGTGTCGTGACCACCACGTACAGGCGCGGGTGCGACGTCGCGCCGTTGCCCCCTCGCAGCGTCTGCAGCAGCTGCGTCACCAGCTCCATAGTCGTGGCGTCGGCCCAGTGCAGATTCTCGATCGCCAGCACGATCGGTTGCGCCTCGGCCATCTTGAGGAGGAGCCCGATCAACGCCTGCAGCGTCAGCTCCTTCTGCCGCTCGGGCGTGAGCTGTAATCGCTCGAACCGGTCGTCGAGCGGTCGCGACAAGAGCGCGGCCAACAGCGGCAGAGTGATTGCGACATCGACCCCCGCTCGTTCGAGCAACGATTCGAGCGATTGCTCCGTGTTCTGCAGCGCGTCAATCACCGGTCGCAGCGGTGCGGTCTGATGCTCGGGCGCGCACACCAATTCGACCCACGCGTCCGGGCCGACTTCCGCTTGCAGCTCGTGCATCAGGCGCGACTTGCCGATGCCCGGCTCGCCGCTGATCAACATCACCGAGCTGTTCCCGGCGACCGCGGCGTTCCAGCCGTCGAATAATCGTTGTCGCTGCACCGCCCGCCCGATCAGCGGCGACTCCGCGACCATCGGTGCGCGCTCGGCGACGGCGCCACGCCGCTCGCCGTCCACGCGGAACGTGGTCTCGTCAATCGCCGTGGTATCGAATTCATGCCGTAGGACACGTTGGGTCTCACGGCTGACCAGCACGGCACCAGGCTCCGCCCGCTGCGCCAACTGGCTCGCCACCTGCGGGGCAAAGCCTGAAACCTGGCAGGCGCCGACGGACCCGCGTCCGACATCACGGAGGATGGAGAGACCCGAGTGGACGCCGATCCGAATGTTGGCGCGAACGCCACTCGATGGAGCTAGGCTGCTCACGCTCCGCGCGATGGCGAGCGCGCAGCGCGCGGCACGACGCGCATCGCCCTCGCGCGCGAGCGGGTAGCCGAACACCAGCAGCGCGCGGTCCGCGAGTGTCGCCGCGAGCATCCCGCCCGCCTGCGTCGCGTGCTCGGACAGCGCAACGTGATGTATGTGCTGGAGCCGATCCACCTCGTCGACCTCGACGCGGATGCTGTCGGCGGCGGCGAGGGTCAACTGACAGCACACCACGGTGAGCTGCCGCCGTTCCGGTTCGACCGTCTGATCGGATCGGTCCTCGTCCCCTGCGCCGCGCAGCAGATCCAGCAACCGTCCGATCGCGACCTCGCGTTTCTCCGGTTGCTTCGCCGTCACCATTTCGAGCACGCGCCCGAGCGGATGCCGCCGCAGCCATTCGGGCATCGCCACCGGCTCGGGGCCGAGTTGCTTGAGAATCACTTCCTGCGTCGAGGCGCCGTGAAACGGGAGATCGCCGGTCACACACTCCAGCAAGGTCAATCCCCACGAGTAGAGATCGGAACGCGCCGAGGGCGCCTCGCCACGCAACTGCTCGGGCGCCGCGTAGGAGAGCGTCCCGACGACCTCTTGCGCGGCGACGATGTCCGCCAGTGATCGGCTGCGCTCGTCCACCAATTCGCCGAGACCGAAATCCAGCACCATCGCGTTGCGGCGTACGCCGGTCTTGGTGAGCATGATGTTGTCCGGCTTGATGTCGCGATGTACGACGCCGTGCGTGTGCGCGCAGCTCAGGGCGTCGAGCACCTGGGCCAGCAAATGCACCGCTTCCGCGACCGCAAGCTTGCCTTCGGTCGCCAACACTTCTTTCAATGTCGCCCCCCGAACGAACTCGAATGCGACGTAAGGCAGTCCGGCGGCGATTTCGCCGAGATCGACGAGCCGCACGATGTTGGGATGCGAGAGTGCGGCACACAGGCGCGCCTCGCGCACAAACTGCTCCATCCGGGCTTGTGAGTCGACTGCATCCGCACCGGGCTGCGGGCGCAACACCTTCAGCGCCACTAGCTGACCGGTCGACCGCTGGCGCGCTTGATACACGCCCCCGAAGCTTCCCTGCCCGAGTTGGTGCAGCACTTCGTAGCGATCCTCAATCACCGCGCCCGGGCACACCGGAACTTCTTGATTCGGCGCCATCGGGCTCACTGCGCCGCGCTTCTGCGGAGCTGACTCATCCCGATTGCCGCTCCAACCCGAAGGCGCGAATCAGGTTGTAGACGTGGGAGCGAGCCAGTTCGAGGCGACGGGCGGTTTCGACGACGTTCCAGCCGGTGTGTTCGAGCGTTTCGCGCAACAGGCGCTCCTGAAAGCGGCGGGTGGCCGCCTGAAAGCTCAACGCGGCGCTCGGTTGGAGTGGTGCGGTCTCCGGAAACAAATGTTCGCGTTCCACCTGCGCGGCGCCGCCACCGGCGGCGCGGATCACTGCCGCTTCGATGCTGTTGGCGAGTTGGCGGATCTGGCCTGGCCACTCGGTCGATTCGGCGGCGCGCAGCGCATTGCGCGACAGCACGATGCGCGGCAACCCGTGGCGCTGGCACGCAGAAGCGCAAAAATACGCAGCCAGCTCCGGAATATCCTCGTGCCGTTCGGCCAGCGTGGGCACGCGTACCGGCAACACTTGCAATCGATAGTACAGATCTTCGCGAAATCGCTTCTCGGTCACCTCGACGCCTAGGTCTCGATTGGTCGCGGCGATCAAGCGAATGTCCGCCTGCAGCGGCTGCGACGCGCCGAGCGGATAGTATTGGCGCGATTGCAGCAGTTGCAGCAACTTGCCTTGCGCCGTCAGCGACAGATCGCCGATCTCGTCGAGGAACAGCGTGCCGCGTTCGGCGGCGGCCACCTTGCCTTCGATCCGACGTGTCGCTGTGGAATGGGCGCCGGGTAACGCGCCGAACAATTCGCTCTCGATCAGCGTTTCGGGCAACGCCGCGCAGTTGACCTCGACGAAGCGATGGCCGGCGCGCGGCCCGTTGTCATGAATGACCCGCGCCAATTGGCTCTTGCCGGTGCCCGACTCGCCGGTGAGCAGCACGCTCACATCGAGCGGCGCAACCAACGCGATCTGGTGCAATGTCGCCGCCAATGCGGCACTGCGGCCGACCACCCCATCCAGTCGCAGCGACGCGCGCATCGGCTGCGTCGGGTCTGACTCGTCTCGCGTCCGTTGTTGCACCAGCAAGCGATCCACCAGCGGCGCGAGATGCCGCGCGAAGATTTCTGCCCGGGTGCGGTCGTCCTCGCTGAACATGCCGCCCGCGGTTCGCCCCTGCAGATAGAGCACCCCGCGCGGCGGATCTTCGCCGATCGGCGCGCACAGCACGGCCTCGATCTTGCCGATCCGCACGCTGTCGCGCTCGCTGAAGCGCGGATCGAGCAGCGCCGACGGCGTCACGATCGTCTGCCCGGTCGCCAGCGCTTCGGCGATGATGCCGCGCGAGATGGCGGCTCGAACACCGTTGATCTCATCTGCCGACAGATCGTGCGCCATCCACCAGCGCGGTCCGTTCGAACGTCCCTCTTGCTCGTCCGGTTGTAGCTCCAAGTATCCTTGGCGCGCTTCCGCAATCTCCACGATCAGCGCCAATGCTTCGCGCAGCAATCGCTCCAACTCCGTCTGCTGACCAAGACCGAGCAAACGAAGGTAAAGCTCTCTCTCGCGTCGGAGTTTGGTGACTTCCGGCGTTTCGGCTTCGTTGGCCATCGCATCGGCCTTCTAGACCACTCGGGTCTACAGGACAACCGACTCAACCATAGTTTCACGCGCCTCCTGCACCAGATCTGCGGGTGGATCATCCGTCCGGTCGAGTGGACAGTGGTGGGCCTCGATCCGCCCCTGGCCAACTACAAACCAGTGTGACGGCGTTGGCGCGTGCATTGCTGCCAATTGGTCGCATGCAAGGGACATCGATACCCCGACAACGCAACGGAGAGCGGTCCGAACTGCCGCTGATCGGTTTCGTGCTCGGGACGCTGATTTCGGCTCTCTCCTGGGCCGCAATGGCCGGCTTCGCCTGGCTCGCACTGCTGCACCACTAGTTGGCTGGTGTGGTCTTCGGAACGAAGACCTGATCTACCGCCAGGCGCGCTCGGAAGATCGCGCATCACCTGCACTTCCGGTGGAACGCGACCTCCGGGCGCGTCGGGGCGACAGACCCACAGTTGCCGTTGCTCCTCCGAACGTAGTACGGAGATACGTCCTTCGGAGGTCCCATGAACGACCTGCTCAAAATGACGTTGATCGAACTCGCCGAGACGCTGCGTGCGCGCAAGGCGTCGCCGGTCGACTTGATGCGTGCCACGTTCGAACGCATCGACGAGACGCATCAAGACCTCAACGCGGTGATCGCGATGCGCGACCGTGAGGCGCTGCTGCGCGACGCGAAGACCGCCGAGGCTCGCATCGTGCGCGGCGAAGCCCGGCCGCTCGAAGGCATTCCGCTCGGCGTCAAAGATCTCGAAAACGCCGAAGGCTTGGTCACCTCACAAGGGTCGCTTCCGTTCAAAGACAATCTGGCGAAGCACGATTCTACACAAGTTGCGCGTTTGAAGGCTGCGGGCGCCATCGTGGTCGGCAAGACCAACGCGCCCGAATTCGGCTACACCGCGATTACCAAGAATCTTGTCTATGGTGTGACGCGCTCGCCGTGGAACCTGGAACACACCCCGGGCGGGTCGAGCGGCGGCTCAGCCGCGGCGATGGCGGCGAACGTGTTGCCGTTGGTCACCTCGAGCGACGGCGGCGGCTCGATCCGGATTCCCGCCAGCTTCACCGGCTGCTTCGGATTGAAGACGTCGTACGGGCGCGTTCCGATGGGCCCGTTCGACGAGTGGCGTTACCAAGACACGTCGGTATACGGCCCGACGACCAAGACGGTCGAGGACGCGGCGCTGTTCATGGACCAAGTCGTCGGCGCCTCGCCCTGCGATCCCAACAGTCTGCCGCATCCCGGGATTTCGTATCTCGAAGCGGTGCGCCAACCGCCGTCGAAGAAACTCCGCATCGCATACTCCCCGGATCTCACCTACGCGGTCGTGCAGTCGGACGTGGCCGCAGCGGTCGAGGACAACGTCAAGGTGTTTGAACGTCTCGGTCACGGCGTGCACCAGATCAGCAGCGGTCCGCCGCAACTCGGACGCGAGTGGGGCGTGCTCGGGACGTTCGAGCTGGCGTCGCAGCTCCATCACCTGCTGCCGGAGCATGAGAACGAGTTCGGTCGCGTGTTCCTGCAAGGCGTCAAGATGGGATGGCAAATGACGCCGGAAGCGTGGGGCAAGTCCGCCCAACTCCGCCAGCGCCTGAACGAATGGTGTGCCGAGATTTTCGATCAATTCGACCTCTTGATCACGCCCACCGTGCCCTACGATCCACCGCCGGCGCGCGGGCCGTTCCCGGAAGAGACCGAGGGTCGCCAACAGATTCTCGCCGGCGTGGCCTCGTTCACGATCCCGTTCAACTTGTCGTGGCATCCGGCGGCGACGGTGCGCGTCGGTTTGTCGCGCAAACGGTTGCCGATGGGCATGCAGATCGTCGGCCCACGCCATCGCGACGACCTCGTGCTGCAAGCGGCACGCGCCTTCGAGCGCGAACGCCCGTGGCATCCGACTTGGCCGACGAAGTGGTGAGCGAGACGAGTGCGGCTCTGAGACCAGTGCCTCCGAACAGGATTGGTCGGATCCTCCGCATGTACTCGACGACCGAGTCCGACACCACGCTGCGCCAGCTCAGCAAGTACAACAACACCAACCCGATTCACCGCATTGCGCTGAACCGGTTCTTCGATCGGATCGTCGAAGCCTTGCGCGCGATCGCCCCGCAGTCGGTATTGGATTTCGGCTGCGGCGAGGGACTCTTCTTGCAGGAACTCGAGCAGCGCGGGCTCCGGTTCCCTCACTACACCGGTCTCGACTTGCGCGAGGACGCGCTGGCGATGGCGCGATCACTTCATCCCGAACGCCAGTTCCTGCAGGGTGACGTGATGCAATGGTCTGCACCCGATGCGGCTTTCGATCTGGTCATTGCATCCCAGGTGCTCGAACATCTGCCCGAGGCCGGCCGGGTGCTCGATCGACTCGTGCAGTTGAGCACGCGGCATCTACTCCTCACTGTGCCGTGGGAGCCGTGGTTTCGAACGATGAATCTCCTGCGGGGCCGCGATCTCCGCCGTTTCGGGAATCACCCAGAGCACGTCAATCTGTGGGCCGTTCGACGGTTTCGCGCCTTCGTCTCGCAGCACGCGACGGTCTTACGAGTGATGACCGCGTTTCCCTTCATCATCGTGATCGCCGCGCCGTCCGTGAACTCGCCGGCCGAATCGGCCGGCCGCTCGCGTTGATTCGTGCCGAGATCGGAATGCGTCGACGCACCGACGCCGACCACGAATCGGCTCGTTTCGTGACGCGCACGGCGCTCGGGGCGATTTTGCTTGCCGCGGCGGCTCTGCGCCTGTCGCATCTCGGACGCGACAGCGCATGGGTCGACGAAGTTCTTTCGATCAGCTTTTCCAACGGCAGCCTGATCGAGATCGCCAGAAAGCTGAAGGCGCAACAGTTGCCGCTGTACTTCTGGGTGAACTCGTTTTTCCAGGCGTACAGCGTAGCCGAGGGCTGGTTGCGCCTGCCATCGGCCTTGTACGGCATCGCGTTGGTGCCGGTGGTCTTTCTGATCGGCGCGGAGATCGGCCGATCGCGTACCGGATTGACGGCCGCAGCGTTGGCCGCGGTCTCGCACTACCTCATCAGCCACTCGCAGGAGATTCGCCAGTACGCGCTCATGGTGTTGCTCTCTCTGGTTGGGACCTGGGCTGTGACTCGATTTCGTCGAGACCCGGGCCGAATCACGTGGACGGTCCTCGGCATCGCGTCCCTCCTGAATCTGTACACCAGCCCGTTTGCCGCGTTCATCGTTGCCATCCACTGGGCCGCGGTCGCCGCTCTGGCGTGGCGTGAGCGGCGGCGCCAGCTCCTGGGCTACGCGCTGCTGGTGGCGGTGTTGTATGTGCCGGCGGTCGCGCACATGTGGCCGATGCTCAGCGGCTCGGCGTCCATCGTCCACTACAGCGATGACGACTATCGCCACTTCCTGCCGTTGGTGACGACCTCGTTGGTGAACTTCGCAGGCTGGATTCCCACGCTCGCGGTTCTGCTCGCCGCCGGCAGCGTGGCGGGCGCCGCGGTCTTGTGGCGGCGCTGCCGCGTGTTCGTGCTGATCGCATTGGCGTCGTTCGTGGTGCCGGTCGCATCGCTGTACATCAAGACGCCGGGACACTTCTTCGATCCGCGCTACCTGATCTACGCGCTGCCACATCTGTTGCTGCTGACCGCGACGGCGATCGTGCGGTTGTGGGATCGGGCGACGAAGCGATTCGCTTGGCCGACGCTTGACACCATCGGACCCGCCGCCGTAGGGGTCGCCGTCGTGTATACCGTGACCCTGATGACACCGCATTACGAGTTGCTCGGCCGAACGCCGGATTGGCGGGGAGCTGCGCGAGCAATACTCGCCGGACTGCACGACGGTGATTGCATCGCCGTGAAGCCGTTCTTCGACACCAACACGGTGCTGTACCAATTGGATCAACTCGCGGGCGCGGGCCGCCGTGTGCAAGTGACTCCCGAATCCGAGAATTCATGGTACCGCCAGTATCATCGCAACCGGCGCGTGGCGGAGCATCCGGAAGACTTTCGTGGCCCGACCATCACCATGACCGCGATCACCGATCTCGCCCAACTCGACGATCTGCCGTCGGTCGCCGGCACCATCTGGCTCATCACCGACGAGTTGCCCGCGTCGCACCGCGACGAGTTCGCGCCCGTTATGACGCTCGGCCCGGTCGACGCGGCCGGTATGAGCGTGTCGGATATCCCGAGCCCCATTCTTTATCGGCGCGTGCGGCATTCAGCCGATCGCGCCGCAAGGTCACACTAGTCAGACCGGGAAGGAAGGAACATCACATGCAAGAGGTCTACATCATCGAAGCGGTGCGCAGCGCGATTGGCAAACGCAAGGGCGGATTTGCAGGCATGCATCCGGCGGATCTGCTCGGCGCGGTGCAGCGGGCGGCGGTTGAGCGCGCCAAGATCAATCCGAAGGAAGTCGGCCAACTGGTCGGCGGTTGTGTCTCGCAAGTCGGCGAGCAGTCGTTCAACATTGCCCGCGTCGCGTGGCTGTCACAGGGCTTTCCGATGGAGGTCGCCGCGACGACGGTCGACAGTCAGTGCGGGTCGAGCCAACAAGCGACCACGCTGGCGGCCGGCATGATCGGCGCCGGCATCGAAGACGTCGTCCTGGCGTGCGGCCTCGAAATGATGACGCGCGTACCTTTGGGGTCGAACATGCGCGGCGGGTCACCGCTGCCGCCGAGCTATGCGTCGCACTACGCGTTCGCGTCGCAGTTCCAAGGCGCCGAGATGATCGCCAAGGAGTACGGCGTTACTCGCGACGACACCGACCGCTTTGGGTTGCGGAGCCAGACGCTGGCGAATCAGGCGTGGAGCGAAGGCCGCTTCGATCGCGAGATCGTTCCCATCGCGGCGCCGGTGCTCGACGAAGCCGGCAACCCGACCGGCGAGAAACGTCTCATCGAACGCGACGAAGGCTTGCGGCAAACATCGCTCGAAAAACTGGCGGCGTTGAATCCGGTTGAGCCCGGCGGCGTGCACACCGCCGGCACCTCGTCGCAAGTCTCCGACGGCGCCGCGGCCGTGCTGCTGGCGTCGCCGCAACGCGCCAAGGAACTGGGTCTCACGCCGCGCGCACGGATCGTTACGACGACGCTCGTCGGCGTCGATCCGGTCACGATGCTCAAGGGTCCGATTCCGGCGACGCGCAAGGTGCTGAAGCAGACCGGTTTGTCCATGCACGACATCGACACCTTCGAGGTCAACGAAGCGTTCGCGTCGGTCGTGCTGGCCTGGATGAAGGAAGTTGATCCCAATCCCGAGCGCGTGAATCCGAACGGCGGCGCCATCGCCCTGGGTCATCCGACCGGCAGCACCGGCGCGCGGCTGATCACGACGGCGCTGCACGAGTTGGAGCGCACCAATCGGCGCTACGGCTTGATCGCGATGTGCTGCGGCGGTGGGTTGGGAACCGGCACGATCATCGAGCGGTCGTAATCCGAACGATGGGCGGGCGGCCACGGGGGCCGCCCTACCGTTTCTTCGTCCACGCCGGCGGGCGCTTCTGCGCGAACGCTGTGAAACCTTCGCGCACTTCCTCGGAATCGAGCGACTCGGCGAACATCGGGAAGTCGATCGGTGGCAGTTGCCGATTGAGATCGCGCTTGATGGCGGTGCGGGCCTGCGGGCCGGTTTGGCGCACCCAGTCGATCGTTTCATCGACGGCGGATGCGAGCTGTGCGTGCGGCACCACGCGCGAGATCAAACCCATCGCCAGCGCCTCATGGGCGGAGAAATACTGCGCGGTGAAGAGCAGGTACTTCGCCCGCGCCATGCCGACGCGGCTGGCGAGGCGAGCCCCGAGGTAGCAATCGGCAACGCCGCGCAGCAGTTCGGGCACGCGAAAGCGGGCACGATCGGAAACAATCGTGAGGTCGCTCATGATCGCCATGTTCAGCCCGCCGCCCTGACACATGCCGTTGATCGCCAGCAACACGATTTTGGGACAGCGCTCGAACTGGACGAACGGCAGCAGGTCGAAGCGATCGGTCTCGCGATCGATGGTGTCGCCGCCTTCGTGCTGGCCGGCCATCTCGCCGCCGACGCAGAAGTACTCGCCGGTTGCGGTCACCACGAGCAGATCGACGGCGGCGTCCTTTTCCGCCAGCACCGCCGCGCGCTTGAGGCCGTGATACATCTCGATCGTCAGCGCGTTGCGGCGCTCGGGCCGATCGATGACGACCCGCAAGACGCCGTCACCTTTGGCCGCCTGCAAGTAGCGAGAGCCGAGGTCTACCGTTTGAGTCGTCATGGATCACCCGTTGGTCGTGGTGGATGGGCATCGCTGTAGCAGAACCGGCGCGCGCAAGTCGACGCGGCCGGCCGACGGATACTTTCCGTCTTTGAAGCCGAGTATCTGATTTGAAAGCGTGCCTGCGCTCAGTTCGATTCCGCCGCGTCACCCGAAGCGGGTATCCCCTCCCGACTGTAGTAGAAACGAGAAAGATACCTTACGACCCGCATCCTGCTTGAGCTAGCTACGCGTGACTGCGATACCGCCATCACGTGGGCAATGTGCAATGGTCGTCACTGAGGATGATCTCGCGCTCTTCAACGACTCGCTGGAGTACTGTCGGTCGTCGCCCGAGTTTCTCACGAGGTTTTACGAACACTTCATCGCCACATCGTCGGAAGTAGCCTCGCTATTTGCGGCAACGGACTTCGCCCACCAGCGACGCGTACTCGGCACGGCTCTGTATACGATCATGGGGCAGTGCCGGTCTAGCAGCGTGCCGCCCGAGCTGGAGGCGATTGCTCGCAGGCACAGCCGCAGCGACCGCAACGTCAGACCCGAGCTGTACGATCTGTGGCTCGATTGCCTGCTCCAGGCGGTGCGCGAGTTCGATCCGCGGTTCACCGCACGCACCGAGCATGCCTGGCGCGTCGTACTCTCCGTCGGCATCGCATTCATGAAGTCGCGATACTAGTCCTCCCCGAGTGTCCCAACTCGGACAGTGCCGGCCGGCGATTGTGACCTGTGTCACGCTCGCCCCCTTGATTGGCCGGCGGATCCTCGACTATGAACAAGTGTTAGTCTGACTCCCAAGGAGGTCCTCATGGCGCGTGAATATCGACTGATTTCCGCTGACTCGCATATCTTGGAGCCGCCGCATCTGTGGACCACCTACATGCCCAAGAAGTACCACGACAAGGTGCCGAAGGTTGTGCCCGACGGCGAAGGCGGCGAGGCCTGGCAATTCTCGCCCGACCTGCCGCCGGCACCGATCGGCATCTACGCCTCCGCCGGACGCAAGCACGAAGACGTGCGGTGGACCGGCGTCACCTTCGCGGCCGCGAACCAAGGCAACTTCCGCGCTGAGCCGCGACTCCAGGAACAAGACATCGACGGTGTCGATGCCGAGGTCTTGTTCGGCTCCGCGCGCATGATGAGCCACTTCTTCTCCGACCCCGATCCCGAATTCCAACTCGCCGGCGTCCAGGCCTACAATAACTGGCTGGCAGAGGAGTTCGTCAAGGTTGCACCCGATCGGCTGATCGGCTTGGGCTGCATGCCGGCGCTCAACGTCGACGCGGCGATCAAGGAGATGGAGCGTTGCATCAAACTGGGCCTGCGCGGCGTGTGGCTGAACACCATGCCGAGCGTCGGCCCGACGATCCGGCCGGAAGACGACAAATTCTGGGACGCCGCGCAGGCGCTCGACGTGCCCGTCCATTTCCACGTCCGCATGATGCGGCAGGTGGCGAAGCCGAAGCCGAAGGGCAAGCGCGGCGACGATCTCACCGGACTCGCGACCGTCGGCGCCGCCGATTTCATCACCGACATGGCGGAGATCATCAGCTCCGGCGTGCACGATCGCTTCCCCAATCTCACCTGGGTGGCGGTCGAAACCGGTTCCGGATGGATTCCGTATATCCTCGAGCAGCTCGACGACCGTTGGTGGCGCAATCGGTGGTGGCTGCCGGTGAAGTTGAAACACGAGCCGAGCTACTACTACCAGCGCAACTGGCGCTCGGCGATCATGATCGATCACTACGCGGTCAAGAATCGCCACATCATCGGCGTCGACAACCTGATGTGGTCGACCGACTACCCGCATCACGGCTGCGACTGGCCCGAGACCCGTCGGGTCGTCGACGAAATGTTCCGCGACGTGGCGGCGGACGAGCGCTACAAGATCACCGCCGGCAACGCGGCGAAGTTGTACAAGCTGAATTGAAGATTGCTGATGGCTGATGGCGTATCGCGGATCGTCGGAATCGGCGCTGCGGGACGGCTTCGCGATAGGGTCGGACCTTCCTGTTTACACCGCTACGACCACAGCGTCGCCACATCGTAGGCCACGATGCGGCGGTCGTCGGTGATCAGAGTCAGACGCTCGACTTGAGCTTGCGCGATCAGCATCCGACCGAAGGGATCGCCGTGGTAGGCGAACAGGAGCACCGCGTGCTCGGCGTGCGACAAGGAGATCGACAGCTTTTCGAAGCCAGTGGCCTCTACTCCAGCCTCGATCGAGTCCGGATACTGCAGGCGACCTAACGCGCGCTTGATTGCGGCTTCCCGCAGCGCGCCGCGCACTCGTCACTATCCCTGAGGAACGGCCGGTCGCTGGCGTCGCCGAGAGCGCGCTGCTGAGCGAGGCGGCCCTGGTGGAGGATTGGAATCGTCCGGAGGAGGACGAGGCGTGGTCACACCTGCAGCAGGTGCGGTAGTCCTCGTCCGCTTTCCGTTTTCTGATCTCTCGCACACAACGTTGCGTCCGGCCGTCGTGCTTGCAGAAGCGGGTCGTGGTGACTGGGTCCTGTGTCAGGTGACGAGCAAGGCTTACGGTGACAGTCGCGCGATCACGCTTTGATGCGTGCTACCGCGCCAAAAATTCGATCGCGCTCGCCGAACACTTCCACGACCCGCATGCGCCACGATCACGGTCGTAGTCCAAGCACAACCTCGCCGCCGCCGTTGCCGACAAGCTCAGGTGATCCGACGCGGCGACGGCGCCGAAGTGTTCGATCTCGCCGCCGGCGGTGCGGAATTGGCGCCAGAGCCTGTCCCGATCAGCGAATTTGCATCACGCCGTTGGGGGTGTGCATCAACGCACTGCGACCCGGATCGAGTCCAGCAGCGCGACCAAATCGTCATCGGCGGTGAACGGATTGATCAGCGTCGTGCGTAGAAATACGCCCGCCGGCAGGCGCGTCTGCACGAGGTAGAAGCTTCCCTCGGCGAGGATTTGCCGACGAATGCGAAGCTGGAGCGCATCCAACTCGGTGGCGCCCGCCGGCGCGTAGCGGAAGCAGACGATGTTGGCGGCCGGTTCGACGGCCAACTCGAAATCGGGCGCGGACCGCAGTCGATCCGCAAACCGCCGGGCGAGATCGAACGTTGCCGTGATGTAGTCGGCGAACAAGCGCGACCCGTGCAGCGACAGGGCGGCGTAGAGTTTGAGACTCGTCATCCGCTTGGTGCACTCCAACGTGCGCGCGCCGACGTTGAACCACTCTTCGCGCGCCGACTCGGCGAAGAGATAGGACGCCTGCTGTGCGAACGCCTCGTACGAGTGCCGCCCGTCGCGAAACAGCACGGCGCTGATCAACGCCGGCATCAACAGCATCTTGTGCGCGTCCCACACCACCGAGTCGGCCCGCTCGATGCCGCGGAGCAGGTGGCGATATTTTTCAGACAGGATCGCCGATGCGCCGTGCGCCCCGTCGACGTGGAGCCACAGGTCGTTGGCGGCGCAGAAGTCGGCGATCGCATCGAGCGGATCGAACGACCCGGTCGCGGTCGAGCAGGCATTGGCGACGACGGCGATGACTGTGCGGCCGGCGGCCTGCGCGCGGCGCAACGCCTCGGGCAAGCCCTTCGCCCGCATGCGGAAGGCGTCGTCGGTGGCCACCGGGACGACGCCCCCCACCCCCCAGCCCATGATTTGCACCGCGCGCTGCACGCAATAGTGCGCGTGTTCCGACGCCAACACGGCGAGCGGTGAGCCGGCATGATCGCCGTCGCGCCACGCATCGAATTCCGCCTTGGCCTGACGCGCCGCGAGCAACGCGGTGAGGTTGCCGGCGGAACCTCCGGAAGTGAACACGCCGTCGGCAACGGCGGGAAAGCCGAGTTGCGTCGCCATCCAGCGCACGAGGTTCTGCTCCATCGCCGTCGCGACCGGGCCCATCTCGTACACCGCCATGCTGTTGTTGAGCAGCGCCGCGACCAATTCGGAGAGGGCGGCCAGCGGCAACGGCGAGGTCACCTGGTGGCCGACGTAGCGCGGGTGATGCAAGTGATTCGATTGCGCCAGCACTCGCTCCACGAACTCGCCGAATCCTTCGGTCGGCGCGGAGAACGTCGACTTCCACCGCTCGACCATTTGGCGGGGATCGGACGGCGGTAGCACCGCCGCCACCTCGCCGCGCAACGCTCGGCCAAGATAGTCGGCGAGTTGATCGATGACGCGATGGCCGTGCTGACGAAAGGTTTGCGGATCAAACGCCGCGCGAATGCTGTCCATGCCCGCACGCTACTGGCGTGCCGCCGAATCGGCAAGCGACGCTCGCCGTACGCGATCAGCGATGCGCCCCGCTTCGCTACAGCTCGTCCATGTCGCCGGGCACCCATTGCCAGTGGTCGAGTTGCAGGACCTCGGACAGCTCGCCGCCCGGCCACATGTAGATCTCCGACGGCACGTGCACGAACCCGGCAGCATAGAATAGTCGCCAATGCCGCCACGAAGGCGGAGCGGAGAATTTGACGTACGCACAGCCGGCCGCGCGCGCCGTCGCGATCATATGCCGCACGAGCGCGGCGCCCACGTTCCGTGACACTGCCGGCGCGACAAACTCCATTAACCACGCCGCCGGGGTCTCATACTTCAGCACGTAGTAGCCCAGGACCACATCGCTCTTGGTGATCGCGAATGCCGCGTAGCGTCCCTCCGGCCGATCGAGATAGCGCCAATTCAGAAATTCGGCCGCGTGCGGCGACCACAAGCCCTGCCACAGCATGCAACGTTCCGTGACCGCGTCGAAGTGCGAGTCGAATCGCCGCACCGGCTCGACCGCGCCATCGCGTTGCGCGCGCAGCCAAGCGGTGCGCCAGAGTGCGGCGGCGGCATCGGCGGCGCCACCCGCAACGACGCGGATCGGCGTCGGCCAGCCTCGCTGCGCGAGATAGGCCTTCGCATCCAGCATCAACACCACCTTCGGTACCGGCCCGAGTATCTGCTCGCGGCGTCCGCGCTTGATGCCCGAGCCGCGCGACTTCTCGTTGGGCCAACTCAGCGCGGCAATGGAATCCTGCCACGCGTGCGATTCCCGCACGCGCGAGCGCAGTTCGCTGATGCCTTGACGTTGCCACGCCGGGGCGATGACCCAATCGCCTGCCTGGATGCCGTCGATTGCCTGCGTGCCGCGCGCCATCGGCCACGGCCACGACGCCGTGCTGCCGACGACGCGACCGCTGGCGCGGTCGATCACGACCCAGCAGCGTGCGGGTCCGTAAGGATTGTGACGATAGAGCCAGTCATACAGTGCGCGCGAGCGGCGGACACCGAAGCTGTCATCGACGAGATCGTAGATCGCATCGAACTCCGACGGAATCGCGCGCCGGACATCGAAGCGCGGGTGCGTCGACTCCAAGGGTGCCGGCGCACGCAGCCACTCCTCGAAGCGATCCGGCCGTCCCGTGCTGAACGGTCCCATGTGGGTCTCGTGACCGAAAGGTCACATCTCCGGCAGCACCACCAACCCTTCGCGACCGGCGGCATCACGAAGTCGATCGTCGAGTGAAGCGATCGCATGCATCGTCGTGTCGCCGCGCGACCACAGCAAGGCCGCCGAGCTGGAACGCATCGGCGACCCGCAACGCGTGGACGTTCAGGAGCCGCTCGGCTCGCAACCGGAGCTGCTCGCTCGGCAGTCCTTCCGACCATTCCGTCGCAATGGCCGCCAACGCGTGGCGCCCCTGGCGTTCGCCTGGCGCGCCGAGATGGCCGTCGCGTCGCCGCCGCGCGAAAGTAGAAAGGCACTCGGTGCGGGTCGCCCACCACACCATCAGCGATGGATCGGTCTCGATGAGGCCGCGGATCTGCGCCGTTGCCGGCTGGGTCACGCACAGCGGCACGATCGCGGAGGTATTCCAGAACCTCACCAGCCCGCCTCGCGCTCGTCGGTCACGGCCTTGCGTACGCCGGCACGCGGATCGCGCGGACGCGGGAGCTTCCAGAAGTCCTTGGGCAGTCGGCCGCGGCCGAGGCGGAGCAATCCTTGACGCTCCAGATCGCGCAACCGTTCGTGGTCAGCGCGGTTGGGTTCGACCGGTACCAGCCGGGCCACCGGAGCGCCGCGCTCCGTCACCAAGATCTCCTCGCCCGCCTTGACTCGACTCAAGAAGCGACTCAACTGTGCCTTCAGCTCCGCGACCGCAGCAGTTTCCACCATGTGACGAGTCTAGTCATATTCAACAGGAGCGACAAGACTCCAGGGGGCGAGTCCGAAAGCGAGAATCACTCGTCGACAACGCGGGCAGCCTTGTAGGCGAAACGCGGGACGGACCCTTTCGTCACCAACTCGAGATGCAAGGCGACGCCCAGTTGCTCGCGGAAGCGCTCGCGCAGCCGCGCGCTTATGCCGTTCACATCGCGGAGCTGTTCGGGATCGTACTCGAGGCGGACGCGGAGTCCGGCAGACGCCTGCTGTGATCGCACGATCTGGTATTCGGCCGAGGGCGTGGAGACCTCGGGAAATTCGTACAACAGCAGCGCCGCGTCGATCGGCAGCACCTCGCGCGCCCCGACCGTCACGATGTCGCGCACACGCCCCTCGTAGAACAAGCGCCGATGGGTTTCACCGCACGGGCACGGCTTCATGTTCCACCGCACGACGTCTTCCAAATCGTAGCGCAACAGAAAGTTATCCTTCTCCAGGACGCTGACCACCAGGTTGCCGCGCTCTCCGTGACCACACGGGCGGCCGCTGCGGCGATCGATCACTTCGACGACGGCGAGGTCTTCGGCCAGATGCGCGCCGTCACGTTCGTCACACGCGCTACCGAGCAGCGGCAACGCTTCCAATCCCGAGCTTGCCATCATGTATTGCTCGGACGGGTGATCGCCGGCGATGGTCAGGTTGAGGTCGCGCGCCGGATCAAGTCCGTGTTTGCGCGCCGCCTCCGCGTACGTGGTCGCAACGTTGCCGAACAAGCGGTACATGTCCGGCCGCAACCGCCGCCAGACTTCGATGACGTCCGCGATATGTTGGTCGCCCACCGGCGGACCCGAGGGAATATTGAGCGCGCCGAGCCCTTCGATCCCGTGACTGAAGTGCCACCCGCCCGCGTTCATGCCGAATGGATGCCCGTTCGCAAGGCTCATTCCGGGTCGCAGGCCCCACCGCCAGCGCCCGCGTGACGACGCAGCGTAGTCGACTGCGAGATCCTTCCGGGTCCAGAGAATCAACGTCGGGCGGCCACTGGTGCCGGTCGATGCGCCGAGCCGTACCGCGGCGCTCGCCGGAGCACCGCGATAGTCACCGAACGGTGGAACATTCTCTTCGCTCGCTCGCAGCTCGGACTTCAGCGTCGTCGGGATGCGCTGAAGATCATCGAGACTACGGATGTCGGTGGCGCACCGCACGCCCGCGGCTTCGAGCTTACGCTGAAAGAACGGAACCGGCGCGGACCACACGCGCTCGAGTTGCCGCTGGAGCCGTGCAAATTGCAGCCGCTGCACGCGCTCAAGCGGCATGGTTTGAATTTCGGGGTCGTAGTAGCGCCGATCCTTCTCTGTCTCTGGTGATTGCATCATGTTCTTTCAGCTCAGGCTGACTGCATTCGGCGCGGAGCGAGAGAAAACCGACGGCGCGGTTTTCTCTCGCGCTCTCTTTCGCGCCCGCTGCGCTCGGCTATGAGCCGCATCGCTGTGAGTCGGCCTCGCGCGACTGTCCTCCGCCAGCGACATCGCGCTGCGCCGCCAATGGTGGGCTGCAGAGCGCATGCAATGGCCTTTGGGCTCTGTTTCTTCATCGCCGTCATTCTCTCGCTCGAACTCCCTACTCCCGACTGCCGTCTCGCGTCTGTTCTTCTCCTGCCGGGCATCCGACTCTGACGGTGAGGTGAAGTACATCAGCCCTCTAGTCTCGGAGAGGCCACCGTAAGGAGAACGCAGGCCACCGTAAGGAGAACGCAGCCCACCGTCAGCATTGCAGCCCGGTGTGGTTACGGTGCACCGCTCGCGTGAGGCCGACTCACAATGACGCAACCCATTTGCCCGGCTCCGAGGCGGGAAAGGAGAGCGCGAGAGGAAAACCGGCCGCGGGTTTCCTCTCGCAGGGGCGCAGGGGCGAAGCCCCGCAACGACGACTCGTGAAGGTGCGCAATGATTCATCCGAGTGAACGCCCTCTCACGACCGGTGCCGGCGATCCACCATCGCCTCCGCAAACCGAGGCGCCCCGGCCGCTTCGGGAATTTCTGCTTCGGTGACCAACTCGATATCCATCTGGATCAGCACGTTCGCCTTCAGCTTGTCGGCAAGCGAGCGTTTCAACGTCTCGGCGTCGGCCGGCGGTGTCACGGTGCCGACGCGCAACACGGCCCGGTCGTAGCGCTGACCTTCGGGATGATCGACGACGATCTGAAATCGTCCCAATTCCGGAAACGAGCCGACCACTTTGTGGACCTGCGCCGGATGCACCAGTACGCCCTTGATCTTCTTGATCACCCCGACCTGCCCGATGAACACGATGCGCAGCGACTCATCGCCGCACGGGCAACGGCCCGGCAGCAGACGGAACGCATCGCCGGGAGCGTAGCGCACCAGCGGCAACGCTCGCGGCCCGAGCTGGGTGGCGACAATTTCGCCGATGCCGCCGGGTTCGACCGGCTCGCCGGTCTCGGGATCGAGAAATTCGCAGAAGAGATCGCGCGCGTGCAGGTGCATCCCGTCGTGCGCGCGGCACTCGCCGGCGAGCGGGCCGATCTGTGCTTCGCCGCAATGATCGAACAGCTCGATGCCGAACAGCTCACCCAACTCCCGCCGGAGCTGAGGTGTGAGCGCCTCGGCGGTCGAGAAGCCGACGCGGTACGTGAGATCGCGGCGAGGATCGAGTCCCATTTGCTTGGCGGTGTCGCCGAGGTTGGCGAGAAAGCTCGGTGTGCCGGCATAGACCGTCGCGCGCCATGCGCGGGCGACTTCGACTTGCAACTGGCTGGCGCCGGTGCCGCCGTTGATGACTAGGCAGCCGGCTTCCTCGAACGCGCGATGCAACCGCAAGCCACCCGGCATGATGTGATACGAAAGCGTTACATGCGCGACTTCACCCGGCCGCACACCCATCGCCTTGATCGCTTCCTTCAGCACCGGTGTGCCGCCGCGTTCTTCCGGCAGGCGCGGAATGAAGATCGGTCCAGGCGACGTGTGCAATGAACCGAAGCGCTCGTGCGAGACGGCGAGGAACTCGCCGAACGGCGGATGCTCGCGTTGATTGGTCACCAAGTCCGCCTTCGCCGTTCGGGGCACGCGGCGGCGGAAGTGGTCGTAGCTGTGAATGTCGGTGAGATCGACACCAGCACGCTCGAACGCGCGCCGGTAATACGGCGAGTGCTCGTTGACCCACGCGAGCGTCTCGCGCAGCGGTCCGAAATCCTCGGGACGCGGCGGCCAATTCATTTCCCGTTGGCTAACAGTTGTTAATCGATGAGGTCAAGTGGGGCGGCCGCGTTTGACTTGATCGCGGCAAGACGAAGAGAATGGACTCCGATCACCGGCGTGGAGGGAGAGCGACATGGCACACACGATCACGAGAACTCAACAAGGTGAAGTCGAAGGCCGCGAGAAGGAGGGTGTCCTGCTGTTCGGAGGCATTCCGTACGCCGCGCCGCCGACCGGGCCGCGTCGCTTCCGCGCGCCGGAGCCGCACGACGGCTGGACCGGGGTGCGCGATGCGCGCCGCTTCGGTCCGGCTGCGCCCCAGCCGCGCGAAGAGGGGCTGACGGCCAATCCGCAGGTGCGCTGGGATGAAGATTGTCTCACGCTCAATATCTGCACGCCCGCGTGCGACGACGCGCGGCGGCCGGTGCTGGTGTGGATTCACGGCGGCGGCTTTCGGACTGGTCAAGGCGCGATCCCGTGGTACAACGGCACCTCGTTCGCCACACGCGGCGACATCGTCACGGTCAGCATCAACTACCGGCTCGGCGCGCTCGGCTTCGCGCATCTCGAAGAGATCGGCGGCTCGCAGTACGCGAGCTCAGGGCTGAACGGTATCCGCGATCAGATCTTGGCGCTGCGCTGGGTGCGCGACAACATCGCGGCGTTCGGCGGCGATCCCGACCATGTAACCATCGCCGGCGAATCGGCGGGCGGGATGAGTGTCGGCACGCTGCTCGGCTGCCCGGCGGCAGCCGGGCTGTTCCGCGGCGCGATTCCGCAGAGTGGTGCGGCGCACACGATGAGCAGCCGCGAGCACGCGATGGAGGTCGCGCGGTACTTCGTCGAAGCCGCGGGCGCCCAGTCGATCGACGACCTCGTCGCAGCGCCGGTCGACCGCATTCTCGCGGCACAGATGACGGTCGAGCAGCAGTCGCGCAACGGTGATCTCCGGCCCGATCCCGGCACCGGGCTGGGCGGCATGCCGTTCCAACCCGTGGTCGACGGTCAGGTACTGCCGCGGCCGCCGCACGCCGCGCTGATGGCCGGGCTCTCGTCCAAGGTGCGGGTGCTGGTCGGGACCAATCGCGATGAGATGACGCTCTTCCCGCTCGGGCCGACCGATGCCGACCGCTTGCATCGCATCGCGACACGCATCTTTGCCGACGCCGACGCGGCGATCGCCGCCTATCGCGAGGAGTGGCCGGGCGCGTCGCCCGAGGAGATCTTCACCGCGATGATGACCGACCGGTTCTTCCGCGTTCCCGCGGTGCGAGTGGCGGAAGCGCAGACGCGCAACGGCGGCACCGCGTATCAATACCTGTTCACCTGGGAGTCGCGCGCCTTCGAGGGCCGGTTGAAGGCCACCCACGCACTCGAAATTCCGTTCGCGTTCAACAATCTCGAACGAGCCGGCACCGACGTGTTCATCGGCCCGGGTCCCAAGCCGCAGGCGCTGGCCGATGCAATGCACGCGGCGTGGATCGCGTTCATCCGCACCGGCAATCCGAGCTGCGACGCGGTCGGCGAGTGGCCGGTCTACGACACGACGACTCGTCCGGTGATGGAGCTGGGCGACACGATCGCGGTGCGACGCGATCCGTACCCCCGCACTCGCGCGCTGTGGGACGAGCGGCTGTAGCCCGCCGCACATGCGCTTTGGAATCGCACTGCCGAACTACGGCTCGCTGGCCGAACCAGCGACGCTCGTGCGGCTGGCACGGCTCGCCGAAGAGCTCAGCGTCGATTCGATCTGGCTGAGCGATCACCTCGTCGCACCGATCGGCGTACAGTCGATCTATCCGTTCGATCGACGACCCGATGCCAAGCCCGGCGACATGGGGGTGATCGAGCATTTCTACGAACCGATGATCACGCTCGCCTATCTCGCCGGGCACACGACGCGCGTACGACTCGGCATCAGCGCCTACGTCATGCCGTGCCGCAATCCGGTGCTGACGGCGAAGCACGTCGCGACCCTGGATGCGCTCTCGGGCGGCCGGTTGATTCTCGGCATCGGTACCGGCTGGTTGCGCGAGGAGTTCGAGGCGGTTGCCGTGCCATTCGCGCATCGCGGCCACCGTACCGACGACTACATCGCGGTCTGCAAGGCGCTGTGGAGTGGCGGCGACGCACGCTTCGACGGACACCACTACCGATTGCGGCCGGTGCGCAGCGGACCGCTGCCGGCGCAGCGGCCGCATCCGCCGCTGTGGATTGCGGGTAATTCAGCCGCCGCCATCGAGCGCGCTGCGCGCGTCGGCGACGGCTGGCACGCGATCGATCTGACTCCCGATGAAATCGCGCCGCTGGTCGCACAACTGCGTGAGCGACTCGCCGCTCACGGCCGGCCGGTCGACGCGGTGACCGTCAGCCTGCGCAAAGGCGTGCTCGTGCGTGACTCACCACCTTCGGTTGGCCGACCGCTGTATGGCGATCGGGCCGCGATTCAACGCGACCTCGACGCGTACCGCCGTGCCGGGGTCGACTATCTGGTCGCCGGCTTGCGCCAAGCGAAGAGCGCCGACGAAGCCGTCGAGACCTTCACCGCCGTCGCGCGCGCCTTGGTCTAGGGGCGGGGCTGAGACGCGCCCCTACAATTGCAACGATCCTTGCCGGCGCGCGGATGCGCTTCTATATTTCGTGTCGTGCCAGCAACTCCGGCGACATCAAGTCTGCAGCAACTGCTCGAACGCCACACCGCTCCCGGCGAGCTGTACGACGCGCTCCCCGAGCGGGCCCTGCGCTGCGTCGCCTGCGGGCATCGCTGCTTGCTTCCCGACGGCAAGATCGGCGTGTGCAAGGTGCGGTACAACGACCGCGGCACGTTGCGGGTGCCCAGCGGCTACGTCGCCGCGCTGCAATGCGATCCGGTGGAGAAGAAGCCGTTTTTCCATGCGCGCCCCGGCGCCCTTGCGCTGAGCTTCGGCATGCTCGGGTGCGACTATCACTGCGGGTATTGTCAGAACTGGCTGACCTCGCAGGCATTGCGCGATCCCGCCGCCGGCACGCCGCCGCGGCGCGTGAGCGCTGAACAGATCGTTCAATTGGCGCTGGCTCACGGTGCCGAGATTGTCGCCAGCACCTACAACGAACCGCTCATCACCAGCGAATGGGCGGTCGAAGTGTTCAAGGTCGCCAAGGCGCAGGGCCTGACGACGGCGTACATTTCGAACGGCAATGCGACCCCAGAAGTGCTCGACTATCTGCGGCCGTGGGTCGATCTGTACAAGGTCGATCTCAAGAGCTTCAACGACAAGCACTACCGCAAGCTCGGCGGATTGCTCGCCACGGTGGTGAGCACCATCCGGAGGCTGGTCACCATGGGATTCTGGGTCGAGGTGGTCACGCTCATCGTGCCGGGTTTCAACGATTCGGACGGTGAGCTGACGGAGCTCGCGACGTTTCTCGCCTCGGTGTCCGCCGACATTCCGTGGCATGTCACCGCGTACCATCCCGACTACAAGATGACCGACCGCGATCGAACCACGGCCGACACGTTGGTGCGTGCGGTGGCCATCGGCCGTGCCGCCGGGCTGCGCTACGTCTACGCCGGCAACCTGCCCGGTCACGTCGGCCGCCTCGAAGATACGCGTTGCCCAACCTGCGACGCCACCGCGGTCGAGCGCGTCGGCTTCCGCGTTCGCCGCGTGTCGCTCGACGGCGGCAGATGCGCCGCGTGCGGGACCGCGATTCCCGGACGCTGGGGACGCGGTCAGCGCATCAGCCGCTGGAACGCTCCGGTCGTCATTCAGTAGCCGCAGATTTTTGCGACTCGGATCGTCCGGCGGCCAGCGTCGCCGGCAACGCCTGGAGCATGCCGACGAGCAGGGCGAGGCTGGCGATCAGGTCGATCATGCTGGGAAACGCTTCCGGACCTTTCAACAGCCCCAGCAGCTCGTAGAGGTCGTTGGCGATCTTGCACGCCAGCAGCAACATCGCGCCGTAGATGGTGGTGCGCTCGTGCGGGGGGTCGGCGGCGGCCCGCCAGAACATGAACGCGAAGACGACGCTGGCGATGCCCAAGCCGTTGCCGAGCGCTTGGTGCAGCGGGGTCGCGCGCTCGCCGACCAAATAGATCGACTGCCCGGGCACCAACAGCACGGCCCACAGCAACGAGATGACGGCGGTGATGCGCAGGAACAGCGACATGGTTCAGGACGCGAGGAACTCCAGCAACGCCGCGCACAACTCGCGCGGTTGTTCCCACATCGCGAGGTGTCCGCAGCCGCGCAACGTGTGCAGTGTCGCGCCCGGAATACGGCGTGCGAGGATCTCGCCGTTGGCGTATGGAACCAACGGATCGGCGTCGCCGTGGACGACCAGCGTTGGCGCCGCGATCTGCGGCAGGTGATCGTAGCGGTCACTCGTCATGATGGCGGCCATCTGGCGCGCGAAGACAAACTGCGGCGTCGGCGCGCTCATCGCCGTTGCGACGATTTCACGGATGACCTCCGGATGGTTGTCGGCGAATCCCGGCGCCGTGATCGCGTTCATCGCGCGCCGAACAATCTCTTCCGGCGGCTGGTTCAGGTCTGGGATCAAAGCGGTCATCGCCGCGGCGCTCGGCGGCAGCGTGTGCGGGCCGCCCGGTGCGGTGGAGAGCAGTACCAACTGCCGCACTCGCTGCGGGTGACGCAGCGCCACCAGTTGCGCGATCATGCCGCCCATCGAGATGCCTACCACGTGCGCCCGCGTATCGGCACCGGCAACCGCATCGAGCACACCGATGGCCTCGTCCGCCATCATCTCGAGGCTGTACTCGTCATCCGGCTTGTCCGACTTGCCGGTGCCGCGGTTGTCGAACGTGATCGCTTGAAAACGCGACGCCAGCGTGGTCGGCACAGTCGACCAGTCGGCCGCGCGCCCGCCGAGACCCTGAATCATGAGCACGGGGAAGCCG
The DNA here is from genome assembly GCA_035541895.1 of Binatia bacterium. Taxonomy (GTDB): domain Bacteria; phylum Desulfobacterota; class Binatia; order HRBIN30; family JACQVA1; genus DATKMK01. Next base: position 1,862 of record DATKMK010000078.1, on the reverse strand, counting down.
CGGCCGTACACGTAGTAGGCGAGTTGGAGGTTGCCGATCCGAGCGAATTGCATGCGCACCCCTTCAAACGCAGTTGATTGTGGATAGAGAACGCGGCGAGAAGTTGCAAGCTGGTCACGCCCGCTTCCAGTTGCCGGCGCGAGATGGCAAGGTAACGTGCGATGGTCCGAGGGGGTGTTCGATGTCTTGGCTGTTTCTGCTGGTGAGTCTGATCGGAGCCGGGCTCACGTTCAACGCATACCGACCCACGTACGCGCCGCCACGCCACGCCGTCATCAGCTTTTTCGCCGGTTGGCTGACGACCGAATTGGCGTTGCACCACATCGCGTGGCAAGCGTTGGCCACACTGATCTTCGTGCGACTCGGGGCCCTTCACGGTTGGCCGGGAAAGCTGGGGCTGTTGATCACGCTCGGATCGTGGGTCGGCATGTGGCGGTGTTACTGGCGTGCGAGCGAGGCCGAGCACGTGGTCGAGCGCGCACTCAGCGTAGGCCTCGGGGAGGACTACCGCAGCGAAATTCGGCCGGAGATCGGCGCACAGTTCGCCCCAACGGTCGATTGGATGCAAATCGCGATGCCGTTCCCGATGCGCTTGCGCGAGGTCGCGCGCATTCGCGACGTCCAGTTCACCCGCGCCGCGGGCTTGAACCTCAAACTCGATGTCTATCGTCACCGCGAGCGTCCGAATGGCTGCCCCACGTTGTTGCAAATTCACGGTGGTGGCTGGGTGATCGGCAGCAAGAACGAGCAGGGCATTCCGCTGATGCTGCAGATGGCATCGCGCGGTTGGGTGTGCGTCAGCGCCGATTACCGGCTCAGTCCACACGCCACCTTTCCCGATCATTTGGTCGACGTGAAGCAGGCGATCAAATGGATTCGCGAGCACGGCGCCGAGTACGGCGCCAATCCCGACTTCATCGTCATCACCGGCGGATCGGCCGGCGGCCATCTCGCGGCACTCGCCGCGTTGACCGCGAACGATCCCGAATATCAACCCGGCTTCGAAACGGTCGACACGTCGCTGCAAGGCTGTGTGCCGTTCTACGGCGTGTACGATTTCACCGATCGACACGGGTCGCTGCACCACGACGCGTTGGCCGAATTGCTCGAACAACGCGTGATGAAGGCGTCGCGGGCGGAGGCGCCGGATGCCTATCACAAAGCGTCGCCCATGAGTCGCGTACACGCAGACGCCCCGCCGTTCTTCGTCATTCACGGCGACCGGGACACCCTCGTGCCGGTTGCCGAAGCGCGCCACTTCGTCGACATCCTGCGCGGTGTTACTCGTGCCCCCGTAGTCTACGCCGAGATTCCCGGCGCGCAGCACGCGTTCGAGCTGTTCCCGTCGTTGCGCACCACCTTCGTCGTGCACGGCGTCGAGCGGTTTCTAGCGTATCTGTACAGCCGGCACCTGGCGGCGCGCCGCACCGAGGCGACCTCGGTCGCTGCCGTGGGGTAGCCGGCGAGTGCGGCGCACCGTTGGCGGGAACGCGGCGATGAGGATGCGATTGAACCCTCGCGCGTGGCCGATTCACGATGACGCGGCCGATTTGCCCGGCTCCGAGGCGGGAGAGGAGAGCCCGAGAGGAGAACCGGCCGCGGTTCTCCTCTCGGAGGGGCGCAGGGGCGAAGCCCCGCATCCGGCGCTTCAGATGGACGACACGACCGTCACCCAGCCGCGGCGACCGCGCTCGCCTCCGCGCCGCGCTGCGACAGGTAGCGGCTGTACAGATACGCCAGAAACCGCTCGACGCCGTGCACGACGAAAGTCGTGCGCAGCGACGGGAACAGCTCGAACGCGTGCTGAGCGCCGGGGATCTCCGCATAGGCCACCGATGCGCGCAGCGTCCCGCGCAGGATCT
>DATKMK010000077.1:0-44919 GCA_035541895.1 Binatia bacterium | reverse complement strand
GGGGTGCGCGGCCCGGTGTTGAACTACGCGGTGACGATCATTCGGGCAAACCAGGACATCATCGCGATGCTGACCTACGGCGGGGTATTCGATCGTCATCCCACCCTGAAGGTCATTTGCGTCGAAGCCGACGCCGGCTGGTTGCCGCACTACATGTACCGCATGGATCACTACTACACCCGCCATCGTCATTCGCTGCACGGCAAGGAGTTGCAGAAGCTCCCGAGCGAATACCTGCGCGAGAATATTTACCTGACGTTTCAGGATGACTGGGTCGCCTTCCGCATGCTCGACATGGTTAACCCGCGCCGGTTGATGTGGGCCAACGACTTTCCGCACAGCGATTCGACCTGGCCGTGGTCGCAGGACGTGCTGCGCGACAACGCGTCGCAACTGAGCGAGGAGCACCGCCGGCTCATCCTGCACGACAACGTCGCGGAGCTGTATCGGATTCAGTAGGCAGTGGGCAGTAGGCAGAGGGCAGTGGCTGGACGGAACTACCAAGACTTGCTCGCTTGGCAGAAGGCGATGGAGTTGGTGGAAGGGGTGCATCAACTGACGCGCGGATTTCCGAAGGAGGAGACATATGGCCTTGTCAGTCAATTGCGTCGCGCCGCAGTCTCGATTCCGTCGAACATCGCCGAGGGCCAGGGGCGCGGCTGACTGCCTACTGCTCTCTGCCTACCGCCTACTTACCGGGAGACCCGATGGACTTTGATCTCAAGATTGCCAACGGCACAATCGTAGACGGTACCGGCACGCCGGGATTTGTCGGTGACATCGGCGTTCGCAACGGGATGATCGCGGCGATCGGAACGACGGCCGGAGCCGCGGAGCACACCATCGACGCCAGTGGGCGCGTCGTAGCGCCGGGGTTCGTCGACATTCACACGCACTACGACGCGCAAGTGTTGTGGGACCGCATGCTGACGATCTCGCCGTGGCACGGCGTGACGACGGTGGTGATGGGCAACTGCGGCTTCGGCGTCGCACCGACGCGGCCCGCGCATCGCGAGCTGATCTTACGCACGCTCGAAAAGGTCGAGGGGATGAGCTTCGAGGCGCTCGAAGCGGGGGTCGGTCACGATTGGCCGTTCGAGACTTTCCCGCAATACCTCGACGCCCTCGAGCGTGGTGGCATGGCGATCAACGTCGCGGCGTTCGTCGGCCATACGCCGGTGCGCTTGTACGTCATGGGCGAGGAATCGACGCAGCGGGCCGCGACTCCCGACGAGATCGCGCGCATGCGAGCGATCGTGCGCGAGGCGATCGAAGCCGGTGCCGTCGGGTTCGCGACCTCGAAAGCGCCGACGCACGTCGGCTACGCCGGTAACCCGGTACCGAGTCGCGCGGCCGAACTCGACGAGGTCAAGGCGATCGTGAGCGAGTTGGCGTCGCTCGATCGCGGAGTCGTGCAAGCGACCGTCGGTCCCGGCCTGTTCTTCGATCAATTCGCGGAACTGGCGCGCGAGTTCCGCCGGCCGGTGACCTGGACCGCACTGCTCGCCGGCATGATGGGCGCCGGCTCGCATCGCATGCTGCTCAACCGCTCGATCGAGCTGATCGAGGAAGGGCTGCGGATCATTCCCCAGGTGAGCTGCCGGCCGCTGTTGTTCGACTTCAACTTCGAGGAGCCGTTCGCCTTCGAAAGCCTCCCGGTGTTCCGGCCAGTGTCGCAGGCAGATCGTGAAGGCAAGAAGCGTATCTACGCCGATCCATCGTTTCGCCAGGCGTTGAAGGATACGTTCGCATCGAGCATGGCCGGGCCGTTCGCGGCCGCGGCGAATCGTATCCGGATTTCGTCGAGCCCGCAGGACCCGACACTCGAAGAACGAACGGTGGAGGAGGTCGCGCGCACACGCGGTGTCGATCCGGTCGACTGCATACTGGATCTCGCGCTGGCGACCGATTTGAAAGCCCGCTTCCGCATGGCGATTCTGAACGACAACGAAGACGACGTCGCCGAGTTGCTCACCGACCGGCATACCGTGCTGGGTCTCTCCGACGCCGGTGCCCACGCCAGCCAGCTCTGCGATGCGTGCTTCTCGACGCACCTCCTCGGCCATTGGGTGCGCGAGAGGGGGACGCTGTCGCTGGAGCGCGCGGTCGAGATGCTGACCACGCGGCCGGCCGAGGTTCTCGGCATTCGCGATCGCGGACGACTGGCGGTCGGCATGCCTGCCGACGTGGTGGTGTTCAATCCGGACACCGTCGGCGCCAGTAAATTGCGGCGGGTCAGCGATCAACCGGCGAGTGCGAGCCGGTTCGTCGCCGACGCCAGCGGGATCGATGCCGTAATCGTCAACGGCACCGTGATCCGCCGCGACGGCACCGACGCCGTCGATCCGCATGGCCGATTGCCAGGCAGATTGCTGCGTGGCGGCGCGGCCAAGTAAGGGCGCAATGATGGCGCAACAGTTTGAACACTTCGATCAACGCATCGCCGACGGCCTGATCAAGGCCAACGCGGCGTTGACGGGGCTTCCCAAGTTCCTCGACGCGCAGATCGTCAAGGTCACGCCCGGCCAGCTCACGGCCACGGTCGAGGTACGCGACGACTTGATTACTCCGTTGGGAACACTGCACGGGGGCGTGATGGCGGCGCTGGTCGACCACGTGCTCGGCTGCGTGATGTACCCGCTCATGCCGCGCGGCTATTGGGCGGCGACGACCGAGTTCAAGGTCAACTACATGGCCGCGGTGCGCAAAGGCGCGATCGCTGCGGAGGCCACCGTCCTGGCGATGACCAAACGCACCGCGGTGGTACGGATCGACGTCAGCAACGAAGGCCAACTCGCCTGCATCGCGCAAGGCACGGTACTGATCGTCGCGCCGAAGGGCGCCGGCCAATGACGCGGGGGCGATAGCGCGGCTGCTCCGAAGACGACGTGGGTGACGTAAGAGAGAACCAGCCACGTTGCGCCGAACCGCTGGCCTTTGGCCGCGGCGCACTCTTACCACGCGTCGTGACGAGCAAGGCCGCTCGTTCGACTGGAACCCGCGGCCGTGAGCTCCTTGGGCAGTTGCCTTGCACTACCTCGGAGATCCGCGAGGAGGGTAGTACACATGCATTCCGAAGAGCCGAGCGGTGGGTGCAATAAGGAACTCAATCGCGTCCCAGGCTCGGGTCGACAGGCCCGGCGGATAGCCCTGCTTGTGGCGCGTGCCGAAGACGAGCATCTGGATCGGGTTGACGCGACCGAGGCCGCCCGCACGGTCGATCTGGACGAACGTGCTGTCTGGAAGGAGTCCCTCGTTCGCGAGCCGTTCCCACGGACCGTCCTCGGCGGGTTCGAACCGCGAGATCATATGGGCGGGCTTACCGGAGACGTTCTGGAAGGCGTGAACGGTTCCCGGTTCGGCCACAACCGTGTCGCCCGCCTTGGCGATCTGCTCCCGACCGTCGAGGACGAATCGTAGCTCGCCGTCGACGAGCCGAAACACCTCTCGCATGTGCGGGTGCACGTGCGGAATCTCACTGGGACCTCCGCTTGGGTCGACGAAGTTGTCCCACTCGAAGAGTTGGCCGGCGGTCTCGATCGACGTTCGGCGGTAGACGAACTTCGATCGGATTCCCTCGTTGACGAGCGTTGTGCCGCTGCGAGGAAGGTCCGAGGGGTCGGCAAAGGGCTCAGGGAAGATCCAATAGTTCAAGACGCAACTGATAGCGAGGTAGCTCGCAATCAAGCAAAGCGAACGCGTGATCTTATTCATCACGAGCGATCTCCGATCTCCGCTTTGGCTGCCTCAAACGCCAGCCTTCAGCCGCGGCGCGTCATTGTGCGCAGCGGCTGGAAGGCTCTTGTTCGGCAAGACGACGACGTTTCGCCACCCGCCGCCAGATGTCGTCGTGCGGAATCGGTTCACCGCTGTCGCGCGACGCCTCGAGAATATTCAGGAAGTGTGCGAGGAGGAAGCACTCGCGGTCGTCGGGATCTGCTGGAACGGGGACGACTGCGACGACAGGCTCGCCGTGGCGAGTAACGATGACCGGTTCACCACCGCGCGCGGCGTCGATCATCTCGCTGAAAATCCTGTCAGTTAAACACGCGCCGCGTTGGTTATTTGAATCACGGGTTCTCCCCTTGTCCCGGTAACTTACGACCGCAACTCGTATAGCACCGTGCGTGAAAACCCTGCAAGAATGTCCCAGTGTATCACCAGAGCGCGGCGGCCTACAGTCGCAGTCTACCACGCACCCGCGCTCGCTGATGGTTCTCCTACAACCGGTGGTCGGGCTCTGCACGCCCTGGCCGCCATGGTCCACGAAGGTAGGACGAAGTCGGCTCAGCGCCGCGCTTGCAGCAGGGCGCGTAGAGCGACGCTGACGGCCGGTAATGCGACGAGTTTGATGCGCTCGGTACGTTGCGCCGTTCGCACGCTGCGGTAGCGCCGCGTCCGGGCGTCTGGATCACGATAGATCTCAACGCACTTGTCGCGCAGGTTCACAATCCAAAACTCGGGGATCTCGGCGGCGGCATAGATCGGGGCTTTCGTCAGTCGATCTTGTAGCAGCGAGGAGTCGGCGACTTCGATGACGAGCAGGGCCGTTGTTGGGTGGACTCGTTCGTAGTCGGCATCTCGGCCCGGGACGACGGCAACGTCCGGTTCCGGCACCGAATGCCGGCCGATTACGAGTGGTGATTGGCCACGAACGATCGCGCGCGTGCCGACCGCGCGAAGCAGCGCGCGGAGGGCTCGATTTGTCGACGCCGCATGAGGCGGATTTTGAGGCGACGTAGCGACAATCACCCCCTCCAACAATTCCACGCGATCGTCGGGTCGTAACACGCCCTCGTCGACTAGAGCGAAGTAGCGTTCGACGCTGAATCGATCGTCGGCTCGGACGGCGCTTGAGAGCCCAGGTGCCATGAACTAAAGCTACCACCGATGTCATCGGAGCGACAAGCGACCAGCGTCCCGCAGTATCCCGAGGTCCCGCGCCACGACGTGCCGCTCGGCGGGCGCAGCGGCTTCACGCTCATTGCCGGCAGACAGGTGCACTACCTCGAATGGGGACCGGCGGGCGCGCCGGCGGTGTTGTGCCTGCACGGTGGCGGGCAGACCGCGTACATGTTCGAAGAGATCGGGCATGCGCTGCGCGAGCGGTATCATGTGCTTGCGCCCGATCTGCCGGATCACGGCGACTCCGATCCTGTAGTCGAATTTGGGCGGCATGGGATCGCGGCGACGCTGCCGGCGTTATGCGCGCACTTCGGGCTGCGCCGCTTCGCGATGATCGGTGCGTCATTGGGCGGCATCGTGTCGATCACGTACGCCACGGCGCATCCCGATTCGGTGAGTGGGATCGTCTTGATCGACGTGGGGCACAAGCTCGAGGAAGATGGCGTGAAGAAAATCATGCAGTTCATGAGCGCGCACGAATCGTTTGCCTCGCTCGAAGAGGCGGCCGCCGAGATCGCGCCGTACTTGCCGCATCGCAAGAACGTGCGGCCCGAGCGTTTGAGCCGCAACCTGCGACAGCGTGCCGACGGGCGCTGGGTGTGGAAGCACGGCTACAACCGCCGCCTGCGCGCCGATGGGGCTCAGTCCGGGCGCAACTGGCGGAACGTGATCGACGGTCTCGACGCGGATTGCGCTGGGTTGCGTTGCCCCGTGCTGGTGCTGCGCGGCGCCAGCAGCGACGTGCTGTCGTCGCAAGGCGCCGAAGAAGTCGCTGCGCTGATCCCGAACGCGCGTCTGGCTACGGTTCACAACGCCGGGCACCTCGCGGCAGGCGACAACCCCGAGTCGACGCTCAACTTGGTGTCGGCGTTTCTCGCGGACATAAGTTGGTAATCGATTCGGCGCAAGTAGGCCCCTTCCGAATTTGACGCCGCGCTTTCGGAACCTAACCCCCTAGCCCCTTCCCTGCGAGGGAAGGGGAAGAATCCTGATCTTCCGCTCCCTTCTCCGCGCCGGAGAGGGGTGAGGTCCCACAGCAGGCCACGAGCGTTGCGTCTTGGCGGTAAACCTGGCAGTCACTCTGCCACCAATTTTCCACGGAGAGAGGGAACACATGGGCAAAGCGATTTCGAGCGATCTGGTGGGGATGACCTTCGAGCCGGTGCCGTTCAAGTGGGATTCAAAGGACACGATGCTCTACGCAGTCGGCGTCGGGGCGAAGCCGGAGGGCGAACTGGAGTTCGTCTTCGAGGGCAAGGGGCCGAAGGTCCTGCCGACCTACGCGGTGATTCCAGGCATGTTCTCGATGGGCGGACTGGTGTCGAACGTCGACATCAATCTCGCGATGCTGCTCCACGGCGAGCAGTCGATCACGTTGCACCGGGAGATTCCGCCCGAAGCCAGCGTGCGGGTGACCGGCCGGATCAGTGAAGTGTGGGACAAAGGCAAGGCGGCCGTCATCGGGTCGGAGGGAATCGTTGAGGATGACAAGGGCCTGCTGTTCACCGCCAAGGCGACGCTGTTCATTCGCGGCGCCGGCGGGTTCGGCGGCGAGCGTGGCCCGTCGACGCAGGGGGTGAACGTGCCGCCCGACCGCAAGCCCGATCACGTGATCGAAGAGGCGACCCGTCCGGAGCAAGGCGCGATCTATCGTCTGTCCGGCGATCGCAACCCGATCCACATCGATCCCGACTTCGCCAAGATGGCCGGTTTCGAGAAGCCGTTCATGCACGGGCTGTGCACCTACGGCATCGTCGGCCGTGCGATTCTTCGCGCGCTGTGCGGCGGTAATCCCGCCCAATTCAAGTCGTTCGAGGCGCGCTTTGCCGATCAGGTGTACTTCGGTGACACGATCGTCACCAAGATTTGGAAGACCGCGTCGGGCGAGGCGATCGTGCAAGCCGAAACCCAGAAAGGGAATGTCGTGCTCTCGCAAGCGCGCACGACATACCAATCGTAGTCAACGCGCCGCGGTCCCGGCGTTCGAATCGTTCAGCCTCGCGATGTGGTGGGGCAGCTCGGCAAGCTGCTCCACCCGCTGCGGCGCCCAGTCGTGGTCGCCAACGGCGACGAAATGGTTGCCGACGGCGACGAAGTGGACGCCGGCGGCGGTCGCCGCGAGGAGGTCCGACTGCGCGTCGCCGACGTAGAGCGCGGCGGCCGGCGCAACGCCGAAGTGGGCGAGACACTTTTCGATCATATCCGGGTGCGGCTTGGGGCGGGGGACATCGAGGATGCCGACGGCGAGGTCGATGTGCACGTCCAAGTTGAAGCGGCGCACTACCTCGGCGACCGTCCGCCCCCGATTGGTCGCCATCGCGAGGCGGTATGAACGCTTCAACGCGCCGAGAGTTTCGTGGAGGCGCGGCGCCGGTTCCATCAACTCGTAGAAGGGCCCGTAGTCGAGCTCGCCGGCGACCCGGCGTGCGCGTTCGCGTGCGTTGGGGTCATCGCGGAAGAGGTAGTCGATGACTTGGGACGCCGCCATCACGTGCGCGTGCCGCTGCTCGGCAGGATCGAGCGGCGGCCGGCCCATCGCGCGCAGGACCGCGTTGTAGTACGCGACATTGGCGCGCCACGAGTCGAACAACACTCCGTCGCAATCGAAAATCACCGCCGCCAGCATCCGCCGAGCAAATCAGAGTGGCGAGCCGAAGGAAAGTGGAGAGCCGGCTTGATCCGCGTTGGATGATCGCGTACACGCGCAGGATGCGAACCCTCACATGGTTTGTCGGACTGCTGACGGTGGCCGTCACGGCCTCGGCAAAGGATCTCACCATCCATCAGCGAACCAGCATCGGGGTGCACGGAGGCACCGCGCAGGACGTGATGGAGTACTGGAGCGGCAGCAAGATGGTGAGCGACGACTCGCAGATGCGAAGCATCGTCGACTTGGATGCCCGCACGTTCACCATGCTGGACAAGGCCAAGAAGACGTACTTCACCGAGACCTTCGATGAGATGCGATCGCAGGTCGAGCGCGCTCACCAAGCGATGCAGAAGCAGCTCGAAAGTCTCCCGCCGCAGGCGAGGGAAATGATGGGCAACTTCAATCCCGATACGCCGATCACGGTGAAGGCCACGGGGAAGACGGAAAAAATCGCCGGCTATGACGCGAAGGAATATGCGCTCGAGGGCGGGGCAACGAGCGGGTCGGTGTGGGCGTCCGATGCCCTATTGCCGCCGGTGGCACCGGAGAAGGTCGAGGCGCTGCGGAAGGCGATGAACGGCATGCCGGGTCCGGGCGGGAAGCTGGCCGGTGCCATGGTGCAGATCAAGGGTTTGCCGTTGCGCACGACGATGATGACGACGATGGGGCCGCAAAAGGTTGCCTCCAGCACCGAAGTGATTGAGGTCAGTGAGAAGGTCCCACCCGCCGACGTGATGACGATCCCCGACGGTTTCACCAAAACCGCGCCGCCGTCGTTCGAGATGCCGGGACACGGCGGTTCACCGCACCCGTAGATCGCGCGAAGGCAGCTAAGGTTCCTGACGGCGAGTGGCGCGCCAGGAGTGTTCGCTGTGCCCGTCAGGCCGGACGCGTCGCTGCTGAAATAGCCAACGCCCATCGACGTGTACGAGGTCGTCGCGGTAGCGCCCCCAGTGATCGGGGCCGCGATCCGTGATAGCGAGAAAGTAGCTGCGCGCGCTCGCTTGGGTGGAGTTGTGCAGTTCAATCGTGACACTCGACACGTGATGACGGATGTAGGGCTGCGCCATGCCCGCAGCCAGGCTGCGCTTGGTGCTGCCGAGAAACGCGAGAATCGCCGCGCGACCGCGTAGCGGATCGCGGCCATCGATGGCGAGCACACCGTCTTCGACAAACAGCTCGACCAAGTCGGCGAAGCGTCCAGTGTCTGCGCAGTGCGCGTAGTGCGCGAGGGTCTCGCCAATCAATTCGCGAGCAATCAGTTCCCAGGTTTCCATCGGCGGTCCAGTCTTAAGATCTTGACAGTGCGGTGTCGGCCATGGTCCAGCGGCGAACAGACGTCTCGCGATGCAGCCCGGTCTACAACACGTAGCGAAAGCCGATCAAGAACCACGCCGGCGGCGCGGGAAAGCCGATCGCCTCCTGGTAGTCGCGGTTGAACAAATTGCGCACCGTGGCGGTGACCGTGAGCGGTGCCCAGCGTGCGGGGAGCTGGTAGGCGAGCGCGAGATCCACGCGCGCATAGCTGCCGAGGTCGCTGGGCATGAACGGCTCGGGCTGCGAATAGGGGTCGGCGCTGTCGCGGTGAGCCACCACGTACACCTGGGCGGCGGCGGAGGCGGCATCGCCCGCCGTGAACACAGCGGCAAACGTGCTGTTCGCGCCGGCCGCTCCCCGATGCCGCGGACGGTTGAGCAGAGTTCCGGAGTCGGTGACGAAGTTCAGGTACGTGTAGTTCGCCCACAGAGTCACCGTCCCGATCGGGTGGGCGCGCGCGGCCAGTTCCACCCCTTGAAAGCGTGCATTGACGTTGTGCGCGCGCGCTTCCTCCGGCACTCCGGCGATCGGCCCCGGCAGTTGGTCGATCGTCTCTTCGATGAAATTGTGCACTTCGCGGTAGAAGTAGGTCGGCTCGAAGCGGAGGCGACCGTCCAACAGGTCTTGCGTTATCCCGCCGTCGAGCTCCCAGCTCTCTTCGGCTTCGAGGTTCGGATTGCCGAGAGTCGGCTCGAACAACTCATCAAAGGTAGGCGTCCGGAATCCTTCAGCGTAACCGACTCGGAGGCGCGTTTGAGTCGGCCGGACGAGATACGAGCCCGAACCCGACCACGTCACTTGATCGCTGAAGCCGTCGTAGTGATCGTAACGAACGCCGCCGACCGCGCGCAGTTGGTCGTCAAGCAAGCGAAGCTGCTCTTGTCCATAGACGGCGACGTTGGATCGATTGGCGTTGAACCGCGCGATCTCGGATGCCGCGTCATCCTCCTCCTCGGCGAACCCGCGCCGATGCGAGATGCGGGTGAATCGATAGTATCCCACGCGGTTGATCCCGAGCCGAGCGTCTTCAAGATCTTCTTCATCGTCCTCCGCGGGTTCGAGGCGAAAGACTTGCACCGATCGTTCCTTGAAATCGAGACCGATTGTGCTCAACGCCAGCTCGCGCCACAGATAGTCGACTTGTGCCTCGGCACCGATGATTTCGCTCGGGAGATGCGAGATGATCGTCGGCTCGCTTTCGCCCTCCTCGTCGACGGTGTCATCGCGAAACCGTTGGTTGTCGCGGACGAACGACGTGGCGACGCGGTACGTGAGATTGCCGAGCGTGTGCTCCCACTCGCCTTTGGCGAGGAAGAAGTCGTTGCGACTATACGCGTCCGGATCGAGGCGGTTTTCGGAGACGTTGAAATTCGCGAGACCCGCGTGCGCGTCGCTGTAGCGAATGAAACTTCGCAAGGTGCCGCCCGGCACCAGATCGGCGTCGCCGCGCCAGTTGGTAGAAAAATTCTGATAGTCGTCGTTGATCGAACGGAAGCCGTCGGTCGCGTTGTACGATGCCGTTCCCGACAACGCGAACATCCCGTGCGCGCCGCCCACGCTGACGATTTCACGGTGGGTCGCCGCCGAACCCGCTTCGCCCTGGAAGGTCACGTGGAACGGGCCTTCGCCTCGTCGCGTGATCGCGTTGATGACGCCGCCGATCGCCTCGGAGCCGTACAGGGCTCCGCCGCCGCCGCGTACGATTTCGATCCGATCAAGGTTGTCGGTTGCGAGGTTGGCAAAGTCGAATTGTCCGACGTTGGGAGAATTGACCTCGACGCCGTCGAGCAGCACCAACACTTGGTCCGGCGCGGCACCGCGGATCGAGGCGAAGGCGCTGCGGCCGGGCGTGCCGAATTCGGTGATGTCCAGCCCGGGCGTTCCGCGCAGCGCTTCGGCCACGCTGGCCTGATCGCGCTGAGCGATGTCGGCGTCGGTGACCACCGACACCGAGGCGGCCGTGTCGTCGGCGTGCGTGCGTGTGCGAGTGGCGGTGACGACGACTTCCGGCAGTCGCATCTGATCGTCGCCGGCTGCCGCGAATGGCACGGACAGGAGAAAGAACCCGATGATGCGCGACAGCTTCCGCAAGCGTTGTGATCGCCTCATGCACGATGTCGAGTGTCGCGGTCTGTTACCCGAGTCGCCCGGTCGACTCAAGCAATTTGTGGCCGCGATCGTCGGCCTTGTCGGCAGCATCGCGCTAGTCGCGACAGCCCCGCATCCGTTGCATGCGCGACAGCCGGCGCTGTGCAATGATATTCGGAAGGCGGTCAATTCGGGCATGACGCTTGAGCAGATTCAGCGACAGTTCGAGACCGACGAAGCCACGGTCTTCAAATGCGTGCAGCCGAAGGCGCGAAAGCGCAAGACGAAGTCCGCGAACAAGCCGTCACAAAGTCAGCCCGCCGTGCGTGCGAAGCCTCGAAGCGACCCGTCAGCCGTCCGTACATCGCCGGCCGGGCAGGCGGCAAAGTCGGGCGCCGGGCCTCCGGCGCACCACCACGCGAAGGGCGGCCAGCGGTAGCGCACAGCCTCGGCCGTGGCGAGCGATCCCTTTCGCACTCTCGCGGCCAATACTAAGATACGTGTGATGGCGATGCGACGCGGAGGCGCGAAAACTGGACTGGCTGCCGATGACACGCGTGAAACCGTCGCCGCGCTCAAGTTGGTGCTGGCGAACGAGCTGAACTTCGCCGAACTGTTCGAAGAGGCCAGCGACGTCGTGGTGATCAATGATCGAGACGGCGTCATCGTGGCGGCGAATCGAGCGGCGCGGGAGTTTGGCGGTTACAGCGTTGCCGATGTCGAGCGTGGCGTGCACATTCGCGAGATCATGCCGCCGGAAGAGGTCGAGGCGGCGTTGCTGTTGACGCAGCGGGCACTCGACGGGCTGCCGTACCCGCAAGTCTACGAGCGCGAGGTGATCTTGCGCGACGGCAGCCGGCGCATGTTGGAGTTGCGCAGCAACGTGCTGCATCGCAACGGCGTCGCCGCCTTTCTCCAAACGATTGCCCGCGACGTGACCGACAAGAAGGCCGCGGCGGCATTTCAAGCGGCGTTGCTGCACGTCTCGCAAGCGCTCCTCACGGCACAGCGTGTCGACGAGATCGGGCGCGTGATCTGTGAGGCGGCGAGTCGCGTGCTCGGCGTCGACGGGGCGTTCCTCTGGCTCCGACGCGGCGATGCACTCGAGGGTTGCGCCGCCGCCGGCCCCGTCGCCGATCAGTTCATTGGCATGCGGCGATCGCTGGCGGACTCATTCGCCGGACAGATTTACCGCGACGGCGACGCGCTGGTCGTCAACGACTTCCCCCACTCACCCTATCGCGACCAGCGCACGCCGGGCTTTCGCGTTCAAGCCCTCCTGGCGATGCCGTTGCGTCGCGGCGGAGAACCCGTTGGTGTACTCGTGTTCACCGACAGCGTTGACCCACAACGGTTCACCGCTGAACGAACGCAACAGGCGAGCATTTTCGGTGCTCAAGCCGCGGTCGCCATCGAGGCCGCGCTGGCGCGCGAACGCGAAGAAGATGAAGGACGGGTGTCGACCGCACTCTTGCAGGTCGGTCGCGCCATTCGTGAGTCCTTGGAAGAGGCGGAGATTCTGCCGCAGATCGCGCGCAGTGCGTGCGAGGTCTTGCTGTGCGACTGGAGTGTGGTCGGCCTGTGGGACCAGGTGCGTGAGGTCATGCGCGTGACGACCACAGAGGGGTGGCCGCCGGACTCGGCGGAGGAACTCAAGCTGATCGAGTTCAGCTCCGGCAGCTTGCGACTCGTGAGTCGGCTACTGGCCCATGAAACGGTTGAATTGACCGAGCCGACTGGCCGGGTCGAGCTGTGGGACCGCTGGCGCATACGGTCGCTGCTGGCCGTGCCGATGGTTCGTGCCGGCCGGATCGTCGGCGCGTTGGTGGTTGGTCATCGGGAGCGTCGCGGTGCGTTCAGCCCGCGCGAGCGGCGGATCGCGGAGGGTATCGCGGCACAGGCGGCGGTCGCCGTAGACAATGCCCGGCTGGTGGAGGCGCTCCGGCGGGCGAATGCATTGAAGACCGAGTTCCTCGGCATGATGTCGCACGAGTTGCGCACCCCGCTCAGCGCCATCCTCGGCTATGCAGAGTTGATGCAAGAAGGCGCGATGGGTGTGATCGGTGCCGAGCAAAGCGAGGCGCTCGAGCGGATCCTCGTGCATGGCCGGACGCTGCTCGAATTGATCGGCAACACGCTCGACGTCAATCGGCTCGAGGCCGGCCGGATCACCCTGGAACCGTCGGAATTCGGCCTCGGCGACCTGCTCGCCGAGATTCGCACCGAGTTCGTTCTCGGCGTCGACCCGAACGTGGTGGTGCAGTGGCCCGACGTGGTCGCCGACGATCGCTGCTACACAGATCGCAGCAAGTTGAAATTGGTGCTTCGCAACCTGGTCGACAATGCGCTCAAGTTCACCGCCGAGGGCACGGTCACCATCACCGCCGACGTGTCCGATGCCTCGCGATTGCGGGTGTCGGTCCGCGACACTGGGCGAGGGATTCCCGCGGACGCGCTCCCGAGCGTGTTCGAGATGTTTCAGCAGGTCCAGGGTCACGTGACGTCACGCGGTGTCGGTTTGGGATTGTATCTGGTGCGTCGTTACGCACAGCTCATGGGAGGAGCGGTGCAGGTGGAGAGCGCAGTCGGCGAGGGCTCGACGTTCACGCTCGAACTGCCGCGGCGGCTTCCCGGCGCGTCATAGGCACTCAGAAGGTGTGTCCGAACGATAGATAGACCAGTCCCGTCTCCTCGTTGCTGAAGCCGACGTCGATGCGTGCAACCAGCGCCTCCGACAACGCGATGCGGAATCCACCGCCGTAACTGTATTGAAAGTCACTGAACACGCGATCGACAAACTCGCTGTTGAGGTGAAACTCATCTTCGAGGTCGCTGCGATCGATGAAGACGCGCCCGCCGTCGCCGAACAGGACTCCGTCCACTCGGACCCGCCACAATTTGTAGAAGTCGAACTCGACGAGGCGAAAGCGCGCTTCGCCGTTGAGCAGCACACGGCTCTTGCCGAGGAAGCGATGGGGGAAGAATCCCCGCAGCGTATCGGAGCCACCGAGCTCGCAGAGCTCCCAGAACGGAATTTCGTGGGTAGGCGCATCGATGATCTCGCCGTTGACGCGCAGCCCAAGGACTTGGCGTCCGTCATTGAACGAACGCAAATAGCCGGCATCAAGCGCGTAACGGGTGAACTCGAAGTCGCTGAACAGTGTCTTATTCGTATGGATCGCTTTGAGAATGACACGCCATCCGTGGGTCGGGCGGAGAACGTCGTCGCGCGTATTCCACACCAGCGACAGCGCGATCGGGTTCACGACGCCGCCGCCGATGCCGGGAAGCTCGTCCGAGTCCGGGAGTTCCTGCAGAAAAGGGGTGTCGTCGTGACGATCGCCTTTGCCGATGTGGACCTCCCGAATGCCGATAGCGAAGTTGATCGCGACCCGTTCGAACACGCGATAGCCGATGGTGAGCGCACCGCCGGCATCTTGGAAGCCGTACGTCGCCAACGGGTCCGGACCGATGTCGTTGTTGCCGATCCCGAAGTAAAAGCGTTGAGGATCGTAGTAGTACTTGCCGCGCAACATCAGCAGCAACCGATCGTCCATCAAATGGGGGGACGCCACCGAGAACGAGTAGGACTGCTGATGATTGAGGGCATACACCGCGCTCGTGCTGATCGCCGTGCCGGAGTCGAAAACGTCGCGGTGCGAGAACTGCGCGCCCATGACCGGGCCGGTGTCGGGTCCGTAGCCCACTTGCGGCAAAACCGCCCACGGGCGCTCGGCGAACGTGCGCGCTCGCGCGCCGATCGGAAACGTCGTGGGCAACAGATCGGAGATATCTTCTTCCGCGTCGAGCTCATCCAAGCCCCACGCCGGCGATGCACCGAGCAGCAGCACGAGCAATCCACCCGCAACAAACCGGCGCATCCTACGCACCATGCGGTACCAGACTCACGATGACAAGTCGCCGACGGACCGCCCCCCAATTGCGAATGGCTTGCAAGCGAGGGCGCCCACGTCTACGACTTGACCCGAGGCGACGCTTCAGCGTACGAAGCGCGCGCAGTTGCCGCGAAGGAGATCGAGATGGTGAAAGGGGCCGTGTTGTACGAATTCTTTCAGCCGCTCAAAGTCGAGTCGGTGGCGCTCAAGCCGCCGCGTGCGGGTGAGGTGGTGGTGAAGCTGGCAGCCAGCGGGGTGTGTCATTCCGATCTGTCGGTGGTGCAGGCGAAGCTGCCCTTTCCGCCGCCCTGCATTCTTGGACACGAGGGTGCGGGCATCGTCGAAGAAGTCGGCAAGGAAGTCACGGGACTCAAGGAAGGGGATCACGTCGTGCTGGCGTGGGTGCAGAGCTGCGGCGCTTGCCACTACTGCATCGCCGGACGATCGCACTTGTGCGAGTCGGGCACGCAGGCGGCGCTCGCGGGCGAAGAAGGCGTTTTCGAGAAAGATGGCGTCGAAATCCGACGAATGGCCGGTGTCGCGTCGTTCGCCGAACGCACGGTCGTGCGGGCGTCAGCGGCGATCAAGATTCCGGCCGATGTCCCGCTCGACAAGGCGTGCCTGGTCGGATGCGGTGTCATGACCGGGGTTGGCGCGGCGACCAATACCGCGAAGGTGCGGCCGGGCGAAACCGTCGCCGTCTTCGGCTGCGGCGGAGTCGGGCTCAATGTGATTCAAGGCGCGGGCCTGTGCGGCGCGGCGAGAATCATTGCCGTCGACCTGATGCCCAACAAACTCGAGTTGGCGAAGGTCTTCGGCGCCACCGATGTCGTGAATGCGAAGGACGTCGACGCGGTCGATGCGATTCGCAGTCTCACCGACGGCGTCGGCGTCGACTATGCCTTCGAAGTCATCGGCGCGCCCGCCGTGATTCAGCAGGCGTTTCTGTCACTGAAGCGCGGCGGCAAGGCGGTGATCGTCGGGGTGCCGGGGTTCGGCACCGAGGTGGCCTTCATGGGCGCCGCGTTTCCGCTCGAAGAAAAGTCGGTGCTGGGATCGCTCTACGGGTCGGGCAATCTGCGGCGCGATATGCCGGGGTTGATCGATCTCTACATGCAGAAGAGGCTCAAACTCGACGAGTTGATCTCGCGGCGCATTGGGCTCGACGACGTCAACAGCGCCTTCGACGCGATGGAAAAGGGTGAAGTGGCCCGCAGCGTGATCGTCTATTCCTAGAAGTCACGCGGGCGGCCGTTCGTCGTGCTGCGCGATCAACTCGCGACGTGTTTGTAGCCGAGACGACGCAGCGAGCTGCGAATCGTCTCGGCGGCGCGATCGAGATCGGCGGGATTCGGATTGAGGTCCTGATTGGCGAAATTGAGATCGGCGAGGCCGTCAACCGGTATCAGATGAATGTGGACGTGCGGCACCTCGAGTCCGGCGATGATGGCGCCGACCTTGGTCGGCTTGAAACCGTGTTGGATCGCCTTGCCGATCGATTGCGACACCGTCATCAGATGGCGCGCCAGCTCGGGATCGAGATCGAGCCAGTGATCGATCTCGGCGATCGGGACGACCAAGGTGTGGCCGGGCCGCAGCGGATTGATGGTCAGGAAGGCCACGCACCGCGGATCGCGCCAGACGAAGCGGCCGGGCAACTCGCCGTTGATGATGCGCGTGAATAAGGAGGGCATCGCAACACCGCTCAGATCTTTTCGCTGACCGCGTCCTCACGCATCGACGGCGCGGGCCGCTGCTCGATCGGCGTGTAGTGGCGCGGTCCCTCGCCGATGTAGATCTGACGCGGCCGCACGATCTTCTGTTCCGGATCACGCACCAGCTCGGCCCAGTGCGCCATCCAGCCGGCGGTGCGGGCGATCGCGAACAGGACCGGGAACATCGTCAGCGGCAGTCCCATCGCCTGGTAGATGATACCGGCGTAGAAGTCGACGTTGGGATACAGTCGGCGCGACACGAAGTACTCGTCTTCGAGCGCGATGCGTTCGAGTTCGAGCGCGATGTCGATGAGATGGTTCTTGCCGGTCACTTCGAACACGTTGTACGCCAGCTTCTTGATGATCTTGGCGCGCGGATCGTAGTTCTTGTACACGCGATGCCCGAAGCCCATCAGGCGTCCGTCGCCGGACTTGAACTTCTTGATGTACTCGGGAATGCGGTCGAGCGAGCCGATCTCTTCCAGCATGCGAATTACGGCTTCGTTGGCGCCGCCGTGCAGCGGGCCGTAGAGCGCGGCGATGCCGGCGGCGAGCGCCGAGAACGGATCGACCGCGGAGCTGGCAACCGAGCGCACCGCGTTGGTCGAACAATTCAGCTCGTGATCGGCGTGCAAGATGAACAGCACGTCGAGTGCGTGTTCGAGCACGGGGTCGGGCTGGTAGCGCAGCTCGGTCATCTTGAAGAGCATCGAGAGAAAGTTGCCGGTGTAGCTCAGCTCGTTGTCGGGATAGACGTACGGCAGCCCGCGCGTGCGGCGATAGGCGAA
The DNA here is from genome assembly GCA_035541895.1 of Binatia bacterium. Taxonomy (GTDB): domain Bacteria; phylum Desulfobacterota; class Binatia; order HRBIN30; family JACQVA1; genus DATKMK01. Next base: position 27,560 of record DATKMK010000077.1, on the reverse strand, counting down.
GGCGGCCAGCGTCGGCAGCTTGCCGATCAATCGGCGAGTCTGCAGGCGGCGCGACTCGAGGTCGTGGATGTCCTTGGCGTCGGGATAGAAGGTCGAGAGCGCGCCGATGGTGCCGAGCAGGATGCCCATCGGATGCGCGTCGTAGCGGAAGCCGTCCATGAAGACTTTGATGTTCTCGTGCACCAGCGTGTGGATGCTGATGTTGTACTTCCACATCTCGAAGTGGTGGACGTCGGGGAGCTCGCCCTTGACGATCAAGTACGCGGTTTCCAGGTAACTGCTGCGCTCGGCCAGCTCCTCGATCGGATAGCCGCGGTAGCGCAGAATGCCTTTGTCGCCGTCGATCTCGGTGACCTTGCTCTTGCACGGCGCCGTGTTCACCAAACCCGGATCGTAGGAGACCAGGCCGGGGTCGTCGGCGGACGCGCGAATCTGGCGTAGATCGTTGGCGCGGATCGCGCCCCGCTCGATCGCAATCGTGTACTGCTTGCCGGTTCGATTGTCGGTTACCGTCAGCGTGTCGCTGGCCATGATTCCACCTCGTTTCGCTCTCTCACCGATTCCTTTCGTACAACCACGAATTCGAATGAGCAATACGTCGACCGGCGGAATCGAGTTGACGTTCGATGGAGAAAGGCATGACTTGGGCTCCGCCCATTGCTCGGAAATGGGTCACTGCACAACGCGGCGGCACGCTTGCTCGTCCGAGTGGCCCCGGACTATGTACTATATGACAACGGGAGGAGCTGATGGCGTACGCAGAAGGGCGCGTGTATCACGACGCCGACTCACACGTGATGGAAACCCCCGACTGGGTGGTGCCGTACGCGGATCCGGATATCCGCGCGCGGCTCAAGCCGCTGTACGTCAGCACCGTCAAGCCGGGCGAGGAGAAACTGATCGACAAGCTGCGCCGTTTGCACGCCGACGCGGCGGAGCGGCCGAAGCTCGAAGCCGAGATCATGCTGCGCAAGAATTGGAGCGCGCTCGGCTCGTTCATCAAGGAAGACCGCCCGCGCGCCCTCGACCTGCTTGGGTTCCGCAGCCAACTCGTCTTCAACACGTTCATGAACAAGTACTTCGTCGCCGCCGAGCACGCGGACGATGCGACGTTCGCCTATGGCCTCGCGCGCGCACACAATCGCGCGATCGTCGACTTCTGCTCCGTCGATCCGCGACTCCTTTCGGTGGGCTACGTGCCGCTCGCCGACTTCGCGCAGGCGCGTGCGATGGCGATCGAGGCCATCGCCATGGGCTGCAAGGCGTTGCTGATTCCGTCCGCGTGTCCGAAGGGCCATTCGCCCAGCCACACCGGGCTGTTTCCGCTCTGGCAGGTGGCGCAAGAGGCACGGGTGCCGATCGTGTTTCATGTCGGCGGCGGCGGCCGACTTCTCGATCCCGACTACTTCAAGAACGGTTTGCCGATGGTCACCGATTTTCACGGCGGCGCGGAGAACTTCCGCTCGGTCGATTTCATGGCGATTCCGTTCCCGCCGATGCAAACCCTGGCGACCATGATCTTCGATCGGGTGTTCGATCACTTCCCCGAACTCAAGGTTGGGGTCATCGAGCAGGGCGCGGTGTGGCTGCCGAGCTGGATGCGCCAGCTCGACACCGCCCACGAGGCGTTTCACAAGAGCGAAGAGCGTCTGCGTTTGTTGAAACTACGCCCGAGCGACTACGTCCGCCGGCAAATCCGGGTGACGCCGTACCCCACCGAGCCGGTGGGCTGGATCATCGAGCAAGTCGGCGAAGAGGTGTTGCTGTTTTCGTCGGACTGGCCGCACGTCGAAGGCGGGCGCAATCCGCTGAAACGGTTCGAAGACACCATGGCCGGAATCGGCGAACGTGCCAAAGCCCGGTTTTACGCCGACAACTTCGTCGATCTCATGGGCGCCGGTCTCGCATAGATGCCGCGGTGCTCAGGGCGCCGGTTGCGGGGTTGGATGGGCGGGCGCGGGGCTCGGCGCCGGTGCCGATTTGAACATCTCCTTCGCGCTGCCAAGCAGCCGGTCCAAGATGGCGAACAGCAGTTCGACGCTGTAGCCGGCGAGAAACACGAGAATCGCCGGCGTGAGCCCGCCGGGAACCGGCGTGGAGCCGTTCGCAACAATCCACTGCAACGTTAGGCCGCTCAACGTGCCGAGAAAGATGCGCAGCGGAAACTGACCGGCATCGGTCGGATCGAAACTGCGCTCGACCATCCGCGTGTACATCGTGCGCAGTAAGTATACGCAGGTGCCGAGCGCGGCGTACAACACGGGCAGCAGAAATCCGCCCACAACGATGCCGACTGCGGCCACGGCATCCTGGACTGCCAGATGACCGAACACGTAGTGGTAGCGAACGGTCGGCTTGCCCTGCGCATCTGTGGCGATCCGACTGAATGAAAACCAGTCGTAAAGTGACTGGTAGTCGGCGGTTACCTTTTCCTGCAGGCGTCCCCACTGCGTGATGAGCGCTTGCTGCCGCGATCCGGGGACGATCGGGGCGACAGCCGATGGTAGCGTGTCCGAAACCGTCGATTGATTCGCCTCAAAGCTCGACGGATCGATGCCGTAGGAGCGCAGGTCGGTTTCGACCTGATCCAGGTTGCGTTGCGCGTCGGCCAGTCCGGCGACGAACGCCCGCATCCATTCGCCCCCGACCAGCAAAGCGAAGATCAGCATCGCGATGAGACCGAAATGAATCGAGATGATCTGGCCCTCGGCGAGCTTGCGACGAGTGAACAGGCGACTCCACCACGGGCGCCGGCCGAATCGCCGCTCGGAGGCGCGGAGCGTCGTGGCGGTCACCGGGCGCATCAAGTCGGCCAGTTTCGTGTAGGCATCAAGCAGCAGCGCCTCAGCGGCCGGCTCCACGGTGACGCCCGTGCGGGCGACCGCCTGAGCCGCCAAGAGCGGCGCGCGAATCTCGGCGGGAATTGGTCGCCCGAGTTCCGTTGCGTGGTAGAGTAGCTCGACCGCGTCCTCGATCATTTGCTGACGCGGGTCGATCGGGGGCTGTTGATGCCGTTGCATTCGCTCGTGCGTGCCACGGAACATGTGTCACCTCCATTGGCCGTGTCTGGCGAGAGCTGACTGCTCGCTACCACGGGACGCGCGACGACCCAAGGAAATATGGATGAAGGTCTTAGGACGCAGGGATGGGCTGAGCCGGGTCCGCCGAGTCGCGGCATGCGACGGAATCCCTGATGGGAGCCGCGGCTCGTGCGTGAAAGCTGGCACCGCGGTTGCACCGCGTTCCGTCGCCGTGTCGAGACCGGTCGAGAACGCGACGCTTGCAGTGAGGTGGCTGGCGGCTTTTGTCACGCTCGCCAGTTTCGTCACGCTCCCAGTTGCGTCTGTTGTGCCGCGTGCTGCGGCGGCTGCGACGCTGACGCCGGTCGGTAGCGGCCTGGTTGTCTACGCGGACGCCGTGACATTACCGTGGCAAGATTGGTCATGGGGCGGCGTGAGCAACAACTTCAGCGCCGCGTCGCCAATTCACTCCGGTACCCGTGCGATCGCGGTGACCTACACCGGATCGTGGAGCGGACTGCAACTCGGCCGCCTCGATCTGCTCGACGTTAGTGCGTACGACACGTTCCGCTTCTTCGTTCACGGCGGCAGCAGCGGCGGTCAAACCATTCAAGTCGTGCTCGGCAACAACAGCTCCGGCGCCTCGATCACGCAGAACGTCACACCGGCGGCCGGCGCGTGGACACAGGTCGACGTGCCGCTCTGGGGCCTGGGCCAGCCGGCCCAGGTCACCTACGTCTCTTGGTTCAACAACACTGGCGGCGCGCAGTCGACCTACTACCTCGACGACATTTCGTTCGTCGCGAGCGGGGCGCCGACGCCGACACCCGTACCGCCTGGGACGGGCCCTGCGTTGAGCATTGACGTCAGCGCCGGTCGCCACCCGATCAGTCCGTTCATCTACGGAATGAACTTCGCGGACGAAAATCTTGCCGCCGAACTCGCTCTGCCGGTGCGCCGTTGGGGCGGGAACAGTACCACCCGCTACAACTGGCAGACCGACACGTCGAATCACGCGTCCGACTGGTACTTCGAAAACATTCCCAACGACAACGGCAATCCGGCGGCGTTGCCCGACGGTTCGAGCAGCGATCGGTTCGTCGACCAAGATCGCCGCACGGGGACGGCGACACTCATGACCGTTCCCCTGATCGGTTGGACGCCGAAGGATCGCGCCTATGCGTGCGGCTTCAGCGTCGCGAAGTATGGCGCGCAGCACTCCACCGATCCGTGGCGTCCCGATTGCGGCAACGGTATCACCGCCAGCGGCAGCACGATCACCGGCAACAGCCCAGTCGACACCAGCGTCGCCATCACGCCCAGCTACGTGCAGGCATGGGTGCAGCACTTCATTGGGCGCTACGGCACCGCCGCGGGCGGCGGCGTGCGATTCTACAACCTCGACAACGAACCGATGTTGTGGTCGGACACTCATCGCGACGTGCATCCCAGCCCGACGAGCTTCGACGAGATACGCGATCGCACCTTCGCGTATGCCGCCGCGATCAAGGCGGTTGATCCATCGGCTCAGACGCTTGGACCAGCGGAATGGGGTTGGACCGGATACTTCTGGTCGACCCTCGATTGGGTGTCCGGCGGTGACTGGTGGAATAATCCCCAGGATCGACTGGCGCACGGCAACACGGCCTTCGCTGAATGGTATCTCCAACAGATGCGCACCTACGAGGAGCAGCACGGCACGCGCATTCTAGACTACCTCGACGAGCACTATTACCCGCAGGCGTCCGGCGTGTCGTTATCGGGTGCGGGGGACGCCAACACGCAAGCGCTGCGGCTGCGGTCGACGCGCTCGCTGTGGGATCCGACGTATGTCGACGAAAGCTGGATCGCCGACACGGTCCGTTTGATTCCACGCATGCGCGAGTGGATGAGTAACAACTACCCGAGCACCAAGTTGGCGATCTCCGAATACAACTGGGGCGCGCTCGATCACATCAACGGCGCGCTGGCGCAGGCCGATGTTCTCGGCATCTTCGGTCGAGAGGGCCTTGATCTCGCAACATTGTGGCGCCCGCCGACATCGACGCAACCCGGCGCATTCGCGTTCCGGATGTTCCTCAACTACGACGGCGCGCGCGGTCGCTTCGGCGACATCGGCGTGCGCGCCGACAGCGACGATCAATCGCAACTGTCGGTGTACGCGGCCCAGCGCAGCAGCGATGGCGCCCTGACGATCATCGTCGTCAACAAGACCGGCAGCCCGCTGACCAGCACGGTGACTCTCGCGGGTTTCAACGGCGCGGTGATCGCGCCAGTCTTCCGCTACAGCCCGGCGAACGTGGCGGCGGTCGTCCGCGATACCGATCAGCCCATCGGTCCAGCGGGCTTCAGCTCGACGTTTCCGGCCTCGTCGATCACGCTGCTCGTTCTGCCCACCGGCGCCGGCTCTGCCTCGGCGACGCCGAGCGCAAGCAGCACCGCGACGTCGACGGCAACGATCACGCGGACGATGAGCGCCACAGCGTCACCGACCCGTATCGCAATTGCAACTCCGACGATGACACCGTCCGCGACCGCCACCGCGACTCCGTCGCGCACCCCGAGCGCGACCCCGACCAAAACACCGACGACGACGAGGACGTCGGCTGCCACGGTAGCGCCGACCTCGACCCCTACGCCGTCGCTGACGAAAGCCGCGAGTGCAACGGCGTCGGCTTCGTTTACCGCGACACCTGCCGCCACCTTTACGAGCGCGGCAGCCACGCCCACGGAAGCGGGACCGCTGGGCTACTGGCGATTCGACGAGGGCCGCGGAACCGTGGTCGGCGACAGCAGCGGTTTCGGCAATACCGGTACGGCACAGAACGGCATGACGTGGAGCACGGGCCGGATCGGGGGCGCCGGTGCCTTCGATGCCGTCGACGATCAGGTACGCATCAGTAGTAGTCCGAGCGTCAACGTCAGCGGAACCGGACTGAGCATCGAAGCGTGGGTGCGCCCGTCGGCAACCGACGGGTATCGCGTTCTCGTGCACAAGGAAGGACAGTTCTCGCTCGCTCTCAGCAACGGCCAGTTGACCTACGCCGACAGTATGACCTGGAGTTACGCAACCGTCGGATCCTACGGCAACGTGGCCACGAACGCCTGGAGTCATGTGGCGGTCACGTTCGACGGCAGCAGCATCCGGTTCTACCTGAACGGGATAGTCGTCGGCACCAAGGCTCGTATCGGCAGTCTGACAGCCAACGGCAATCCGCTGTGCCTCGGCGCGTACAACTGCAGCGCGTTGCGATTCGGCGGCGCCCTCGACGAGGTCGCGCTGTACGCTCGTCCGCTGAGTGCCGCTGAACTCCAAGCGCACGCCGCCGCCGGTAACCCCACCCAAACACCGACGCCAGCCGCCACGCCGGCCGGGCGAACGGCCTTCTGGCGCTTCGATGAAGGCAGCGGGACGACCGTGCGCGACAGCAGCGGCATGAACAACAGCGGCACCGCCCAAAACGGGATGGCTTGGACGAGCGGCAAAGTCGGCAGTGCCGGCGCCTTCGACGGCGTCGACGATCAAGTGCGCATCGCCGACAGCGCTAGCGTGAGGATCACTGGAACCGGTTTGACGATTGCCGCGTGGGTACGGCCGACCGCCAGCAACGGCTATCGCGTCATCGTGCACAAGGAAGGGCAGTACAGCTTCGCGCTGAGCAACGGGCAGTTGACGTACGCCGACAGCATTGCGTGGAGTTACGCGACCATCGGAGCCTACGGCAGCGTTCCGCTCAACACGTGGAGTTATGTCGCGGTGACGTTCGATGGCATCGTGCTGCGCTTCTATGTGAGTGGGGCGGAAGTCGGCAACACTCCACATACCGGCAGTGTGTCCGCCAACACCAATCCGGTCTGCCTGGCGAGTTACAACTGCGCAGCACTTCGGTTCGCGGGTGCGCTCGACGATGTCTCGCTCTATTCCCGCGCCCTCACGCCCGCCGAACTCGCGCCGCAGTGAAGCGTGCGGAAGTGGGTGCGATCCATCACCAAACCGGCGGTCGAGGATTGTCAGCGACAAAGATGCGCCGCCCACAGTCGGCCGGGCGGCGCCATAGATTCCGCATCGCACTGGCACGTGCTTGGCAATAGCGAGTCGGTAGGGTCGGGTGATGAAACGGCTCTGCGACCGGCGGGAGAACGTATGCGGACCATACATGGCCACGGCCGGATGTGTCCCCCGAATGATCGAGAGGGTGCCGTGCCGACTGGCGCTTGCAATGCAGCCGGAGGCGAACAGCGATGCGCATTCGTGATCTGATCACGAGCGGCGTATGGCTGACTGCGTTCGGCCTCCACTTCGCCGCGCAGTGGTTCGGCTGGAAGACTCATATCGGCGAGATCGCTCTGGCCAACGGCGAGTCGCTGTGGAACGCCTATTCATACCCGCTCTTCGTTCTGGTGCCGCGGCGGATTCAGAACCTGCACTTCTTTGAATTGCTGGTAGCCAACAGCGTTCTGTGGGCTACCGGAGCCGCGTGGCTCGCGCACCTCGCGCAGCGCGTGATCCATCGCATTCGACGGTTGGGGCCGGCAGCGCCGGCCGCGAAGTCGACCGCCAGCGCGACGGAGCGGACCCGCGCGGACCGCCTTGTCGAGTTGAAGCGGATGGTGGATCACGGCCAGATCAGCCGCGAGGAATACCAAAAGCAGCGGCAATCGATTCTCGCACAGTAGTCATTCGCCGAAGCAGATGAACGGCAGGGCACGGAGTCCCGCCTCTACCCTGTGGTGACGCCGATCGATTCGGTATTGATCGCGGACGTTTGTTGGACCGCGCGCCTTGACGATGCGAGCGGCGGCGGCGATGCTGCGCCGGGGAGGTCGGCAATGGCACGGCAAGATGTCGTTTGGCAACGACCAGACATGGTTAGAAGCTATCTCCGCGAAACCCGCGGTGGAATTCCGTTCGGCGTCGAGCAGATCGAGATTATGCTGCGCGTGATCGAGTCGAATCGCCGGCCGGTTGAGCGCTTCGCTGATCTCGGCTGCGGCGGGGGCGCGCTCGCGCAGGCGTTGCTGGCGCGCTATCCCGCGGCGCACGCCACCTTGGTTGATTTCTCTGAGCCGATGCTCGCCGCCGCGCGCGCCGCGGTGAGGGCGCAGACGCCCTCCGCGCGCTTCGTGACCGCTGACCTTGCTGCGCCGAGTTGGGCCGGGGATCTCGATCCGGACGCATCGTTCGATGCGATCGTCTCGGCGTACGCGATCCATCACCTGACGCACGAGCGCAAGCGCGAATTGTACGGCGAGATATTCGACCGGCTCGAGCCCGGGGGCATCTTCGTCAACATCGAGCACGTGCAGTCATCCGCGCCGGCCGTCGAGGCGATGTCGGATGACCTGATGATCGAGTGTCTCCACGGGTTTCAAGCGAAGCAGCCCGGCGCCAAGACCCGCGAACAGATCGCGGACGAGTTTCATCGCCGTCCCGACAAGGCCGCGAACATTCTAGCGCCGGTCGAGATGCAGTGCGGGTGGCTGCGCGCGATCGGCTTCGCCGACGTGGATTGCTACTTCAAGGTCTTCGAGTTGGCTGTGTTCGGTGGGCAAAGGCCCACTGCGTAGCTGCGGCGAGCCATTGAAGGCCCGGCGGTGATGACAACAGCTCCGTACGGCGCTTGGAAGTCTCCAATCACCGCTGACCTGATTGCGTCGGTGGCGATCGGGTTGGGGCAGATCGTCCTCGATCGGGACGACGTCTACTGGAGCGAGTTACGCCCAACCGAGGGTGGGCGATCGGTCATCGTGCGACGCACGATGGACGGCGCGATCAACGACGTGACGCCGCCGGGGTTCAACGCGCGCACGCGGGTGCACGAGTACGGCGGTGGCGCGTTCACGGTGAGCGATGGCGCCGTGTACTTCTCGAACTTCGCCGATCAGCGGGTGTATCGCCAGGACCACGCGCGCGCACCGCGGCCGATTACTCCGGAAGGCTCGTGGCGGTATGCCGACGGCGTTGTCGATCGTGCGCGCAATCGGTTGGTGTGTGTACGTGAGGATCACACGCCGACTGATCGTGAAGCGATCAACGCGGTGGTTGGTGTCGATCTCGACGGACGTATCGCGCCAATCGTGCTGGTCTCGGGCAACGACTTTTATTCGTCGCCCCGGCTCAACGCGGATGGATCGAAACTGGCCTGGTTGGCCTGGAACCATCCGAACATGCCGTGGGATGGGTGCGAACTCTGGGTCGCGACGATCGATGGTGGCGGCGCCGTACGGGACACCGCGCGCATCGCGGGCGGAGACTCCGAATCAATGTTCCAGCCCGAATGGGCAGCCGATGGCAGTCTGTACTTCGTCTCCGATCGCAGCGGCTGGTGGAATCTCTACCGCTGGCGCGGTCGCGCCGCCGAGCCGCTCTGCGAGATGGCCGCGGAATTCGGTGTGCCCCAGTGGAACTTCGCGATGTCCACGTTCGCCGTCGCCGGCGACACGATCGTGTGCGCGTACACGCAGCGGGGTCGCTGGCGGCTGGCGACGCTGAACCCGGCGACCAAAGCCCTTGCGGTGATCGAGGTGCCGTATACTGACTTCTCCATGATTCGAGCCGCAGGGGATCACGTGGTGTGTCATGCCGCGTCGCCGATGGAGGCAGCGGCGCTCGTGCGGATCGATCTCGCGACGCGAGACGTCGAAGTACTGCGCCGCTCAATCAGTATAGCGATCGAACCCGCCGATTTGTCCCCCCCCGAGCCGATCGAGTTCTCGACGTCATACGATACGACGGCGCACGCGTTGTACTACGCCCCGCGCAATCGAGGCTGGTGCGGGCCGCCCGACGAGCGGCCGCCACTCCTGGTCGTAAGTCACGGTGGACCGACGGCGGCTACGTCCAGCGCGCTCAATCTTCGTATTCAGTACTGGACGAGCCGCGGTATCGCGGTGCTCGACGTGAACTATCGGGGCAGCACCGGCTACGGCCGGGCGTATCGCGAGCGCCTCAACGGACAGTGGGGCATCGTGGACGTCGACGATTGCGTCAATGGTGCGCGGTACTTGGTCAAGGGCGGGGTCGTCGATGGCAATCGACTCGCGATTCGCGGCAGCAGTGCGGGCGGGTACACGACGCTCTGCGCGCTGACGTTTCACGATCTGTTCGGAGCCGGCGCGAGTTACTACGGGATCGGTGACCTCGAAGCGTTGGCGCGCGACACGCACAAGTTCGAGTCGCGTTACGAAGAGCGACTGATCGGTCCGTATCCCGCACGCGCCGATGTCTACCGGGCGCGCTCGCCGGTCCACTTTACCGATAAATTGTCGTGTCCGGTCATCTTCTTTCAGGGACTCGACGACCGGGTTGTGCCGCCGAATCAGGCCGAAGCAATGGTGGCCGCGCTGCGGGCGAAGCGACTACCGGTTGCATACGTGGCATTCGCCGGCGAAGGGCATGGGTTTCGCCGAGCCGAGAACATCAAGCGATCGCTCGAAGCTGAGTTGTACTTCTACTCGCGCATCTTCGGAGTCACGCTGGCCGACGTGGTCGCCGGTGTGAGCATCGACAACCTCGATTGATGGCAACGCGGTGGGCCGACAACCCATCGTCCTACCGATCTGCGGCCAGGTCCGATTGCAGTCCCGGAATGCCGATGCGCTGGATGCGGACGGCGTTGTCGCCCTCTTCGTACGGCGGCAGTCGCCCTTCGATGTGGCGCACGCGGTAGGCGAGGGCGGCGGCGAGGACACGAATCGGATAGTCGCGCGGCAGATGCTGGAGATACGGCTGGATCGTCACGAAGTCACGGGCGCCGTACTGTTCCATGATCGCGCGCAAGCCCCCGTTGTGCGGGCCAATGTTGTAAGCGAGCAGCGCCAGGAAGAGATCGCCGTGCATGTCGTCCAGGTAACACCGCAAGGTTGCCGCGGCCACCAATGCGTTGTGTCGCGGGTCGTGCAAGTCGACGTGCGTGACGCCGAGTTGCGCTTGGACCGTGCTCATCGCATGAGTGGGCGGTGAGGTGATTTGAAACAAACCGCGGCCGCCGTCGGCGCCGTCGCGCGGTGCAAACGAGGATTCGGCGGCCGCGATGCCGATCAGGACTTCGGGATCGACTTGGTAGGCGCGCGCCGCTTCACGTACCAGGCCGTCATATGCACGCGCTCGATCGAGCATGCGCGACAGCTCGGCGTGGTCGGCGCGGCGGTACGCCGCCAAAACTTGGTGCGCAATCATGCGGCGCTCGGCCGCGGCGCGGCCGCCGAGCAGCAAGCGCAGACTGCTGACCTCGGTCGCAAACCCCGCTTGTAGTGCCCCCCAGCACGCAACGCCAGCGAGCACCAGGGCCGAGACTGCGGGAGCGAACGGCATACGGCGTATCAGCCAGCGGCGCAGCGTGAGCCACGCACCGAGTACCACCGCCGTAACGAGCGCGAGCACGAGAACGGCTGCCGCAAATGGCAACAAGCCGGACCAGAGGTCGTCGCCGATGAAATGCCCGGCCGCGTGGCCCAAGGCCGCAACGACGAACAGAAATGCCCCGGTGAGAAGGCCCGTGACCTCGGCGGCGATCAAAGGCAAGCGCCCGCGTCGGCGACTCTTCGCGCCCCGCCGCCGCTTCCGTTTGCGCTGAATCTCAGCCCCTCCCGGCACGACCCACCGATCACATGGTAGCGGCAGCCGACCACAAGCCCAAGCTCCCCGCATTACAGTTGGCCTAGTCGGCGATGCAAATCTCGCGAAGGCTCCTTTACCGCGAGGCCACAGCGCCACGTGGTCCTGCTGTCGAGGCGGGCCGCTAGCGAACCGTGTCTTGACTGGATTAGCACGCCGTGTTAGACGCGCGAGACCGCACTGGTGGGCGAACGTGCTCTGCGCCACCGTCAGGTACGATTAGCAGCATGGACATGGACAAGGACGACGCGATTCTGAACAGTAAGGAAGTGGCCCAGATCCTGGACCTGAGTCCGGACACGGTGAACGAGTTCGCTCGCAAGTCGATCCTGCCGGCCTTCAAAACGGGCCGGCAGTGGCGATTCCGTCGGCGCGACATCGCCTCGTTCAAACGCCAACTTCGGGGCGCGACCGCCGCATGACCGGCCGCACTGGTTCGACTGCGTTCCGCATTCGCTGACCCGAGAACGAGGCTCTCATGCCGACGCTGGAACAAGCGCAAGCTCACGAAAGCAAAATCTACTACGAGTTCTCCCACCTCTACGACCGCATCTTTACGCGGGTGTTTTATCCGCGCATCGCCAAGGTGATCCGCGACTTGGACATTCCGCCCGGGGCGCGGGTGCTTGAGGTGGGGGCGGGCACCGGCTTGTCGTTCCCGGCGTACCCGCCGCACTGCCAGGTGACCGGAATCGATCTCGCGCCGGAAATGCTCGAGCAGGCGAAGGAAAAGATCATCCGCAACGGCTGGCGACACATCAGCGTCATGCCGATGGACGCGCTCGACCTGAAGTTCCCCGAGGACAGCTTCGACTACGTCATGGCGTTTCACGTGGTCAGCGTCGTGCCCGACACTGCGAAGTTGATGCGCGAAGCGCAACGCGTCTGCCGACCCGGCGGGACGGTAGTCGTGATCAACCATTTTCGCAGCCCCCACCGTCTCCTGGCTGCACTCGACCGCTCGATTGAACCCATCACGCGGCGACTGGGCTGGCGGACCTTGAACTTGAACGAAGTCTTCGACGACCTACCGATGGCACTGCGCCGGCGGTATAAGACTTCGCCGCGGTCGTTGTTCACCATCGTCGTCGCCGAGAATCGAAAGTAGCCATCATCCGTACCCACTCACCCCTGATTAATCCACGGGCGCCGAAGCGGTCGGCAACTCGACCATTCTTGCGGCACTCAATTGTGGGGGTGTGCGCCATTCGTTATAATCAGCGGTCATTGGAAGGCAGTGAGTTGCATGAAGTCCTATAGACGGTGGCTGGCGGGTGCCGCGATGGTGACAGCGGTTACCGGCATGTTGCTGCTCGGCGGTCGACTCGTCGGCCGCGTCTCCGCGGCGGCGAAGGATACCTACGAAAACATCGAGACGTTCACCAACGTCTTGGCGATGGTACAGAAGAACTACGTCGATGAAGTCACTACCAAGCAACTCATCGACGGAGCCATTACCGGGATGCTCAACGCGCTCGATCCCCATAGCGCGTATCTCACCCCCGATCTGTATAAGGAGCTGCAGGTCGACACGCGCGGCAGCTTCGGCGGTCTCGGGATTGAAATCACGCTGCGCAACGGGTTGTTGACGGTCGTGTCGCCGATCGAAGACACGCCGGCTTTCCGCGCCGGTGTCAAGGCGGGCGACCAGATCATCAAGATCGAGGATGAATTCACCAAGGACATGACGCTGGTCGAAGCGGTCAAGCGGATGCGAGGCCCGAGAGGAACCAAGATTCACCTCACGCTTCGCCGCGAAGGAACCGCGGGATTGACGGATTACACGCTCGTCCGTGAAGTGATCAAGATCCAGAGCGTGAAGTCGCGCACGCTGGAAAAGGGCTACGGATACGTGCGGATCACGCAGTTCCAGGAACGCACCGACGAGGACCTCGACAAGGCGCTCAAAGCGTTGGAAAAGGAAAACGGCGGACATCTCACCGGGCTCGTGCTCGACCTCCGCAATGATCCAGGCGGGCTCCTGACGCAGGCGGTCCGTGTGTCGGACGCATTCCTCGACTCTGGCCTTGTGGTGTACACCGATGGACGCCTGGAGAACCAAAAGCAGAAATACTACGCGCACCGGCAGGGTAGCCACACTGAGTTCCCGATGGTGGTGCTCGTGAACGGCGGCACCGCCAGCGCCTCTGAAATCGTCGCCGGCGCGCTGCAGGATCACAAACGCGCACTGGTCCTTGGAGAACAAACGTTCGGGAAGGGTTCGGTCCAAACAATCCTCCCGCTCGACGACAATGCGGCGCTTCGCCTGACCACGGCGCGCTACTACACACCCAACGGGCGCTCGATTCAGGCAATGGGCATTACGCCCGATGTCGTGATGGAAAACGTTCCGGTGGCGAAGGGCGACGCCGAACACCCCGGCGTCCCCTCCGTTCGGGAGGAGAATCTTCCCCGGCACCTGGATGCGCCGGCAGGTGGAGGTGGTGCGCCCAAGTCAAAGGACGACAAGCAGCCCCGCCCCATTGTCGCTCCGCAGGGCGGCGACGAAAGTGGTGGAACGCCTGACGCGACGAACCCTGACAGCGAGGCGGCAAAGGATCCGCAACTGCATCGCGCACTCGAACTGCTGAAGAGTTGGAATGTATTCAAGACGGTGGTTGCACAGCGCGAGCCCTAATCGCCGTTCGATGCCCCATCGATTATCCGCGACGAAGAGCCCTTTCACCCGAGAGGGCTTTTCTTTTTGTCCCGCCTGATGGCCGCCGATCGCCGTCGGACGTCCGGCCTTGGATTGGGCTGGCTCGCCAGCGTGATCCTTTCCTTGGTGACGGGGGTGCTGCTCTATGTCGAGTCGGTCGAGGTGCGCTCGGGGCAGACCCCGTTGGCGCCGCTGCGCGCCCCAAGCAACGTCGATTGCAGCGCGCAACAGGCGCAGTTGGCAACCCAGATTGCATCGGCGACCGGCTTGCTGCAGGCCACCGGTTTGCCGCTGCCGACACCGATCGAAGAGACCCAGGGAGCGGATCGGCTGCGCTATGTCCACCGTCGCTACGAGCTTGCGATGCCCACGCAATCACTCGGTGAACTCAAGAAGCGGCTGCAGCCATTGAGCGACAGCGATCCGTGCCTGACCGTGGACCTGAGCCCGGAAGAGGGCGGGGCGCGGATTCGAGTCGGCATCGACGAGGTGCTGACCCACACCGTCGTGCTGCATTGGATCGTGCCGACGCCGCAGCGCGTGCGCTTGGCGATCGTGATCGAGGACCTCGGCGGCGACTTGTTGAGCGCTCGCGAGCTCACCAGCGTGGACGCGCCGCTCGCGTTCGCCGTGGTGCCGGATCGGCCGTTCGCGCGCGAAGTCGGGGAACTGGCCCGCCTGTTCAACCGAGAAGTGTTGCTCGATCTCAGAGCGCCGGCGAAGGCCGATGATGAACCGGCTGAGGCGCCGACCGCCTCCGCGCGTCCGTCCGAAGACGACACGTATCAGCGCCTCGATCAGTCGCTCGCCAGCGTGCCGTACGCGGTCGGAGTCAAGGAAGGCACGAACGCGCAGATCCCCGAGGCGCAAGTGCTGGGATGGCTCAAGCTCCATCAACTGTTCTTCGTTGCGCGCGACGCAACACCGGACCGCGACGGCCAGCAACTCGCCGCCGCCTTGGGAGTGGCGACCGCGGGCAGCGTCGTGATTGATTCGGTCCCGGAGGAAGGGGCGATTCGCGCGCAGCTCGACGCGCTCGTGAAAGCCGCCCGCGAGCGCGGGGCGGTAATCGGTGTCGGTCACCCGCATGGTGCCACGATCACCGCATTGCGCGCCGTCCTCCCGCAATGGCGCGATGCTGGGTTCGATGTGACAACCGTGTCGGCGATGGTGCGCGTGCCAACCTTGGCCGCCGAGTAGCGCTCTGTTAGAGTCGCGTCATGTCCGAAGCGGCGCCGTTGATTTCGGTGCTGACGGTGAGTCAGCTCACACAGCGAATCCGCGATGTATTGGAGGTCGAAGTCGATGAGTGTTGGGTGGTTGGTGAGATTTCGAACTTCCGCGTTCCTCCCTCTGGCCATTTCTACTTCAGCCTCAAAGATCGTCGCAGTCAGATCGCCGGTGTGATGTTTCGCTCGGCAAATCAGGTGCTGCCGTTCCGGCCGCACGACGGAATGGAAGTGATCGTGCGTGGCCATGTCGGCATCTACGAGACGCGCGGTGATCTCCAATTGTATGTCGAGCACATGGAGCCGCGTGGCCAGGGCGCGCAGCAGCTCGCGCTCGAAGAGCTGAAGCGCCGCTTGCTCGCAGAAGGCCTATTTGGTGCCGAGCGCAAGCGGGCGTTGCCGCCGTTTCCCCGAGCCGTGGGAATTGCGACGGCGGCGACCGGCGCGGCGATTCACGACGTGCTGACGGTGCTGCGCGAGCGCCTGCCCGCGCAGCGCGTGATCCTGCGCCCGGTGCGGGTGCAGGGCGCCGCGGCGCCGGCCGACATTGTTGCGGCGATTCGCGACCTGAACGAAATTCCAGCCGTCGATGTCATCATCATCGGTCGCGGCGGCGGCTCGCTGGAAGACTTGTGGGCGTTCAACGACGAGCGTGTCGCGCGAGCGATCGCGAGTTCACGCGCACCGGTGGTGTCGGCGGTCGGACATGAAATCGACATCACCATTGCCGACCTGGTTGCCGATCGACGCGCCCCCACGCCGACGGCAGCCGCCGCACTGGTCGTCCCAGACCGTCGTGAACTGGCCGTGGCGGTTCGCGATCTGGGCGGCGCGCTGAGCGCCGCGCTGTCGCAGCGGATGGAGCGTGAGCGCGCGCGCGTCGTCGCCCTCCAACGCCACATTCGCGATCCGCGGCAACTGTTGCGTAGCTGGCGCGTGCGGGTCGATGAGCTGAGCGAGCGTACCCAGCGCAGCGTGACCACGCAAATCCGGTTGGCGCGCGAGCGGTGGCGCGGCGAGAGCGAACGGTTGCAAGCGGTCAGCCCGCTTGCCGTTTTGCAGCGGGGCTACACTATCACGCAGCGGGTGACCGATCGTGCAGTCGTGCGCGACGCCGCGACGGCCCCAGCCGGGACGGAAGTGGAACTTCGCTTCGCGCGCGGGACGGCGCAGGCGACGGTGACAAGGACGCTGGTGTGATGCCCAATCGGAAGGAAGGCAGCACCAAGCGATTCGAAGAGGCAATGCGAGAGCTGGAAGCGATCGTCGCGCGCATCGAGTCGGGCGAGATGGGCTTGGAGGACGCGCTGGCGGCGTTCGAACAGGGGATCGCGCTGGTTCGCGTGCTCAACGACAAGTTGAATCAGGCAGAGAAGCGGGTCGAGATTCTCACGCGCGACGCCGACGGCGGAGTGCGACTGCAAGCGGCGACCGATCCGAAAGACGAGCCGTCGGCGTGAACCTGACCGCGTATCTGGAGCGCCGCCGCCGCTTGGTCGAGCGGGCGCTCGATGGCTACGTGCCGGCAGTCGGCGCCTCGCCAACGCTGGTGCGGGCGATGCGCCACAGCCTATTGGGCGGCGGCAAACGACTGCGGCCGATCCTCACGATCGCCGCGGCGGAGGCCGTCGGTGGCGATGCGCGCTCGGTTCTGCCGTTCGCCTGTGCACTGGAGATGGTGCACACCTATTCGCTGATTCACGATGATTTGCCTTCGATGGACGACGACGATCTGCGACGCGGCCAGCCGACGTGTCACGTTGTCTTCGGTGAGGCCGTGGCCATCCTCGCGGGCGACGCGTTGCTGACCGAAGCGTTTCGGATCATGGCCGCGGCGGCGCTCGGTCGCGCGCCGAACAAGGCGCGCGCCCTGCAGGCGATCAACGAGATCGCGGCGGCAGCCGGCGCCCGCGGCATGGTGAGTGGACAAGTCGCGGACCTCGAAGCGGAGCGGCGCGAACCGGACCTCGCCACGGTCGAGTTCATCCACGTGCGCAAAACCGGCGCACTGCTGTTGGCGTCGGTGAGAGCGGGCGCGCTGCTGTCGGGCGCGGGCACGCGCGTGCTGCGCGCACTGAGCGTCTATGGTGAGGCGTTGGGACTGGCGTTTCAGGTGGCGGACGACATCTTGGACGCCGAGGCGCCGACGAGCGTGACCGGCAAGCACCGCGGCCGCGATCAGGCGCGACACAAGATGACCTTCCCGGCCGTCATGGGACTCGGGGCGGCAAAGCAGCGCGCGCGTGAGTTGCTCGATCAAGCCATCGGTGCCGTGCAAGGGTTCGACCGGCGCGCCCAACCGCTGCGAGAAATTGCCGGCTACGTGGTGGCGCGCGCGGCCACGGGGTGAGTGGCGGTGCATCATTCGGGCCGAGAACGTCTCGACAAATTGATGGTCGATCGCCGGCTGGTGGCGAGCCGCGAGCGCGCGCAGCGCCTGGTGATGGCTGGCGACGTGTTCGTCGATCAGCGGCCCATCACCAAGCCGGGTACGCTGGTCTCGCGCGCCGCCGCGGTGGAGGTCCGCGGTGCGGACATCCCGTACGTGAGCCGCGGCGGACTGAAGTTGGAGGCGGCCTTGCGGGCGTGGCGGATCGTCGTGCGCGATTGCGTCGCCCTCGACGTCGGCGCCTCGACGGGCGGCTGGACCGATTGCCTGCTGCAGCGCGGCGCGCGCCGCGTATTCGCCGTTGATGTCGGGTACGGCCAGTTCGCGTGGACGTTGCGCCGAGATCCGCGCGTGACGCTCATCGAGCGGACGAACGTCAGAACCGCCGATTTGCATCTAGACGAATCGCCGACGCTCGCGGTCATTGACGTATCGTTCATCTCGTTGACCCTCGTGCTTCCAAAGGTGATCGAGTTGATCGCTTCAGAGGCGACGATCATTGGCTTGGTGAAGCCACAGTTCGAGGTCGGCAAGGGGCAGGTCGGCAAGGGCGGCGTGGTACGCGATCCCGCGCTGCATCGAAGCGCGATCGACACGGTCCGCGCGGCGGCGGAACGCCTCGGTCTGCAGTGCCGGGGCGAACTCGAATCGCCGATCCTCGGTCCCGCCGGCAATCGCGAGTTTCTCCTCTGGCTGACGACGGGCCGAATCGACTCGACGAACGCGCGGGCTCGTGCGAAGAGAGAAGGCTATGGCAATTGATCATACCTTTTGTTCGAAATACGGGCCCCGTGCGCTGATTGCTGGCGCCGCGGTCGGTCTCGGCGCGGAGTACGCGCGGCAGATTGCGGCACGCGGACTCGACGTCGTGTTGCTCGACCGCGATGACGCCGCGTTGCGCGCGACCGGAGAAGAGATTCGCGAGCACTACGAGGTGGGCACCCAAACGTTGTCGGTGGATCTCGCGCGCCCTGACCTGATTGAGGCGTTGCGAGCCGCCGATGCCGACCGCGATATCGGCCTGCTTGTATACAACGCGGCGATTGGAACGGTGGCGCCGTTTCTGGATCTGCACCCGGCGCATTGGGAAACCATGATCGACGTGAACTGCCGCGGCCCCGTTCGTCTGGCGCACACACTCCTGGGGCCGATGGTGGCGCGCCAGCGAGGCGGGCTGATTCTCATGTCGTCGCTGTCGGGCAATTTCGGGTCGGCCCAGCTTGCGATCTACGCCGCGACCAAGGCATTCAACCTAGTATTGGCCGACGCCCTGTGGGTCGAGCTGCGGTCGCACGGGGTGGACGTGTTGGCCGTGCAGCCTGGATCTACGCGCACGCCCGGGTTTCTGTCGTCGCAGCCCGATGGAAAGGAGATGATGCCCGTGATGGAGCCGACTGATGTCGTCCGGGAAGCGCTTGCAACGCTGGGCGCAGAACCGTGCATCGTACCGGGCGAAGCAAATCGCCAGGTTGCCGCCGCGCTGGCGCAATTGCCACGTCGTCAAGTGATCGAGTTGATGAGTGAGATCACCGGAAAACTCGTCCGCAACGACCGCCCCGCGGACAGGAGATGACGCGTTCTCCGGCGGCCAAGTTGAGCAAGATGGTTCACCGTCGCTCGGTGGTCTCGTCGGCGCTGCTCATCTGGATGATGGTATGCGGCCGAGCCGTGGGCCAAACACCCGACACATGCGTGGGTGACTGTGATCACAACAACAAGGTGACAGTCGATGAGTTGGTGGTCGGCGTCAACATCGCGCTCGGCAGTCTGAACGTCGAGTTGTGCCGCGCGCTCGACCCCGACATGAATGATCGGGTTGAGGTCGACGCACTGGTCAAAGCGGTCAACAACTCGTTGGTGGGATGTCCCGGTGCCCCGACGGTGACCCCAATCGCCTCGACCACGACGCCGTCACCGACTGCGACGTTGCCGCCAACCCTGACGCCGACCGCAACGGCGACCGAAACAGCGAGCGCGACACCGCAGACGGGCGCACACTTTTGCGATCTTCCCGGATCACTCCGATTCACCGAGAGCGGCACTGCGGTGGTTCCCGGCGGACCACCGGCGGCACCGAGCCTGAGCTTCCTGCATTTACCCGCCGGCTTCTGCGCGCACTACTTTGCAACGATCGGCAACGCTCGCCAATTGCGCTTTGCGCCGGGCGGAGAGTTGTTCGTCGCGTCGCCGACGCGAACCACCGGGGGTGGCGGACCGAATGGAAAGGCCGCGATCATGGTCTTGCCCGACGATGACGGCGACGGGCTGGCGGACACGTCGATCACGTTCCTGGGCGGGATTTCAGCGACTCAAGGGCTGCTCTTCGTTCCGGGCTACTTCTACTACCAGAACGACACCAAAATCATGCGGATGCCCTACGCAAGCGGAGATCGCACGCCGTCCGCTGCGAGCGAGCAAGTCGCGAACATCACGGTCTATGTGTCGTCGCTGCACTGGCCGAAGGCGCTCGACATTGCCGATGACGGAACGATTTATGCCAGCAACGGCGGCGATCAGTTCGAAGCGTGCGATCCGACGCACCCCTTTCACGGCGGCATTCTCAAGCTCGACGGCTCCCCGGGTGGAGCGCCGGTTGCAAAAGGCTTTCGCAATCCGATCTCGCTGCGGTGCTCGCGCGGCCACAACTTGTGCTTCGCAATCGAGCTGACCCGCGATTTTTCCACGACCCAGGGCGGGCGCGAGAAGCTGGTGCCGATTCGGCAGGATGACGACTGGGGATTCCCCTGCTGCGCGACCAAAGATCTACCGTTTCCGGACATTCGCCCGGTTCCCGATTGCTCAACGGTCGCTGCGGAGAACAATTCCTTCATCGTGGGGGATACGCCGTTCGATCTGGATTTCGAAGCCGGCAAGTGGCCAGCGCCATGGGGCAACCGAGTGTATGTTCCGCTTCACGGTGCCGTCAGCACGTGGATTGGTGCCCGCGTCGTCGCCGTCGAATTGGATTCCGTCACCGGCGAGCTGCTGCCCGGGA
Organism: Binatia bacterium; assembly: GCA_035541895.1. Lineage (GTDB taxonomy): Bacteria > Desulfobacterota > Binatia > HRBIN30 > JACQVA1 > DATKMK01. Next base: position 6,651 of record DATKMK010000077.1, on the reverse strand, counting down.
GCGATATCACCGGTACGGGCGGCGCGATGAAAGACTTCGCCACTGGCTGGGATGACAGAACGCTCAGTCACGGTCGTCCGTCGGCGGCGGCTTTTGCGCCCGATGGCCGGTTGTTCCTGGCGAACGATGCCAATGGCGTGATCTTGTGGATCGCGCCGCTGGATCTGTGATGAGCTCGCCGCAGGTCGGGCGAACCTAATCCAACGCTTGCGGATCGGTGCGGGCGATTAAATCCCGCAGGTGAATCCCGTGTCGCTCCTCTTCGCGACACAGGCGATCGAATAGAGCCGCGGTGTCGGGCAGGGCTTCGGCAAAATGGATCGATTGTTCGCGTAAGCTCTTCACCGCCGCGCGATGGGATTCCAAGGCTTCAACCAGCCGCGCCCAATGATTCAGCGCGCCGGTGACGGCCGGAAGCGGAGGGGGTTCCGCCGGTTGGCCACCGAGCGTTGTGAGCACCTCGGTCACCTCGTGGACACGCGTCTCGTCCTGGCCGGCCAGACGCGAGAGTTCGTCGTGCTGCAGTTGGTTGGGCGCCTGCTCGGCATGGCGCCGGAGCATCCGCGCCCGGACAACGAACGCCGCGCGAGCCTGTTGCAGCGCGGGGATCGCGTCGTAGGTAACCACACCCTGATCGCCCGCGACCAGCTTGGCCAACCGATCTCGCCAATTCATGGGCGCGCAAGCTAACCAGCCGGCCCGGCGGAGTCAAATCCCACCTGATTGGTCGCATCGGATAGGCCTGGAGGAATTCGGGCGAGGGTTGCGTTGACGGCCGATTTCGGTCACTTTAGTCCACGTTGGATCGAAGGGATTGCCTAAATGGCTCGAATCACGGTTGAAGACTGCCTGGAGCGAATACCGAACCGCTTTCAGCTCGTGCTGCTGGGAGCGCGACGCGCGAAGCAGTTGCTCAAGGGAGCCCGACCATTGGTGGAAACCGACAATAAGGAAGTTGTGACTGCGCTGCGCGAAGTCGCCGACGGCAAGGTGCAGATGCAGTATCCCGACGACAAGTAGTCGCTGCGATCAGTTTGACGCCACCGCCGACCGGGTGTTCGTCGGCGGCTGAGGAGCGATTACCGGCTCCTCGTCGACGGCCATGAGTTCAGGTTCCGCTGAAGATCTGTACGCCGCGCTGGGCGTGACGCGGTCAGCGAGTGCCGACGACATCAAGAAGGCCTATCGCAAACTCGCGCGCAAGTATCACCCGGACGTCAATCCCGGGAATAAGGTGGCCGAAGAGAAGTTCAAGAGCATCTCGCGCGCGCACGACGTGCTCTCCGATCCGAACAAGCGCAAGCTCTACGACGAGTTCGGTGAGGCCGGATTGCAAGCCGGCTTCGATCCTGCCCGTGCGCGCGAATACGCGGCGTGGCAAGGCCGCGGTACACAAGCCGACTTCGGCGACGCGTTCGCCCAACAGCCCGGTACCCGCTATCACAGTTTCGAGGATGTCTTCGGCGATATCTTCGGCGCGGGTGCAGCGAGCAGCGGTCCGGCACGCGGCAGCGACGCCGAGCACGAAGTTCAGATCGCATTCTTGGATGCGGTGCGCGGTGTGTCGACGACGCTGTCGGTGGAACGAACCGATACGTGTTCTGTGTGCGGCGGTTCGGGGCAGCAACGAGGTGCCGGCACGCGCCAGTGCCCAGAGTGCGGCGGGCGCGGACAAATTCGTGCGGCGCAAGGCCCGATGGCGTTCGTGCGCACGTGCCCGCGTTGCAATGGGGCAGGGGAGATCGGATTGCAGTCCTGCAGCGCGTGCGGCGGGGGCGGCCAGACCCGTCGTACCGAGCGGCTCGCCGTGCGGATTCCGCCGGGCGTCGACAACGGCTCGAGGGTGCGCGTCGCCGGAAAAGGCGGGCCCGGCTACGGCGGCGGACCGCCGGGCGATCTCTACTTGGCCGTGCGGGTCACGCCGCATCCGCTGCTGGAGCGGCGCGGCGACGATTTGTATCTCGATGTTCCCGTGACCGTCGGCGAGGCGGCGCGCGGCGGGCAGATCACCGTGCCGACGCCGGACGGCGACGTGCGAGTGAAGATCCCACCGGGGAGCCAAAGCGGGCGGGCGTTGCGCGTGCGCGGTCATGGTGTCCCGCACCGCAGCGGCGGCGGTCGCGGCGACTTGTACCTTCGGGTGATGATTCACGTGCCCGACCATGGCGCCCCCGAGCGACTGAAGTCGGCGATCGACGCCATCGACGCTGCGTATGCGAGCGACCTGCGCGCCGGATTGCGATTCTGAAATGACCCAGCGCTATCTCAAGCTATCCGAAGTCGTCCGTCGCGTCGGGATCGACGCGCGCGTCGTGGAGCTGTTGGAATCCGAAGCCCTGATTCATCCGACGCACACGCTCGATGATGACGTCGTGGTGTCCGCGGACGACGCCGACCGCATCCGGCTCGCGCGCATCTTGACCGAAGAGTTGGACGTCAATCTGGCCGGGGTCGAGGTGATTTTGCACATGCGCGAAGAGATGGTCGCGTTGCAGCAGCAGTTCGACGAGATCCTGGCGGTGTTGGTTCAGGAGCTCCGCCGGCGCTTGCAACCCTAGCCGGTCGGCTCGCTTGCCACTTCGAGTCAAAGCCGGTACCGTTTTTCCATCAGCATGTCGGACGATAACAGCCGAGAAATCGACGAGAGCCCGACCTTGGAGTCGACGATCGAAGCAGCGCCGATCGTCGGATCGGTGTCGGACGAAGATGGGGACGAAACAACTGCGGAGGCCGGCGCCGCGGTCGTCACCTACGACCCGCTGCAACGCTACCTGGTCGAGATTCGTCGCTATCCACTCCTGTCGCGGGAGGAAGAGCACGAGCTGGCGGTTGCGTACCGCGAATCCGGTGACGTGGAGGCGGCGTATCGACTGGTCACGGCGAACTTGCGCCTGGTCGTGCTGATCGCGCGCGAGTATCAGCGCGCGTTTCGGCAACTCATCGATCTCATTCAAGAGGGCAACATCGGATTGATGGAGGCGGTGAAGAAATTCGATCCATATCGCGGGATTCGCTTCCCGTCGTACGCCGCGTGGTGGATCCGCGCCTACATCATCCGCTACATCATGAACAACTGGCGCTTGGTGAAGATCGGCACCACGCAAGCGCAGCGTAAACTCTTCTTCAACCTGCAGAAGGAAAAGCAACGCCTCGAAGCCGAGGGGATCACCCCGGGACCGAAACTGCTGGCGCAACGCCTCGACGTGAAGGAACAAGAAGTGATCGAGATGGAACAGCGCTTGGCGGCGCGCGATCTCTCGGTCGACACGCCGATCGATAGCGAAGGCGATGCCACCATGCTGGACTTTCTGGCCAGCAACGATGCGACCACCGAGGATCAGCTCGCCAATGCGGAATATCGCCAGCGCTTGAGCGAGAAGATCAAGGAGTTCGGCGAAACCCTGAAGGGCAAGGAGAAGGTGATCTTCGACGCGCGGCTGTTGGCCGAAGACCCGCTGACGCTGCAAGACATCGGCGCTCAATATAAGATCAGCCGCGAACGCGTGCGCCAGCTCGAAGCGCGGCTGAAGAAGAAACTCAAGGCCTACCTCGAAAGCCAGTTCGAAGATCTCAAGCAGTCCGGGCTGGAAATTGAATAGCGGTCGCTGTCACGGAACGCCCGTGACGAGCCGTGCCAACACCAGATGGACCTCGGTTGGACCGCCGTGCCCGATCCATTCGAGCGGATGCTCCGCGTCCACGTGAATCATGGGCAGCGACGGGCTGGTGCCGTCGCTGCGGGCGATCCATTGCAGTTGTCGCCGCGGCTCGTCGCCGAGTTGATTCCAGACATCTTCCCAGATCAAAAAATAGCGGGCGCGACCCGACGCAGGCGGGGGACCGAAAGTATCCTGCAACAGCGGAATGCGGCGCTGGAAGTAGAAGACCGCCGAGTAGTCGAAGGAATTGTAGAAGGCGAGTTCGTCGTCTGACCCCACCGTGCGGCGAACCGATTCGAGAAATGGCTTCAACGTCTGCGGCTGCGCGAGTGCGGGATGGAGTACGCGATTGATCGGGACGGTTGCGGCGATGACGAAGGCGGCGAGCCCGATGAACGCCAGGTGCCAGCGCCTGCGCCACATGGCGAAGGCAAAGACCAACCCGCTCGCCGTGAGCGGGATGCCCCACGCAATCCACATGGCGCGATGATCGCGGATGACGGCGCGGACCAGTCCGAGGTTTTCCTGGTCGGTCTTGTGTAGCAACGGCCGCATCGATTCGAGTGGCGAGTGACCGCCGTCTTCGGTCAAGATGGCGACGAGCAAGACGATCGCTGCTAGGGCGGCGAGCACCGCGATCGCTTGCAGCAAGCGTCGGAGCGACGTTGGCAGTCGCGTGTCGCCGGTACCGAGCCGACTCCACCAGGCCCCCACCAGCAAGGCGGCGGCGGGATAGATCGGCAAGAGGTATTCGGTGCGTTTGCCCGACGCCAGGGCGAAGAACAGAATGACTGCAAGGAACCACACCAACGGATAGAGGTCGCCGCGCCGGTCGAGCCGACCGCGATCGCGAAACAGATCGACCGCGAGCGGGATCACGAACAGACTCCACGGGGCGAAGCCGGCGAGGAACGCGGGCAGCACGTAGAAACGCGAGTGCACCGGCGTCCCGGATTCAGCGCCCGGCGCGAAGAAGGTCTTGAAGTTCTCGACGTACAACTGCTTGTGCACGAAGGGCATGCCGCCCTCGATCGTGGCCAAGACGTACCACGTCGCCGCGAGAACCATGACGCAGATGCCCGCGAACAGGACGCGCGGGTGAATCAAACGGGCGAAGTCGCGACGGACAAGGATGTAGACGAACCCGACGAGCCCCGGCAGCAAGAATCCAATCGGTCCCTTCGCCAAGGTGGCGGCGGTGGCGCACACGACTAGGGCAACCAGCGCGATCACGCGCGGCCGTGCCGAGAGGGCGACAGACTCGACGGCGACGAACGCGCCGGCCAGGAACGCGCACAACGTCATGTCGACACGCGCACCGCGGGCGGTGCGGATCCAGAGGAAATTGGTCGCCAGCACGAACGCCGCGTAGGCGCCGGCACTCGCTCCCCATCGCCGCGCGCCGACCCAGAACACCAGCAACACGGTGGCGGTTGCGAGCAGTGCCGAGGGCAGGCGGGCACTCAGTTCATCCACGCGACCCAGCGCGAGCGAACTGAGGCTGGCGAGCCAGTGGTACATTGGCGGCTTCGACGGGATGTCGATTCCGTCGCGCATCGGCAAGATCCAGTGGCCGCGCAGGACTGCCTCTTGGATCTCGATCGACTCGCGTGCCTCGCCGGTTCCAAAGAAGGGCACCGATCCCAAATCTAGGAAGTAGAGAAGGTAGACGGCGACTAGCAGTAAGCCGGTATATACCAGCAGCGAACGTTGCATCGGTGCGCGCTGCTTAGCGCGTTTGCAGTGGCCCGGGCAACTTTGCGTATGCCGCGGGATGGGGCGTGGCGTGCCCATGGGTCGGGTGTGACGGACTGTTGGTTGCGCAGCTACCAGCCGTATGTTAGCAAACGCCACTCTACGGCGGCGTACCCAAGTGGTTAAGGGAGAGGTCTGCAAAACCTCGATGCAGCGGTTCGAATCCGCTCGCCGCCTTCTTTCCCACTCGATCCGTGATCTTCGCGTCGGTTTGAGCCGGGCGCCGGTTTTGGCTAGATGGCTGGCTGGCGGCAGAACGCGACGACTTGACGGGAGGAGGGCACAGGCAATGGCGCGTCAAAGATGGATTCCGGTGGCGGTGATGCTAGGGGCAATCGTCGGCCCGCTGCGCGCGTTTGCGCAACTCGATCAGGGTGCGGTCACCACCGGCCCGGCAAGCCAAGCCCCAACGTTGGCACTGCCACTGATTCCGGTGCTCGCCGCTTTGTTGGCGTGCGTTGCGGTGTACCGATTGCGCCTGAAGTTCGCCGGCCACATCAGCGGGTTGCTTCTTGTCGCGACGATCGTGGCCGGTTTCGGCTACGCCGGGGTTGCGACGATTACGATCGACGGTGGCGCTTGCGGGAAGCAGACGACGAACTCGTACGACCCGTTCGCACCGCCGTCACTGATGAACAACTGCCCAACCCCGATCCACATTCTTGCGATTCAGTTCACCTGCCTTGATCCGCCGCCAGCGGAAGAGACGTGCGTGGTTGGCGCGACGCTGGCGAGCGGCGAACGTTGCCAACTGCCCGGTTGTAAGCGCTGACCGCGGCAACCCTGGCCGGGGTGGTGGAACTGGCAGACACACAGGACTTAAAGTCCTGTGGGGGTTTCCCCCGTACGGGTTCGATCCCCGTCCCCGGCATTTTGTTTTCAGCTACTTGCAGACGGCAGCTCTGCTGCGCTAGTGCTTCTTGGCGGTTGCTGTGCCCGAAATTGTGCCCGTGAACTCGTCGAGCTGCTTCGCGGCGCTCAGCAGGTCCCCCTCACTCACGATGTTGTACCGCTCAAACACGCTACGGGTCCTGTGCCCGGTCATCTGCATCGCGACACGTTCGGGGATACCAGCGCGAACCAAGTTGCGCACCGCCGTGCGGCGGAAGTCGTGAGGGATCATTCCCGGAACTCCAACGTCACGGCACGCGTTCCGCCAAGCGGTGTAGAATTCCTTGATCGGAGAACCGTTGCGGTGGAACACCCACGGGCAGATCATCTCCTTGCTCTGCTCCAC
>DATKMK010000076.1:0-4579 GCA_035541895.1 Binatia bacterium | reverse complement strand
TGTGTACGTTCGACGACTAAACGGACTTTTCCAAGGCGACTGCCATAGGGGTGACCGTGTCGCGGGTCGACGAGGAGTCGACGGCGCACGGGAAACCGACCTCGGCCGTAACGCGCTACCTCTGCAGGCCCAAGGCGTGTCTGATGTTCCATCGATCGAGGCAACAAGGTTGCGTTATGGGTTAACAACCCCTACGAAGTCTTCTTGACACCGTTCCTAAGGGAGGAGAGTGAGGTAGCGTTATTTTCAGGTTCCTCTTGCAGTGCTCGTCGAGTGCACAGCGTACGCGGCGGTTCACCCGCACAACAGGGGTAAATCAGATGGAGCGCCTTTCCAACGTCTTCGGCACGGTGTCTGATCGCGCTTGCGGCCCGCGCAGCGCTCGCACGGTCAGACAGATCGGCATCACACTGTTCAACGGTTTCGCGCCACAGGAAGCCATCGCCGTCGCGCGTGCATTCCAGGTGGCCAACGCGCTGTCGCGGTCTTCTCGCAGCGATAGCGTGATTTACAACCTGCGGCTGCTTTCCGTGACAGGCGGGGTGATTGCGAGCTCGTCCACGACGGTCATCTGGACCGAGAGTATCGAGGCGTGCTATCACGACGAGGGCTTCTACGCGCTATTTATTGTTGGAGGCGTCGGCGCCCACCACGCGCTTGGCGATAAGCGGCTGGTCGGCTGGTTGCGCCAGGCTGTGCCGCGCTGTCGGCTGACCTTTCCGATCGCAGAGGGACTGCTGCTGCTTGATGCGGCCGGCGGCGCGCCATCGAATCGCGGAGGGCCGTTCAGCCATGGCTCGCGCAATGTGATGCCCCAATCTATCCTGGCGTCCACGTATGCTAGCTTCGTGGGGCCGCTGCGCTTGGCGCTCGACGTGATCCAGACCGATCTCGGTGCGGACATCGTCAACCAGATTGCGATGGCCGTCGCTCCCCCCGTCGAGACGAAGTTCGCAGCGATCGTTCACAAGAACGCCGAGCACTTTGTGAGCGAACGTATCCGGGCGTCGGCGCGCTGGATAGTTGCGAATGCAAACCGTCATGTCCTCATGTGCGAGGCGGCACGCGTGGCCTCCATGAGCGAACGCAATTTTTTGAGGCGGTTCAAGTTCGAGATTGGTGTGACGCCTTCGGAGTATCTGACGTATGCGCGGCTCGACATGTGCTGTCGCCTGCTCGTCGAAACGAACCTGCCCGTGGACAAGATCGCGGAGCGCTGTGGAATCGGCTGCGGCGGCCGGCTTTCGAAGCTATTGCGCCAACATCTTGCAACTACGCCGACCGCTTATCGCGCCGACGCGCGGCGCATGGCGGCCGAACCGCCGCAGTTCCCGACGAAGGACGTGGCGCCGCTGCTCGCGCCGCGCATCATGCAGTCGGTCCGTTAGGCGCGGGCGCGTGTCGCTGCGCCTTCAACCTGGCTTGCACCGCTGACCTGAACGGCAAACAAGCAAGCGGGCAAACAAGCAAACGGGCAAACGGGCGGCTCACGCCCGTCTGCGGACCTCAGAAAGTGAATGAAACGCCCGCGAAGATGGAGTAGCGCACGAGGCTACCGAATTCGGTGCTGCTCGACCCGAACGTCACCGACGGCACGAAGTAGATCAGCCAGTTTTGTCCGACTTCATATTCGACATCGGACAGCAACTGCGTCGAGTGATCGTTGAGGTCATGGATCACGCGCACGGTGAGGCTCACATTGCGCACGAGCTTCGTGTCGACGTATTGGAGAAGCAGATAGTCGCGGCGCGGGTAGGGGTTGGTAGGATCGATGGCGAACGGAGATATGCATTGCGCGATGTTCTGATGGGTGCAGCCCGCGTTATGGTGGAAGTATTCGCCCGTGATCATCGCGCCGTTCATTAGCGTGTAGGTCGCGCCGGCCAGCACATCGTAGTCAGGGTGCGGGAGTGCCGCATTCGTGGAGAGCGCCGCACTGCCTTCGCTGTAAAGAAGCAGTGCGTCGGAGACATTCCAGCCGGCGAAATATCCGATGCGCCAAGGCGTCGTATCGCGCTTGGAGACGATCAGCGAGAAGTACGCCTTCTCGCCGGTGTAGTCGAGCTTGGTGGCGTAGGCCTTATGGAACGGGCCGCTGGCCTCGCCGCTGGCGTTCAGTCGGCCCGCGCCGGTGTTGGCGATGAACGAGCCCGTGAACGAGGCGTTCGGTATCGCGACAACGCGCGCATAGTCCAGTCCCGGCTGCTCGATCGCCGGGTTGTTCTTGCCGTTGTTCTGGTTGAACGGATTCGACGGCGAGAGCAGTTGCGATGGTCCCCATTGCAGATTCTCGCGGCCATAGCTCACGAGCAACTGGTCGGTGACACGATAGCGTGCAATCCATTCGTTGATGTAGGCCGTCGCGGTCGTGAGGTCCGTGTCGCCATGGATGCCGTTCTGCACGCGGCTCCAGTCGGCTTCGAATCGCGGCTTGATGCCGAGCTCGAGTCTCCGGAAGTTCAGGTTGAAGTCGGGGCGCAAGGCGAGTTGCGTCTCGTAGCGCGGGATCGCGAGCGCGTTGTCCGGGTTTAGCGCCGAGTTTACCGGGTCCTGGATAATGCCGTAGCCGAGCACGTTGATGCGCGAATAGAAGCCCGCGATTAACTCCTGTGCGAGCGGTGAGGAGAGCGCGGGCTCGTCGACGCCGGTGTCGGCAGCGGTGGCCAGGCTTTCGGCCTGTGCTCCGGCGGATGAGGCGGCAGGGACCGTTGGCGGTGCGCCGGGTCCGGCGGCGAGTGTGCCCGCCGGCGGTGGCGGGGCGGCTTTCTCCGCCGCGACGCCCGCGGCGTCCGCTGCCATCTCGGCCTCTGGCAATGGCGACAGGGTGAGCGGAATCGGCTTGCCGTCGATCGGCGGCGCCTCGCTGTGGTCATCGGCGAGTTCCGGCGGCAACTTCGATGCACGCGCATCAACGTCGTCCACATCGTCGGCGTTGTCGCTGTCGTCGGCGTCGAGATCGTTTTTAGCACCATCGCCCGGCGATGTGCCGGTGCCTTCGTGTGCCTTTGCGGGTGGGTCGGCCGCGTAGGCTTCCTGATCTTCCTCGGCGTTGCGAGGCCGACGCGCCTGGGTGGCGATGGCGTCGGCGCCAGGGTTCGCCTGCGCGAGCCGCGCCACGGCGCTCGGCGGCAGCGCGAGCGCATCGGCCGCCGCTGGCGCAGACCGCGGATCGACGGGATCGGCTAGTGCCGTGCCCGGCGCGGCGAGCGTCACGCCCAGCGCAAGTCCCGAGGCGATAAAAAGCGGTAAGGTCATGACGGTCTCCCAAGCAGTTCAGCCTGCGTCTCAGAACCGGTAATCCACTTTGATGCTGCCAGCCTTGATCGACGCGTTCGCGGTGTGGAGCAGGGTGTCGAAGGCGGCCGATACCCACAACGAGCGCGTCACCCGCATATTCAACGAGATGCCTGCCGTAACGAGGTTGCGTGGGAGCGGTACGCCATTGGCCGTGAACAGCGTCCCGTCCTGCGCGCTCACCGACACCGCCCGATTCGTGGTGCCCGCTTCGTACGCGTAGCCCACATACGCTTCCATGTTCGACGGCGTCGATGCACTGCCGAACGCGTAGCGCAGCGCCAGTTGCGCATACGGCTGCACGCTCTGGATGTTGTCGGTGCCGACCGACAGGTTTTGCGCACCCGCTCCCGACTCGCTGAACGCATCGCCGTGGAAGTACGCGTAGCGCAAGCCGGCACGCGGAATCAGCACGAAGCCGCCAAGCGAGGGCAGGGGCATGCTCGCCTGCGCAGCGGCGGTGACTTCGAGGCCGTTGTGGCTGCCCGATGCGGTGCCCGTTGCGGTGTCGAACGGCCGCTTCTGGTCGATGAAGTCGTAGCCGAGACCGATGGTGGCGGCCAGGTTGACCGGGCCGGTCCACATCGCGCCGTAGGCGGCCCATCGCAGGCTGTCGGCCGTACCCGTGTCGGGCGTTTGCGCTTCGCTTACGTCGACATGGCTGTATGCAAGCGTTCCGCCCACGTCGTAGCGTCCGATGCGGTGGTCGTAGCCAGCGATGAAGCCATACTGGTGCGCCGAGTAGCCCGAGACCCCGCCGTTGTTGTCGGTGCGCGAGTAGTCGCCTATGGCCTTGATCCACACGTTGTCAGTGCCGGCGATGCAATTTCGCCCGTTGTGGTTGCGGCACAGGTGGCTAAGTCGATCGAGGATCGCCGCGTTCGTCGCCTGGGCGACCTGCGAGACCGCTGAACCCATTGCGGTGAAAATGCTCGTGTCGTTCGGTGTCAGGAGGAGATCCACTTCGTTCGCCTTGTAGGTGACGCTGGGTGTCACATAGCTCAGGTTCGCGCCACTTTCGACGATCGCGAGCGGTGCGCCCGAGAACGTGCCGTCGATGGACGACGCCTTGAGCAGCTTCACACTCCCTGGTCCATAGACGCTCGAAGCGCCGTTGCTGCCTGCGTCGTAGACAACAGCGAGCGTGCCAGCGAGTGTCGCGTTGCCCATCACGTCGAGTTGCGAGGCCGACGTCGGGCTGATCTCCACTTGCAGCGTGGCGTTGGCCGCCTGCTGGTAATTGCCGGCGATCGTCGTCGTGCCGATCGAGCCGCCCGGGCTCACG
>DATKMK010000075.1:0-22038 GCA_035541895.1 Binatia bacterium | reverse complement strand
ACCTCGGCGGCCAATCGACTGAAAGCCGGGCATGCTGATGCCGTGGTCCCGGACACCGCCGTCGCCATCCGCGACCACATCGGTGATTTCCTCCGGCAACGGCGGCGCCGCACGAGCTTGCTGCGAGCAATCGAACAATCGGCGACGCGCGTCAGCACGCTGCGAAAATCGATCGAGTCGGCGCGCCGACGCCGCAGCGCTCCGGCGCCGCGCCGTCAACGCGATTTGCTCCGCTTCTCGTTTCGCGGACACTGGCGCCCGACGCAGCCGGTGTTGCGTCGCGGGCTGGTGCACGCGGCGTGGGGCGATCTCGACGGCAAACCCGCACTCGGCATCATCATCGGCTACGAAGGCGCGCGCGGCGCCGGCGTCGGCATCGATGAGGCGAGCGCCGTCGTCGAGATGGTGCGGCACGCGGCGATTGCGTCGCACGACGCGCCCGCGCCGATTCTCACCTTTCTCTTCTGCCAAGGCCACGCGATCGACGTCGAACAAGAGCGTCACGGTCTGCTCGGCGCGCTCGCCGAGTGCTTGCGGTCCTTGGTCGCCGCCCGACTGCTCGGCCACCCGCTGCTATGTGTGCTGGGCGGCGGCGCCTACGGTGCCGCGTATCTCGCCTTCGCGGCTCCGAGCCACCGGATCCTGGCGATGAAGGGCACGACGGTCGCGCCGATGGCGCCGAAGGTGTTGGCGGCCTTTCGCAGTCTGCGCGGCATTCGCGAGGCACCGGACACGCCGGCGGATCTCGCCGAACTGATCCCGGACATCCGCACGGTCGAGTCGGTGATTCGACTGCCCAACGCGTTGCGTGAAGAATTGGACGCGTTACGGGGATCGCTGCTGACGCCGCATCGCACAGCACCGCGGCGGGTGCGGCGCGCTACCCCGTCTTGAGCAGTCCACCCTTGTCGGCGCCGGCGCTGCATCCGAGCCGCTCGGCCAGCAACTGAGCGAGCTGAGCCGGCTCCATCGAAATCTCACGCGCCACGCGCAGCGCCTGCTGACGGAATTCCGCGAGATTGACCGTCGCCGGTAGCAGCACCGCCAACGGCACGTCACGTGTCTTCGGCTCCGAGCGGAGGCGAGCGACCAAGCGGAACCCTTCGCCGCGGGGAAGCGCAAAGTCGACCAAGACCACGTCGGGTTTGATCATCGGCAGCAGATCGATCGCCTGGCGCGAATCAAACGCCACCGAGGTCGAACACCGCATGCGCGACAACACCTCGCGGAGCGCGGCGGTCATCTCGATGTTGTCGCTGACCGCGAGCAGTCGCTGGACCACGCCGCGGCGCTCGAGCAATTGGGTAACGAGTGCATCGGCGTCGATCGGCTGCGAGAAGAAGTCGGCGAGGCCGAACGCGAACCCGTACGACGCGTCTGCACAGTAGGCAAAGATCTCGGGCTGCTCACTCGTCTCGGCGGCGATGGCGGCGAACGGATCGTGTGCGCGATTAAGCAGATTGACGGCGAGCAGGCGCGAGCCCGCGGCGGCCGGCGCGTCGAGCGTGTTGAGATATGCCGACTGCGGCACACGCGCCAGCACGTCGCGCAGTGACTCGCGGTACGCCTTGTTGTCTTCCAGATGGATCAGCGTCAACGGTCCGCCCGACTTCGACGCCGCGGGTACCGCCACGGTCGGTGCGGGCGGCGGGGGTGGCGCCGGCGCTTTGGCAGCCGGACGCGGCGGCATCGGCGCCGGAGCTGCGGAAGGTGGGCGCGCCGCCTCGGCGGTGACGACGCGCAATTCTTTCAACTGTGCTTCGAGTTCGGCCCGCTCGCGGCGCGCCGCCTCGACTTGCACCATCGCATCATCACAGGTCTGCCGGGTCAGCGTCAGCTCTTCGGCGAGTCGTTCCATCTCCTGGTTGCGGGCGTGCAGCGCCTCGCTGCGCTGATTGAGTTCCACCATATATCCGGCAACCGCGGCTGAGTGCCGCTGCACCGCCTCACCTTGCTGCGCTTCCACTTCTTTGAGCTTCGCCGCCAGCCGCGCCAACTCGACCTTCAGCTTGCGGGTCTCCTCGCCGGCGGGGCGCTCGCGCTGCAACTTTTCGGATTGGCGTTCGAGCTGGGCGATGACCGTGGTCATCTGATTCACGCGCTGCAGCAGTTCGGCGCGCTCGCGGTGCAGCTCGTCGATCCGCGCGCTCATGGCTTCCTGCGCCTGGAGCGCTCCCACCGACTGTTCCTGCACCGCTTCGAGGTGCTGCGTCAGCTCGACGCAGCGCTGTTCAGCGGCAAACAGTGCTTCGTCCTTGTCGCGGGTGACGATGCTCGCGGTATCGAGCTGACCGCGGATCTCGACAATCGCGGCCTCACGGGCGGCGAGTTGTTCCTGCAACGCCTGGACCGTGGCGTTGAGACTCGCCGGGGCGGTCTGCGCGGCGGCGAGTTGCGCCCGCACGTCGTCGAGGTCGTGCGCGAGCGTTTGGTGCGCCGCCCGCCATTCGGCTTCGCGCTGCGCGGTGGCCGCAAGTTCGGCCTCGATCGTCTGCACGCGCGCCGCCGACTCTTCAGCTCGCGCCGTGGCGTCGACGCGCAGCGCTTGCTCGCTGTTGAGTTGGTCAGCGAGTCGGGTCTGCGCTTCGGCGAGTTCCTGCTCGACGCTCTCGATTCGCGAGCGCAACGCCACGGCCTCCGCTTGCGCCGCCGTCAGTTGCTTGCGTTCGTCATCGAGCTGCTCCAGGACGTCGTTGCGCGCCGCCACCAATTCCGCTTCGCGTTGCGCCGCCGCCTCCACCCAGGCAGTCGACTCTTCGTTCTGACCTGCCACCTGCACGCTCAAGCGCTTGAGCTGCTCGTCGCGGTGACGAAGGTCGTCCTCCAAGGTGACGATGCGCTCGGAGAGCGCGTTGCGCACGGTGTCACGCTCGGCCAACTGCGATTCGAGCACGCGCACCTTGGTGCGCACGGCCTCGATCGACAAGCGACGGTCATCCGACTCCTGACGAACGGCTTGGAGGTCTTGCTCAAAGCGCTCGCGGCGCGCCTGCCATTCCGCTTCCGCAGCCTGCGCCCGCTCGGCATTCGCGCGCATCGCCGCGGCATGATCTCGCTGGAGTTGGTCTTGCTCCGACTGCAGCCGCGCGAGCTGGTCGCCCCGCGCGCGCAGCTCGGTTTCACTGGTCGCGAGGCGCTCGGCCAGATTCGTCTGCTCGGCGGCGCGTTGCGCGAGCTGCTCGTCGAGCGCCTGTGCGCGCGTGTGCGCGGCGTCGATCTGTTCACGCGCTGTCGCCAGTTCGATCCGAAGCGATTCGACGGTGCCCCGCTGCTCGCCGTTCTGTCGGTGGAGTTGCGCGGCCTCCTCAACCGCTGCGGTAACGCGCGCGTCGCGCTCGCCGAGCGCGCCCGTCAACGCCGCCAGCCGTTCGTTCAGCTCCGCGACGACCGACTCGCGCTCGGCCGCCTGCGCGGCGAGCGTCTGTCGTTCGGTTTGTGCCGCCGCGAGATCGGCCTGCGCCGCCGCCAGTTCGCCCCGAACGGCGTCCAAGTCATGGGTCCATTGCTCACGTTCGGCGGCGAGTTGCGCCGCGATGGCGCGCGCCGATTCGGACGCCGCGTTGAAGTCCCGCGCGTGTTGCTGCGCTCGCTGTTCGGCTTCGTCGCGTACCCGTGTGATCTCGTCGCGCTGTAGCTGGAGATCCCGTTCGAGCTGGGCAACGCGCTCGGCAGCCGACGACGATTCGGCCGCGAGCCGTGCTTCGAGTTCGGCGTGCGTGCGCTGGCGCTCGGCTTCGCGCTCACGTGCGGTGGCCTCGAAGACGGCGCGTTCGCGCGCCCATTCCTCCTGCGCCGCACTCAGATCCTGCAACGCCTGCTCGGTGCGCGCGGTCGCGGCATGCTGGCCGGCTTCGAGCTCGCGGAGGCGGAGACCCACTCGTTCCACTTCCTCCCGTGCTTCGATCGTCTGCGACTGCTCGTCTTCCAGGCGGCGCGCCAACTCGTCGCGAGCGTTGACCAATTCAGCCTCGCGTGCCGCCGCAGTCTGCTGCCAGGCGTCGATTTCAGCCGCATGCGCCGCCCGCGCCGCCTCCAATTGCCCGATCAGTTCGGCGCGCTGGTTCTGCGCGCGGCCGAGTTCGTCGCGCAGCGCGTCCAGTTGCTGGTCGCGCTCGCGTTGATCGCGGCTCCAATCCGCGCGCAACGCGTCGAGGGCTTGTGACTGCTCGATCTCACGCTGGCGGAGGCCAGCGAGTTCGGCTGTAAGGTGCGCGTGCTGTCCACGGGTCGCGTCGAGCTCGGCGATCACTTCAGCCTGCCGGGTCGCGGCGACCGCCGCGGCGTCGCGCTGCGCCTGGCTTTCGGCTTCGAGTGTCGCCAGCCGCTCGGTGGCGGCGGTCAACTCATTGGTGAGGCGTTCGATCTCAGCCTGATGGACGAGGCTTTCGGTTTCGAGATCGGCAACCCGACACTGCGCGGCTTCGAGCGCGGTGGTGAGATCGGCGTTGGCTTCTTGCATCGCCTCCGCCGCCACTGCGGTCTGTTTGAGCGCTTCGGCGCGTTTTTTTGCAAGGGCGGCGTCGTTCTCGAACTTCGCCCGCACCGTTTGGGTGGCGCGCTTCAAGGCGTCGACTTGGGCAAGCGCCTCGCGCAAGCGTGATTCGGCGAGCTGGATTTTTTCTCGCGCGCCGCTCTCGACGGTTTGCAACCGCTTGATCAGCGTCTCGCGTTCGCGCCGCAGCTCTTCGTTCGCGGATTGCAAACACACCACGTCCTCGAGGCTGGCCGACCCGGGGCCCTGCGAAGACGCGGCGGCACCTTGCGAAGATGGAGGCTGCGTTGGCTCGTCGCCGTTCATCGCACCTGCCTCGCGACGCTACTCACCACACTCGGCCTGCGGACGGGCGCGGGACGATTCCGCGACCACGTGCGACAACTCCGTAACCGCCGACGCGACCCCGTCGATTCCGACGGCGGCGCAGAGGTACTCGGCCAGCCGTGCCGGCGGGAACTGCAAGACCGCGCAGCCCGACTTCATCGCGGCCCCCGGCATACCCCACACCACCGAGCTGGCTTCGTCTTGCGCGATGGTCGCGGCGCCGCCGGCCCGCAATCGCTTCATGCCCTCGACGCCATCGTCGCCCATGCCGCTCAACAACACGCACTGCACGCGCTGCGGCACGGAAACCAAGCTGTCGAACAAGATGTCGACGCTCGGTCGATGCATGTTCTGCCGCGGGCCTTCGTGCAGTTTGATCCGATCCTGTTCCCACTCCATGTGCAGCCCGCCCGGTGCGATGTACGCCACGCCCGGAACCACCGGATCTCCGTGACGGCCTTCGACCACACGAATCGCACTCTTCTGATCCAAGCACTGCGCGAGATCGGCGGTGTAGCCGGGCGGCATATGCTGGACGATCATGACGCTGGCACGGAACCCCTCCGGCAACAGTGGAAGCATTTCGCCAAGCGCCGCGGGTCCGCCGGTGGAGGCGCCGATCGCGACGATCGGGAATCCGTTGGTTGGGCGCGCGGCGACGCGTGACGCAGCGGTGCGCACACGGGGCGGGGGCAGAGTGCTGCGCGTCATGCCGAACGATGCCGAGCGCACGACCCGCACGCGCGCGGCGGCGCGCACCTTCGAGCGAATCTCATGCGCCTGCAGTTCGAGGTCGAGGGTAATCCCGACCTGCGATGGCTTCTCGACGATTTCGATGGCGCCGTAGCCGAGCGCCTGCGCCGCCGCTTTGCCGCCGCGCTTGGTGTACGAGCTGATGATCACGACCGGCAGCGGGTGACGGCCCATGATCACCTCGACCGCACGCAAGCCGTCGAGGCGCGGCATGTTGACATCCATGGTGACGACGTTCGGCCGCAGCCGTTCGGCCAACTCGATCGCCTCGGCGCCGTCACGAGCGGTGGCGATCACCTGCATGTCGCCCTCCGCTTCGAGAATTCGCGTGATCGTTCGGCGCATCAGGCCCGAGTCGTCGGCAACCAATACTCGGACGCGTGGCCGGCCGGTACCATCGCCGGCGACCGGTTCGCCGGCCTTACTCCGCACCTCCGTCGTCGACATTGCCGACCATCTCCCCTCTGACTGCGCTACGCGTTGACCGATCCCAAGCCGACAGTTGACGCCGCATCGACCGCTCCAGTGCTGAGACGCTCGATTTCGGCCAACAACTGCTCCTTGGTAAAGGGCTTGGTGATGTACCCTTGCGCGCCGACCTCGCGCGCACGACGGCGATGCTTCTCACTCGATCGCGAGCTGCAGACGACCACCGGCAGGTGTTGATACTGCGGGTGACGACGGATTTCGGCGATCAACTCGTAGCCGTGCATCCGGGGCATTTCGAGATCGGTGACCACCAGGCGGAACCGCCCGCTGGCCAGCTTTTCCAACGCATCGAGTCCATCGACGGCGGTATCCACTTCCAAGCCGACACTTTCGAGAAAGCGCGCGGCCAACTTGCGCACGCTGATCGAGTCGTCGACCACCAGAATTGTGCGCGCTTCGACCGCCGGCTGATCGGAGGATTCAGCCATGATGAACGTGGCTTGACGGTCGGCGACCGCAGCCAACACGTCGAAGAGACGACCGACGTGCAAGACGAAGATGACAGCACCGGCACCTGAAATCGTCGCCCCGGACAAGAACGGATGGGCATCGAGCACGCGGCCGAGCGGTCGAATCACGACTTCCTGTTGGGCCTGCACGCGGTCGACGACCAGCGCCATCGCGCGATCGCCGGCGCGTAAGACCACCGCGACCGCGCCCGCGGTTGGAGCGGCCTCGCCGACCAGCGGCGCCATGATCAGCACCGGCAGCAGCTCGTTGCGCACCGTCAGCATGCGTTGGCCGTCGACGTCGACCAGCTCGGCCATGTCGATTGCGATCACTTGCTCGACGAAGTCGACCGGCAGCCCATAGAGCTGCGGGCCGGTTTCGAGCAGCAGCACCTCATCGATCGAGGTCGTCGTCGGCAAGGCGATGCGAATGGTCGTGCCGTGACCGTCTTTGGAGTCGACCATCAGGCTGCCGTTGAGCGCGGCGATGTCGCGCGCGACGACGTCCATCCCCATGCCGCGGCCGGAGAGATCGGTCACCGTCTCGCCGGTGCTGAATCCGGGGCGGAAGATCAGCGGAAGCAGTTGCTCACGCGTCGGCGCCGTCCCGCGCTCGACGATCCCGAGCGCCTGTCCGCGCGAGCGAATCGCATCGAAGTCGAGTCCGCGGCCGTCGTCCTGCACCGAGAGCAACACGCTGTTGTGACGTTGCACCGCCGCGATGCGGATCGTCCCGACGGTCGGCTTGCCCTGCGACTGGCGATGTGCCGGCGACTCGACCCCGTGCGACACGCCGTTGCGAACCATGTGCAGCAACGGGGCGTACAGCGCCTCGACGATCGATTTGTCGAGTTGCACGTCGGTGCCTTCAAGATGCAGGTCCACCAGCTTGCCGGCTTGTCGCGCGGCGTCGCGCACCGGGCGCAGCAGGCGGCGGAACAAGGTGTCGAGCGGCACCAGACGCAGGCGGGTGATCTGCCGCTGCAGGCCGGTGGTGATCTTCGAGAACTGCCGCGCCTCCTCGCCGAACGCATCGATGAAGCCGCCGAGCTGGTCGGCGATTTCACCGGTATCGGTCGCCAGTTCGATCACACTGCGCGCGAGAATGTTGAAGTCATCGTACTTGTCGAACTCGAGATCGGTGAAGAACTCGTCGGCTGCCGGCTGGCTCGCCCCGTCGCCGCCGGCTACGCGGGAATCGGCGAGGGCGATCGCCGGACGATCGCCGGTGTTGAACTCGTAGCGTTCCTGAAAGCCCTCGATGATCTCCGCCAAACGGGTGCGGCAGTAGTACAACTTGTCGCGCAGCTCGGCGAACGCTTGAATTTTGCGATCCATGCGCGTGCGGCTGACCACGAGCTGGCCGACTTGGTTCATCAAGGCGTCCAGGCGTGCCGCATGAATGCGGACGACGCCCATCTCGACCTCGCCAGTGGTACGCGCAACTGCCGGCTCGGCGAACGCTTCCGGGGTGGGCGCGGCGGCCACCAACTCGTCCGGCACGAGGCTGGGAGGTGCTTCCTCCTCGGCCGCCAGCGTCGGCGTGGCGAGCGCAGCGATCTCGCCGGCGACATCGTCGATGATCGTCCGCTGCTCCTCGCGGACGCCACGCGCCGCGTTGATCAGTCCGGTCACCGAGTCGGTCAGGCGGAACAAGAAGTCGACCAGCTTGGTTGCGTCGGTGGCCACTTCACCGTCGAGCACGGCTTCGAGTAGCGATTCGCCGTGGTGGAGTTGCTCGGCAACACGTTCGAGACCGACGGCGGCGGCGGCGCCTTTGAGCGTGTGGAAGTGGCGGAACAATGAATGCAGCAGGCCGCGATCGTCCGGCTGCCGCTCCAATTCCAGCAGCAGCCGCTCCGACGCCTCAATGGCCTCGGTCGCGTCGATGGTGAACGCATCGAGCAGCTCGCGTTCGAGTTCGATCGTAGCTTGGTCGCGCGCCTCGACCGCCGCCACTTCGGGCAGACGCGGGGCGGTTCGACCGGCCGCGGCGAACACGGCCTCGATCGCCGCTTGAGCGGCGGCGAGGAACTCGACCGACAGCGGGAGCATCTCCGGATGTTCGGCCGGTGCACCGAAGTGATCCTGCAACTGCTTGCCGAGCGCCGACAGCTCGGTGCGGCCGACCATAGCCGCCGATCCCTTGATGGTGTGAAAAATACGCGAGAGTTGCTTACAGGCGATCGCCTGTTGATTGGGATTGGCCAACTGCGCGACCAGGTCCGGAACCTCACTCAGGTGTTCTTGCAACTCCTGCGCGAAGATCTCCGCCAGCTCCGCGTCCCACGCGTCGTCGGCGGCGCGTGTCTCTTCCGAAGGCGACAGGCTCGATGAAAGATCGAGCGCGCCGGGTGGGTCGTCGAGCCCGCCCGCTTCCGGCCCTTCGGCGGGCACGTCGATCTCGTGGAGATAACTGCGCACGCGCGGTGAAAACGCCATCAGCAACTGCGTTGAGACGTTCTCTTGGGTTTCGGGATCGGCCGCGGTCAAGCTGTTGTCGAGCAACTGTTCGATGAAGCCGATGGCGGCGTGCATCTGGCGGAGGATGGCCAGCGCCTCGCCCGGGTCGCTGTGCACGTACGTGCCGGCGACTTCGGCGACCCGCTCGAACACGGCGCCGGCGCGGCTGAGCGAGGTGAAGCCGACCAGGGCGGCGGTGCCTTTCACGGAATGCGCAAACCCCCGCAGCTCGTTGAGCGAGTTGGTGTCACGAGGATTCGAGAGCAGATCATCCAGTCGCGAGCGGATGCCTTGGATGAAGCGCTCCATGTCGTCGCGAAAGAGGTCACGGATTTTGTCGACGCTAAATTGATCAGCCATCAGCTCGCACTCCCGGTTCCAACGGCACCCGCACCGGTCTTGTCCACGCGTTCGCCGGCGGGTTCGAGCGCGGCCGGTCGTCGAATGCGTCGGAAAATCACGGTGCCGTTCGTTCGAATCGGTTCCAAGATGTCGCGATACGCCTGCAATGAGTCGGCATGTCCGGCGACGAAGAACCCTCCGCGGCGCAGCGCCGCGACCAGATTGCGGATCAAGGCATCGCGTTGCGCGCCGTGGAAGTAGATCAAGACGTTGCGGCAAAAGATCACGTCGACTTGCGTGACCGGCAACCCGTTCGTGAGATTGCAGCGCAGCCAGCGCACGGCTCGGCGGAGCGCCGGCGCGACTTCGTATGCGGTGCCGAGCGGCCGGAAGTAGCGCTCGCGTCGCCACGGTTCGAGTACCTCGACCGCGCGCGCCGGGTAGACGCCGCGCAACGCTTTGTCGATCGCTTCGCTGCTGACATCAAGGCCGACGACCTCGACTTCGACGCCGTTGAGCAGCGGCTCCGCTTCCGCCGCCATCATCGCCAGGGAATAGGCTTCTTGTCCGGTCGAGCAGCCGGCGCTCACCAAGCGCAAGCGGCGCCGCCCCATTCGCTCCGCCTCCCGCAGCAACTGCGGAACGATGAAGCGAGCGAGGGCGTGAAATTGTTCGGGGTCACGCAGGAAGCTGGTTTCATGGATACACAGCCGCTCGATCAGGGTCTGCAACTCTCCGCCGCCGGCGGGACTGGTTTGCAGCAGTTCCGCGTATTCGCCGAAGGTGAGGTTGCGGTCTCGCATGCGCGCGCCGATTTGATTGCTGAGGTGCGTCTCGTGTGGCCCACCGAGGTACAGACCGCAGCGCGCCGCGACGGTGTCGCGCACCCACGCCACCTGCCAATCGGGAAGTTCGTGGGTACGCGTCATGGCCGTTTGCGGTGCCGTCGGTTCGCGTTAGACCCCGGTGTGCCCGTTGCCCGTGAGCTGCGGCTGTTCGTCGAGGGTGATCAACTCGGGGGCCGGCGCGTCCGGCGGCTTGGCCTGACCGTTACCATGGCCGTTGCCGTTGGCTTCGATGCGGAACAAGCCGATCTGGGTGTTGAGTTCCGAGGCGATGCCCATCAGCGCCGCGGTGCTGTGCTTGGTTTGTTCAGACGACACCTGCGCTTGGCGGGCGACGTCCGAGATGCTCAGCATCGCCTCGCTGAGGCTGGTCGCGCCGCGCACCTGTTGATTGGCGGCCAACGAGATCTCGGCGATCAGCTCGGCGCTCTGCACCGAGGCGCGCTGGATTCGATCGAGCGCGCCGCCGGCTTCCGACACCAAGGCGGTTTGTTGTTCGACGTGCTCGGCTTGCCGCTCCATGCCGCCAACCGAGTCGTTGGTCTCGGCTTGGATGGCGGCGATCAGGCGGGCAATTTCTTCCGCCGCGGCTTCGGTGCGTTCGGCGAGTTTGCGGACTTCGTCGGCGACCACCGTGAAACCGAGGCCGTGTTCGCCGGCGCGCGCCGCTTCGATGGCCGCGTTGAGCGCCAGCATGTTGGTTTGCGCCGAGATCTTTTGAATCGTCCCGATGATGGTCGAGATTTCCATCGATCGTTCACCGAGGCGTTTGATTTTGACCGCGGAGCCACGGGTGTTGCGCTGCAGGGCTTCCATGCCGGCGATGACCTTCTTGACCACGTCGGTACCCTGAGTCGCCGCATCCTCGGCGCGCTTGGCCGCTTCCGCGGCGACCGTGGCGTTTTCGGAGACCGATTGAATGTTGGAGGTCATTTCCTGCACCGCCGCCGTGGTGCTGGTAATGTCGCTGGTCTGGCGGGCGGAGCCCATTGCCAACTGTTCGGCGGACGCTTGAATCTGGGTCGACGACTCGACCACGCGCGACGACACCCCGCGCAGGTGCTTGATCAGTTCGCCGACGTTTTCGAACATCAGGTTCAACGCGTCGGCGAGGTTGCCGAGCACGCCGCTGCCGACCTCGGCGCGGTGGGTAAAGTCGCCTTCAGACGCCGCGGCCACGACCGTGAGCATCGTGCGGATTTCGCTCTGCAAGCGGCGGCTGTCTTCTTCGGCTTGGACAAGGGCATCGACGCGTTCGTCGAGCATTTGATTGAAGCCGCTGGCCAACACGCCGAGTTCGTTGCGAGCGCCGACCTGCGCGCGGGCGCGGAAGTTGCCCTGCTGGATTTCTTGCATGGTGCTGGCCAAATTGCGGACCGGACGCGAGAGGAACGACGCGAAGGTCAATGCCACCACCACGAACAAGCCGATCAATCCACCGGCAACCCACATCGTCTGATTGCGCAACCGCAGCACCGGCGAGAGCGCTTCGGCTTCGCTCATTTCGGCCACCACGCTCCACTTGAGGCCGCGGAGTTCTTCCAACCAACCGGATGCGCCGAGCACGGTGATGTCGCGGTAGCTCACGTAGCGTCCGGTGTACTCGGGGGTGTCGATGGCTTGGGTGACCGCCTCGGACTCGACCTTTTGGTTGAGGATGGTCGTGCCCGCCGCCGCCACGGCCGGATTGCCTTCCTTCAATTCGTCGAGATAGCGGGAGTCGTTGCGCATGAAGCCGTCGTTGGCGCCGCGACCAAAAAGATAAGTCTCGCCGGTGGCACCGAGGCCGACCTCTTCCCACTGTTTGTCAGCGGTCATGATGCTGTTGATGCGATCGATCGGGAGTTGCACGATCAGCACGCCGGTCTTTTGGCCGCGTTCGAACACCGGCGACGCGGCAAAGGCGGCCGGTTTGCCGTGGAGAGGGGCATAGGCCGCGAAGTCTTGCAGCAGGTAGTCGCCCTCGCGCGATTCGGCCTGCACGCGGCGGAAGAGCTTGCCGACGGTGGTGTCGGCGTAGGGGCCCTGGAGCATGCTGGTTTGAAATTCCGGCCCCTTGCCGACGGTGTAGACCACCCGACCGGTGGTCGCATCCACGAGATACAGATCTTGGAAGCCGAACTTCTCGACCATGGTGCGATACAAGGGGTGCCACACCTTGTGGTAGCCGGTGTATTGGCTACCTTCGCTCCCCTCGTCGAACAGGTACTTCTTGCCTGGCGGGTTGGGGTTGTCGGCAATGTAGGTGGCCTGCAGCCAAACGGCGGAGCGTTCGGGTAGCAACAGGCTACGCAGTTGGATCTTTTTCTCCGCGAGCTCCTTCTTGTAGTAGGTTTCGAGGAAGCTCTTCAGACTCTCCATGCGCGGCCGCATCTGCTCACTCGCGGTCACCGGATCGTTGTCGAGCGCGGTAGTGGCGTTGTTGAACTGCTTCAGCGCAAGGACGGTGCTGGGGTCGCGCGCGAGCATGATCACTTCGTTCTCGATCGAACGGAAGTAGCGCGTGATCTCGCGCTTTTTGTTGTCGCGCACCGACTGCAACTGCCGCAACGCCTGATCGCGGAGCGAGTCGGACGCCACGCGATAGCCGACGGCGCCGACCGCTGCGATCGCGAGGACGGCGAGCGGCACGAATGCGAGGATCAGTTGCCAGCGGATCGCTAGCCTGAATCCGCGTCGAGCGCCGGGAGTTGTGTTATCGGCCATGGTGGACCTCCTATTCGTTACTCTGCGTAGTGACACCGGCCGCCGAAGCGGCGGCGTCGCGGTACCAATGCGGGCGTTGCTGAAATCGCGTGTTGACCGAGTCGACCGCTGCCGCGATCAACTGGTCGGCATCGAGGACGGTCACGACAGCGGTAGCCGCCGACCAGATGCCGCGCAAGAGATGAGCGTGCGCCGCACCACTTGGATGCGCTTGAATCTCGTGCTCGTCGATCGATCGCACATCACGCACACGGTCGACGACCAGACCGATATCGACCTCGTGCGAAGAGAGCACGACGATTTGATCACCCGGCGTGTACGGGCGCGTCGGCATGTCCAACAACGTGTCGAGCTGCACCAACGGCAAGACCTCGCCGCGGAGATTCAACACGCCGACCAGCGAGGGCGGCGACTGGGGCACCGGCGTCACCGGTTCGCCCGTGAGCACCTCACGCGCAACTTGCACACTGATGCCGAAGTCGCGCCCGCCCCGCGTGAAGATGCAATAGTCTTCACCGAGGTGAGCGAGTCGCGCACTCAAGCGCGCCGCCAGGTCAAAATGTGCGTCGCTCACGCGAACCTCTTGACAATCGACACGAGGTCAGACGGCGAGAAGGGTTTGGGAAGATAGTCGGCGGCCCCTTGCTTCTGCCCCCAGAAGCGGTCGCTCTCACCGTTTTTGGAGCTCACCAACACGACCGGGATGTCCTTGGTTACGGCGTCGCGTTTGAGTTGCCGACACGTCGCGAAGCCGTCTTGCCCGGGCATCACGATGTCGAGCAGGATCACGTCCGGCCGCTCGCTGCGCGCGCGCTCCATTGCCTCGGTCGCGTTGCTCGCTTGAATGCAGTGATACCCGTGCGGAACCAACGCGTCAGCGATCAGTTGTTGTTCGCTTCGAATGTCGTCAACGATTAGCACTTTCGCCATCATGTCCCCCAAACCTCAAATGTCGTCACACCGACGCGTGATCGAACGCCGACAGCGCCGGAGGAACCGGCGTGTTCGAGCTTGAGCGATCGGCGTCGCGTTCAAATTCGAAAACCGAACTCAACACCCGAGCGATGCCGCGTTCGGCCAGCGCGGCTGGCTCGATGTTGCCGGCTGCGCGCGCACCGTCACTCACCCCCACGACGGTCAACGACCGGGCTTCCGGCAGTCGCTGGAGCACCCGGAGTTGATCCCACAGCGCACCGCCTCCGGTCACTTCGGCGATCACATGACTCGGCCCATAGAGCCGCACCATCATCGGGAGCTGACGGAAGCCGCGACTGATCGAGAAGATCTGCCAATCGGGATGCGCGGCACCGATCGATCGCAGTTGATCGATCAAGCGGCTGTCGGGCTGACAGACGGCAAGAACCCGCCGACGATTGACCGGGGTCTCGTGTTCGACCGCGCCGGCAACTACGGCGCGGAACAACAGCCGACACGAGCGGCGGAACACGTCCAACAAGGTCTCGTCCAGCGAACGGATCGAGCCGTCGCCGTACAGGGTGTAGCGGGCGCCGGAACGCGCGTGATGCAGCGTCTCCCGTAGTTCTCGACTGAGTCGATCGATCAGGTCGGTATACGACGTCGCCTGGTCCGCCGCGGCGCCTTCGGGCGTATCGACTTCTTCGACGTACACGCCTTCGAGACCGGCGCGCAGCGTCTCGAACATCATGTCGAGCATCTCACGACGAGCGCTCGCGCTGAGCCCCGTGTCGGCGGGTCCGGATTCCGCCAACTCTTCGAGATCGAATTCCTCGCTCAGCTCGTGACCATTGCCACGCGCGCTGCGTTCCGCGTCGAGCCAGCTGGCCTCGGCGCCGGTGATCGATGCCGCAGCCGCCGGAATCGGTTCACCAGGCAGCTCCGACACATCGACGACTGCCGGCGGCGCCCCGGATGTCGGCATCGCCGTGGGCGCAACGCCCTCGTGCACCGGCACGGCCGACTTGATCAATTCGCCGGCGGCATTCTTGGCGAGCACTTCAGCGACGATGCCCGTCACCACCTGCGGCTTGAACGGTTTCGCGATGTAGCTGACGACGTTCCCCGCATCCCGATAGGCTTGTCGGATCTCGGCGCCCTTCGCCGAAATCAGCACGACTGGGATTTGCGCCGTATCGGGATCATCCGCGAGCTGGCGACACACTTCGGTGCCGCGCATGTCTGGAAGAATGAAGTCGAGCAGGATCAGCGCGGGCTTGAAGGACTTGGCCTTTGCGATCGCTTCGGCGCCATCGGCCGCCAAATCGAGATCATATCCGGCGGGTCGCAGCACGATCTCGAGCGCTTTGCGAATAGTGAGGCTGTCATCGACGCCGAGGATGCGCGGCTTTTCGTCCATCACCAGTCTCCTTCACTCCTGATCCGATCGCGACCGCGCCGATCGACCGCGTCGTTCCCCGCTAATCTCCGCCAGCGCCTCGATCAGCACCCACAAGGTGGCGTCGCCGAAACTCGAATGTGAAGGAGCCGGGTCGGCGGTGTCGAATCGATAGAGCCCCTCGCGCGCGGCCAATACGCGCTTGAGCGCGACTCGACCCCACTGGTCACCCACTGAGGCGTCGATGATTCGCCCCGAATCGAACAGCACAGTTGCCGCCGATTCTTCGGGCAACTCCACCTTGAATTGGCCGCTGCGACGCATCACCGCTGCAGCGACGAGATCCCGCAACAGCGTCTCGGCCTCGAGACTGCCGGCAATCGAGTCGTCGCCGGCGTCGAGGTGTTCGGCATCTTGCAACGCTTTGAGCACGACTCGAGCGGCGGCGGCGGTGCGCGTGCGTCCGTTGCGGCGACTGAGTCGGCCGAACGTCTTGATGCCAGCAGCGGACGGATGGCGCTTCAGTTGCTCCGCGAGAACCGCGAGTTTCTCGTGACGCTCACCAAAGGCGATTGCTTCCTTGACGACAGGCTCAACCTGCTCGCGCAACGCGCTACTGAGGATGCGACTCGGCTCGAGAAGGCCATGTAGTGTGCCGTCGAAATCCACCAAATGTCCGACGCTGACACCTCCATCGCGGAGCAGACTGCTCGGGACCGGAGTCTTCGAGCGAAGATCCAAGTCGCGCACGCCGAGGCACGCGTCAACTTGCAATGCAAGCAACACAGCGCCCGCGCGGACAATGAGAAGCGCATCGCGCTCAACTCGTCCGAGACAATCACTGAGGTCGAATGCCTCTCGCAAGTCCACAACCATCGCCGGTCGGCCGCGATGAAGGAGAAAGGAGCGATAGTCTCCGTTTGCGCCCTTAATGGAATGGAGGGCGGCTTCGTCACGGCGGCAGGCCGCCTCAACCCAATCGAGATGGATACAAAAGCTCCCATCATCAACTGTGAAGACGAGCACACGCGCGCTCTGGCTGTCCTCGGCTATCGCGGTTTGCGCCATTCACCCTCCGATCCGCGGCAGGATTGCAGCAGGAGGTGTGCCACGCAGAATGTCGGGTGGAGGCTTCCGCGAGTGGTGACGCTGTTGGTCAACCAGGTGGTACCCAGTTGACGCAGCGTTCAACATGCGTCACGTCAAGCGAACGCTGTATCAAGCGACCGGTCATCCGCGCCTCACCCAGCACTCTCAGAAGCTCCGCAGTTGTCCGCGTTTCAAGGCGGTTGCTCTCGCAAATTCAGCGAGTTAGTCGGGCGCTGAAACACGCGATCAATACGCGATCCAAGTCGGGCTCGCGACCTCGATCGCGGTGCCGAATTTCGCCGAAAGCTTCCGATGCACCCTTCGCTCCGTCGCCGTCCACCGACATTCGCAGTTCAAAGGGCCGCCAGTACGCACTGGTCTTCACGTCGGAGCACGTAGCACGCCGATTGCAGGGTGAAGTGTGCGTTGAGGAGGATTTGCATGCTAAGCAAACACCTAAGCAAGTGTCTGATTCTCGCGATGGTGACGTGGTTGTGTTCTGCCACGGGGACCTTGGCGCAGGTGGACTGGAGTGATCTGTTCCCAGAGGAAGGTGCCAAGCCCGCCGCAAAGCCGGCGCCGCCACCCGCAGCCGCTCCCGCACCACCCGCCGCCCGAGCCGTGGAGAATCCGGCACCACGCGTGGCTGCAAAGCCGGAACGCGTGACCGCGCCGACCACCAAAGTTGCACATCTGAAACCCGCGCCACGGCGAGTTGCAGCGCGCCCGCAGGTGCGATCTGATCGCGAGTTCCCGGAGGCCGCCGAGGTTGCCCCGCCGAATTTCGATCGCCACAGCCAGCGCCGATCGAGTCCGCCGCCGGGAACACTCGAAGAGCAAGAACAGGTGGCAAAGACCGCGCCCGAACTTTCTGAACCGGCTCGCGTGGCCGCCAAGGCTGACGCAGCGCCGCCCGCGGCAGTGGTTCGCGAACCCGAACCCGAGCGTGAGCCCATTCCGGCGAACAAAGTTGAACCGCCGGCTGCACACGAAAGTGCACGCGTCGCAATGGCCGAACGTGCGCCCGAAGCCGCGCCAGCGGCGGTTGGGTCAACCGACCGCAGCCGTGCCGCTCGCGCTGCCGCGGCGCAACCAGCCAAGGAGTTCGCGGTGGAAGCGCCTCCGCGCCACGTTGTCGAACCCGATGAAGCCCCGGTTCAAGTTGCGGCGGCATCGGCCGAAGCGGCAACGAGCGCGGGCACCCGTCGCGGCGGTGCGGCAAGTGACGCGACGGCAGGCGTCAGTGTATCGCCTGGCGATGTGATTTCCGACAAAAATATGGGGCAGTATGAAAAGGTGCTCACCCCAGGTCTGGAGTGGGCATTAAAGTACGGCTTGCGGATGCGAGTAGCTGCTCCGAGGCATGTCGCAATGACTCGTGCCTACCGCGAGGCGACCGAGAAGTATGCGGGACAGGTCAAGTTGAGCGCCGACGGCACGCGCATAACGAACTGGACTGCCGGCCAACCGTTCCCCAACGTGGATACCAATGATCCGCAGGCCGCCGTCAAGATCATGTGGAACTACAGCTACGGCGGATACGCAACCGACGATCTGAACGCCGAACTGTTCGATGCCGACACCGGCACGATCGGCAAAAACCGCGGTATGACCGTCGAGCGGCACTACATGATCGATAACCTCCGACGGCTCATGTACACCGGCCGCCTGGTCGTTGATCCGAAGCCTGAGTTGCCCAATCCAGACGGCGTGCGGTACAAGGAATCGCTGCATCCGTTGAGCGAGCCGTTTGACCTGAAGGGGGTTGGCGGCACCTTCTATCGCTACTCCGATCCCGACCGACAGGACGATAGCTGGCTGTATCTCCCGCAGCTCCGGCGCGTCCGACGTCTGTCGAGCGCGCAGCGCTCCGATGCGTTGTTCGGACAAGACAGCGACGTCGACAGCTACTACGGCTACAGCGGCAACGTCGCCTGGATGGACTGGAAGTTCCTCGGCGAGCGGACGGTTATGGCCGTGATGCACGGGGAAAATGCGCCGGTCAAATGGCAGCAACCCGAAGATTGGATCTTCGATGAAGTGTGGGAACCGCGCCAAGTGTACGTGGTCGAAGGCAACTCGAAGTTTCCTCAGTACGCCTATGGCAAGCGCGTTATCTACATCGACAAGGAAGCGTACGTCGTCGCGCACTCCGACATTTACGACCGAGCCGGCCAACTCTGGAAGGTCTGGTTCAATTCGTACAGCTTCAAAAAAGAAGCCATTCCGGGTGCGCGCGTATCGAGATATCCAGACGAGATGTCGTTTATCACCGCGATCTCGATGCTCGACACCCAACTCGTGCATGCGACCAAAGCCGCATTGCCCAGCACCCACTCGCAGGGACAGGAGTGCGTCTACTACAACATGGGTGAGAAGTCCGGCACCAAGGAAGACTTCTTCACGGTCGCCAATCTGATCGAGATGGGTCACTGATCTGCCCGCCTGGGGTGAGGGACGCCGTTCCCTCACCCCATCCCCCTTTGCTTCGTGAGCCTTGACAAACCTGACCGCTTCCCGAGATATAGGCGGTCCGATGAAGCGATCAGTCCTCGTGCTGGCGTTGCTCGCGGGCGTGGCAGCTTGTCGGCCGCAAGGCATCAACGTGCCGTACGGGCCGTCTCAACGGTTTCGTCTGGCGGAAGATGCCTTCGCTCGCGGCGACTACGCCGCCGCCGCGCAGACCTATCGCGAGTTCATTGACACCACCGCACCCGACCCGGCGTTCCTGCCGCGCGTCTACTACCAAATGGCGCTCGCGCAATATCGCCAGCAACAGTATCAGGCGACGCTGGCCTCGCTCGACGAATTGCACAACCGGGTGCCCGATCGCCGCTGGGTGCAGGTGCAGGCTCTGCGCGGCGACACGGAACTCGCGCTTGGCCACCGCAAGGAAGCGGCGATGGCGTGGGAGTCCGCTTGGCTCGTGGCGCAACCGGCCGAGCGTGGGCGCATCGAGGTACGCCTCATTTCGGTTCGCGACCAACTGACGGATGCTGAACGCACCGAGATGGCCGAAGTCATCACCATCCCACCGGTGCGCCAAGCGTTGGGACTCAGCGGACCACCCGCAAGTGGAACCGCATCAAAAGCGGCTGCACCGACCGCACCCTCACCGCCGGAGCCGGCTGCGTCGGCCGCGCCACCGGCTGCAGCGGCACCCGCAGTGGAAGACTCGACGCTCGAGGAGGCGGAGCCGAGTGGGCCCGGACAGGAAGTTGTCGTCACCGAAGCGAGCGGAGAAGAAGCCGCACCCGAGCCGAATGTCACCATTGCTTGCCTGCTGCCGCTCACGGGTCCCGACAACGCGTATGGCAAGCGGGCACTCGCGGGTTTGCGACTTGCCTTCGCCGACGCGCCGCGGCAATTGGTGGTGCGTGACACCGGCGGTGATCCAGCGATCGTCAGCAAGTTGCTGACCCAACTCCACGACGATGCCAAGGTCCTCGCCGTGATCGGGCCGCTGCGCAGCAGCGAAGCCGAGGCGGCCGCACCGCTCGCCGAGCGGGACGGACTGCCACTGTTGTTGTTGTCGCAACGTGAAGGCCTGTCTGGTCGCTTTGTCATGCAAGCCGCCATGACCCGATCACAACAAGCCGAGCGGCTTGCGAGCTATGCGATCGATAGCGTGAAACGAAGCAAGTTCGGAATCCTATACCCGAACGACGGCTACGGCTCGGCGTTCGCTGCGGCCTTCAAGGCGGCGGTAACTGAGCGCGGCGCCGATGTTGCGGGCGCCCGCGCCTATACGCCCGGCAATCCAAACCTCGCGGAGTTGACCTCAGCGGCCGGGCGCTGGCACCAGTCCGGCGTCGATGCGCTGTTCATCCCCGATGGCGCCGCCACGGCGGCGGCGATCGCCGCCGACATCCGCAAGAGCATTCCCAACATCACTCTGCTCGGCACCGAGAGTTGGAACAACCAGCCGAAACTGGCGGATGCGGGCGACAGTATCGATGGCGCGGTGTTCACCGATGCGTTCTTCGCCGACAGCGCCCGACCATCGACACGCCAGTTCGTCGAGCGGTTCGAGCGCGGTGCGGGACGCCCACCGACCGTGTTCGAAGCCCAAGCGTTCGACGCGGGGATGGCCGTGCGACAAGCGATCAACGCCGGCGCATCGTCGCGCGATCAAATGGTCGATCAACTACGCAATCTCGGCACCTTCGAGGGCGCCGGCGAAATGCACGCCTCGGCGGCCGGGTTCCAACGCAGCCTCTCCCTGCTCCGCTTCCACGGCGGACGCGTCGAAGAAATCACCGACTGATCCGCGGTCGCTCGGCTTCACACGTGGAGCACGCGGCCGAAGGCGTCGAGCACGGCCTCGTGCATCGTCTCCGACAGGGTCGGGTGCGGAAAGATGCTCTCGATCAACTCCGCTTCGGTTGTCTCCAACGTCTTGGCAATCGCGAACCCCTGAATCAGCTCGGTGACCTCGCTACCGATCATGTGCGCGCCGAGCAGTTCGCCAGTGCGCGCATCGAAGATCGTTTTGACCAGACCATCCGCTTCGCCCAACGCGATCGCCTTTCCGTTGCCGACGTACGGAAAGCGTCCGACCTTCAGCGCGTAGCCCGCATCACGTGCCTGTTGCTCCGTCAGCCCGACGCTGGCGATCTGGGGCCGACAGTAGGTGCAGCCGGGAATACGCGAGGTGTCGAGCGGACGCACGCCGCTCACGCCGGCGATTTTCTCAACGCACACGATTCCTTCGTGGCTGGCCTTATGCGCCAACCACGGCGGCCCGACCACATCGCCGATGGCGTACACGCCCGGCTCGCCGGTCGCGAGCCACTCGTCGACGACGATGTGACCCTTCTCGATCGTGACGCCGGTTTCGTCGAGCCCGAGGTTCTCGACGTTGCCGGTGATGCCGACAGCGAGAATGACGCGGTCGACGGTGACGCTGGTGGTTTTGCCGCCGCCCAGATCGATCGCCGCAGTAACGTTGTCCGCCGTCTTCGTCAGCGATTGCACGCTCGCACCGGCATGGATCGTCATGCCCTGCTTGGCAAACGCCTTGTGCGCCAGCGCCGAGATTTCCTCGTCCTCGACCGGCAGAATGCGCGGGAGCACTTCGACGATTGTGACCTCAGCGCCCATGTTGCGGTAGAAGCTCGCGAACTCGATGCCGATCGCGCCCGACCCGATCACGAGCAGCGACTGCGGCATTGCCTCGGGTACCATCGCCTCCTTGTACGTCCAAATCAGCTTGCCGTCGGGCTCGATGCCGGGCAGCGATCGTGGCCGAGCACCGGTCGCGAGAATGACGTGCGAGGCATGCACGCCGAGCGGGGCACTCCCCCCCTTTTCGACGACCACCCGCCCGTCGCCGTCGAGCCGGCCGTGGCCGTCGAACACCGTCACCTGGTTCTTCTTCATCAGATGGCGGACGCCGTTCGATAGCCGCTGCGCCACCGCACGCGAGCGCGCGACGACCTTCTGCGTGTCGAAGGTGATGGTGCCGGCGCTGAACCCAAACTCATCGAGACAATGCAGCAGGTGGTGAATCTCCGACGCGCGCAATAGCGCCTTCGTCGGGATGCAGCCCCAATTGAGGCAAATGCCGCCGAGGTGCTCGCGTTCGACGATGGCGGTTTTCATCCCGAGTTGGCTGGCACGAATCGCCGTGACGTACCCGCCGGGGCCACTGCCGATGATGACGAGGTCGAAACTCTGGTCGCTCATATGGCGCTAGCCTAGCACGAGCGCACCGACCATGCGGGAGCCGGATCAATTGGATGCGGGGCTTCGCCCCTGCGCCCTACC
>DATKMK010000074.1:0-9089 GCA_035541895.1 Binatia bacterium | reverse complement strand
CGGCAATGTGTCGGAAGCGGCGCGCCGTCTCGGCATTCATCGCCGTTCGCTGCAACGTAAGCTGCAGAAGTATCCACCCGCGGACTAAGTCAGCGGGGCCGCTGCGACAGCGAGCATCAATTCACTGCCCGGCGATGAAGACGTTGTCCTGAAGATCGGTGATGGCGGTGTTCCGACGGATCACGTCCGACAGACGTGTCGCTTCGAGATCCGCCAATTCACCTGCGGAAAACGCTGGGTCCCGCCGATACCAGAAACGGTCGCCGTCACGGAGCCTGGTGAACTGATCCGCGAGCACCGCGGCAATCAGCTCTCCAACCTGTGCGCCCGGTGCATGATCCTCGCTGATGCCGCCGACCCAGGGGTCGACGTCATCGATGCTGACATAGACGCTGGCGAAGGCCTGCTCGACCTGGGTGTCGCTGCTGATCTCCGCCAACGATGACTTGGTCGCGAGTCCGAGGGCGGCGCGGAGCTGATTGTAGCTTGGCAATCCGTGGTCACGAGCCCGCTGGATGTTCAGCGCGGTGAGATCGAGCACCACGCCGGGGATCGGGTCGCCGACGAGGAAGTTGCGGACCCCGTCGACTACCTTGCTGTCGATCTCCTGCTGGGTCAGCGTCGCCAGCCCCTTCAGCGTCAGTTCGACTTCGCCGGGCTGACTCATGTTTGATGGCAAGAAAAACGCCTCGGCCAGGGGCAACGGGCCTTCCGGCGCCGGGGTGCCATCGTTGTCGACGCGCGGCAGCTCTGGCGGCAGCATCGTATGTCCGACCCGGTACAAGGCCGCGGAGAACTCGTTGGCAATGCTCGGGTCGACGTCGAGCTTGTACACTCCATCAACCGACGGCGCGAAGGGACCAAGCAACGTCGGCAGGAATTCCTTGAAAGTAACGATCTGCACGAGCGCGGAGACTCGCCGGCGGGCCTCTTGATACAGGGCTTCGTCACTCCACGCGGGATGGGCCTGCGCGAGTACATCGCACCACCGATTGTGCTCGCGCATGAACAGCGTGTGCATAGCGGTGAGCCCCGGCTGCTCGTTGGCCCGCACATCGCCGGCGACGTAGTACTGCTCCGGATGCGCGCTGCCGTTATCCCCATTGGGCAAGCCTAGCGTATTGAGCGGCAGCAGGTTGCCGCTGCTCGTCCGCAACTTGCCGTCGCTCAGCGTGCGCAGGGCCCGGGCACGGTCGTCCGAAGAACCGTACACCATCGACGCATCGAGGAACGAGGTGATGTCGTTCACCTGCTGGCGAGGATTATCCGACCCGGTGCCGGTCGCCGGGTCGTACTTGGAACGGAGAAAGGGAAGGACCGCGGTGCCGGTGTTCGTCAGATCGAAAATCGGGTCGTCCGGGGGGACCGGAATATCGAACTCCTGCGGTGGCGAGGCGAGCGCCGTGAGATCGAGATCGTGATCGACGAACTGTCCCCACTGGAAGACAAAGCCGCTCAGGCCGGCGTGGCTCGGGATCGATTCGCTCTGCGCCAAGACCGCGTTGCTGATGGCGCGCGCGCTCGGGCGGTCCGGCCCCGCGGGCGCGGAGACGCCGTCGGCATAGGCGGCGGGCGCCATCCGCCGCAAGCGCGCTCCCGCCGCTCCCCACTGCGGATGGCTGAGGTTGTTGCCCTGCTCGTCGATGGTGCGATACGCGGGCATGGGCGGCGCACCTTCGTCGCTCTCCCCGCAGCCGTCCACACCACCGAGCAGAACGGGCGCACACACGAACAGCAGCGCTTTTGCCGCAAGCCCTTGGGAACCGCGACGGGGCATTGAACCCATGGCGAACCACCCTCCTTGCGCCTGGTGGCGGAGCGACACCTTGCGCATCGAGCCCGTCTGTTACGTTGCCGGGGGATCGATCGTCAACCGATATCCGACATGGAGAACACATCAGCTTGCCTTGGACGCCAACGCGCGACAATCCACCGCATCCCACCACTGCAGCACATTTGGTACATGTCTGCCGGCAGGACTCTGATTGAAAATACGATCGTGCGAGCTGCAGTCCTCGCAGAGGGAAGTGATGAACAGATGCTCGTTGGACCATGACCGCTGGGCGTGGCATGCGCAGATGTGTCGTGGCACGCTCCTGGTCGTGCTGGCGGTGTGTGGCCCCGCCTCGCACGCGCTCGCGGAACCCACGCTCACCCCGGAGCAAGCAGCGACCGCTCGGCAGGTCGAGGAGCAACTCATGGCACCGTGCTGCTTCGGCAGCACAGTGGCAACGCATCACAGTCCGGCGGCCGACGCGATCCGGGATGACGTGCGCTCGCTGGTGGTTCAAGGAGCAACGGCGCAGCAGATCCTCGATCAATACCTCGACCGATACGGCGAGCGGATCCTCGCGCAGCCCGTGGCACGCGGCTTCAACTTACTGGCCTACTGGATGCCCCTCGTCGGACTGGTGTGCGGAACGGGTATCGTCGTCATCTGGCTTCTGCGCCGCCGGACGCCGGTCGGTGCAGTGTGTTCATCCCCGAATCAGGAACATGTTTCAGACGACACGCATGAGCGGCTGCGGCGTCGTTTCGAGGAAGAGTTGGCCGAATTCGACGGGTAGGGGACCCACCCGCCCAGCCGCATGCAACGGGCGCAGCGTCCCTGCGCAACGACGTGCCCCGCTTCCTCACCCGACGATCCGTCGTGCTTCCGCCAGCGTCGCCGCGCAGGCTTCTGCGCACGCTTTGCACTCGGCGTGGTGATCTTGGTGCGCTCGACAAGCCTTCTCGCAGCTCTCGCACACCTCAATGCAGAGGCGAGCCCCTGACTTGAGAAACTTGGACTGCGCCGCAGCTAAGACCGCAACTGCGTTGCACACCGCGAGCATGTCTCGCACCGCGACCGAGCACTCGGCCAACGTGGTATCGCCCGTGGCGAGGTTCCGGAGACAGTGCTCCAGGCACACGTTACCGGTCTCGACGCAGCGGCCGAGCGCACCCGCAAACGTCACGCCTGAAGCTTTCTCGGCCGCCGCGGCGACCCCCCTGACCATCAGAGCCAAACTCGCACCCGCAAGCAACACTTCCCTCCGATCGGGCATGGTATGTTCCCCCTTCGGGTGAAGTTGTACTCGCTCTCGCTAAGGACTTTCAACGGCTCCTCAACCAGAGAGCAAGTGCCGGTGCGCACCAAGTACGCTGCCGGGCGCTCGTCGATACCCGTTCTTCTTCGAACTGCCAACCCACTCTCCAAGGCGTTGTGAGTGTGTCCATGCGCATCTCCGAACATCCGAATCCCTCCGGTCAACGTCTTCGCAGTGGATGATCATGGACGCCACGTCGAGTGATCGCATACCCGTGACAAGCGCTGAAAAGCTTGGTAGTCGCCGCCGAGTATGAATAGAGTCCGCGCACGACTGGCGAAGTGGACGCCGCTAGCGCTGACTGTGTTCTGCGCGTCGATCGCGTCGCCGCGCGCCGGACTCTACTTCCACCATCATGCCGACGGCGATCACGTTCACGTCCACGCCGACGAGGATGACGAGCATGGTGCGGACCACGACGACGATCTCGACGAACCGCACCATCACCATCATGATGACCACCTCGCGGCCGGCGACCATCAGCAGCCGGAGATCGAAGCCCCGGATCACGACGAGACCGGCCACTGGCATTCGCAAGACCGCTTTCATCGCGCCCTCGGCCCGACGCTGACTGTTGGCGAAGGCGCGGAGTTGATCGCGATCGTTGAGGTCACAACTGAGTCTCGATGCGTCGATCGTGACACCGTACCCACACGCGCTCGCGGGCCGCCGCCCGCGTCCTAGCTGCACCAAGATCCCTCGATTCGTCCAATAACGTTCGCGCAAGCTGCGACGGTAGGTCGTGGCTTGCGCACGACTACTGGAGGTGTATCGATGCGACGCGTACATCAGTGGCTCGGTGCTGCGACGGTAGCGGTGTGGTGCGCCGTCGGCGCCAGAGCCGAAGACCTCACGACAAATGACGAATCATCCGGCGCCGCGGGCCAGGAGAATCATGAACGAGTTCAACCGACGCCCGGCGCCCCATCGCAGTCCAACAAGGTGCTCGTCCTCCCGGAAGTGGTCGTCGAAGGCCGCCAGGACAGCCTCATCGGTATCGCCGAGTCGGCAAGTCAGGGCACGACGGGGGCCGCACAGCTCGGCACGCGGCCGACGTTGCGGAGCGGCGAGATTCTCGAAACCGTTCCCGGCGTGATCATCACGCAACATGCCGGCGGCGGCAAAGCCAACCAGTATTTTCTGCGCGGCTTCAACCTGGATCACGGCACCGACTTCGCCGTGTTCCTCGACGGCATGCCGCTCAATCTACCGACACACGCGCATGGGGAAGGCTACTCCGATATGAATACGGTCATCCCGGAGTTCGTCGAGCGTGTGAACTATGAAAAGGGTCCCTACTACGCCGACGTGGGCAACTACGGCTCCGCCGGGTCGGCGCATCTGGTGTTTTACAAGACCTTGCCGCAGGATTTCGCGATCGTGGAAGGCGGCATGTACGGCTATGCGCGGGGTGTGTTCGGCCTGACGCAGAAGCTCGGGCCCGGAAACCTGCTGCTAGGCGGCGAGGTGTATCACGACGACGGTCCGTGGGTGCACGCCGACAACTATTCCAAATTCAACGGACTGCTCACCTACAGCCAAGGCGAGACCTTCAACGGCTTCAGCGTGACCGGTCATGCGTATCACGGGAGCTGGAATTCGAGCGATCAAATCGCCGCGAGCGCCGTGCCGCTCGTCGGATTCTTCGGCGCGCTCAATCCGACCGACGGCGGCGACTCGCAACGTTACAGTCTGCAAGCCGAGTGGCACCGCTACAGCGAGACCTCCGCGACCAACGTGACGGCGTACGTGTTCTACTACGACCTCGATTTGTTTTCGGACTTCACCTACTACCTCACTGACGTCACTCGGGGCGATCAGTTCGAGCAGCAAGACAAACGCTGGGTCGGAGGCCTGGACGCGCGTCACACGATCTTCAGCGAGTGGTTTGGTCGCGCGGTCGAGAACACCTTCGGCCTACAGGTGCGCAACGACTGGATCAACAACGGCTTGTATCAGTCGCAAAACCGCCAGCGTGTCGACAAAATCGATGTCGACACCGGCACCGTTCTGCCCGCGATCACGCAGAAGGATCAGCTCTCCGACACGCAGTTCGGTTTCTACGTCGAGAACAAGATTCAGTGGATGGAAAAGATGCGCTCCGTCGTTGGTTTGCGGGGCGACCTGCAGTACTTCGACGTCACCAGTCTCAGCAACTCCGCCAACTCCGGCACGGCCACCGATTTTCAACCCAGCCCGAAGGCCACCCTGATTTTCGGTCCGTGGATGGAGACCGAGTTGTACCTCCAAGGCGGGTTCGGCTTTCACAGCAATGACGGACGCGGCACGACGCAGACGGTGCAGCCGATCTCGGCGGAAAATCCGGTTCCTGGAACGCCGAGCGACAAAATTCCGGGATTGATTCAAACCGAAGGCGCGGAGATCGGCGTGCGCACGCTGATCATCCCACATCTGCAGAGCACCGTTTCGGTCTGGTACCTCCATAGCGACTCGGAACTCCAGCAGAGCGGCGACACCGGCGGCACGGTTCCGTCCAAGCAGCCGAGCGAGCGCTACGGCGTCGAATGGGCGAACTACTATGCGCCGACGGAGCATCTCGCCTTTGACTTGGACCTGGCGGATTCCACCGCGCGATTTACCTCCACTGATCCCGACGATGCCGCACCCAACAGTCCGGGCGGCAAGCATGTGCCCGAGGCGGTCGGGCTGGTGATCGCGTCGGGCGCGTCGCTGCACGATTGGTATGGATGGTCGACGAATCTGCGGCTGCGGTACTTCGGCCCGCGCGATTTGACGTCCGATGGAATCTTTCAATCGGCGAGCACGCTGTTGCTCAATGCTGAGACCAGCTACGAGATCAATCCGAGGTGGCGGATTGCCGCCGAAGTGTTGAACCTGCTTGATCGGCGCGACCACGACATCGACTACGCCTACGAGTCGCGCATAACGCCAACGGCGGCATCGGCGTTCGAAAACGTCTTTCACCCAGTCGAGCCGATTCAGGTCCGTGTCGCGCTGCGGGCGCGATTTTGAGAGCGACCGCGTGCGTTCGATCCCTCACTTCGGCGCGCCGTTCGCGCTCTCGCTCGCCTTGCACACGGGCGTCGTACTGGTGTTGGCGACCATCTCGATCCGCTTGGCCCCCAACGCGCCGCCGATCATCGTGACGATCCGCGAACCGTCGGCGCCGCCGCCACCGCTCGGTGAACCGGCGGCGGCGCCCAGCGTCGCCGCGCCGATGCCGCCATCGATGCCACC
Organism: Binatia bacterium; assembly: GCA_035541895.1. Lineage (GTDB taxonomy): Bacteria > Desulfobacterota > Binatia > HRBIN30 > JACQVA1 > DATKMK01. Next base: position 2,781 of record DATKMK010000074.1, on the reverse strand, counting down.
GCCGGTTGTGCCGAAGCCGCGGCCGAAGATCGCGCACAAGGCGCCGCCGGCGGCACCTCCGGCTGCGGCTCCTGAACCGCCGGCGCCCAATGCGGTCAGCGGCGGCCAGACGGCGGGCGTACCCGAAGGCGCAATCGCCGGTGAAGCGGGCGGACAAGTCGGCGGGCGCGTCGGCGAGCACGGCGATCGGGTCTGGCGCAGTGATGAAGTCGCAATGGAACCGGAAGTGATCAGCCGCCAGGTGCCGACGTACCCGCCGATTGCCCGCGCGCGCGGCGTCGAGGGACTGGTCGTACTCGAAGCGATCGTCGATCGCGGCGGCCGGATCGAATCCGATGGCGTGCGAGTGGTGCAGTCGATCCCGCTGCTCGACGACGCCGCGATTCAGGCGTTTCGTCAATGGCGCTTCAAGCCCGGATGCGACCAACGCGGCGCACCGGTGCGCGTGCGGCTGCAAGTCCCATTTCGCTTTCAGCTCCGCTAGCGCGACCGGGCATTTGCCAAGCGCGACGGCGGTGCGCTATGCGGCGTTCAGATGAACCGCGCGCAGTGGCAGCGATTGTCGGCGCAATTCGAAACTCGCGTGTGTGACATCACGCAGACCGACTCGAAGAAGGTATTTCCGCGGATCGTGGCGCGCATCGCGTCGACGCCGAGTCGTTCGACGCTGGTCGATCTTGGTTGCGGGATCGGCACCTTCATTCGTACCTACGGGCCGCGCTTTCGCGCGATCGTCGGTGTCGATTTTTCTCAAGGCATGCTCGACCGCGCGGCCGTGCGCTGCAACGGACTCGATTCGGTTCGGTGGATTTGCGGCGACGTCGCGAAGATCTCACATCGGTTGGCCGAGCAGGCTGACCTCACCGTGTCGTTCAACCTCATCACCTCAACTAGTCCGGCCAAGCGCGAGGCGCTGTGGGCGAGCGTGGCGCGCGTGACCAAGCCGCGCGGCTGGGCGATGGTGTCGATCCCGTCGCTCGAATCGGCGGAGTACACCGCGGCCGCGTTGTCAAAACGTGGGTTCCCGCGTGTCGCGGCGCAGGTGCGCCCCGGCGGTTTGGTGCCGCGCGGACGCGACCTGCAGAAATTCTTTGCCCGCGACGAAGTCCGCGAAGCACTGGAACGGCAGGGATTTGCGTCGGTGCGCGTTGAGCCGGTCTGGTACCCGTGGAGCGAGGAGGGCGTGCTCGGGTCGGCGATGCGGGGGCAGCGGCTGCCGTGGGATTGGGTCGTCGTCGGTCGCAAGTGCGGCGTAGGCTAAAGCCTGCGGCTACAAACGATCGCTAGACCACGCCCTGCTGTCGCGGCTGCAAGCTAGAGCCTGCGTCTGGTGGAAGTCGGGTGTAGCCGCACCCTTCAGGGTGCGCGCTTGAAGCTACACAACACCGCGTTGCCGCAACTCCGTGATCCGCTCGCCGCTCAGCCCAAGTCTCCCGAGCACCTCATCGGTGTGCTCGCCAAACGTCGGCGGTGGCGTACGCAGCGCGGCCGGCGTATCCGACAACTTGATCGGGCAATTCGGCATCAGCATCGGACCGAATCCGGTGGGCATTTCCTCCACCATCTGGCGATGGCGCAGTTGCGGATCGGTGAGCGCTTCGTCGAGCGTGTTCACCGGTCCGAAGCAGATGTCTTTGTCGCCCAGCTCGTGCAACCATTCCGCCATCGTCTTCCCGCGGAACGCGTTGCGAAAGAAGGCAAATATCTCCTCGCGGCGCGCCCCTTCAGCCCACTGATCGGCGACGAAGTCGGCGCGCCCGAAGTGATGGCACAAGGTCGCCCAGAAGTGCGGCTCGTAGGCGCCGACGGTGACATGGCGTCGGTCGTGGGTTTCGTACACCGCGTAACACGGAAAGTGTCCCGTGAGTTGCTCGCCGCCACGGCGCGGCGGCTGCCCCGACAGTTGCCGCAGCAGCAGGTGGTAGACGTTCCACGCCAGCATGCCGTCGAGCATTGCAATGTCGATGAACTGGCCGCGCCCGGTCTGAGCGCGGGCGATCACCGCAGTCAGGATCCCCACCACCGCCATAAGCGCACCGCCACCGATGTCGGCGATCTGCACGCCCGGTATCACCGGCGGGCCGCCGGCTTGTCCGACGAAATTGAGTACACCGGCGTAGCCGAGATAGTTGACGTCGTGACCGACGCGATCGCGATACGGCCCGTCCTGACCGTAGCCTGAAATCGCGCAGTAGATCAGTCGCGGGTTGTGCGCGCGCAGCGTCTCGTCGTCGATGCCGAGGCGCGCGGTGACGCCGGGCCGAAATCCTTCGAGCACGATATCGGCGGTCGCGGCCAGCTTCATGAAGATCGCGCGGCCGTCGTCGCTCTTCAGATTCAGCGTCATGCTGCGTTTGTTGCGCGCGAGAAATGGGATGCCGGTGCCGAACGGATCGTTCGGCGCCGCGATGGCCAACACGTCCATGCCGAGGTCGGCGAGCATGGTGGAGCAAAACGGGCCGGGAAGTTGGCGCGACAGATCGAGTAAACGCAGGCCGCGCAGCGGCGTGGTGGTATGCGTCTCGTTCATAGGCGAGTGCGCTTAGCGCGACCGTCGCGGTTTTGAAAGTGGGGTCTCGTGTTCGGTGTACGTCGGCGCGGGGCTGCGTCCCTCCGCGGGCCGAGCCTGCTGCGCTGAAGTTGCAGAGCCCAGAGGCCGTCGATGACGGGTTGCAGCCCACCATTGGCATCGCAGTGCGATGCCGTTAGTGCGCGACCCTCGCGTGAGGCCGACTCAGTCTGACGCGGCCCATCGTCGAGCGCAACGGGAGCGAAAGGGAG
>DATKMK010000073.1:0-48569 GCA_035541895.1 Binatia bacterium | reverse complement strand
CACCGCCCTCCCGCACAGCTTGCTCTTGTTTCCCGACGCCGCGCTGGTAAGGGAGGAGTATCTCGCACTCGGAGGTCAGACATGCTCGCAGTCGGCGACAAGGCGCCCGCCTTCACACTCCCCGATCAAGACGGCAAGTCGGTGTCATTGAAATCGCTGCTCAGCAACGGCGCGGTGGTCCTGTATTTCTATCCCAAAGACGACACGCCCGGTTGCACGAAGGAGGCCTGCAGCTTCCGCGACGACTTCAGCGCGTTCAAGAAGGCCGGTGCACAGATCGTCGGCGTTTCGGCCGACAGCGCGGCGGCGCACACCAAGTTCCGCACGAAGTACGACCTGCCGTTCACGCTGCTCGCCGACGAAGACAAGACGGTGCTGCAAAGTTATGGCGTGTGGAAGGACAAGGTACTCTACGGTCGCAAGTTCAAGGGCATCGAGCGGACGACGTTCGTGATCGACAAGAAGGGCGTCATCCGCGCCGCATTTCCGAAGGTGAAGGTCGACGGCCACAGCGACAAGGTGTTGGACGCGGTGAAGGCCCTGTAAGCCGTCGAGCGTCGTGCGGAAGCACCGACAACCTGCACGCGCACACGAGATCGACGGCGTCGTGTTCGATCTCGACGGCGTGCTGGTCGATTCCGAACCGATTCACTTCCGCGCCGCCAACCGCGTGTTGGCGCGCTTCGGGCTTGCAATCAGCGAAGACGAGTACCGGACGTTCATCGGTTTAGGAGAATTTGCGACCTGGACCGAATGGCGCCGCCGCCATCGCATTCCAGCCTCGATCGATGAGTTGTTGGCGCAGCACACCGAGGCGCGGCTGCAGGACATCGCGGCCGGCGTGCCCGCGATTGACGAGGCGGTGGGGCTCGCGCGGCGACTGGCCGCCGCCGACCTTCGCCTGGCGATCGCGTCGTCGTCGACGCGGCCGGTGATCGACGCGCTGCTGGCGGCACTGGGAGTTGCCGACCTCTTTCCCGTTCGCGTATCCGGCGAAGACCCGGAAGTGCACGCCAGCAAGCCGGCGCCTGACGTCTATCGGCTCGCCGCCGCGCGTCTCGCACGCGTGCCGGCGAAGTGTCTCGCCATCGAAGATTCGGGTCCAGGGGTCATCGCCGCCAAGCGCGCCGGCATGCTGTGCGTCGCCGTGCCGAATCGCTGGACGATCGACCAGGATTTTTCCGAGGCCGACGTTGTGCTGGAGAGTCTGCGATACTTTCCGCTGCTCGTCCTGTAGTTCTCTCACCGTCCCGTTTCTCGTCTCTGGTTCCTCCCAGTCGCGCTGATTCTGTCAACCCGGTTGACTGTCACTTGCCGCGGCGTAGTCTCCGCACATTCCACATTCAGGGGGTAGCGTATGAAGATCTACGATTTTGTCGGTGCGCCGAATCCGAAGAAGCTGCGGGTCTATTTGTCGGAGAAGGGAGTCACGATTCCGCTCGAACCGGTCGACATCATCAGCGGACAGAACCGCACGCCGGAGTTTCTCAAGAAGAATCCGCTCGGCGGATTGCCGGTCCTCGAACTCGACGACGGCTCGTATCTCACCGAGTCGCTCGCGATCATCGAGTACTTCGAAGAACTGCACCCCAACCCGCCGATGATCGGGACTACGCCGCTCGAACGTGCGCGCACGCGCCGGCTCGAACGCATCGCCGAGATCGGCGTGCTCAACAACGTGGCGACGATCTTTCAGAACACCAGTCCGTTCTTCGCCGGGCGCTTGAAGCAATCCGCCGATGCCGCCGACGCGGCGAAGACACGGCTCGCCGCGAATCTCAAGCTGCTCGATGCCGAGATCGGCTCGAAGCCGTTCGTCGCCGGCGAGCGCCCGTCGATCGCAGATTGTACGCTCCTGGCCAGTCTCGGGTTCGCCGAATTCGCCGGTCTGACGCTCGATCCCGAGCTGAAGAATCTCACCCGCTGGCTCGCCGCCTTCAAGCAGCGACCGAGCGCGGCAGCCTGAATCTGCCAAGCGCCGTCGGGGAGGCGGGGCATCGTCTCCCTGACGGTTCTCGTGTTTCTCCCCTCCGCCGCGCAGTGCTACACAGACTGCACAAAAGGAGACCGCATGCCCGATGCAGTCGTTCTCACCCACGTCGCCGACCGCGTGGCGACGCTGACGTTCAACCGCACCGCGAAACTCAACGCGTTGAGTCCCGAGTTGATCGCGCGCTCTATCGAGGCGTTGACCGAATGGAATCGCGATCCGGAGGTCGGGGTCGTCGTGGTCACCGGCTCCGGGCGCGCGTTTTGCGCCGGCGGCGATGTTTCCGGCATGAGCGGCGAGGGCAAGGTGCCGATCACGCTCGAACAGCGCGTCGATCGCCTGCGCGATTCGCAACAGTTGTCGTGGCTGCTCCATAACCTTCCGAAACCCACGATCGCCGCCGTCAACGGCTTTGCGATGGGCGCCGGACTCGGCGTGTGTCTGTCCTGCGATCTGCGCATCGCCTCGGAACACGCGAAGTTCGGCACCGCGTACGCGAAGGTTGGACTGGGCGGCGACTTCGGCGTGACGTGGCTGCTCACGCACGCGGTCGGACCCGCCAAGGCAAAGGAGTTGTTTTTCTCCGCCGACATCATCGATGCGGCCGAAGCCCATCGCCTCGGCTTGGTCAATTCCATCGTCGCGCCCGACGTCCTGCTGTCACACGTGCAGGAATTCGCCGCACGTATCGCGCACGGTCCGCTGACCAGCTTTCGCTACATGAAGGCCAACGTGAACTTGGCAACCACGACTGACTTTCGCACGATGCTCGATCGCGAGCCCGAGACGCACTTGCGCTGCGCGATGACCGAGGACCACAAGGAAGGCGTGCGCGCGTTCATGGAGAAACGCGCGCCGAAGTTTCAGGGGCGGTGACTGCCGCTATGCCGCCGCGCTCACCAGCGGCTTGAGTTCGCCGCGGGCGTGCATCTCCTGGACGATGTCGCACCCGCCGATGAACTCGCCGTTGACGTACACCTGCGGGATGGTCGGCCACTTCGAGTAGACCTTGATCGCTTCGCGCAGCTCGGGATCTTCGAGTACGTTGACGCCCGTGAACGGCACGCCCAGCTCATTGAGCACTTCCACGGTGGCGGCGGAAAATCCGCACATCGGAAGCGACGGCGTTCCCTTCATGAAAATGAGCACCTTGTTTTGATCAATCAGCGACTTGATGCGACTCATCACGTCGTCGGCCATGCGTACCTCCTTTGGCGCAGACCCAGTGCCTTTCGGCGGATCAGTTGGATGGTCTGCACCGTAGCGTAAACCCGAGCCTCACGCGAGCCCTCGGGTCGCTCCCTCCCATCCGAACCCGCTGCACCGCTGGCGTGCGGCTCTCCGAGCGCGCGTACGCTAACCGCGCGGATGAAACTTGCGGTGCACCTCTCGCAGGCGCTCGCGCGCGACGTGGGTGTAGACCTGCGTGGTGGCGATATCGGCGTGGCCGAGCATCATCTGCACGGCGCGCAGATCGGCGCCGCCTTCGACCAAGTGGGTCGCGAACGCGTGCCGCAAGGTGTGCGGACTGACCTTCGCCTTGACGCTCGCGCGCAGCACGCGCTTGCGCAGCAGGACCGCGAACGCTTGGCGGGTCATCGGCCGGGCGCGGGCGGTGACGAACAAGAACGGGCTCGTGCGCCCGCGCAAGAGCGCCGGCCGCGCGTCGGCGAGATAGGTTTGCAGCCGCTCGCGCGCATATTGCCCGACCGGAACCGCGCGTTCCTTTCGCCCCTTGCCGATCACGGTGAGGTAGCCGGCTTCCAGGTTGAGCTGGTTGACCTTGAGCGACACGACCTCCGAGACGCGCAAGCCGGTGGCGTACACCAACTCGACCATGGCCGCGTCGCGGGTTTCGAGTACGACCCTTCCCTTTCGCCGCGCCAGCGCATCGGGCAGCGGTGCGGCGATGAGTTGTTGCACCTCGCTTTGATTGATCGAGCGCGGCAAGCGCTGGCCCAGGCGCGGTAGATAAAAGTCTTGCGTCGGGTTGGTCTCGATGACGCGTTCACGCAGTAGGTACGCGAAGAACATCCGCACCGCGGCGAGCATGCGCGCGCGGCTGCGAGGCGCCAAGCGCCGGCGCGCCAGCCCGTCGAGAAACCCGATCAAGTGCGCCGGGCGTACCGCGTTCACGTCGCCGACCCGCTGGCGATCGAGATGATCGGCCAGCGCCGCGAGATCGTGGCCGTACGCGGCCAGAGTGTTGGGCGAGAGTCCGCGCTCGGCGGCGACATACGCTAAGAATTGATCGATGCACCGATCAATCGCGGCCGCGCCCATGCGCTCACGCCGCCTGCGCCGCGTCTTCTTGCAGCCGCCGCAACAGTTCGTTGCGGATGGCCTCGAGCCGAGCGGCGTCCTCGATCTTGCGCCCGTTCTCGGTGACGTAGAACACGTCGAGCGCCTGATCGACGTTGGTGGTGATCTTGGCGAGATGGATCGACAGGCTCAGGTGATAGATGCCGTTGGTGATCGTGAAGAGCAAGCCGACCCGGTCTTGGGCGTAGACGTCGAGCACGGTGAAGTGCCGCGACACCGAGTTGTCGATTTGGACGTCGTTGCCGACGCGCGGAACCCACTTTTTGAGCAGCGACGACGGGCGATGCGCGGCCGCCACCAGCTGTTCGACGTCGACCTCGTTCGCGAGCACGCGCCGTAAGGTGGCTTGCACGCGCTCCCACCGTACGGGATCCTGCGCCGCGTCGGCGCGTTCGAGGTGCGAAATGCGGAACACATCGAGCGCCACACCGGTCTGACTCGTGTTGATCCGCGCGCCGACGATGTTCATGCCGTGCGCCGTGAGCACGCCGGTAATCCTGGCGAACAGACCGGGCTGATCGGCGGTGACGACCGTGAACTCGCTGAACTCGCGCTCGGGAAAGTGGCGTACCGCCATGACCAGCTTTTCTTCGCCGAGCGTGCCGACCAGCGCGATGTGTTGCGGGATGTCGGTTTCCGGGGTTTGCAGAAAATAGCGGTCAGGCATGTCGCGCAAGAACTGCGCGACCCGCTCCGGATGCGGGTCTTCCGCCGTCGCGTCCTGCACCCGTGCGCGGATGCGCGCGACATGCTCGGTCTGATCGGATTCGACGAAGGCGCCTTTCTCCAACACGTCGAGCGCGCGCAGGTACAATTCGCTCAACAGCATGTCCTGCCAGTTGCTCCACACCTTGGGCCCGACGGCGCGCATGTCGGCGAAGGTGAGCAGGTAGAGCTTCTTCAAGTTGTCGACGTTGCCGACCGCTTTGGCGAACTCGATCACCAGCTTCGGATCGCTCACGTCGCGCCGCTGGGCCAAGTGCGATTTCAGCAGGTGGTGGCGCACCAGCATCTCGACCTGCTGCGCGTCGTCGGCGTTGAGGTGCATGCGCTGCGCGATGCGCGGTACCATGCGCGCGCCGATTTCCGAATGCCCGCCGCCTTGGCCTTTGCCCGCGTCGTGCAACAGCAGCGCTAGGAACAGGATCTCCGCCCGATCGACGTCACGCATGACTTCGGTGAGCAGCGGCACCATGGTCTTGTAGTGCCCTTGGCGCAGGCGTTCGAGTTCGCGCACCGCCATCAGCGAATGCTGGTCGACGGTGTAGATGTGGTAGAGGTCGTGCAGCGACAGACACAACAAGTTGCCGAATTCGGGGATCAGCGCCCCGAGGACACCCAACCGGTGCATCTCGAACAGGGTTTCGTAGATGTCGAACTTCCAGCCGAGGATGCGGAAGAACGCCTGCACCGTCGCCGGGTCTTCACGCACGCGGTCGTCCAGCAAGCCGCAACAATCGCGGATCAAGCGCTTGGTGCCGTGGCTGAGCCGCGCGCTGTGGCGTTGGGCATCGGAGAAGATTCGCACGAGATTGCTCGGATCGTCGCGGAACAGCGCCGTGTTGCCGACGATCAACTCGTTGCCGACGATGCGCACGCCGGGGCGAATTTCACGCCCGGCGTAGCGGCCGAGCAGCCCCATGCCGCGCGGTCGCGTGGTGCACCGCTCGATCACGTCGGCGGCGAAACGATTGATGGCGGCGGCGTGCAGGTAGTAGTCGCGCATGAAGCGCTCGACGCCTTTGAGCGCCTGCGTATCGCGGTACCCGAACTCCTCGGCGATCCGTTCTTGGTAGTCGAAGGTCAACTGATCGTGGTGCTGCCCGGAGAGAAAGTGCAGCGCGTTGCGAACGCGCCAGAGAAAGTCCCGCGCGCTCTCCAACTCGGCGCGCTCGCGCTCGGTAATCACGCCTTTGTGGACCAGCTCGGCGACATCGTTGGTCTTGAATTTCACCTTGGCCATCCACATCGCCGTGTGCAGATCGCGCAGGCCGCCCTCGCCTTCTTTGAGCTGCGGTTCGAGCAAGTAGACGGAGTCGCCGTAGCGCTGGTGCCGGTCGGCGTTCTCGGCGAGCTTGTCCTTGTAGAACCGCGCGGCGTTGCGCTTGAGCACCTGATTGTCCATCGCTGCCGCAAACTCGGTCCACAAGCGCTCGTCGCCGCAGATGTAGCGCGCGTCGAGCAGGGCGGTCTTGACCTTCAAATCGCCGGCGGCGAGCCGGACGCACTCGTTGACGTTGCGCGTTGCATGCCCGACCGTCAGGCCGGTGTCCCACAACGTGTAGAGGATCTTCTCGGTGACGGTCTCCACGTACGGTTCGCGCTTGGCCGGATATAAAAACAGCAGGTCGATGTCCGAGCACGGATTGAGTTCGGCGCGGCCGTAGCCGCCCTGCGCGATCACCGTGCAGCGCTGGTCGAGCATCGAGTAACGGTTGGCGTACTGCGCGGTGGCGGCTTCGAACAACGCGCGCACCAGGTGATCCATCACCTGGGTGTAGGCGCGGACGACGGCGCGCCCGCTGGCGCCGTTGAGGTGCTCCGCGCACAGGAGTTCTTTGGCGCGGGCGAGAAATTCCTTCGCCCGCCGGCCCCAATCGCTGTCGGGCTCGAACCGGCCGAGGCCGGGCAGCGGCTCCGGGGGCGCGGCGACGGCGGTGACGGTCTCGGTCTGCATCATAGCGCGCTGGTGGCGTGGTGCTGATCGATGAAGCGCTGGATGCCGCGTAGCAAGCCGTCGCAGAGCGCATCTTGATACGCCGGGGTCGCGAGACGCGCCCCCTCTTCGGGATGAGTCACGAACGACACCTCCACCAAGATACACGGCATACCAGCCCCGACCAGCACGTAAAAGGGGCCTTGCTTCACCCCCAGATCGACGACCGTCGGCCAGCGCGTCGCCACGGTGGCCACCAACTCGCGCTGAACGGTTGCGGCGAAGGTCGCGGACTCGGCGACCTTGTAGTCCTGGATCAGCGAGCTGAGCAGCAGCGATACCTCGCGAGAGTGCGTCCGCCCCGTCACCGACGCCACCCCATTTTCCAGCGCTGCCAGCCGCAGCGTCGCGCGATCGTTGGTATTGTTCAGGTAGTAGGTCTCAATTCCCGACTGCGTGGGATGCGGCCCGGCGTTGGCGTGGATCGAGACGAACAAGTCGGCGGGCTCGGCGTTGGCGCGCGCCGTGCGTTCTTCGAGCGAGAGAAACTCATCGCGGTCACGGGTCAGCACGACGGCGACGTTCGGCACCGCCTGCAAGCGCTCGCGCAGGCGCAACGCGACCGCGAGCACGATGTCCTTCTCTTGCACGCCGCCGACACCCCGCGCGCCGGGATCTTTGCCGCCATGACCGGGATCGAGCACGATCGTCAGGCGCGCCGCGTGCCCGGGCGTCGGCACCGGCGCGCCAGCGCGGGTATCGCCGGCTCCTGCGGTCGTAGTCGAAGCCGCCGCTGTTGGAGTGGGTGCCCGCGACAGCGCCGCGGCTTCGACATCGACCACCAACCGGAACGGGTCGAGCAGCGGAAACGCCCGCGCAGCGCTGACGTTCGGAACGTCGAGCACGAGCCGAAGCCCATGATCGGTGCGGATTGTCTGCATGCGCGCGAGCGGGCCACGCGATGCACATGCCGGCTGTTGCCTGTTCGTTCGCGCGCCGGGCAGATCGACGTAGACCCGCGCCGGCGATCCGTCGGCCGCCGGAACGCGGCGCAATTGATACGGCGTGTCGCCGGACAGATCGAGCACGAGCCGCGTGTAGTCGCGGCTGCCCATGCAGCGGATATCACGCAGTTCGGTCGCGGCGGCGGCCGGCGAGCAGCGAATCAACAACGCAGCAAGCAGGGCACAACACGCTGTGCCCCTACAGCTTGACCCGGGTAGGATCGTTCGCGGGGGCACGGCGTGCTGTGCCCGCCGTCTAGGATTCCTCTCCACGCGCCAGCCGAACCAATTCATGCAACCGCGTCAGCGCATCGAGCGGCGTGAGCCGATCGACGTCGATCTCGGCGAGCGTCTCTCGCAGCGGATCGCGCGGCGGCGCGGACGCGCCAAACAGCGCGAGCTGGCTGGTCGCGCGGCCGTTGTGCTGCGCCAGGCGCGGTACGCCCGCATCGGTGAGTTCACCCTGTTCGAGGTTGCGGAGGATTTCTTTCGCCCGTCCGATCACGGCCATCGGGACGCCGGCGAGTTGGGCGACTTGAATCCCGTAGCTCTGACTCGCCGGACCCGGCACGATGCGCCGCAGAAAGACGATGTCGCCTTTCCACTCGCGCACGGCGACCGAACAATTCTGCACCCGCGGTTTGGTGCGCGCGAGATCGGTCAATTCGTGGTAGTGGGTCGCGAACAACACCAACGGCCGTCCCACTGCATCGTCGTGCAGAAACTCCGCCACCGCCCAAGCGATCGAGATGCCGTCGAAGGTGCTGGTGCCGCGGCCGATCTCGTCGAGGATCACCAGGCTGCGCCCGGTGAGATGCGCGAGAATGTGCGCGGTCTCCTTCATCTCGACCATGAAGGTCGACTCGCCGCCGGCGAGGTTGTCCGACGCGCCGACGCGGGTGAACAGCCGGTCGACGATCCCGACGGTCGCGGCCGACGCGGGGACGAAGCTGCCGATTTGCGCCATCAGGGTGATCAACGCCACTTGCCGCAGGTACGTCGACTTCCCCGCCATGTTGGGCCCGGTGATGACCAGCAACTGCTGCGTTTCTGGATCGAGCGCGCAATCGTTGGGAACGAAGCCCGCGCGCCCCGCCATCAGCTCGACCACCGGATGCCGGCCGCCGCGGATCGTGAGGCCCGGTTCGCGCGTCAACTGCGGGCGGCAGTAGTGTTGCCGCTCGGCCACCAGCGCGAGCCCACACAATACGTCAAGCTGGGCGACTGCCGCGGCGCTGCGACCGACCCGCGTCTGCTCGGCGGCGATCTCGCTCACCAATGCGTTGAACAACTCGAGCTCGCGCGCGCGCACGCGTTCCTCGGCGCCGAGCACCTTGGCTTCATACGATTCGAGTTCGTCGGTGACGAAGCGCTCGGCGTTGGCGACCGTCTGTTTGCGCCGATAGTCAGCCGGCGCGAGATGCAAGTTCGGCTTGGTGACTTCGATGTAGTAGCCGAAGACGTTGTTGTAGCGGACTTTGAGCGACTGAATGCCGGTGCGGGTGCGTTCCGCCGATTCGAAGCGCGCAATCCAGTCCTTGCCGCGGCGCGACAGCGCGCGCAGTTCGTCGACGGTGGAGTCGAAGCCGGGCCGAATCACCCCGCCGGCGCGGGGATTGAGCGGCGGTTCGTCGCCGATCGCCGCGGCGATGCGCACTTGCACCGCCGGCAGTTCGTCCAGCGCGGCGCAGCACGACGTGAGTCGCGTGCAGCGGGCGTCGCCGAGTATCGAGCGGATGCGGCCGATGGTGGCTAGTGCGGCGGCGAGACCGAGCAGGTCGCGCGGCGTGACCCGATTCGCCGCCAGCCGTGCGCCTAATCGTTCGAGGTCGCCGATGGTACGCAATGCGTCGGCAATCTCGTTGCGCCACGAGGCGCGCTCGCCCAGTTCTTCCACCGCGTCGAGCCGCGCGCCGATCGCCGCCGGATCGGTGAGCGGCGCCAGCAGCCAACTGCGCAACAAACGCCCGCCCATCGGCGTCTGCGTCTGATCGAGCACCCACAGCAACGAGCCGCGGCGCTCGCCGCGCAGCGTTGCCAGCAGTTCGAGGTTGCGACGCGTCGCCTCGTCGAGCGCGAGCCGCGCGCCGCCGGCATCGGGGAGAGGCGGCCGGAGATGCGCGACGCTCGCACGATGGGTGCACGCGAGATACGCGAGCAAGGCTCCGACGGCCGCGCAGACGCCGTCATCGGGCGCATCGCTGTCGTGCTCGCGAAACCACGCCGATCCGGCCGCGGCGGAAAACTCCGCCGCCGGCAGGTGACTCACCAATGCCTGCGGCGCCGCACCTTGCAGCGGCGGCAACTGCGGCATGCCCTCCGGCACCAACAACTCGCGTGGGAGCAGGCGGCTCAATTCGTCGGCGACGGCAGCAACCTCCGCCGCGCCGAACACGCGCACTTCGCCGGTCGACAAATCGGCCGCGGCCAGACCAACTCCGTCTCGCGTTGCCGCGACCGCGGCGAGGAAGTTCGGCGTCTTGGGATCGAGACACTCTTCTTCGGTGACGGTCGCCGGCGTGATCACCCGCACCACCGCGCGATCGACCAACCCCTTCGCCGTGGTCGGATCCTCGACCTGATCGCAGATGGCGACCTTCATGCCGGCGGCCAGCAGCTTGGCGATGTACGGCTGCACCGAGTGATAGGGCACGCCGCACATCGGGATGCGCTCGTCGTCCTTCTTGCTGCGCGAGGTCAAGGTGAGATCGAGCAACTGTGCGGCGCGCTCCGCGTCGTCGAAGAACAATTCGTAGAAGTCGCCGAGGCGAAAGAACAACAACGCATCCGGGTGCTCGCTCTTCACCCGGAGATACTGCTCGAGCATCGGCGTGAGTTTCATCGCGCGCGGATTGTGTCACCGGGATCGGAGGGCGGCAACTGGCGATGGATGGCCCGCTGTATCGTTCGCAACTCTGGATCGGACGCGGGCAGCCCTCACCGCGCTTGCACTTCAGCTTTGCGAATCCGCTGAGAAGGCGTTACGGACCACGAAGCGCAACACTTGGAACGGGTGGGTGCTTAGCGGCGTTGGCGCGACTCACGAAGGATGCGGTAAAAGAAACCAGCGAAAGATTTGGAGTTCGCGGCCGGCCTGCCGCGGGCATCCGTTTGGAGATGATGGATTTGCCGCCGGCTCGGCTGATCTGGTTTCTCAACGAGCCCGGCACTGAGCTGATTCAGGTGCAACAGGATCGCTTCGTTCACAACTGGCGCAAGGTTGGGCCTGGTCGCTCTGCCAACCCAATGCGTCGCCATCAACCCCTTCGCTTATCGAGCGCGCCGGCCAGGCCGATTGATCGCGCCACCGCTCTCAGGCGCGCTTGCGGCGCTTCTTGACCGGCGTCGTGCCGACGCCGTGGAAGAAGAAGTCGAGCACCGACGCCGTTACTTCTTCGAGCGCGACATCGTCTTGCTCGATCCACCACGACAGCACGCGATCCGACAAGCCGATCAGCGCCGGCGCGAGGACTTCGGGGCGGTTGCGGCGGAAGACGCCGCTGGCCATCCCCTGCTGCAGCACGGCGCGCACGTCGGCGACAAAGCGCGCCTGGGTGCGGCGCACCACGTCGTGGAACTCGGCCCCGTGACCGAAGACGATGCGGAACAGCTCGCGGTGGTCGCGGGCGAGGCGCAGGAACATTTCGATGCTGGCGCGCGCGCGGTCGCTCGGGTCGGGCGTCGTGACGATCAGCGCGTCAAGCTCGCGCTTGAAGATCCGCGCCGTCTCCTCGACGAGTTCGGTGAACAGCGCCTCCTTCGTCGGGTAGTAGAGATAGAACGTGCCGACTCCGACGTCGGCCTCGCGCGCGATGTCCGCCACCTTGGCGTTGTGGTACCCGGCGCGTGCCAGAATCCGCTGCGCCGCCATGAGCAGGTCGCGGCGGGTTTGCGCCCGCCGGCGCTGCATGCGCGTCGGCGGCGATGTGACCGGAATCGCGTTCATCGTCAATTGGCGCCGCTTTGAACCAGAATCCGCCGCCGGACACAAGCGGAACGCCGGTCCCGCGACGGCAGCCCGAAGCCATTGCCGCGGTGCGCGTAACGCCGTACCCTTGGTGCGATGGCAACGCCCTGCGCGAAGCGTGCGCCGATCGGGTTGTGGTTTTTCCTCGGCGCCACCGTGCTGTTTTTCGCCAACGTGCTCGCCGTCTGCACGACGACCTGGACGATCGGAATCATGGGCAGCGTCAGCGACTTCGCGGCGGCGGTCCGCGCGCACGATGAGCGCATCATGCCGTACTTCAATGGCGTGGCGTTTCCGCTGATGACGATGGCGGTGATCTTGTATCTGCGACCGATCGGGCAGTATTTGCGCGCGCCGGGCGAGGAGTCGCCACCGCCGCGGGTGCAGCGGCGCATCGTCAACGCGCCGTTGGTGCTGGCGATGATGGGATTCGCTCCATGGTTGTTCGGCTGTGTGTTGATGCCGACGCTCACCCTGCTGCACTTCGGTCGCTGGTCGGTCGAGTTGATCTCGCAGCATCTCCTGTCACCGCTGGTCAGCGGGTTCTTGGCCGCAACCGTTTCGTTCTTTTTTCTCGACTGGCTGTTCCGTGCCACGATAATCCCGCACGTGTTCCCCCAGGGGGGGCTCGCCGCCACGCCGCGGGCGCTGACGCTCAGCGTGCGCGGCCGTATGCTCTTGTTCTTGCTGGCCATTGCGTTCACTCCGCTGTTCACGCTGCTCGGAATCGTTCGAGCGGCTGCGGTGCGCGTGGACGCGGGGGCATCGCCGGCCGCCGTGGTCCAGGCGATAAACCACGCGAGCGAGGTGACCTTCCTGGTCTACGTGTCGCTCGGCGTCGCGCTCACGTTGATTCTGGCGGGAACGCTCACGCGGCCATTGCGCGCGATGGCGACCGCGCTGCGCCATGTGCAGGCGGGGGACTTGAGTGTCGCGGTGCAGGCGACCGCGAGCGACGAAGTCGGTGTGCTCGAAGACGGCGTCAACGCCATGGTCGCCGCGCTGCGTGAGAAGGAACACATTCTCGAAACCTTCGGGCGGGTGGTCGAGCCGTCTGTGCGCGATCAGCTCTTGGCGGGCGAGCTGCGTCTCGGCGGCGAGGTCCGTCACGCGTCGGTGTTGTTCTGCGATCTGCGCGGCTTCACCGCGCTGGCCGAGCAGTCGCCGCCCACCGACGTCGTCGCGACGTTGAACGAGTTCTTCAGCGCGATGACCAATTGGGTGCGTCAGTGCGGCGGCTTCGTCGACAAATTCATCGGCGACGCGGTGCTGGTCGTTTTCGGTTTGTTCGACAGCGATGGCCGGGGCGGCCATGCGGACAGCGCCGCCGCGTCGATTCGTTGCGCGCTCGGTATGCGCGAACGGCTCGCCGAACTAAATGCGACGCGGGCCCTCAACGGACAGCCGCCGCTGACGATGGCGGTGAGCGTCCACACCGGCGAAGTCGTCGCCGGCCGCATCGGTGCTGAGGATCGGCACGAGTACACGGTGATCGGCGATACGGTCAACGTTGCCGCGCGCTTGCAGCAGGTGTGCAAAGAGCGCGGCAGCTATTTGCTAATGAGCGAAGCTACCTACGACCTCGCGCGCACGCGCGGCGTGACGCCGGAGGTTACGTTGAGCGATTCGATCAGCTTGCGCGGCCGCAGCGAACCGGTGCGCGTATTGGGCGTGGTCTGAGATGGCGAGCCCGGAGGGTTCGAGAACCGTCATTCTCGGCGCCGCTGGACGCGACTTTCACAACTTCAACGTCGTCTATCGCGACGATCCGCACGTACAGGTGGTGGCGTTCACCGCGACGCAGATTCCCGGCATCAGCCACCGTCGCTATCCGCCGGCGCTGGCCGGGCCACGCTATCCCGGCGGGATTCTGATCGTCGACGAGAGTGAGTTGGAAGCGGTGTGCGCGCGCGAGCAGGTCGGTCAGGTGGTGTTCGCGTACAGCGACGTGTCGCATGCGCACGTGATGCATTTGGCCTCACGGGCGCTGGCTGCAGGCGCGGACTTCGTCCTGCTCGGACCCGATCGCACCATGCTCACGGCAACGGTTCCGGTCGTCGCGATCTCGGCGATCCGCACCGGCTGCGGCAAGTCGCAGATCGCGCGGTGGCTCGGGCGCCATCTGCGCCGGCGTGGACGGCGAGTCGCCGTGCTGCGCCATCCGATGCCGTACGGAGACCTCGAACGGCAACGCGTGCAGCGCTTTGCGGTGCGCGCCGATCTCGATGCGGCACAGTGCACGGCCGAAGAGCGCGAGGAATACGAGCCGCACCTCGCCGCCGGCAACGTGGTGTTCGCGGGCATTGACTACGGCGCGATTGTCGCCACGGCAGCACGTGAGGCCGACGTGATCGTGTGGGACGGCGGCAACAACGACTTTCCGTTTCTCCGGCCCGATCTGCACATCGTCGTCATGGATGCGCTCCGCCCGGGTCAGGCGCAATCGTTCCATCCGGGCGAAGCGGTGCTGCGCATGGCCGACGTCGTGATCGTGAATAAGGTAGACGCGGCGGCGCATGCCGACGTGCAGCGCGTCGTCGACGAAGCTCGGGCGGTCACGCCCGGCGCGACCATCGTCCGTGCCGCGTCGCCGGTTCGATTGGACGCCTCGGACGCCGTGCGCGGCCGGCGCGTGTTGGTGGTCGAAGACGGACCGACGATCACCCACGGCGGGATGGCGTACGGCGCCGGCTACGTCGCCGCCATCGCCGCCGGCGCCACGGCAATCGTCGATCCGCGCGCGAGCGCGACCGCATCCGTCCGCGAGGTCTTCGCCGCCTATCCGCACATCGGACCGGTCCTGCCTGCGGTCGGCTACGACGCGGCCCAGCTCGCGTCGTTACGCGAGACGATCAACCACGCGGACGCCGACGTCGTGGTCGCCGCGACTCCAATCGACCTCGCCGCTCTGATTGCGCTGGACAAGCCGGTGATTCGTGCGCGCTACGAGTTCGCCGACATCGGCGAGCCGACTCTCGCATCGATCGTCGATGCGTTCATCAGCCGTCGATTGGACCGATGACAGACGGCTCGCGCCGGTTGATGGTGATTGCGCTCGGCGGCAACGCGATCAGCCCGCCACGTGGAGATCTCTCGCTGGCCACCGAGCGGGCGATCGTTCAGCGTGCGATCGCGGAGATTGCCCCGCTCGTGCGTGACAAGACGCGATTGCTCATCGTCCACGGCAACGGACCACAAGTGGGACGCTTGCTCACCGTATCCGGTGTCGGCGATGCCGAATCACTGGATATTCACGTCGCCCAGACGCAAGGTGAAATCGGCTACTTGATCGCCGAGTCGCTTGACGAGCAGCTCGGGACCGATGCGTGCGTGACGCTGCTCACGCGCGTTCTGGTCGACGCCGCCGACCCGGCGTTTTCGAATCCGACGAAACCGGTCGGGGCGGTGCTCGATCGCAAGCCCGAGGGCGTCGCGGCGGTACGGGTCGCAGGGGGATGGCGCCGCGTAGTGCCGTCGCCCCGTCCATTGGCGGTGATCGAGCAGTCCGCGATCGCTGCATTGCTCGGCGCGCACCACGTGATTGCAGGCGGCGGGGGCGGGATTGCGTTAACTCGCGGGGAGCGTGGCCGCGTGGCACGCCCCGCTGTCATCGACAAGGACTACGTGGCGGCGCTGCTTGCGATCCGGCTCAATGCCGAGCGCCTCCTCTTCGTCACCGATGTCGCGCACGCCTTCGACGGCTTCGGCACCAACCAGCCGCAGCCGATCACCCGGATGTCCGTGGCCGAAGCGCGGGCGCGACTGCACAAGGGCGCCTTCGCGCCCGGCTCGATGGCGCCGAAGATCGAGAGTGCGATCGAGTTCGTCGCGGCAACCCGACGGCCAGCGATCGTCACGACGCTGGGGTCCATCGACGCGGCGTGCCGCAGCGAGGCCGGCACGACGATCGAGTAACCGCAAGTCAGTCGGACAGCTTTTGCAACTCCGGCATCACCGATCGGGCGAAGAGTCGCATATTGCGTTCGGCTTCGGCGACCGGCATGCCGGCATAACTGAAGACCCCGACGAACGTGTCGTTGGCGACGTTCGAACGAATCTTGGCGATGCGTTCGTAGCACTGTTCCGGCGTGCCCCACACTTGCAGGTCAAGGAAGAAGTCGATGGCGCTTTGCGCGCCGCCTTCGCTGTTCACGATCTCCGACATGCGGCCGTAGTATTCGTAGCCCTTCGTCTTCGCGAGATGCGAGCTGGCGAGTTCGTAGTGGCGCAACACGGTCTGCCAGTAGCCGCCGATGTAGCGCACGGCCATTTCGCGAGCGCGGCCGGCGTCTTCGTCGCAGAAGGTCCACCCGGCGGCGATGGTGGGCGGCGCCTGCGCATTGTTCAATTTGCGGTAGGCGGCGCGGTAGTCCTGCAGCTCGGCGGTCACTACGTCCCACGGCTTCTGTGGAATGATCAAGATGCCGACGCCCAACTCCGCCATGATCTGCACCGATTCCGGTGAGACCGCCGCAGCGTACGTACGGCCGCGGAACGACTTGAAGGGTTTCGGTCGAATGTCGCGCCGCGGCTGTTTCACGAACTGCCCTTCGTACTCGCAATAGCCCTGTTCCAGTCCGGTCAACACCATAGCGGCGCTTTCGACGAAGCGGGCTCGGGATTCTTCCATCGGCACACGGAAGCCTTCGAACTCGACGCGCCCGAGGCCGCGGCCGATGCCGAAGATGAACCGGCCGTCGCTCAAGT
Source organism: Binatia bacterium (assembly GCA_035541895.1). Taxonomy (GTDB): domain Bacteria; phylum Desulfobacterota; class Binatia; order HRBIN30; family JACQVA1; genus DATKMK01. The sequence goes on along the minus strand of DATKMK010000073.1, from coordinate 31,923 downwards.
TGTCGAGCATCGACACTTCCTCGGCGACGCGCATCGGGTCGTGCCACGGCAGCACCACCACCATCGAGCCCAATTGCACGCGCTGCGTGCGCCCCGCCATGTACGTGAGGAACTGCAACACATCGGGACACATCGTGTAGTCGGTGAAATGATGCTCGACGCCCCAGATCGACTGGAAGCCGAGCGGCTCGGCGAGGTCCGCCAGGTGCCGGTCGTTACGGTACACCTCGTAGTCCGGCTGTTGATTCAGGGGGTTTTGAAAGATTGCGGCCATCCCAACGTGCATGGGTCTTCTCCTCGGAGATTCCCTTGCACGCTAGCCCGAAACGGGCAGTCGCGACAAGCGCGACGGGAGCCGCAAGCCAGGGGATGGAGCGACCGGACCTACGCCGCAGCGTGCAGCGTGATCGGCCGAAAGCGCTGCCGACGCGCGTCCTGGGCATCGAGCGGGCGCCGCCGCAGCGCGCTCCGGACGGCGGCGGGATTGAAGCCGAACATCTCGCACAGGTTCACGAAGGAAAACGCCCATCCCCAATCGTTCTTCATGATCCAGCGCTCGGCATCACGGAAGTCCAGCCGCTCCCTCCGGGTGGTCTGTCCCATGCTGCGGCGGTAGCACTCGATGCCGTCGGCGAAGACGGCCCACATCAATGCCCGCTCACCCGATAGGCGAGTTGCGTTGTCGTTTGAGCCGTAGAACTGATCGGGAAGGACAAAGTCGGGTCCGAAGAGATCGTGGAGCAGCGATTCGGGCTGCCAGCGTTCGCGACCGTGCATGAAATCCTCCAGTCAGGCGAACCGCAAAGCAATATCGCTGCCAGCCACCGGATCGGATTGAATGAGATAGAAGGCGAGAATTGTGACGGGGTTGTCGACGAGCTACGGCCCGCCCGACGGAGATTGTGAACGCGAGTGTCAAAAACCGCGCTGACAAGTGGCGCAGATATGCCACCCGCCAGGGCGGGTGCTCCGGCTGATGCGATGACTGAAGGGCGGTCAGGATCGCCGGGTTCGCAGGCCTTGTCGTCAGAACTCGACGACGATACCTTCGGTCTCCTCGCTTTGAGACTCGGTGACCAAGACGCGAGCGCGCCGGTACAGATCGAGGGGGAAGAACAGTAGCCCCTGCGCCGAGCCGTCGGGGCGCACGTCGTCGACCGTGAACAATTTCAGACGCAACTGCTGGGCGAGGTTCGCAAGGTCCGGGGGAGCCGCGCCAGTCGCTGGGGCCGGGCCGCTCCGCACCCGTTCAACCACCTCATCCACGCTGAGCGGCTGCACGCGCGTGCCGTCGCTGCGCACCATGACGATGTCTCCCGCATCCAGCCGATAGGACGAGCCTGTGCGATTGTTGATGACAATGCGCACCGGCAAGACGCCCGCGGGCGTCAGATCGGCCGGTAAATCCAAACGGGCGTCGAGCCCGCGCAACGGCGTGATCAGGACCTCGAACCCTTGTTGGCGGCGCTGTGCGATCGGGAGCGCCGCCTGCTCCTGCGTGGCTTTGTCGAGCGCGCGCTTTTGCGAGACCAGGCTCACGAACGTCATGTAAAAGGCACGTTTGAAGTCGACTTGCCCGAGCCACTTGCCGTCCTCGCTCGCATCGATGGTTGGGCCGGCGCCGCCACACGTCACCACCACCGTCGCGCTGCCCGATCGGTGCTTCTCTTCGGTCGAACCCTTGACGACGCCCGCCGTGCCCGGAACCGCGGGCGTGAAGGTCGAGATCGTGTAGCCCAAACTCTTCATCGACTCGTAGGCGAAGCGATTCGCTTCGTCGCAGCTCATCGACTGATCTTTGAGGTCGAACTGGCGGATCGGCGGCGTGCAACTCGCCAGCGCGCTCACGCACAACGCGGCCACGATGTGCCGCGGGTTCATCTTCGTCACCGGTGGTCCTATTCAGAACTCGATCGAAAAACCTTCCGGCTCGTCGGTGCTGCGATCGGTCAGCGTCACGCGCGCGCGCGTGTACGATTGAAACGGAAAGCACAACAACCCCGCCGCGGTCTCATTCGCCCCGATCTTCCGGTCTTGCAGTACTTGCTGGCGCAACGCGGTGGCGGCAGACGGGCTGATCTGCTCGGCGACCTTGACCGGCGAGGTGGCTGCGACCCGTTCGCCGGAATCGGTTTGGAGCACGACGTCGGCGGCCCGAAACGCGTACTCGCGCGGCGTGCGGTTGCTGATGCGCACGCTGACGGCGAGCACGCCGACCCGACTCAGCTCGCTGCCGAGTTCGGCCGGATCGAGCGCGCGCTCGGGCGCGACCAGCACGTCGAGACCGGTCTCAGCCGCCGCCCGCTTCGCGGTCGTGACGGTGGTCGCGGCCTGCAGGTTGCGCTGAAACTCTTCCGGAAAACTCATCTCCATGACGCCGCCCTGGTCGGTTTGCGCTTCGATCTCGGCGCCGAGTGAGGTGCAGAAAACGTTGACCACCACACTCTGAATGCCGGTACCGGCTGAGCGCGAGGCAGTGATCACTCCAGGCGAGCCCGGCGTCGGCTTGGTCACGGTGTCGATCGTGTAGCTCATGCGGCGCACGGCGGCGATTGCCACGCGGTGCGCTTCGGCGCAGGTGAGCCCTTTCTCTTGAATTCGCACGTACCGTGACACGCAGCCCCAGCTCGCCAGGACCATCGCGACCGCACCGGCACCCGCGACCTTCCGAAGCAGCCTCATGCGCCGCATTCAATCATGCTGCGGCATTGGGTTCAAAGAATCTCGTCCGAGTGGTTCGTTGCGCCACTCTTCGGGTTGCATGCGCGAGTGAACGCACTCGCGCGACCCTGTCTGGCGAAAGCGAGCCGCCCAGGCTATCGTCCGGCGCAGAGGACGCCATGGCCGACGCGCTCATCGGACCCACTTCGCACTACTTCTACTCGCAGCGGCTGAAGCTGCACTACGTCGACTGGGGCGATCCCGGCAAGCCGCCGCTGCTGCTGATTCACGGCGGGCGCGATCACGCCCGCAATTGGGACTGGGTCGCGCAGGCGTTGCGCCATGACTACCACATCATCGCCCCCGATCTGCGCGGCCACGGCGATTCGCAGTGGGCCATCGGCGGCGGCTACGCGATGATCGACTACACCCTCGACGTCGCCCAACTGCTCGGCGCGCTCGATCTGTTTCCGATCACGATCATCGGTCACTCGCTCGGTGGGTCGATCGCGTTGCAATATACCGGCACCTATCCCGACCGCGTCACCAAAGTCGTCGCCATCGAGGGACTCGGTCCACCGCCGGGGATGATTCGCGACCGGCCGGCGCACGAGCGCATGCTCGAATGGATCGGCGAAATGCAGGCGTTGTCGCGTCGCCATCCGCGCCGCTACAAGAATCTCGACGAAGCGATCGAGCGCATGCGCGACGCCAATCCGCATCTATCGCCCGCGCAAGCGCGTCACCTCACCATTCACGGCTGCTATCGCGACGAAGACGGCACGTATCTGTGGAAATTCGATAACTACGTCCGCGCCGCATCGCCGTATCTGTTCAATATGACGGACGCGCGGGCGCTGTGGAGTCAGATTACCTGCCCGGTCTTGCTCGTCCGCGGCACCGAGTCGTGGGCATCCGATCCGGAAAAGGACGGCCGCGCGACTGCATTCAAGAACTACAAACTGGTCAACATCGAGCGCGCCGGCCACTGGGTCCACCACGACCAGCTCGACGTGTTCCTCAAACACGTGCGCGAGTTTCTCGGCCCTGCCGAGGCGTGAGAACGGCGGACTCGGTCTCTAAGCTCGTGCGGCTCACGCCTTGGCGGGCGTGGCGCTCGGGTCGGCCGCTTCGCTTTTCAACGTCGCGCGCAACGCGCGCATCGCGGCGCGGCGACGGTTTCGCTTGCTTCGTTCGCGGTAATACTTGCCCTTGTTTCCACTCTTCAGTCCCATGATGCCGGTCCTCGCTCGTCGTCAGGTCGCCGAGCCATAGCGCGTCTTGGCCTCCAGCACCAGGGTCCGCACCACCGTTGACGCCAAGATCAACACGCCGCCGAGCAGAGCCCAGCCGCCCGGCCGCTCCCCGGTAACGAGCAGTGCCCACACCGGATTGAGCGCGGCCTCGAGCATGCCGATGATGGACGCGTCGATGGCGCCAACCGTACGCAACCCGCGGAGGTAACACAGCAGCGCGATGCCGATCTGCACGATGCCGAGATACGCGAGCACGATCAGGCCGGTCGCGGTGAGCGCGGCACCGGGCTCGCGCCAGGCAAACGGCACCGTCACCCCCACCGCCAGAGCATTCCCCACCGTGACCGACGGGAGCGCGCCCGCGCCATCGCCGCGGGCGGATTCGCGCCGCAACAAGATTCCATTGGCGCCGACGAAGGCACCGGCAAGCAGCGCGAGGAGGTTGCCGACCAGCGAACCGGGAGCGAAGCGATCGACGAAGAACAGTGCCATCCCCACGAGCGAGACCGCGACCGCGAGGGCGTCGATGCCGCGGAAGCGTTCGCCCAAGATCACCGGGGCGAACGCCAAGACGTACACCGGCGCGGTGAACTGGAGAAAGATCGCGTTGGCGGCGGTGGTCAGCTTGGTGGCGCTGACGAAGCACACAACGCTGCCGGCATAGGTGAACGCCAATGCCCACGACGCCTTGCGCAGCGGCGGGCGAAACACGGTGAGGTAGAACGCCAGCACGAACAGCGCGCGACCGCACACCACCGCCATCGCCGGCATCGGGGCGAATTTGATGCCCGCGCCACCCGTTGACCACAGCACCGCCGCCGCCACGATCCACCAAATGCCGGCACCGCCGGCGTGGTGATTGGTGCGGGTGACTGGTGACCACCCCATCTTGGCGGTTGGCGCGCACATGTGGCGGTGCGGCTCCTACCATTCACCCACACCAGGCACCAGCACCTGCCACCGACACGAGTCACCAGCAGCAGTCACCACCTTGCCTTCGCTAAGCGATCCGTGGCACACGAAAGCATCCGCATTCGTCTCGAAGGAGCCAACTCTTCATGCCCGGTTTCAACCTCGCTGAAATCAACGAAGCGATTGCTGCTGCGATCCCCGATCGCGAGTGCATCGTGTTTCGCGACCGACGCTTCACCTGGAGGGACTTCTGCACCCGCACGCGACGGCTCGGCAACTTTCTGCGCAGCCGCGGCCTCGGCTGTCGCCAAGAACGCGCCGGGCTGCAGAACTTTGAGTCGGGCCAGGACCACCTCGGCCTCTATCTGTACAACGGCAATGAGTACCTCGAAGGGATGGTCGGCGCGTACAAGGCACGGGTCGCCGCCTTCAACGTCAACTATCGCTACGTCGAGAACGAACTGATTTACCTCCTCAACGACGCCGATTGTCGCGCGCTCATCTATCACGCTCGATTCGCGCCGACCCTGCAGAAAATCCGCGGCGACCTGCCGCACCTCGGCGTGTTGATCCAGGTCGCCGACGAGTCGGGCCATGCGTTGCTGCCCGGCGCCGTCGACTACGAGCAGGCGCTCGCGCAATCATCGGCCGAGCAACCGCCGCTGACATGGTCACCGGACGACCTCTACATCCTCTACACCGGTGGGACGACGGGCATGCCCAAGGGTGTGTTGTGGCGGCAGGAAGACATCTTCTTCGGCGCCCTCGGCGGCAATCCGCCCGGCGGCATGAAGCACGAGAGCATCGACACGGTGGTCGAGGCCGCCCGCACCGGCACCATGCGCGCACTGCCCGCCCCGCCCTTCATGCACGGCGCGGCCCACTGGATGGCGTTTACCTGTTTCCACCAAGGCGGGACGGTGGTCGTTCAAAACGAACCCGGACGCCTCGATCCGCACGACGTCTGGTTCACCATCGAACGCGAGCAGGTCGCCTTTCTGACCATCGTCGGCGACGCCTTCGGTAGGCCGTTGCTCGATCAACTGAGCAAAGGCGCGTACGACTTGTCCTCGTTGCGCGTGCTGCTTTCCGGCGGCGCGATACTGACGCCGGCACTCAAAGCGGGTTTTCTCGAACAGCTCCCGGACATCATGATCATCGACGGGTTCGGCGCCTCCGAGACCGGCGGCCACGGCTCGCAGATCACGATGCGCGGCATGGAAGCCACCACCGGCAGCTTCAAGATGAACGAACAGACCACCGTGGTGAAGGAGGACCTCAGCGGCGTGGTCACTCCCGGCAGCGATGAGAGCGGTTGGCTCGCCCGCAGCGGGCATGTGCCGCTCGGATATTTCAAGGACGCCGTCAAAACCGCGAAGACGTTTCCCGTGATCAACGGCGTGCGCTACGCCGTGCCCGGCGATCACGCCAAGATCGCCGCCGACGGCAGCATCGTCGTGCTCGGGCGCGGTTCCGTGAGCATCAACTCGGGCGGCGAGAAGATCTACCCCGAGGAAGTGGAAAAAGCGCTCAAGCATCACCCGTCGGTCTACGATGCGGTGGTGGTTGGGACGCCGAGTCCGCGCTTCGGCCAGCAGGTGACCGCCGTCGTGCAGGCGCGCGCCGGCGAAGTCCCGAGCACGGATGAGCTGATCGAGTTCTGCGCCAACCATCTCGCCCGCTACAAACTTCCCAAGTCCGTCGTCTTCGTGGACGAAATGGTGCGCAGCCCGAGCGGCAAAGCCGACTATCGCTGGGCGAAGACCACCGCCTACGCGGCGCTCGGACTGACGGAATCGTAGCCATCGTCCTCGCTACGCCGTCGGTACGTCTTGACTTTCCTAAATAGAACGAGCATTCGTTTTATTAGATGATGCCCGGGCGAGCCAGTCGAACCGCCGAATACGTCGCCTTCTTCCGCGCCCTCGAATCCGCCCGTCCGCCGCGGGTGCGCCTGTTCGACGATCCTTACGCGCGGCACTTTCTGCGTCCATCGCTCCGCCGGGCCGTGTCCTGTTCGCGCGTCCCCCCGCTTGGGGGCTTGATCGTTTGGTGCGCGGACCGGCGTCTCCCCGGTGCCCGCACGTCGGCGATCGCGCGCACCCGGGTGATCGACGACGCCGTGCGGCGCGCAGGCCGAGACGGCATCGATCAAGTCGTGATTCTGGGCGCCGGTTTCGATTCCCGCGCGTATCGACTGCCGGAGCTGCGTGCCGCGGCGGTGTTTGAAGTCGATCACCCCGCCACGCACGCGGTGAAGCGCGTGCGACTGCGCCGGGCGCTGCCGACGATTCCGGCGAACGTCCGGTTCGTCCCCATCGATTTCAATCGCCAGCAACTGCCGGGGGTGTTGGCCGATCACGGACTCGATGCGCAGCGGCGCGTGCTCTTTCTCTGGGAAGGCGTCACCAACTATCTGACTGCGGCAGCGGTCGATGCGGTCCTTCGCTTCGTGGCGCGATGCGCGGCGGGGACACGGCTCATCTTCACCTACGTCCACCGCGGCGCGCTCGATGGATCGGTGGCGTTCGAGGGCGCCGCCACCTTGATGCGCGCGGTCGCGCAACTGGCTGAACCGTGGACGTTCGGCTTGGATCCATCGACACTGCGCGGCTACCTCGCCGACCGCGGCCTGCGATTGGAGGACGATGCCGGCGCCCGCGAGTATCGGGCCCGCTGCTTCGGGAGCGCCGCCGACCGCATGCGGGGGTACGACTTCTATCACGTAGCGATCGCCAGCGTGCCGAACGCCAATGCCTAAAGTCAGTCAAGCCCACCGCGACGCCCGCCGGCGCCAGATTCTCGATGCAGCGGTTGCGTGTTTCGCGCGCGAGGGTTTTCATCGCACCACCATGCAGGAGATCATCGCCGAGTCGAAGTTGAGCGCGGGCGCGATTTACAACTACTTCACCAGTAAAGATCAGATCATCGCTGCGATCGCCAACGACCGCCACATGCACGAGCGCGCGGCGATCCGCGAGGCCCAGCGGGCCACGAGCGTCGGGGACGCCTTGGCACACGTTCGCGACGCCTTCTTCGGCCACCTCGATGATGCGCGCGAACGCCGGCGCCGACGCGTGAGCATCCAGTTGTGGGCCGAGGCGCAACGCGATCCGCGCATTCACCGGCTGGTGCGCCGCGGCATCGATCGCCCCCGCGCGTTGCTGCAGGCGCTTATCGCGCGTGGGCAGCGGCGTCACGAGATCCCGCGGGAACTGGATCCGGATGCTACCGCACGCTTCATGATCGCCGCGTTTCACGGCTTCGTCCTGCAACTCGACTGGGACCCGCACGCCGCGGTCGTACCGTATCGCACGGTTCTCGACACGTGCCTGCAGCGGCTATTGGCTCAGCCGTTGCGCGAGGCACGCCCGCGGGGCGGGACGAAAAACCCCACCCAGGACAGCGCCCATGGCGTTCATCCGTCTCGAACGACAAGCTGACACGGTGATCGTGACGTTCGCCCGCCCCCCGGCGAATGCGTTCGATCTGGAACTTGCGCGGGAATTTCACGCACGCCTCGATGAGCTGACGGCGAACGTCCCGCCCGCCGGCGTCGTCATCACCGGCGACGGGCGGATCTTCTCCGGCGGCGTCGATTTCAAGGCGATTCCGACCTACACGGTCGCGCAACGTGCGCAAATGATCGGACATATCAACGGCGCGATCACTGCGCTCTACGGCCTGCCCACCGCGACCGTCGCGGCAGTCAACGGGCACGCCATCGGTGGCGCGTTTGTCGTCATGCTGGCATGCGATGCGCGATTGGCCGGCGACACCGACGCGAAACTCGGTCTGACCGAAGTGACCGCCGGTATCCCGTATCCCGCTTGCCCGATAGAGGTCGTACAGGCGGAGATCGAACCCAGCTACCGGCGCCATCTCGTCTTGACGGGCGAAATCATCACGCCACGCAGCGCGCACGCGCACGGATTGATCGACGAGATCGTGGCGCCCGACGCGCTGCTCGGCCGCGCGGTCGATCTCGCCCGCACCCGCGCCGCCGCCCGCGCCTACGCGCGGGTGAAAGCGCAACTCAAGCGCGACACCTTGGCGCGCATGCAGAGCATCATCGCCGCCGGCAGCGATCCAATGTTCGCACACTGGGTCTAGCCGCGTGCGTCCTTGCCGCAGCCGGCACGCCTGATAGCATCGCGCCAATGCGAACCCGTGCGCTCGGTATCGCGGTGCTCCTCATCGTGGCCACCGCTGCTGCCGAACCCCTCCGCGAGGGTCTGCGCCTGCCGGCCCTCGCGCTATCCGATCAGCATGATGCGGCCGGATCGATCGACAGCGAGACGCGCTGCGTGCTGTTCAGTCGCGACATGGGCGGCGCGAACATCCTGCGCGATGCGCTCGCCGATGACGCGCAGACGGTGCTGGCGTCGGCTGGCGCCGTCGTGGTGTCGGACATTTCGCGCATGCCCAGTCTGATCACCAAGCTGTTCGCGCTGCCCGCCATGCGCAAGCGGCCCTACCGCATGCTGCTCGATCGCGAAGGAAGGATGACGGCCGACCTGCCGTCTGAGAAAGGTCGCGTGACGGTGTTGCGGCTCAACGCGTTGACGATCGAGCACATCGAGTTTGTCGATTCGGCCGACACGTTGCGCACCGCACTCGGTCATGCCGCGGGCGCGCCGAGTCAATAGCATCGGCTCACCTACAGCAATCTACCCCACCCCTTGTTGCAACACCGGGAGTGCAGCAGCCGCCTCGGGGGAAACCAGGACGGTGATCTGATCGCCGGCGGACAATTCTGAATCGGCGGTCGGGACCTCTTCGTGGAACCCCCGCCGACGCATGATGATGATGGCGCCCGCGGGCAGGCCGAGTTCGCGCACGCGCTTGCCGTCGAACGGCGCACCGGCAGCAATGGTGAAATCGAGCAGCAGCGTCCCACCGATCTCCGGGCTTGACTGTGCACGCAGGAGATCGCGCTCGAGCAACGCCTCGTAGATCGGGCGGTCGCGCAGGTAATCGGCAACGCCGTACGCGGCGAGGCAGGCCACCACCAGCGGGAGCACCAGCGCGTAGTTTCCCGTCATCTCGACCATGAGCACGATTCCGGTCAACGGGGCGCGCACGATGGCGGTGAAATACGCCGCCATCCCGATCACCGCGAACACCTGCACGTCACCGACGGCGGCGGGAAAGACCCGAGTGACGATCTCGCCGATCGCCAAGCCCATCCCCGATCCCAGCACCAGCAGCGGCGCGAAGATTCCGCCCGGCGCCCCACATCCGTAGCTGAGCATGGTGAGTACGAATCGGACGACAAAAAAACCCGCGAGTGCGACCAGCGAGATCTGCCCCGCGAGCATGCGTTCGACGAGGTGGTGGCCGCCGCCGACCGCGCTCGGAGCGACCATCGCGACGGCACCGATGCCGACGCCCACCAACGCGCCGCCGACCCATTGCGGCCGCCCGCGTAGTCGATCGAACACATCGAGACTCGCCAGAAGGCCGCGATTGAACGCGACCCCGAGGAGTCCCGCAACTGCCCCCAGCAACAAGGCGAACGGCACGAGACTCAACGGCGGGATGAACTCGGTGCGCACCGAGAACACCGGCACTTGGCCGAGCAGAAGTCGGGTGGTGAAGTCGGCGACCCCCGACGCGATCAGCGTCGCGGCGAAGACTCCGGGCGAAAAATCCCGCTGCACCTCTTCGAGGACGAACACGAGCCCCGACAACGGCGCATTGAACGCCGCGGCGAGCCCGGCCCCCGCACCGGCGGCGATCAGTGTCCGCCGCTCCCGTGCCGTGCACGGAAACCAGCCGCCGACCATTTGGCCGACGGCGGCCCCCATCTGAATCGTCGGGCCCTCTCGCCCGAGCGCCAGGCCCGCGCCGATCCCCACCACGCCGCCCACGAACTTCACCGCGAGCACGCGCGGCCACACCAATTGTTTGAGGCCGTGCAGCACCGCCTTGACGTGCGGGATGCCGCTGCCGGTGGCCTCCGGAGCAATGCGCGCCACCAAATACACGGCCGTCGCCCCGCCCGCGGCACCGAGCGCGAGCGGCAACGGAAACGTCGCGAGCGGATGTGCGTGCACGAACACGATCAGCCAATCGCGTAGCCCATCCGCGAACGACAGCGCGGTGCGAAAGGCCACCGCGCAGAGCCCGGCGACCCATCCCACCAACAGCGAGCGCGGCAGTTGGCGCCGCCGCTGCTCGTGCGCGCGCAGGAAATCGCGGACTTCGCGCTGCACCATCCGCGGAGTTGCGTTGTCTATCGAACCACCGACGTCTGATCCCATCTCCACCCGGCGTACGAACCGGCATGCGGTTGGTCAGGAACGGAACAAAAAGTTGCGCGCGATGACCATGCGCTGGACTTGCGAGGTGCCCTCGTAAATCTGCAGCAGCTTGGCGTCGCGCATCAGCTTCTCGACCGGGTATTCCTTGGTGTAGCCGTACCCGCCGAACACCTGCACCGCGTCGGTCGCCGACTTCATCGCCAGATCGGCGCCCCATGCCTTGGCGATCGCCGAGGTGCTGGTGCGCTTGACGCCGTGGTCGACTTCCCACGCCGCCTTCAGCCACAATAACCGCACGGTCTCGTAGGCCATCACCATTTCGGCGATCATGAACTGCACCGCCTGATGCTCGGCAATCGGTTGCCCGAAGGTCTTGCGCTCGAGCGCGTAGTTCTTCGACTCGTCGGCGCAGCGCCGGATGATACCGGCGGCGAGCGCGGCGATCATCGGGCGTGAGCGGTCGAAGGTCTCCATCGCAATGCCGAAGCCCTGGCCGGGCTGCCCGAGGATCTGATCGTTGGTCAGACGCACGTCGTCGAAGATGACGTCGCGCGTGTCGCTCGCGCGTTGGCCGAGCTTGTCTTCCTTGCGACCGATCGACAGGCCTGGCTGATCGGCGGCGAGCACGAACGCGGTGATGCCGCGATGGCGTTGCGCCGGGTCCATGGTTGCGAAGCCGGTGAAGAAGCTCGCGTGGCCGGCGTTGGTGATCCACCGCTTCTGTCCAGTCAGCCGCCAGCCGTCACCGTCGCGGGTGATCTTGGTCTTCATGCCGGCAACGTCGGATCCGGCGTCGGGTTCGCTGCAGGCGTAGCTGACGAAGCAGCACTCCTTGCCAAGGCGATTGAGCCACTGCTCCTTCTGCGCATCGGTGCCGGCGATGAACAGCGGCAGCGAGCCGAGATGATTGCACATGATGCTGGTCGCGATCGCCGCGCAGCCGTAGGCGAGCTCCTCCGAAACCAGACACCCGTCCGCGGTATGGAGACCGACGCCGCCGTAGGCTTCCGGCAGCTCGACATTCATCAACCCGAGCTGCCAGGCTTCCTTGAACACCTCGGTCGGGAAATGCTCCTTGCGATCCCATTCGGTCGCGTTCGGGATGAGCCGCTCGGCCGCGAAGCGCCGTGCCGTTTGCACGAGCTGCTCTTGTTCTTCCGTGAGAGTTGGATCGAACATAGTGGCTCCCGCGTAGCACGTCGGCCCTCGATTGGCCATCTTGTTGCGACGCAAACGCTTGATAGGATCGCGCAACATGGGACCCACACGAGCCGAGAGCTTCAAGAGCATGATGACCTTGGAGCCGCACGGGCCCGACACCTTCATCGCGTCGGGCCCGCAGTATCCGTGGGGCGGACTCTACGGCGGGCAAATCGTCGCGCAAGCGCTGCGCGCCGCGTCACTGACGATCGATCCGACGTTTCGGGTCCACTCGTTGCACGCCTACTTCATTCGCATGGGCGATGCGTCGGAGCCGATCCGTCTCGAAGTCGACCGTATCCGCAATGGCCGCAGTTTCCTCACGCGGCGAGTGGTCGCGCGCCAATCGGTCGGCGCGATCCTCAACCTCTCGTCGTCGTTCCAAGTAGTCGAAGACGGTCTCGAAGTGCAGACCGAGACCATGCCGCGCGTGACCGGGCCGGATACGCTGGCGAACACCGCGTGGAGTGGGATCATCGATCGGCGGTTTCTTCGTGAAGATATCGCACCCGGCCGCGTCGGTGCCTGGCTGCGCATCACCGAAGAAATCGGCGACGACCCGCTCGTGAACGCGTGCGCGCTAGCGTACCTCTCCGACGATCTGCCGACCGATGCGGTCGTGGCGCGTCATCCGAGTCGATCCCCACGCGGCGCGGAGCGGCGCTTCTGGAGTGCGAGTCTCGATCACGCCATCTGGTTCCATCACCCCACGCGCGCCCACCAGTGGCACCTCCACGATTTCACCTGCCGCGGCCTGATGGGCACCCGCGGCGTGGCGATCGGCTCGATCTTCGATCAGTCGGGCCGACACATCGCGACGGTATCGCAAGAGGCCCTGGTCCGGCTGATGCGCGGAAGGACAACGTAGGCCGATGGACCGGCGAGCATTCGCTACGAGAATCGTTGACGATCGCCGGGATCAAGCCATCGGCGCAACTGTTCGTACACGTCCGGATGATTGAGAAGATCGAAGTGGTTCATCGCGCCGAAGTGCCGGCCATGATCGAGACGGAACTGCGTCCAGTGAATGCGCCCGCGCGCGGCGGCGCTGGGCTCTCTCACCAGCAGATCGCCGAGCGCCAGACCGAAGGGATGGAAACGGTCGCGGGTGACCGTCGCCGCCACGAAATAGTGCCGGGCGCCTGCGAGGAACGGCACGTCGCCGGTGCGATTCTCGAGCAGCGCATCGAGGTTCGCGTTCTCCCATTCTTCGTCAACGAGAGCCCCGAAGCGCAGATCCTTGATTCCGACGCTACGGCCATTCCACACCGCCGCGAACGGTTGCGTGATGTCGCTGTGCCCGAGCAACCACCCGACGATGTTGGCAGCCTTCTCCAGCGGCGCGCCAAGGTGCGGCGAGCCGAGAAAGACGATGTGACGCACCGATCGCGTCCACCGGTGCTCGGCCTGTTGACCGTAGTAGCCGGCACTGCGGCAGACGAGCCCGCCCATGCTGTGGCCGATGAGGATCAGGTCGTCGACCGCAACCGGCCACTCACCCACCATCCGATCGAGCAGGTGCGCGAGTTCCCGCCCGTTCTGCGAGATATGCAGGCCGGTGTTGTAGCGTAGATACACGGGGGTGTAGCCGAAGTCGTTCTGGAGACGAGCGCCGTACGTGATGCTCGGGTCTTCGTAGTGACGTTCAGCACCGAGTTGCCAGAAGCTCTCGTTGCATGCGAGCCCGTGCACGAACACGGCGAGACGCGGCGTCGCGTGCGGGAAGGCGGCGGCCAGCCCATCGCGATTGGGCGCGACGGCGCGCCCGCGGTGACGGATCCCCATCTCAATCGCCAAGGAATTGTTGTCGCGTTCGAGCCGGTCGCCAGCGAATCCGTTGAGCGCACTCACCGCCCAACCGGCGATTGACGCCGGCTGCGGCTCCTCGTCGTGGCCCGGCGCGAGCCGCGCGCCAAGTCGGGCCGCCGCGCCAGTCGCGGCGATCGCCGCTCGCAGCCCGCCATAAACCAGGCCGGTGATTCCATCATGAAGGACGCGGACTGCTTCGGACACGTGAGCAACTCCGGGCGCGAGCCGCAGCGGCGCGAACGATTTGCGCGCAACCGCCATGTGCATGTCTTCGATGGTGGCGAGACTGCCGCGAAGCGCCGCGGTAGCAGCTTCAGCCGCACCGTGGAGTGGCGTTGGACGATTTGCGAAGGACTTCGTCTCAGCCCGCATGCGGCTGACGTATCACGTCGTGATACAAAGTCCAGTGAAAAGATTCAGGCCGCCGCTGGCCGCCGCGGCGTGAAGGTGATCGGCAAGCGCAGCGGGCCGGTGATGCCGACGCTCGGTTTCCAAGCGGCGTCGGCACCAACCGTCGGGCAGCCGATGCGCGCCGTGAGCGCCGCGAGCGCCGCTTGCAATTCGGCTCGCGCGAGCGCGGCGCCGAGGCAATGATGTGCGCCGTGCCCGAATGCGAGATGCGGTGTTTCGGCGTGGCGCGCCGGGTCGATGTCGTCGGGCCGCGCGTAGGTGCGCTCGTCGCTGTTGGCGCTCCATAGGGAGAGCAAGACTTGTGTGCCCGGCTCCAAACGTTCGCCGCGGCGATCGATCGGGACGGTGACGGCGCGGCCCACGCCCGTCACCGCCGACCGATGACGCAACACCTCTTCGACCACCTCGACCACTGTGAGATCGCCGGCAGCCACCGCGTCCCACACCGCGGGCCGCTCGCTCAGCACCGACACCATCCAACCCAATTGGTTCTTGGTGGTTTCGTGGCCGGCGAACACCAGGCCGGCGATCGCGCCGTGGATCATGTCGTCGGTCCAGCCGTCCTCGCGTCCGGCTTGAGCGATGCGGGTGATGAGATCGTCGCGCGGATCGGTGCGCCGCTGCGCCGCGAGGCCCTTCGTATACGCCAGCAACTCGACGAGCGCGGCGTCGATTTCGCCGATGCGGGAGAGGATCTCCACCGGACTGAATCCGAGACCGATGGCGTTGGCCCAACCGCGGAATCGGTCGCGATCTTCGAGCGGCACGCCGATCAACTCGCACAATCCGAGCGAGGGGTATGCGTCGGCGAATTCCGCGACGAACTCGCAGGCGCCGCGCGCCGCAAACGCGTCGATCAGTTCGTGCGCGGCGGTGCGTAGAAACGGCCGAATCTGCTCGACGCGACGCGGGGTGAAAGTGCGCGAGAGCACGGCGCGCCAGCGCTGATGATCGGCACCGTCGCGATTAAGCGGCGACAACGCCATCCATTCGTAGAACGGCCCCGAGGTGACGCCGAAGGTGTGCAGGAAGTCCGTGATGTTGGCCCGCAGGCGCGGATCGGCGAGCAGCTCGCGCACGTCTTCGTGGGTCAGCACCCCGGTGCCCGGACCCATCTCGGCAAGCCAACCAGTCTGGCGTGCCCGGTGAAGCGAACCGAACGGGTCGGTCAGGAAGTCCTGGAAGTCGATGGTTGCACGCGCCATGCGGCTCCTCCTCGCCCCCAATGATCGCACAGGTGCGCAGGTCGTGCGACCCAGACGAAGCGGTTCGATTGCGGTGCGGATACCAACATGGCAACCAGAGACATGCCTTCACATCGCGACACGATCCTCGATCAGTTCTCGCGCCAGGCCGTGCCGTTCTCGACCGCCGCGCCCATCCGCGACGAACGAGCGCTCCAGCTTCTGGTCGAAGCCGCCGTCGCTCGAGCCGACGACACCGTACTCGACGTTGCGTGCGGTCCTGGCCTCGTCGCCTGCGCGTTCGCGCGCGTCGCGCGGCATGTCACCGGGATCGACCTGACGCCGGCGATGATTGAGCGCGCCGAAGCGCTCACGGCGCAGAAGGGGTGCACGAACGTCCGCTTTCAAATCGGCGACGTCTTGCCGCTGCCGTTCGGCGACGGCGAGTTCTCGATCGTCGTGTCACGGTTCGCCTTTCATCACTTTCAAGATCCCGCGGCCGTGCTGAGCGAGATGCGGCGAGTCTGCCGAATCGGCGGGCGTGTGGTTGTCGCCGATCTAATGGCCTCGCCCGATCCGGCGAAGGCTGCCGCCTTCCATCGCATGGAGATCCTGCGCGATCCGTCCCACGCCCGCGCACTCACGCGCGACGAACTGCGCTCGCTCTTCGACGCTGCCGGCCTCGCTGCGCCGTCCGAAACTTTTTGGCGCATGGACATCCACGTCGAGGATCTGCTCGCTCGCTCCTTTCCCGAACCCGGAAGCGAGCCGACTATCCGCCGGATGTTCGAAGACGCCGTCGCCGATGACGCGATGGGGCTGACCTCTCGTCGTGAAGACGGCCGCCTGCGCTTCACGTATTCGAATGTGATTCTCAGCGCTGTGCGCTGATTCCGCGAGCCAACTGGGGCCGGTACAATCCTCGGCCAGTCACCAACGACAGGTCGCGCGCAGAGAGCAAACCTGGAGCGGCGTGGCAGGCGAATTTGCCCCGTCTCCGCGGTTGGCTCGATTCCTGGTCTCACCGCCCACGGTGAGGATACGGTGTATTCGCAAGCTCGATACTCGCTCAACGTATCGAATGTTCCCGGTCACCAGTTCCAGGTCGAAGTGCACGGCGGTGGCAGCGATCTGCAGGTCGGCATCGGCGAGGCGGCGCCCGCGAGACTCGAGATCGGCCGCGATTTCACCGTAGCTGCGGGCGACGTCTTGGTCGTACCCAAGACCGTGATCGCCGGCAGTACACGCTCTGAGATGTTCTTCAAATGCAGATCACGATTCGGCGAGCAAAAGGTACCCTTGTACAGCTCACCAATTGTCACCACGCTCGCGAATTGATGTTCTCGCGCAACCGTCTCAAGCCAGCGCAGGTAGGTGGCTTGCGGCCGGCGCTTCAACACTTCCGAGATCGCATCGGTATCGAAGAGGTACGCCACTCAGCGCGTCCGTAGCCGCGGCAGACTTCGTGGACGGGTGCGACGAGACTGGGATTGGTTGAAATGACCGATTCTGTCAATCGGCCGGCACCGACCTGCTTAGCTCACGACGGATCGATGTAGATCGGCGAAGACCAGGCGCGCTCTTCGATCGTTGTGAGACAGTCGTCCGACTTGGCGGTGCGGTAGTCGCCGTAACACGGATGCACGTCGATGCAGCGGCCGGACTCGTCGTACTTGCAGCGCAACTGCCCGGCGTTGACGGCCGGGCTCGGCTCTTCGATCGCCCTGGCGTAGTAGACCGCCGGACGGCCGGATGCGACGAAGTCGGGATCCTCGAACTGCACGGCGCAGCCCGCTTCGCTCGGCTCGCACGGAATCACTCGCCACTTGTCTTCGATCAACCGCGCCACCGGTTCGCCCGGCGTTGTTTGCGGCCGGATGCGCACGACCTCGATGCGCGTGATGCGCTTGCGTTCGTCGGACGGGTTGTAGCACTCGCCCTTGCACAGATGATTGAGCCGCTCGGGGTTAAGCGCGGTCATGCTGTAGTCGGGGCAGCCGGGCTTCTGCTTGAACGCGCCGACGGCGCGCACCTCGAAACGCGGCGCCCGACTCATCTTCGTCTCGCCGCCCATCGGGACCGTGGTGGCGCTTTCGCTCGGACCGGGCGCGTTGAGCAGATTGAACCAAAGCAAGATCCGATCGCCGCTGGTGCCGTAGACTTCCTTGCGCTTCAAGGCGTTCCAGATTTCGTCGCGGCTGCGGCCGTTGGCGTGCACGGCAACCAGTCCGCCGGTCATGAAGAACGACGTCTGCCGCTCGGCCTCGAGTGCGTTGAAGCCATGCTTCGCGAGTTGCTCGATGTTGAGCACGGTCGAGCGCGGTTCGGGCGCCGCTTGCGCCCCGTTGATACGGCGCAGCCAGGTGGCGTCGCGCGGCCCGTGCGACTCGGTGGTTTCGTGGCGGTCGAACTCCTTGTAGCCGGTTCCGGGGCGAGCGCGGTGATTGTCGCTCGACGCCAAGATGCCAAAGTGAAACCGCTTGGGATGCGTCGGATCGTCGAAGTTGGAAATCGCCAGCGCGTACTGGGTCGAACCGCCGGGGCGATAGTTGAACGACGGGATGAAGCAATCCTTGCATTGCCCCGAGTCGAGCCATTCCTCGAACTCCGCGCCGGGGACCGTCCAGTGGGCGGGGACACCGGATTCCGCGTAACGCTGCCGCGCTTCGGCCGCCCGGTTGGCGCACTCGCTCGCGTCCAGCCCCGCCTTGCGGCAGCGCTGGTCGATGATTTCGCCGGCGCGCCAACAGCTCGGCAGATAGTTCTGGGTCGGCTCGGGGCAGTGCGGCTCGCCGTCCGGGTCGAAAACGACCTCGTGCCAGTCGCGGTACTCTTCGGAGTTGCCGTGCCCGGACATGATCTCGATGAGGAACTGTTTCTGTGGATCGTTCATCTCGCCGGTGAGCTGCTTGTCCCAGGTGATGCCGGGTGGCGAGTAGAAGCCCCAGGTGTTGCCGTGTGGGATGACGATGGCGTCAAAGCCCCACTGATCGAGCTTGTCGAAGAGCTCGCGCGGCGTCGCCGCCGATTCGTAGCAGTCACGCGGCAAGGCGCGGCTGTTCACACCCGACGGACATAGCGGCACGTCGCGCACTTCGCGCATAAATTCGATGAAGTTGTAGTAGCGCTGCCGGTTGCGGAAGTCGGCGAGCGCGGCGGCTGGTGACATTTGCCCGACGGCAGAGCGCAGGCCGTCGGTCGCGATACCGGCGGCGCCGATCGGGCGTGTCGGCACCTCATCGTCCGCGAGCCCGCGGAATATGACGTTCTTGTGCCCGTAGTGATCGGCCGGCGTCCGTCCGACCTGACTCCACTCCCAGCCGGTGAAGACGACGACATCGGGATTGTTCGGATCATGCCCGGCCACCGCGTTGCATTGACGAATCGCCTCTTTGGTCTCCTGCCAGCGCCGCGGCGTGCTGGCCTCGGCGTGATCGTTGATCGACCAAAAGTCGAGCGCCGAGCAGAAGCGCGCGTAGTCGCAGGCGTCGGCGAGCGGGTGCGCGCCCTCACCTTGCATCATCGGCAGACTCCACAGGAACGCGTCGGTCGAGAACGTCGTATGCACGTGGAGATCGCCGAAGAGAATCTGCTTCGGTTGGCCGACGGTGAGCGCCTTCGCCGCCGTGGCCTGCGTGCCTGCCCGCGCCTCGACCACGGGTGCCGGCACGCGGGTGCCGGCGATCTGTCCGGGCCCTTCGTGCTCGCCGTACAGCCGCAGCCATGCGCCCGCAACGTAGCCGACGACGCCCACGACGAGCAGCACGACGATCGCTCCCGCCCATTTGATTCGCGACATGGCGTGCCTCCGGGAGTGGAGTGAACGCTCGACTACGGCCGATACAGTCCGCGGCCCATGACAAGCGGCAGATCGAGCGCGGACAACAACCCCGGGGCGGCGTGGCAGACGGCGGGAATCGCGTTGACGATCCGCGTCGCGGTCAACAGCACCCCGCCCACCGCATGGTCGCCGTGCTCGTCTTCAAACTCCAACTCGCAGCGGATCTTCGGCACGCCGCTGATCACCACGCGGTAACTGCCGTTGCCGGTCGGCCAATCGGGACAGAGATCGTCGGCAAGGCGAGTGACGTGCTCGACGACGATCGCCGGCTTGCCGGCGACCACACCGCGCACCTCGAAGCGCAGCGCCGCCATCGTGCCGGGTTCGACCGTACGGCCGAGGATTGCGATCGGTTTCACCGCCGGCCGCTTCTCGTACACGGAGGTTACCGCATCGAGCGTCACGCCCAATCCCTCGGCGAGCAGACGCACCGTGCCGCCCCACGCGAACTCCAATGTGCCGGGCGTCAGCAACAGCGGGGTGTCGTCGAGCGGTTTTCCAAACCCCATCGTGTCGAAGATAACGGTCGGCTGGTTGTAGGTCGCGTAGTTGATGATCTCGATCACGCGTACTTCCTGCCACGGCCCGCACAATCCGGTCAGCGTGAGCGGCAACAGATCATTGGCGAAGCCCGGATCGATCCCTGAAGTGAAGAACGACGTGCCGCCCTTGCGGCAGGCCTCCGCCAACTTGTCGCGCACTTCCACGATGAACGACTGCGGATGTACGAGCGGCACCATCGAACTCGACACGACATTCTTGCCGGCGGCGAGAATACGGCACATGTCCTCAATCGCTTCGAACGGGCGGAGATCGGCGGTCGCGGTGTAGCAGACACAGTCCGCATCGAGCGCGAGCAAGGCATCGGCGTCGGTGGTCGCTCGGACGCCGACCGGTCTGCGCCCGCACAATTCGCCGGCGTCCTTGCCCGCCTTGGCGTCGCTGCTGACCCACACCCCGGCCAACTCCAACTCGGGATGATCGAGAATGCAGCCCAACGAAAAGGCACCGACGTTGCCCGTGCCCCACTGAATCACGCGATACGCCATGGTCGCTCCGATCTCCGACAATCCCGGGGCGTCAGGTATGGCCGAGGGGTTCGCCAGCGTCAAGCCGCCGACCCGTTGACCTGACGGTGCAGCGACCGTAGAAGACTCGCCATGGATTTGCGTCTCTCCGAAAGACATCTGAAGTTCCGCGACGAATTGCGCGCGTGGCTGAAGGCCAACTTGCCGCGCACGTGGCACGATGAATTGCGCGATCCGCGCGCCACTGAAGACAGCTTGATGGAGTTGCGGCGCAATTGGCAGCGCAAGCTGCATCGCGCCGGCTACCTCGGCATGGATTGGCCAGCCGAGTGGGGCGGCCGCGGCGCCTCCGAGGTGGAAAAGTCGATCTTCGAGGAAGAGCTGGCGAGCGTCGATGCGCCACAGATTCTCAATTTTCTCGGCATCGGACTGCTTGGACCAGCGTTGATCCACCACGGCACCGAGGAGCAACGCCGGCGCTACATCCCGCCGATGCTGGCGGCCGACGAAATCTGGTGTCAGGGTTTCAGCGAGCCGGGTGCCGGCAGCGATCTCGCCTCGCTGCGTACCAGCGCAACACTCGACGGCGATCACTTCATCGTCAACGGACAGAAGATCTGGACCACCTTCGGCCCGTGGGCCGACTGGATCTTCGTGCTTGCGCGCACCGACAGCAAAGACCGCCACGGCGGCATCTCGTTCATCCTGTGCAAGCTCAACACCCCGGGCGTCACTGTGCGGCGACTGCGCCAAATCACCAACGAGAGCGAATTCGGTGAAGTGTTCTTCGAAGACGCGCGGGTGCCGCGCGAGAATTTGGTCGGGCAAATCGGCGAGGGCTGGCGCATCGCGATGACGGTGCTCGCATACGAGCGCGGCGCGATGTCGCTGGCGTACGCGGCGCGCTTCGGTCGCGACATCGAGTTGCTGGCGGCGGCGTGCAACGAGTACGGGCGCAAGGACCGCGCGGTGCGCGAGAAGCTGGCGCGCCTGCTGGTCGAGAACGAAGTCATGCGCGCCAACGGCATTCGCAACTTGGCCAACCTCGCCGACGGCAACAAGCCGGGTCCCGAATCGTCGCTCGAAAAACTCTACTGGAGCGAATTCGACAAGCGGTTCCGCGAGACCGCGCTCGATATCCTCGGGCCGGGGGGCCAACTCCTGCGCACCGCCGCGAGCGCTCGCAGCGACGTCGACTGGGCGCGCGAATTCCTGTGGTCGCGCGCCGGGACGATCTACTCAGGCTCGTCGGAGATCCAACGCAACATCATCGCAAAGCGGGTGCTCAACCTGCCGCAGGCATAGCCATGAAGTTCGAATTGTCAGAAGACCAAGCGCTGCTGCGCCAGTCGACGCGCGACTTTCTCGCCAACGAGTGGCCGATCGAGAAGAGCCGCAAGGTGATGGAAGATGCGCCACGCGGATACGACGCCGCGGCGTGGGTGCGATGGGCGGAAATGGGTTACCTCGGCCTGCTGGCGCCCGCGAGCGCCGGCGGCCAAGGCCTCGGCGCGATCGAACTGGCGATTGTGTGCGAGGAGGTCGGCCGCGCGTGCATGCCTGGGCCGTACCTCGACGTGGTGCTGGCGGCCGCCGCGTTGTCTGCGGCCGGGGGTCACGACGCTGCGCTCAGCGATCTGTGTGCGGGCAAGACGCTGACGACGATTGCGCGCGAAGACGCGCCATACGCGGGCGAGCGAATACCGCTTGCCCGCGCCGAGGGCGGGCGGGTACGCGGCACGAAATGCTTCGTCCCGTTCGCCGCTCAGGCCGATGCGCTGTTGGTGGTGGCGTCAGACGCACTGTGGTTGACCCACAAGCCGTTCGCGGTTACGCCGATGCCGACGATCGATCCGGCACAACGCTTTGGCGAGGTGGCCTTCGATCACGCCGCCGCCCGCGTTGCCGCGGTGAGCGTATTGGATCGGGTCGATCGCATCGCCGCCGTAGGTGCCAGCGCGTTGTTGCTCGGCATCATGAGCCGGTGCCTTGAAACCACGATCGCGTACGTGCAAACGCGTCAGGCCTTCAAGCGCCCGATCGGCTCGTTCCAAGCTCTGCAACATCGGCTCGCCGAGATGCTGCTGCGCACCGAATCGAGTCGCTCGGCGGTCTACCGCGCCGCGTGGTGCGTCGACTGCAACGAGCCTGACGCGGCGCTCGCGTGTGCGGCGGCTAAGGCCTATGCCGGCGAGGCGTCGCGGTTGGTGTGCGGCGAGTCGATCCAGATGCACGGCGGCATCGGCTTCACCTGGGAGTTGGATCTGCACTTCTACTTCAAGCGCGCCAAGACGCTCGAGCAGCACTACGGCTCAACCGAGACGCAGTTCGAGCGCGCGCTGAACGCGGCGGGCTACTGACTTTCACCACGAGGAGAGTGCCATGACCAAGATCGCTGTGACATTCCTGGCTGCGGTTATGCTGTCCACAACCGCGTGGGCCGCCGGCGGCGAACCCAAGCCCGAACCTACCGGTACGCCCGGGCTGAGCGCCGAGTCGCGCTACAACGCAGGCCTGGCGCTGACCCGTCGCGACGATTGGAAGGGCGCCGAAAAGAAATTTCGCGAAGCGATTGCGCTCCAGCCCGAGTTTCCCGAAGCGTGGAACGAGTTGGGCCATGCGCTCAAGAATCAGGAGCGCTACGACGAATCCATCAAGGCCTACGAGCAAGCGCTGCGGCTGCGTCCGAACTACGTGCAGGCGCTCGAATACCTCGGCGAGGCCTACGTGAAGATGGGAAAGCTGGATCAAGCGCGTGCGGTGCTCGCCCGCCTGCAGCCGCTCGATCAACATCAGGCCGACGAGCTCGATCGGGTGATCTCCGGCGGCTCGACCGGCTGGTAGGATTTCCCTTCCCCCCAACGCGCTCAGAGAGCGCGCAGTGGGGTTGAGCGGCGGGTCGATTCGCCCCACACGCGGCTCGCCCCTGCAGTTGAGAGTGTGTTAACCAGCCGCCATGGCGGTGCAGATTGCGTCGCATCCCACCACGCCCGCAGGCCGCCGTGAACAACTGGGCGCCGGCGTGATGATCGGCTACGGCGCGGGGAACTTTGCCTTCGCGTTGCTCGGCCTGGTGGTCGCGGTCAACTTTCAGTTCTTCTACACCGATTACGTCGGGCTGTCGGCCGGCTTCGTGTCGTGGGCGTTGCTGATCGCTCGCTTGTTCGACGCGTTCGTCGATCCACTGATGGGCTACGCGTCGGATCGCACGCACACGCGCATCGGCCGGCGCCGGCCGTACATGCTGGGATCGGCACTGCCGCTGGGCATCGCGTTCTACTACTTGTTCGCCCCGCCCGACGTCGGCGATCCGGCACAGCATCAGGTTGAACTGCTGATCTACATGGTCGGGCTGTACACCGTGACGTACTTCATTTGGACGGTCGGCTCGATCCCGTACTACAGCCTGGGCGCCGAGATGACCGACGACTATCACGAGCGCACCCAACTGATCTCGGTGCGCGAAGGCTGGGGCTTGGCCGGCTTGCTCGCCGCCACCATTCTCCCGGCGTATCTCATTCACCTGTACGGCGGGCGCACCGGCTACGGCGCGATGGGCGCGATCTTGGGCTTAGGCACGTCGGTGTTTCTCCTGTACTCCGGCGTCGTGGTGCGCGAACGCCCCGAGTTTCAAGGGCGGCCGGCGATGAATCCGTACGCCGGCATCATCGCGACGCTGAGGAACCGGCCGTTCCGCGTGTTACTGATGGCGTTCGCGTTCAGCGCGATCGCCGGTGCGGTACCCGCGGTGTTAGTGATCTACGTCGCGGTCTACATCATCGGCACGCCCGAGTGGTGGGCGCGATCCATTCCGGATTGGTTGCCGACGTGGTCGTACTACTTGCTGCTCTACTTTCTCTGCGCGGTGCTGTCGCTGCCGCTGTGGAACCGCATGGCGCACCGTTTCGGAAAGCGAGCGACGTGGGGCGCGGCGATCGTGCTGGCCACGCTGACCAGCGCGGCGTGCTACTGGTTGGCGGAAGGCACGATCGGGTTCTTCTCGGTGATTCTCGTGCTCGGCGGCGTCAGCTTCGGTAACTACCAGGCGTTGCCGCCGTCGATGGTGGCCGATTTGATCGATCACGACGAAGTGGAAACCGGCGGCCGCCGCGAAGGCGCCTACTTCGCGCTGTGGTCGTTCGTGATCAAAGCCGGCAATGCGATCACCGGCTTCGCCGCCTTGCAGGTGCTGGAACACGTCGGCTACACGCCCGGCGTTCCGCAAAGCGACACGGTCAAGCACTGGATGCTGTGGATGTACTCGTGGTTTCCCGCGCTGTTCTACCTGCTGTCGGGCATCGTACTGCTGCGCTTCAACTTCACTCGCGCCGATCTCGATGCAGCGCAACGACGGCTCGGGCGCGCCAAATGATCGCGCGTCAGCGCGGGCGAACCGCCGCCCCCAGCAGGTGCTGCGCGGAGATGCCCAGCGCCGATGCGATCCGTTGCAGCTCGTCGGGCTGCGGATCGACACGGCCGTTCTCGATCTCCGACAGTCGTCCCCAGGTCATCTCGGCGCGCCGCGCGACTTCGAGTTGCAGCAGCCCTCGCTCGAACCGGCGCAACTTCAGGCTCGTCAATCGCATAGGACCCAACCTGTCTTCCGGCGTGACGGCTTTCGTGCAGTGATGATGCCACACCGCACTGCATCGAATGTGACTGCATCTGTCTAGGCGATCGCTATCATCCGATTTGCCAGCGCGTCACCAAAGTAGCGGCGCGACGGAGGTGCTCCCGACAAGCCCACGGCACGTGCTGTGGCAGGTCGTGCTAGCAGAATCGCATCCACGTGCTGCCGACCAACCGCTCGTGCGGGCGGTAGCCGGCCTTGTAGCGCATCGCCGCGCAGTCAGCGACGTAGAGGCCGAGATACAGATAGCGGAGGTCCCAGCGGCGACACAGTTCGATCTGCTTCAGAATCGAGTACGCGCCGGGACTCCAGCGCGCGTAGTCCGGATCGAAGAAGCAGTAGACCGCCGACAGCGAGTCCGCGGCGCGGTCTGTGATCGCGACTCCGACCAGCGCTCCGGCGTGCCGATAGACGAGTTCCACCGTGTCGACGCAGGTGTCCACGAGGAACTGTTCGTACCCGCTGGCGTCGAGCAGGTCGGTCCCGACGAGCAGCTCGCGCTCGATCTTGTGGCGGTTGTAGAGTTCGACTTTTTCCGCCGTCATGGTCGGGGGACCGATCTCCACTTGCAGTGCCGCATCCCCGCGGCGCAGGACTCGGCGCTGGGTCCGCTGCGGCGTAAACGCGTCGACCTCGATGCGGATCGCCTCGCAGGCTCGGCATGACGGGCAGTTGGGCCGATACAACAGTCGCCCCTGCCGCCGATCACCTTCGGCCAAGCGCTGAGAAAACTCCGTGGCCCGCAAGGCGCGCGCCGGCAGACGGAGGGGGAGTCGCGCGATCTGACCAGGCAGGTAGGGACAAGGAATCGGTTCGTCGTGCACGATCCATTCGGGAGGATCGCCCGCGATCGTGCGCGGCTTGTTGAGGGGACGCATGACCCGCTACCTGCGCGCGGCGCCGACGGTGATTCCAACCGTCGGGTCGCCCTCCACAGGACTCACCGCCGCCGGCTGCCGCAAGATCCGCTGGGCATCAATCCCGTGTTGTTCGACCAGCGCCTGCTCGACCGCCGCAGTTCGCGCGGCGACCAATTGCTCCAACTGGTCCGGCGGAATGCTCGGCCGCTCGGCGATCCATCGGTCGAGCGCGGCACCGTCGTCAGCCGACAACTCGCCCGGTTCGTCGTTAGCGCGAGCTTCGAGTGCCTTGCGAACACGCTCGCGAGTTCCGCGCTGGGTCAGTCCGCCAAGCTTGGCAAACATACCCTGCTGCGCCCACTCCGCGCGCAAAGCTTGCTCGCGCAGCCAGCGCACGTCGCTCGCGGTCACCTTTGCGTCCAACGTCACACCGAGGCCGGCGCGGCTGGCGAGCAGCCCGCCCAGTTGGTCGATCTGTTCGGCACCGGCGGTGGTCGGCGCGGCACGACCAAGCCGGAAGAGGATCGGCGCCGGTGCGACCGGCCCCTCTTTCCCGCCGCCGAACGCAGCGCCGACGAGCTTGAGCGGCGACGCCAGCGCGTTCACGATCGCATGCCGCAGCGCCACGCCGACCACGGACAGGACGTCGACCCGTGTGCCTTCCGGATTCACTTGCACCGGAATCCCGAGGCCGATGTCGCCGTTGAGGTCGCGCATCAACGCCAGCGCCATGGTGAGGGGAATGCCGAACTGCTGCTGGAACAGCGAGTCGCCGGCCGCGCCCGACACATCGAAGTCGTGCAACGTCAGCCAGGTGTCGGTGTCATAGCGATCACCGGCGAACGACCCTTTGGTCGCAACGGACAGCGTACCGCCGGTGATCCCGTAACTCGACATGCTGGTGACGTAGGGGTTGAACGGCGTGAGGGCAATGCTGTCGCCGTTGACCTCGAACCAACCAGCTTGCTGCTTGGTTCCAGCGTAGACCTTGACGGTTCCTTGATCATTGATGCCGAGGCTCGCACGTAGATCGCTCAGCGCCAATTGGGGCCAGCGAACGTCGCGGGCTGAAACGTCGAGCGGTCCGAGTCGACCGGCGAAGAACGGTTTCACCGTTCGATCGGTCATCGCCGCGCTTCCCTGTGCAAGCCGGAACGATTTCACCGCGACTTCGATCGGCCGCACCGGGGCCGCGCCGGACTGCGCCACTGGTGTGGGTGCGGGCTGAGGCCGCGCCTCGGATCCCAACTTCGGAAGCACCAATCCGTCCGCCGTCCGCGTGATCCGAACAGTCGGACCGCTGAGCTGCACGTCGCCGAGCGCGACACGCAAGGGTTGCGTCGCTGCCCCGGGGACGACCACCTCGGCGATCGGTAGGACAAAGATGTGCGTGCCGACAGAGAATATCTTCGGGTCGGCGCCAGCGACCTGCAAATCGTTCAACCCGAATTGTCCCTTCACGTGGATGTCGCCGGGCGATTGTGCGGGATTCGCGCCGACACCGAGCAGCGTGGCCGGCGCGGTCAGCTCGCCGAGCGCCAACTCGATCGTGCGCGCGCCGATCGATAGCGCCTGCGGTGCAGGTGCGGCGACCCGCAGATCCGCGAGGCCCACGCGCCCACGGAATCGGACGTCTGGCGGCGGGGTCTCCGGCGCGGCGCCCGGAATCACGCCCGGGAGTAACAACTCGTCGATCCACACGTTCAGCGCGCCGGTGCCGACATTGAACGCGTACGGAGCCGGGGTCTTCGCCTGCACGTTGGCGAGCGAGAGCGTGCCGTTCACTCGCACGTCGCGTGGCCCCACCGGGTTCGACCCGGAGGCCAGTCCGGCTTCGATCGCGAGGTTCGAGCTGAGATACGCCGCTTGCAACAGATCGCCCGACACAGCGCCTGAAGCAGCGATGAGTTCCGGGATCGACAACTCGGCAATCTGCACCGTGCCAGCGAACCCCGGTGACTTCAGTTGCAGCGCTCCCTCGGCTTTGATCGAGCCCGCGCCCGGTGCGAGGGTCAGCTCGATGTGCGCCGGCTGCTGCTCGGGATCTGCGAGTCCCTTCAAGCTCATGCCGATTCCGATATCGAGCGTGAGGTCGGGCAGTAGGCGCACGTGTGCATCGTCGATCCGCAGCGAGGCCAGCGACCATTGCCACGCGGCCGCGTCCGACTTGGCGCCGGTCGGTGCAGTGGGCGGTGCCGCTGGTGCTTCCGGTGTCGCGTCGGGTGCGGCAGACGATCCCGGCGCGGGCTCACCGGTGACGGCCGATGCGAGCAGCGGCAGGACCACGCCGCCCTTCGGCCGCACCAGCAACGACGCACCGCTCAGCGTCACGTCGGTGATCGTCGCGCGATGCGCGAGCAGATCGACCGGGTCGACCGTTACCGTCAGGCTCTTCCACGCCAACCCGGGTTGCTCGATTTGCGGAATCCGCACGGCCAGATCGCGCACCGCGACGGTACCGCGCAACTCGTTCTGCTTGCCCGTGTCCAGGTGGTAGGTCAGCGTGGCGTCGCCTTGCCCCTCCAACGCGCTCCAGCCGACTTTGGGGATGTAGAACCGCGCGCGCCGCAACGGCAGGTTCTGCGCGTTCAGCGCCGCCTCCAGCGCATATCCGTCCTCGCGCAGGGTGAGGCGCGCGTCGAGCTCCACCGACGCTTGATCGGTGGTGACCTTGAGATGAAGCTGCGCGGGCTGGCCGTACACGCCCGGGCGCAGTTCAATCTCATGCACCTCAAGCGCATTGAGGTCGAGGTTGATCGGTTCGCTGCCTTCGGTGCTCAGGTCGCGAAACAACACGCCGCCATCGATCAACACGAAGCGGTC
The DNA here is from genome assembly GCA_035541895.1 of Binatia bacterium. GTDB lineage: Bacteria > Desulfobacterota > Binatia > HRBIN30 > JACQVA1 > DATKMK01. The sequence goes on along the minus strand of DATKMK010000073.1, from coordinate 3,042 downwards.
GAGTCCGAACGCCCAACTGGATTTCGCCGGCGGCGCGGCCTCGGGCGTTGGCGAGGCAGGCGCCGATGCCGGCACCAGCGCCAGCAGGTTGAACCCGCCGTCGGCGAGCCGATCGAGTGCGACACGCGGTGATTCGAGGACACCTTCGCGCAATTCGATGGTTTTCGAGAACAGCTTGAGCCAGCGCAGCTCGACCGCCAGCCGCTTCCAGCCGATCAACACCGGTGTGTCGGCGGCAGGCGCTTCCTGTCCGGCACTTGGCGCGTGAATCGCGAAGTCCTTCAACTCCACGCCGCCGCGGACCAGGGCGAGGTCGACGTCGCCGAGATCGACGCGGGTTCGCAGCGCCTGCGACGCTTGCGAGACGATGACGCGGCGAAGGACTTCTGGAAGCGCGGCGCGGACGACCATCAGCACGCCGACGACGATGAGCCACCGTCGCCAGCGTTTTGCCAAGGCAAGCCAGGGTCCGATGGCCATCGCTCATTCCCCGAGAGGCGCCGGAAAGCTGAGCTATGACACGATACCCGCGCGAGTCAATGTCGGCGCGCGGCGGTTGACGCTGGCCAAGCGAATGGTATCGCTGGCCCACATGCTCCTTCCGTCCCGATGATCGCTGCGCTCGTCATCTTCGGCTTCACCTACCTCGTGCTGATGGCCGGCGAGCTGCCGGGATTTCGCGTCTACCGCACTGGCGCGGCGATGATCGGAGCGGTGTGCATGGTGGTGTTCGGCGCGCTGCCGCCAACTCGAGGACGAGGCCGACTTGGCGATGAGCGAGGAAGTCACGCCGTTGGTCCAGGAGCTGTTCACCAAGCGCGACAACGCGGCGCGCGACATGGCTCGCGTGACGGCCGCGACCGACGCGCTGCGCCGCCGCTACACCGCGCTCGAACGCGAGCTGCACAGCCGCGAGTATCTGTGCGGCGTTTTCACCGTCGCGGACATCGCGACGTTCCTGGTGATCGGCTACGCCTCGACCCTGGGCGTTCCGCCGACCGAGACCGAGCCGCAGCTCATGCAATGGTTCCAGCGCGTGCTGGCGCGCCCGTGCGTCGCACGCGAGTTCGAGGCAATCACCAAAGCCGCGGCGGCGGTGTAGACAACACCCCTCTTAGTCTCCCCTTGGCAAGGGGAGAATCGAAGAGGGGTCGTCCTTCAGCGGCGCGCCGCCGGCATCGCAATCTCGCCCAGCACCCGATCAGAGGGAACGGGAAGCGGCGTTGGTGCGGCCTCCGGCGGCGGGGCGATCTCGACGTAGTGAACGACATCTGCCGCGAAGGTCACCGAGTCGTCGCTGCCCGACACCGTACGGAAGTTCACCACCGCGTCGCCGCCTTGCTCGCGGGCCTTGTGTTTGAGCGCGTCCTTCACTTCGCTGATGCGCATGCGGTCGTCAGCTACGACCTCGACCGTGCCGCGCACTTCGCTGCGGCGATCGGCCTGCGGCGCGATCGAGACCGGAATGGCTTTGATGACGGGATCGTACGGATCGTTGCGCACCGGAAAATCCAGCTCGGTCCACTCGCTCGCTGTCCCGCTCGTGTCGCTGACGCGGAGTTTTATCCGCAGTTTCTTCTCGTAGTCGGGACGCACCGGACAGGTGACGACGATGCGACCGCTCACGGCGTCGCGATCGGCGGCGCCGACGTCGAAGCCGCCGGCGAGCGAGCGCGGGTCGGTGCTCTCCTGGAATCGCGCACTGTACTCGATGCGTACGAGTGCTGCGTCGCCACGCGTCGCGCGCAGTGTGATCCACCAGCGCGTGTCCCACAGTGGCACGATGCCGGCGTCTGCGGCGCGGGTGCGCTGCTGATGCGGCACGGCGGTCAGGGTCGGCCCGGCCGCGTGGGCGACACGCGCGAGCGAGGCGAGAACGATCAGTAAGACAAGCGCACGCACCGGCAGCTCAGCGTTCCTGCGCCTTGAGTTCCGCTGCAGGCAGCGGTTCGAAGAACGTCTTGGTCACACGTGCGCGGCCGCACATAGAGACGAATCCGCGGCCGCGTGCCTTGCGACGGACCAATTTCATGCCTTGCTGATTTGCACCGTGGGTGCAGATTTACAAGGTATGGGACATCGCGACGAGGGAACCCCTCTGTGGTCTCCCCTTGCCCAGGGGAGAATTCACGAGGGGTCTGCCTTGCGGCTGGTCTGCGCGTCCCGCGATTTCGCGCGCCCGTCAAAACCACTCTCCGGCCCACAAGCGTTGGCAGAACTGGGGCCAGGGCCAGATCTCGATTCCATCGCCAAGGCGTCGCGGTTCACCCGCGAGGCAGACGATCATGCGCCGCTTCGCCTTCTGGTCCTCCGCCAGGGCTCGTAGGCCGCGGGCATCGCCCTCGCCAACTTTGGCGGACGCTTTGAACTCGATTGCGAGATCGAGCGCGCCGACGATGAGGTCGACCTCCAGGCCGGTGCTGGTGCGCCAGTACGACAGCGCCAGATCACGCTCGCGATATGAGAGGTACGCGCGCACCTCTTGAATGAGGAAGTGTTCGAAGGCGCGGCCGAACTCCTCGCTGCCCGGTTGCACGAGGCGCATTCCGGAGAGCGCCCGGACGATCCCGACGTCGAAGAGGAAGTATTTCTCGGTCTCGATCAAGCGGCGTTTGCGCGCCTTGCGCCACGGCGCTAGGCGGAAGCCGAGCAGGGTGTCGTCGAGGATCTGGTAATACTCGCGCACCGTCTTCGCGGACACGCCGCAGTCGCGCGCGACCGTCGCGTAGTTCAACAGTTGCCCGTGAGTCGTGCTGACGGCGTCAAGAAAGCGCGCAAAGGCGGGCACGTTCCGCACGAGCGCTTCGGCCTGGATTTCCTGCGCGAGGTAGTCGAGTACATAGCCGCGCAAGAGGCGTTCGGGGCGCCGCGCCAGGTAGTGTTGCGGAACGAGGCCGTGGTTGAGCATGCGGAGCAGCAGCGCGCTCGCCGCGCTCGGATTCGCGGGAATTCCGATCTCGGCCGTGGTCAGCGAAAACAGTTCGAAGCGCCACGCGCGGCCACCGAGCAGGTTGGCCGCGCCGTGGCGCAGCTTGCGCGCGC